>NZ_CP040818.1:0-600000 GCF_005887635.2 Paroceanicella profunda | reverse complement strand
TCGAGGTCGAGAGGTGAACGGCCCGCGCCCAGAACGCTCCGGCAGCCCGCCCGCCGGGCTGCCGCCGGGGATGCTCCGCGCGCGGCTCACGGCTGACGGGCGGCTGAGCCACGGGGGGGCCGCTCCCGCCCCCGGGCCGGAGGGGGCGGGCGCCCCGGTGCCCTGGTGGAGCCTCACCAAGACCTTCATCGCCGTGCTCACCCTGCGGGCGGCGGCGGCCGGGCGGCTCGGGCTCGACACGCCCCTGCCGGAGCGGGCGGTGACCCCGCGCCAGCTCCTCGGCCACCGGGCCGGCCTTCCGGACTACGGCGGCTGGCCGGAGTATGCCGCCGCCGTGGCCTCCGGTGCGCCGCCGTGGAGCGATGCCGCGCTGCTGGCCCGCATGCCGCCGCCCGCGCCGGCCCCGGCGCCCTTCGCCTATTCCAACATCGGCTTCCTGGTGCTGCGCCGCCATCTCGAGACTGTCGAGGGGCAGGGGCTCGGCGCGCTGCTCGCCGGTCTGCTGGGGCCGCTCGGGCTCACCGCGCGGCTGGCGGAGACACCGCAGGACATGCGGACCACGGCCTTTCCCGGCGGGTGGGCCTGCCACCCGGGCTGGGTGTTTCACGGCACGCTCATCGGCCCGGTGGCGGAGGCGGCTCTGGCGCTGGGCGCCCTGTTCGACGGGCGCCTGCTGGGGCCGGAGGCGCTGGCCGCGTTGCGCTGCGCGCGGCCCCTGGAGCAGGCCGCGCCGCCGCCCTGGCTGGCGCCGGGCTATGCGCTGGGGCTGATGAGCGGCACGCTCGACACGGGCGCCGGCCCGTGCCGGGTGGAGGGGCATGGCGGCGCGGGCCCCGGCAGCACGCTGGCCGCCTTCCGCTTCCCCTCCGGCACCATCGCCGTCTGCGCCGCGGCGGAGGCCCCGGGCGTCACGCTGCGCGCTGCCTGCGCCCTTGCCGGGGCGTCGGCGTGACGGAGGCGCCGGACCCCCTCGCGCGCGAGATCGCGGGATGCAGGATCTGCGCCGCGCGCTTCGCCGCCACGCGCACCCGCCATGCGCCGCGCCCGGTCGTCCGCCTCTCCGCCACCGCGCCGGTGCTGATCGCGGGGCAGGCGCCGGGCGCCCGGGTCCATGCCTCCGGCCTGCCGTTCGACGATGCCTCCGGCGACCGGCTGCGCGGCTGGCTGGGGGTGGACCGGGCGGCCTTCTATGACCGGGACCGCTTCGCCATCCTGCCGATGGGCTTCTGCTTCCCCGGCTATGACGCGCGCGGCGCGGACCTGCCGCCGCCGCCCGTCTGCGCCGCCACCTGGCGGGCCCGGGCGCTGGCGGCGATGCCGCAGCTGCGCCTCACGCTGCTGATCGGCGGGCACGCGCAGGGCTGGCATCTCGGCCGGCGCCGCCCGGTCACCGAAACCGTGGCGGACTGGCGCGCCCGTCTGCCCGGGCTGCTGCCGCTGCCGCACCCGTCGTGGCGCAACACCGGGTGGCTGAAGCGCAATCCCTGGTTCGAGGAGGAGGTGGTTCCGTGGCTGCGTGGCGAGATTTCCCGGCTGCTGGCATGAGGTGGCGTGCCGCCGCGCGGGCCGTCCGTGCCCGGCTCTCCGCCCGCGCCCGACCTTCCACCGGTGCCCGGCTATCCGCCGGTGCCCGGATTTCCGCCTGTGCTCGGCCATGCGCCTGCGCCTTGCTTTCCTCCTGTGCCCGGCTAACCGCCCGTGCCCGGCCAGCCGCCTGCGCGCTGCCGGTGGCCCGTGCGCCGCGCTCCGCCTGTGCCCTTGTGGCGGCCTGCGCCCTGCTGGCGGGTTGTGCCGCGCCCCCGGGTGCCGCCCCGATCGGCCCCCTGAGCCTCTCGGACGACGCGCTTTGGGCCGCGGGGGCCAGCCTGCCCCTGTCGCACTGGGCGGCGGAGGGGCCGCCGCGCGCCGTCATCCTCGGGCTGCACGGCTATGGCGACTATGCCGCCTCCACCTTCGCCGAGGCCGGCCCGGCCTGGGCGGCGCGCGGCATCGAGGTCTATGCCTATGATCAGCGCGGCTTCGGCCACAACGCCGATCGCGGCCAGTGGCCCGGCCCGGACGCGCTGATCGACGACCTGGCGGAGGTGGCCCGGGCCGTGGCCGCGCGCCATCCCGGCCTGCCGCTCTTCGTGGTCGGCCATTCCATGGGCGGCGGGGTGGCGCTGGCCGCGGCGGGCGAGGGGCGGCTGCCGGAAGCCTCCGGCCTCGTCCTGCTCGCCCCGGCGGTCTGGGGCGGCGCCACGCTGCCGCTGCCCTACCGCGCCTCGGCCTGGATCGTGGAGCAGCTCGTGCCCGACAAGCGCTGGACGGGCGACGGCGTGGTGGAGATCCAGGCCTCCGACAACATCCCCATGCTGCTGGCCCTCGGCGCGGACCCGCTGGTGATCCACGCCCCGGCCAGCCGCGACTTCATGGGGCTGATCCGGCTGATGGACCGTGCCGTCGCCGCCGCGCCGCACGACCCGCTGCCCACGCTGATGGTCTACGGCGCCCATGACGAGGTGGTGCCGGAGGAGCCGGTGCGCGCGGCCTACGCGGCCCTGCCGTCGCCGAAGCGCTTCGACTTCGTGCCCGGCGGCTGGCACATGCTGCTGCGCGATCTCGATGCCGCCCGGGTGCATGCCGGCGTGGCGGACTGGGTGCTGTCCGGTGCCGGCGGGTCCTGACGGGCCGGCCGGCGCCGCCTTCCGACCGCACGCGCCGGTCAGGACCCCGCGGGGAGAAGGCCGTGCCCGCCGCCGATCCGCGATCCGTCACGGCGCCCGGAGGGTGACAGGCCGCGCGGCTTCCGGTGCGCGCGGTCTGCGGCGCGGGCATGGTTCCGGCCCGCCGGTCGTCGCGCGGCGCGCCGGCAGCGTCTCCGTCCACGGGTGCCGGAAGGGCGGGGATGCCGTATCGCCGCCTTCGCCCCCGTCCGCGCCGCTTCGGGATGTGCCCCTCCGGGCGGCCTGACGGCTGGCCTGACCGCCGACCCGGACTGTCCGCGGGCGGGCGCGGGGCCTCGCAGCTCGGCTCTCAACCTGCTGCGGAGGGCGCGCGGCTGTCGCGTCGCGCCATCGGATCGCCTGGGCGGGGGCTGTCGGCTTCCGTGGGGCCCCGGGGGGTTGCCCCCGGGCGCGGAATGGGTCATCCCGTGGGCTGAGGGCCGCGCTGTGCGGCCGGGACGGCGATGAGGCAGGCGATGGACGCGGAGCAGCGGACGGCACTGGATGCGGCGCATGCGGCGATGGAGGCCGCCCCGGAGGACGTGGCGGCGCGGATGCGCTTCTACGAGCGGCTGGCGGGGGCGGAGCTGTTCCTGCTCCTCGACGCGGAGCCCGCCGAGGGCGCCACCACCCTCAGCCCGATGATCCTGCCCACCGGCGAGGGCGACGTGGCGCTGGTGTTCGACACCGAGGAGCGCATGGCCGGCTTCGTCGACGCGCCCACACCCTTTGCCGCGCTCTCCGGGCGCCGGCTGGCGGCGCTGCTGGCGCAACGCGACATCACGCTGGGGCTGAACCTGGGCGTGGCGCCCTCCGCGATCCTGCTGCCGCCCGAGGCGCTGGGCTGGATGGGCGAGGTGCTGGGCGCGGAGATCTCCGAGGAGAGCCTGGTGCCGGAGCGCATCGGCCGGCCCAAGGTGATCGAGGCGCGGGTGATCGCGCTGGACGAACGCCTGGCCGGGTTGGCGGGGATCGTCGGCGGCGCCTGGCTGGCCAACGCGGTCTATCCCGGCGGCGCCGAGGCCCCGGTGCTCGCGCTCACCGACGTGCCCGAGGGCGCGCGGGGCGCCGTGGCCGAGGCGCTGGCGGAGACGCACCGGCTCTCCGGCCCCGACACGGCGGTGCTCGACATCGTGTTCCTCGATGCGCAGAGCCCGGTGCTCGCGGCGTTCCGCCGGCACGGCATCGGCTTCGAACTGCCCGAGCCGCAGCCCGAGCCGGAGATGAAGCCGATCCCCGGCGCCGCCCCCGGCATGGACCCGTCGAAACCGCCCCGCCTGCGCTGAACCCCCGCGCTGCCGCACCCGCATTGCGCGGGCTGCACCGAACGGCCGGGGCCGAGCCGCCTGAGCCGAGCGGACAGCGCCGAGCCGCTTGTACCGGGCGGGCAATGCTGTGCAGCCGGCGCTGAGCCGCCCGTGTCGCGCGGACGACGCTGAGCAGCCGGCGCTGAGACGCCTGTGCCGAGCGGACAGCGCTGAGCGGCTGGCGTTGAGGCACCTGTGGTGGACGCCCGCGCTGCACCGCCTGTGTCGAGCGGCCCGGGGCTGAGCCGTCTGGCCTGAGCGGCGCGGCCCTCCGCCGGACCTCCCGGGGCGCAGGGCCCTCGCCCCCCGCCCCGGTGTGCGGCCCGGCGGGGTGCGCCGGGGGGCGGGAGAGGCGGCCAGGGCCTGTCGCTCACCGGTTTCCTGCGGTGCGACGGGCGGCTCGGGCCGTGAGCGCCGCACCTGCCGCCTTGCCCGCAGCGGGGTGCCGGTTGCCATGGGGCACCTGTCGCCTTGCATGCTGCGTGCGGCTCCGGCCGTGAGCGCCGCGGCGGCGGCCTTGCGCGCGGTGTGCCGCCCTCACCCCCGCGCGGCGGCGATGAGCGCCTGGCTGTGCGGGTGCCCGGGCGCGGCGAAGAGACGGTCCGGCGGGGCGTCCTCCACGATGCGCCCGGCCTGCATCACCACCACCCGGTCGCACATCAGGCGCAGCACCTCGAGGTCATGGCTCACCAGCAGGCAGGTGAGGCCGAGCTGCGCGCGCAGGCGCTCCAGCAGGTGCAGAACGCCGGCCTGGACGTGCATGTCGAGCGCGGCGGTGGGTTCGTCGAGCACCAGAAGCCGCGGCGCGGGCGCGAGCGCGCGCGCGAGGCCGACCCGTGCGCGCTGCCCGCCGGAAAGCGCGCCGGGCAGTCGGGTCAGCAGTGCGGGATCAAGGCTCACCTGCCCGGCCAGCTCCGCCACCCGTGCGGCGAGCGCCGCGCCGCGCAGCCCGGTGAGCCGGCGCAAGGGCTCGGCGATGGCCTCCGACACCGGGCGCCGCGGGGTGAGGCTGTCGAGCGGGTCCTGGAACACCAGTTGCACCGCGCCGCGCGCCGGATGCGCGTGGAAACGGCGGGCCGGGCAGGCGGCGAGATCGGTGCCGTCCAGCAGGATGCGGCCCGTGTCCGGGTCCTCCAGCCGCGCGATGATGCGCGCCAGCGTGGTCTTTCCGGCGCCGCTCTCCCCCGTGAGGCCGACGCAGCTTCCCGGGGCGAGGTCCAGGCTGATGTCCTGCAGGCCACCGCCGCCGCGCCCGAAGCGCTTGCCGAGGCCGCGCAGGGAGAGCAGCGGCGGGCCGGCCGGCGCCGGGCGGCGGGGCGGCAGGGCGGGCGCCTGCGGATCCAGCTCCGCCAGCCCGCGCCCCGGGGCGGGGCAGGCGGCGAGCAGGCGCCGGGTCCGGGGCTGTTCCGGATGCCGGAAAATCCGCTCCGCCGGCCCGGCCTCGATCACCCGGCCGCCCTCCATCACCGCCACCCGGTCACACAGCCGGGCCGCGAGGCGCAGGTCGTGGGAGATGAGCACCAGCGCCATGCCCCGGCTGCGGCAGAGCCTGTCGAGCAGCGCGACCACCGCCGCGCGGCCGGGGCCGTCGAGTCCGGTGGCAGGTTCATCGGCCACCAGCAGCCGCGGCCCGCAGGCCAGGGCGGCGGCGATGGCGACACGCTGGCACTGGCCGCCGGAGAGCCGGTGCGCCACGGCCCCGGCCACCGCCCCGGGCTCCGCCAGCCCGGCCTCGCCCAGCAGGTCCAGCGCCCGCGCCCGCGCCGCGGTGCGCGACAGCGCGGCATGGGCCTGCAGCGCATCGGCGATCTGGTCCCCGGCGCTGCGCACCGGGTTGAGGCTGGCGCGCGCGTCCTGGAACACCATCGCGAGGCCCGCGCCGCGCAGGCCCCGGGGCGGGCCGGCAGTGATGTCCCGCCCGTCGAAGCTCACCGTTCCGGACGTGATCCGCCCGTCGGGCGGCAACAGGCCGAGGGCGGCGCGCAGGGCGGTGGTCTTGCCCGAGCCGCTGGCCCCGATCAGCCCCAGCCGCCCTCCCGGCGCCACCGCGAGATCGACCCCGCGCAGCGCCGGAACCGTGTCCGGGCCGGTGCCATACGCCACGTGGAGGCCGCGGAGCGCGAGCAGCCCGGTCATCCGCGCGACCTGCGCGCGCCGCCTGCGCCGGGCGCGGCGAGGTCGCGCAGCGCGTCGCCCGCCAGGCTGAAGCACAGCACCGAGGCGGCGATGGCGAGGCCGGGGCAGGCGGTGAGCCACCATTTCCCGGCCGCGAGATAGCGCGCACCTTCCGCCACCATGATGCCCCATTCCGCCGTCGGCGGCGCGATCCCCAGACCGAGGAACGACAGGCCTGCCGCGTTCAGCAGCGCCCAGCCCAGTGTCACCGAGGCCTGGACGGCGAGGAGCGGGGCAATCTCCGGCAGCAGGAACCGTGTCACCACGCGGACGGGGCCGTTGCCCGCCAGCCGCGCCGCCTCCACCCAGCCCGCGCTGCGCCGCGCCGCGGTTTCGCTGCGGGCAAGGCGGATGAAGACGGGCAGGTTGATCGCCGCCGTGGCCAGCACGATGGCGCGTTCGGAGGGCCCGAGCACGGCGATCAGCGCCATGGCAAGCACGAAGAGCGGGAAGGCCATCGCCACCTCGACGAGCCGGCCGAGCACGCGGTCCGCCCAGCCGCCGGCATAGCCCGAGAGCGCACCCAGCGTGGCCCCCACCCCCGCCGAGAGCGCCACCGCGCCGAGGGCGAGCCGCAGGTCCAGCCGGGCGGCGTGGAGCAGGCGGCTGGCGACATCGCGGCCGATCTGGTCCGTGCCCGCCCAGTGCCGGGCCGAGGGCGGCGCGAGGGCCGGGCCGGCGGCGGAGGCCAGCGGGTCGAAGGGCGCCAGCGCCGGGCCCAGGACCGCGACCAGCGCCAGCACCGCCACCCCGCCCAGCCCCGCGAGGGCCAGCCCGCCGGGCCGCCGCCTCATGCCGGCAGCATCCTTGGGTCAAGCAGCAGCGCCAGCAGGTCCACCGCCAGGTTGAGCACCACGAACACCGCCGCCATGGTGAGCACGACGCCCTGCACGGCGGCGAAATCCGCTGCGCGAAAGGCCTCCACCGCGTAGCGCCCGATGCCGGGCCAGGCGAACACGCTCTCCACCAGCGCGCTCGCCCCCAGCATCGCGGCGAAGAGCGTGGCCGAGACGGTGAGCACGGGCACCGCCGCCGTGCCGACCCCCCAGGTCCACAGCCGTTGCCGCCGGGTGAGGCCGAGGGCCCTGGCATTGAGCATGTAGCCGCTGTCGAACACCGCGATCAGCGCCGCGCGCGTCACCCGCATCAGCGGGGCGGCAACGAACAGCGCCATCGTGAGCGATGGCAGCACCAGACGGGAGGCTGCGTCGCGAAAGGCAGCGGCATCGCCGGCCAGCAGCGTGTCGACCAGCGCGAGCCCGGTCCGCGGGGCGGGCGGCGCGGCGAAGACGTCGAACCGCCCGGTCGGGTCCGGCGCCCAGCCGAGCAGGTGGTAGAACACCAGGATCAGCAGCAGCCCGGTAACGAAGCTCGGCAGCGCCGCGCCCAGGGCCGCGACGAGCCGCAGGAGGTGGTCGAGCGGCCCGCCCGGCCACCGCGCCGCCAGCAGGCCGCAGGGCAGCGCCACCAGGAGCGCCAGCGCGAAGCCGCAGAGCGTGAGCTCCAGCGAGGCCGGCAGCCGCGCGGCGATGTCGGCGCTGACCGGCTGCCCGGTGAGCAGCGAGCGCCCCAGGTCCCCCCGGGCGAGGCTGCCCAGATACCCGGCGAACTGCGCGGGCAGCGGCGCGTCGAGCCCGAGCTGCGCGCGGATGGCCGCCCGCTCGGCCGCGTCGCCGCCGGGGCTGGAGGCGATCAGGCTGGCCGGGTCCCCCGGCAGCAGCCGCATCAGCGCGAAGCACAGCGCCAGCACCCCGAAGAGCGCCGGCACCGTGGCCGCGAGGCGCAGCGCCAGCCCCCGGGCCAGCGCCGTGCCGCGCCGCGGCGCCGGCCCCGGTGCCAGTCCGGACCCCGGTCGCGACACAGGCCGCGCCCGCACGGGGGTCAGCCCCGCTCGAGCTGACGGAAGTCAGCCTTGTAGAAATAGCTGGTGGTATAGCCCTGCAGGTCCTGCGCCAGCGCGATGTCCTGCACCGGCCGCCAGAGCGGCGCCATCGGCACGTCCTCGGCCGCCAGCGCCACCAGCCGGCGGGCGATGGCCTCATAGGCCTCGGCATCGGGCTCGAAACGCGCCTTCGGCAGCAGCGCCTCCACCTCCGGGTTGGCCCAGCCGGGGAAGTTCCAGCGCTGGTCGCCCGAGAGGAAGATGCGGAAGAAATATTCCGTGGAGGGAAACAGCGCCACCGAGCTTTCCATCAGCAGCGGCGCGCTGCGCGCGGTGATCACCTCGGCCATCTGCGCGTCCGGCAGCTTGCGGATGCGCAGCCGGATGCCCAGGCGCGACAGGGCTTCCTGAGCCAGCGCGGCGGCCGGGTCCGCCCAGGTGGCCTTGGATACCCCGTAGAACAGCTCGGTGTCGAACCCGTCGGCCAGTCCGGCCTGCGCCAGCAGGGCCGCGGCCGCATCCATGTCGGTGTCGAAGGGCATCGGCTGGGGGAAATCGCCGCTTGGAGGCTCGGTCCAGCCGGCGCCGGACAGCGCCTCGCCGCGGCCCGAGGCGGCCTGTTCGAACATCTGCGCATAGGGCAGGGCAAGGGCCACGGCCCGGCGCACCCGCGCATCGTCGAACGGCGCCATCCGCGTGTTGAAGCACAGCGCGGTGAAGCCAGAGGGCTTTGCCGCCGTCAGCACCCGCGGCGCGCCCGCCCGCTCGAACCGCTCGATGTCGGCGGGCAGCAGGTCGAGGCAGAGGTCCGCGTCCCCGCGCTCGATCAGCAGCGCCCGGGTGGAGGGGTCCGGCACGGCCTGCACGATCACCCGGCCCAGCCCGGGCCGCGGGCCGCTCTTCCACGCCTCGAACCGGGTGAGCACCACCTGCGTGCCGTCCGGGCTCATGCGCTCGACCCGGTAGGCGCCCCCCGCGGCGGTGTTGGTGCGCAGCCAGTCCGTGGCCCAGGGGTCCTGCGCCGTGGCATGGGCCCGGGCGGCGCGGGAGTTCATCATCGGGGCATGCACTGTGGCGAGATTGGGCAGGGCCAGCCGGTCCGCCCGGGGCAGGCTCACGCGGACGCAGCACGGGTCCAGGATGCGGATCTGCGACGGGTCGGCGAGCGAGCCGGTTGCAAGCTGCGCCCGCCCCATCGTCTCGGCCGAAACCGCCCGGTCCAGCGACCATTTCACGTCCTCGGCGGTCACCGGGGTGCCGTCATGCCAGGTCGCGTCGGGGCGCAGCCGGAAGGTGAGGGTGAGCCCGTCCGCGCTGCGGCTCACGCTCTCGCAGAGCTCCGGTTCGATGGTGTCGAAGTCGAAGGTCCAGGCCGCGCCCTCGCGCTTGCGCCCGAAGCGCACCAGCCGGTCATAGACATTGGCGCTCAGGCCCATCGCCTCGCGGCTGTTGCCGAAGCCCACCGGGTCCAGCCCGTTCCACACCGTGCCGACGACATAGCGCACCGTGTCGGCGCGGCTGTCGGCCAGGGCGGCGCGGGGCAGCACCGGGGCGAGGGCGCCGGCGGCGGCGGTGAGCAAAACGCTTCTGCGGGTGAGGTCCGTCACGTCCTGTTCCTCCTGGTCTCTGCGTGCCGCCTCCCATACCCGGTTTCCGCGTCCCTCGCCACAGGACGGCCGCCGCGCCGGCGATTTGTTCGCGCGCCGGGCACGGAGCGCCGGCGGGATGACCGGGCGCGGACCCCTGAGACCTCTGCCGCCGGCCTGCAAGGTGTGTCCCGTCGGACGTGTCGCTCGGCCCGGGCCGGCAGGAGGTGTTTCCGGGATGTCCCGTGCCGATCGCCGCCTGCCCGGCGTCTTCCGGATCGCCGGGGAGGGGGGCGTCTCACTCAACCGCGGCCGGCCGAGCTTTCTCGCAGCGGTCCGTCCGGCACGGGCGCAGTCCCTGCCATGGCTGAGACGGATCGACGCCCCGCCGTTGAACGGATCCGGCCGCCCCTTTTCCATGCAGGGCGGCTGCATGACGGTTCAGCCCTCGGGGCGTGGGCCTCTCTCTGCCCTTGCGGCCGAAGCCCGGGACTGTCCGTGCCGGGCCTGGCGATGCCCGCTCCGTGCTCGGCGCCCTCTCCGACGGGGACCCTGCTCAACCGGATATCGGGAGCATCCGCACAGCCCGGGAGCGTGACGCCCCCGGCTGCCCTCAATGACGCCGGGCGCGAGGTGGACGGCCGGGGCGTTGGAGGAGATCCCGGCCACGATCCGCTCCACTGTCGAAGCGCCGGGCCGGACGGTGACCCTGTGGGCCCCGTCTCGCCCGGCACCGGGGAGCGGCAGGGCCGGGGCGCCGACGCCATCGCCGCGGTGGAGCGCATCGAGCGCGGCTCGGACCGGGTGGCCGAATGTGTGCCGGCTCGAAGGGATCGCCTTCCCCGCGCTCAATGCCCTGATCGGGGCGGGCGCGGGAGCGCCTAGCGCGCCACGTAGAGCGACAGCGCCGCGGCGCTGCCGGCCGGCACCTTCAGCGCATCGGCCGCGGCGGTTGACAGGGAGGCGGCCTGGTCGAGGCGCATCTCGGCCGGTAGCAGGGTGATCTGCGCGGTCGCGCCGGTCGCTTCGACCATGGCCCAACCGGCGGTCTCCGTCTCGACCATCGGTGTCCGCACCCAGGTCCCCGCCTTCCCGCCGGGTGCGACCTCCGCCGGAGTGGACCCGATCCAGCGGCCGGGAACGCGTGGCAACGGGGCGGCCGGCGCGGCGGCAACCGGTGCCGCTGCGGCCGGAACGCGCTCCCGGGCGGGCGTCGCCGCCGCAACCGCCATCGGGGCCGCGGCCCGGGGCGGAGCGACCTGCGCCGTCGACGCCGCACTCTCCGCGGAAGAGGCGATCTCGGCGCGCGCATCCTGTTCCGCGCGCAGGATATCGGCGACCAGCCCGGTGAGCTCCGGCCGGGGCGTCTCGACCGGCGGGGGAGCGGACGTGGCAGTGGCCGCCGCCGCTGGCGACCCGGCTGCCGCCGGGGCTGCGGCCACCGTCGGGGAGGTGGCTGACGTCGGAGAGGTGGCTGCCGCCGAGGATGCGGTCGCCGCCGGGGATCCGGTCCCCGACGGGGTTGCTGTCGCAGCCGGGGACATGGCCGCCGCCGGGGAAGGCGCCGGCGGCTGGATGGCGGCCCGCGCATCGGCAGTCGCGCCAGGGCGCGTTGCGTGGGCCGGAGGGGCCGTCACCCGGGGCGCCTGCGCCGTGGGGGTGTCATCCTCGGCCGGCGGGCCGGCCTCCGCCGGGGGGACCTCCTGCTCCAGGAAGCCGAACAGGCGGGCCACCAGGGTGGGGCCGCTGTCATCCGGCGCGGCCGCTGGCGCGCTGGCGGATTCGGGGGCCACCGCACAATTGTCCGGCAGGCAGCCGAGGCCCGTGATCCAGTCTCCCGCGTCGCGGGCGACGCGGTCGGTCAGCTGCGCGGTGGCGGATCCGAGGGTGCCGCCGGGGCGCGGCAGGGGCCGGGCCTCGCTGCGGGCGAGCGGGGTGCCGGCAGGGTCGGACAGGGCGTAGCGCACCGCGAGCGTGTCGCCCGGGCCCGGCTCCGCCGCGATGGTCATGCGCAGGGCCAGGGGGCCTGCCATGTTCGCGCCGAGCTGGCGCATCGCGCGGCGCAGGACATCCTCGAGCCCGGCCTCGCTGCCCGGCACGCTCTCCGCGACCCAGGCCGGCAGTGGCGCGGGGGACGCCGCAACATCGACGCGGGCGATCCGCGCCGCGGTGGCCCAGCCGGTCGGAACCGTCTGCGCGCTGAGGACGACCGGCAGGGCAGCGGCCAGGGCCGCCAACCCGCTCAGTCGACCGAAACAGGCCCGGGATCGGGGCATGGGACTCTCGCTTTCCTGTCAGGCTCGCGCCAACCTAGAGCCGGCGCGCAGGTGCGGCAAGAGCGGGTTCGCCCCGACACGGTCTTCAGACCAGCCGCGACTGCTCCACCGCGGCGCGCACGAAATCCGCGAAGAGCGGGTGCGGCTCCAGCGGCTTCGACTTGAGCTCCGGATGGAACTGCACGCCGACGAACCACGGATGGTCCGGGATCTCGACGATCTCCGGCAGGCGGCCGTCCGGCGACAGGCCGGAGAAGCACAGCCCGTTCTCCTCCAGCGTCTGGCGATAGCGGATGTCGACCTCGAAACGGTGGCGATGGCGCTCGGAAATCGTGGTGTTGCCGTAGATTTCGGCGACATGCGAATCCTTCTTCAGCGTCGCGGTATAGGCGCCCAGCCGCATGGTGCCGCCCTTGTCGTCGGCGAGATCGCGGATGACCTTGCGGTTGCCCTCGAGCCATTCCTTCATGTGGTAGATGACCGGCTCGAACCGCTTGTCGCCGGTCTCGACATCGAACTCCTCGGAGCCGGCCCGTTCGATGCCGCCGAGCGAGCGCAGCGCTTCCACGACCGCCATCTGCATGCCGAGGCAGATGCCCATGTAGGGGATCCGGCGTTCGCGCGCGAAACGCGCGGCGCGCACCATGCCCTCGGTGCCACGCTCGCCGAAGCCGCCGGGCACCAGGATCGCGTGCAGGTTTTCCAGATAGGCTGCCGGGTCCTCGCGCTCGAAGATCTCGGCGTCGATCCACTCCGCCCGCACCTTCACCCGGTTGCGGATGCCGCCATGCGTCAGCGCCTCGGCAATGGATTTGTAGGCGTCCTCGAGCTGGGTGTACTTGCCCACGATGCCGACGCGCACCTCACCGTCCGGATTCTCGATCCGGTCGCAGACCTCCTCCCAGCGGGCAAGGTCGGGCCGTGGCGCGGGCGAGATGCTGAACGCGTCGAGGATGGCCTGGTCCAGGCCCACGGCGTGGAAGGCGGTGGGCGCCTCGTAGATGGAGGTGAGATCCATCGCCGGGATCACCGCTTCCTTGCGCACGTTGCAGAACAGCGCGATCTTCTCGCGCTCGCGCTCCGGGATCTCCCGGTCCGTGCGACAGACGAGCACGTCCGGCGCGAGGCCGATGGAGCGCATCTCCTTCACCGAATGCTGGGTCGGCTTGGTCTTCAGCTCACCGGAGGCGGCCACGTAGGGCAGCAGGGTGAGATGCATGAACACGCATTGGCCGCGCGGCTTTTCCTGCGCGAACTGGCGGATGGCCTCGAAGAAGGGCAGGCCCTCGATGTCGCCGACGGTGCCGCCGATCTCGCAGAGCATGAAGTCGACCTCATCCTCTCCGATCGAGATGAAGTCCTTGATTTCATTGGTGACGTGCGGAATCACCTGGATGGTGCGGCCGAGGTAGTCCCCCCGGCGCTCCTTCTCGAGCACGTTGGAGTAGATCCGGCCGGAGGAGATCGAATCGGTCCTGCGCGCCGCGACGCCGGTGAAGCGTTCGTAGTGGCCGAGGTCGAGATCGGTTTCCGCCCCGTCGTCGGTCACGAAGACCTCGCCATGTTCGAAGGGCGACATCGTGCCGGGGTCGACGTTGAGGTAGGGGTCGAGCTTGCGCAGCCGCACGGAATATCCCCGTGCCTGCAGCAACGCGCCGAGAGCCGCGGCGGTGAGCCCCTTTCCGAGTGAGGAGACAACCCCGCCGGTGATGAAGATGAAGCGCGCCATTGCTCGATATTTCCCGTTCTGCGGGCTGCACGACGCAATGTTGCGCAGCCATGAATGCTGTATCACGGGATTTGAGGACTACTGGATTCGGGGGGCCGCGGCAAGCCGAACCCGACATGTTGTGGCAAATTGTCGGCCGCCGGCTTCGCGGCAGGCTCCGTCGCCCCGTGGGCCCCCCTCAGTCGGGGCGCAGCAAGCCGGCGGAAATGCGGCGCAGGCGCTCGGAAAAATCCGCCGCGTCTGGGGGCGGAGCGTCCGGGTCCGGGCCGGCCTCATGACGCAGGAGGCGGGCATATTCGCAGAACACGCGGCGAAACTGGCTGGTTTCCAGCATGATCCAGGTGGCCAGCGAACGGTAGGCGCCGCGGCGCAGGATGGGGTTGGTCATCGCCTGGTGCGTCACGATCTGGTCCATGAAGCTCAGCGACAGGTCGTGATAGGCCGCGTCGATCCACAGCATCGACGTGTTGTGCCGGGCCAGCAGCAGGGCCAGGTCCTCCAGCCCGGAGAGGTAGGTGTCGCCGAACTTGCCGGGCAGGATGTTGCGCAGATGCGCCTCCGCCAGCCTGCGGCACAGCGTCATGTCGCGGACGGCGAAGCGGCTGTCGATCGCGTCATGCGTGGTGAGAAAGCGCAGCATGTCGTCGGCGAACGTCTCGCGCCGGGCCAGCAGAAGGTGGCGAAGCCCCGGATATTCCTCCGTGAAGCGCGCGTCGAGCCGGAAGGCATCGCGCAGCCGCGCCTCCAGCCCCGGCGGCCTCAGGAAGGGTTTGTAGGCCAGGCGGAGGTCTTCGTACTCAAGTGTTTCCATCGTGCGGTCCCCGATACACGCGCCGACGATAGAGAGGAGCGGTTAATCATGTATCAAGCGCGGGGGCCGCGCGGGCCGGCGGCGGAATGTTCGATGCGCCGGGTGCCGCGGATGAGCCACAGGTTGCGCCCGTAGACGATGAAGCCGAAGAGCTGCGCGGAGATGATCACCACGTCCTCGCGTAGCGCGCCATAGGCCAGCAGCAGGACCGAGCCGGCCAGCGACAGCCACCAGAACGACACCGGCACCACCGAGGCGCGGGCGCGCTCGGAGGCCACCCATTGCACCAGCATCCGCGCCATGAAGATGCCCTGGGCAAGCAGGCCGAACAGGGCCAGCCACACGCCCCACCAGCTGTCCACGAGCAGCAGCCGCATCAGCCAGTGCGGGGCATCGGTCATGCCGCGTCGCCTCCGGCGGGCAGGCGGGCGGCCGCGCCCTGCCAGGCGTCGGAATGGACCACCCGTTGCACCTTGCGCCGCCGCAGCAGCCACCAGACCCCGACGAGATCGAGAACCCCGACCATCGCCCGGCCGAAATTCGTGTAGTTCGAGCGGCCTTCGGCGCGGGCGCGATGTGTCACGTCCACGAGAACGATCTGGTAACCTTCCCGCTTCACCATGGCCGGCAGATAGCGGTGAATATGGTCGAAGAACGGGAGGGACAGGAAAACCTGGCGTGGAAAGGCCTTCAGCCCGCAGCCGGTGTCGCGGGTGTCATCCTTCAGCAGCCTGCGGCGCAGGGCGTTCGCGGCGCGTGAGCCGAGGCGCTTGGAGGCGGTGTCCTGCCGGTCAACCCGCTGCCCGGCGACGAGGCCGACGGTGCCGGTGGTGTCCGCCAGCAGCGGGGCAAGGAGGTTGGGCAGTTCGGAGGGCGGGTTCTGCCCGTCTCCGTCGAGCGTGCAGCAGACAGGCGCCGTGGCCGCGCGCACGCCGGAGAGCACGGCGGCGGACTGGCCGCAGCTCGCGGCGTGGCGGACTTCGCGCAGCCAGGGGAAGCGGGCGCGCGTGCGGGCGATGGCGCCGGCGGTGTCGTCGGTGGAGCCGTCGTTGACGAAGATCACCTCGAAGGGTGCCAGCGGGGCCATCGCCGCGCCGATCTCCTCGGCCAGCGTTGCCACGTTCAGCTCTTCATTCTTCATGGGCGCGATCACGGTCACGCGCGGTGTCTCGGTCATGCCTCTGGGCTCCCTCGGTTGCGGCGGAGAATAGCGGGCCTTGGGCCGCTTATCCAGACGGCGGTTGGATGGCGGCGCCGGTGGCGTCCGGGCCCGGCGGCGGCGCG
The DNA here is from genome assembly GCF_005887635.2 of Paroceanicella profunda. Taxonomy (GTDB): domain Bacteria; phylum Pseudomonadota; class Alphaproteobacteria; order Rhodobacterales; family Rhodobacteraceae; genus Paroceanicella; species Paroceanicella profunda. The sequence goes on along the minus strand of NZ_CP040818.1, from coordinate 584,245 downwards.
TCGGCCCGGGGGGCGGGGGCGGGCGTGCACCCCGCGAGGCGGGGGTCGCCGGGCCGGGCCACCAGGTGGAGGGTGGTCGGCTTGCCGCGGTTGTAGTTGAAGCCGTGGATCGTCTGCAGGGTGGTCAGCGGCAGGTTTTGCTCGGCGATGAACCGGTCGAGCGCGAAGCCGCGGCTCTCCTCGAAGAACACCAGCCAGCCATCCTGGCTGCGCAGCAGGTCGGCGGCTTCCCCGGCATCGGCGAGCATCGTGTCGGTGCCGCCGGCGACCACGAGGCTGGGCTCGCGGTAGCCGACGGAGACCAGCGGCCGGTCGGTGCAGGCATCGAAGCGGGCGCGGGCCTCCGCGAGGCGCGGGCTCAGGAACACGGAGTGCAGCGCCGGAAGGGTGTATTGCAGGATGGAGGCGTAGAGGCAGAGGCCGGCGATGAGCGCACTGCCGATGTAGGCGTGCACCTGCATCCGCGCGATGGCCCGGGCCCCCAGTGCCACCGCGCCGAGGGCGAGGAGCGCGAGAAGCACGCCGGGCGCGGAGACCGTGCCTTCCAACACCGTCGGCCCGATCAGCCCGGCGAGGCCCAGCAGGCCGCCCACCAGGGCGAAGAGCCCGGCGGCGAACAGGGGGCGCAGCCGGCCGGGAACGGCACGGTCAGGCGCCGTCGCCCAGAGGGCGATCATTCCGGCCAGCGCCGGCAGGATCGGCAGGATGTAATGCGGCAGCTTGGTGGAGACGAGGGCGAACACCAGCCAGAAGGGCAATGCCCAGCCGAGCAGGAAGCGCATCGCGGTGCTGGCCCGGGCGCGCCACACGAAGGGCGCGGCGAAGAGCGCCAGCGGCGTCCAGGGCCAGAACGTGCCCCAGACCGTGGCGAGGTAATAGCCCGGCGGGCCCCAGTGCTTCTCGGCGCCGGCGGTCACCTTGCCGAGCAGGTCGGTACCCACGGCCTCGTCGAAGAAGGCGCCGCCGGTGCGCAGCCAGATGGCCACCGCCCAGGGCAGGGTGAGCAGGATGAGCAGGCCGAATCCGGGCAGCGGCTTCAGCTCCAGCAACCGGCGCGGCGCCCGTTCGGTGACCGTGAGCCAGAGCAGCGTGCCGCCGGCGGAGAGCAGGATCACCGGCCCCTTCACCAGCACGCCCAGCCCCAGGGCCCCCCAGAACAGCAGGTGGCGCCAGTCGAACCGGGTCACCGCGCGGGTGCGGATGCGCGCCAGGGCGCCTTGCGCGAGCATCACGCAGGCGAGCAGGGTGGCATCGGTCTTGGCGATATGGCCTTCGACGACCACCAGCAGCGCGGTGGAGACCATGGCCCCGGCGAGCGTGGCCGCGCGCTGGCCGGCGAGCGGCAGCAGGGTCCAGATGGTGAGCAGGCCGGCGAGGAACACCGCCAGGGCCGAGGGCAGCCGATAGGCCCAGACCGGTGCCTGCGCCCCGCCGAAGGCGGAGGCCGAGGCGGCCTGCAGCCAGTAGATGCCGGCGGGCTTCTTCCAGCGCGGCTCGTCCTGGAAGCGGATGTCGATCAGGTCGCCCGTCTCGATCATCTGGCGGGAGGCCTGCACGAAGCGGCTCTCGTCGCGGTCGGTGGGCGGCAGGGCCGCGAGGCCGGGCAGCAGGGTGAGCAGGGCCAGCAGCCCGATCAGGGCCGCCCGCCGCGGGGCGCTGGCCTCGGCCCAGCCGAGAGCGGCCAGCGCCGCCGTCTCGATGCGCCCTGGCAGGCCCTGCACGGAAGGTTATTCCGCGGGGGGAGGCGCGAGCGGCTGGTCGGACCCGGTGCCGGAGGCAGGCGGCAGAACCGGTGCGGGCGCGTCGATCTGGGGGGCGGTGCCGGTGGTGTCCGGCGGCAGGATGGTGTCGAGCACCGAGCGGTCCGAGCTGTGCGACGCCGCGAGGATGGTCAGGGTGACGGAGGTGACGATGAACGCCGCCGCGAGGCCCCAGGTGACCTTGGAGAGGGCCGTTGCCGCACCGCGGCTCGAGACCAGCCCGCCGCCGCCGCCACCGCCCATGCCGAGGGCGCCGCCCTCCGAGCGCTGCAGCAGGACGATTCCGATCAGGAACACGGCGATGATGAGATGGACAGTCAGAATGACATTTTCCATGTAACCAGAGGTCCCTTCAGCCAGTCACCGGACGCGAGACGCCCGGACTCCGTATCCGGACCCCGCGCGGGGCCCGACCGGGGGCGTTTTAGCCAACCGGCGCGGGATTGTCGAACGGAAATCCCGGGCCCCGCCCCCCGCCGCGCCGGGATCGGGGCGCCGCGGGCGCGGAGCGATCACGGCGGGGCTGCGAAACCGTGATCGCAGCGCAGCATTGAGTGGACAGGCTGCCCCCCTGCTGCTAGCGGTTTGCCATGCTCAGAGCCCTTTACGACAGAGTGATCACCCTTGCCGGCCACCGCCACGCGCTGTGGTTCCTGGCGGCGATCAGTTTCGTGGAGAGCTCGGTCTTCCCCATCCCGCCCGACGTGCTGCTGGTGCCGATGATCATCGCGCGTCCGCGTCGCGCCTGGCTCATCGCGGGTGTCTGCACCCTGGCCTCGGTGCTGGGCGGCATGCTGGGCTACCTCATCGGCTCGGAGCTCTTCGATCTCGTCGGCAAGCCGGTGCTGGATTTCTACGGCAAGGGCGCGCAGTTCCGCGAATTCGCCGCCACGTTCAACGAATACGGGGCCTGGGCGGTGCTGGTCGCGGGGGTGACGCCATTTCCCTACAAGGTCATCACAATCGCCTCCGGGGCGACGGGGCTCAATCTCGCCGTATTCACTCTGGCGAGCATCATCGCGCGCGCGTTGCGCTTCTTCGTGATCGCCGCGCTGTTGTGGAAGTTCGGCCCGCCGGTGCGCGACTTCATTGAGCGGAGGCTGGGGCTGGTGGCCACCGTTTCGGTGGTCCTGCTGTTCGGCGGCTTCCTGCTTGTGAAACTTTTCTGAGGAGTACTGAAGATGTCGGCACGCGTGCTAACCGCCGTCCGGGCGCGGGGCCTTGTCGCGACGCTCGGCTCGGCGGCCCTGCTGGGCGGGGCGCTGGCGTTCCAGGTGTTCGGCGGGCTGACGCCTTGCGAGATGTGCATCTGGCAGCGCTGGCCGCACGGCATCGCCATCGCCCTGGGCCTTGCGGTGATCCTCACCGGCTCGCGCCGGCTGGCGGGGCTGGCGGCGGTCGTGCTGGCGGTGAGCGCCGGGCTGGGCCTGTTCCACGCGGGTGTCGAGCAGGGCTGGTGGCAGGGGCCGATGGCCTGCACCTCCTCGGGCGTGGAGGGCATGTCCACCAATGACCTGATGGCGCAGATCATGGCGGCGCCGCTGGTGCGCTGCGACGAGATCGCCTGGTCGTTCCTCGACCTGTCGATGGCGGCGTGGAACGGCGTGTTCTCCGCCGTGCTGGTTCTGGTCTGGCTCTCGGCGGCCCGCGCGCGGCGCTGAGGGCAGGGGCGGTCGGGCGTGGCGTGCCTCGCGCGGCCGGCAGGCTCCGGCCACCGGGTGGGGCAGGCCTCCCCTGCCGGAGGGGCGGGGCGGCAGGGCCGGTCAGGCGTCCAGTTCGGCATCCCAGTAGAGATAGTCCAGCCAGCTGTCGTGCAGGAAGTTGGGCGGGAATTTCCGGCCCACGTTCTGCAGTTGCTCCGGCGAGGGCCGCATCGCCGGCTGGCGCAGGCGCATCCCGGATTGTTTCAGCGTCTTGTTGCCCTTGCGCAGGTTGCACGGCGAGCAGGAGGCGACGACGTTCTCCCACGTCGTGCGCCCGCCGCGGGAGCGGGGCACCACATGGTCGAAGGTCATCTCCCCGCGGGAACCGCAGTACTGGCAGGTGAATTCGTCGCGCAGGAACAGGTTGAACCGGGTGAAGGCCGCCATGCGGGCCGGCTTCACATAGTCGCGCAGCACCACGACCGAGGGCAGGCGGATCTCGGTCGAGGGGCTGCGCACCGTCACGTCGTATTCGGCGATGATCTGCACCCGGTCGAGCCAGGCAGCCTTCACGGCTTCCTGCCACGGCCACAACGACAGCGGGAAGTAGGACAACGGCCGGAAGTCCGCGTTCAGCACCAGTGCGGGGTGTTCCCGCAGGGCCGCCGGGCTCCTTACGAAATTGGTCGAGAAGTCGGTATTCATCAGCAACTGGGCCTCCGTCCTGTCGCCACCCCGATCGGGTGCCAGGACGGGACGCGCCCGTCCCAGTTAGGGCCACTATATCTGGCCTTCACATTCGCGCAAGCCCTCCAGATACAGTGTCGGGCCAGGCGACACCCCCTTTTATCCACAGGGGATGACGCTTTCTTGACGCGCGTCCGGGCGCCGGGAGCGGCTCAGCCGGGCAGGGCTGCGGCGAAGGCGGACCAGAGCGCTTCGGTCGGTTCGCACCCCACGGAGAGCCGCACGAAGCCCGGGGCAACCGCGTCGCCCCAGCGCGCCCGGCGCTCGGCGGAGGAGTGCACGCCGCCGAAACTGGTGGTCGCGGCCAGGGCCGGGCAGCCGGTGATGAAGGCCTCCGCCGCCTCCGCGCTCTCCAGCGAGAGCGAAATGATGAAGCCGAAGGCCGACATCTGCCGCGCCGCGATCTCGTGCGAGGGGTCCGAGGCGAGCCCGGGATAGCGCACGCTCTGCACGGCCGGATGCTCCGCGAAGCGCCCGGCGATCACCCCGGCGGAGCGGCACATGCGCTCCAGCCGCACGTCGAGCGTTTCCAGCCCGCGGTGGGTGAGCCAGGCCTCGAAGGGCCCCGCGATGGCGCCCGACAGGGTGCGCCAGTCCCGGATCGGCTGCATCAGGGCCGCGTCGCGCCCGGCCACATGGCCGAGCAGCACGTCGGAATGCCCGGCGCTCGACTTCGTGTCCGACATCACCACCAGGTCGGCGCCGAGGTCCAGCGGCTGCTGGAGATAGGCGGTGCAGGTGGTGTTGTCGACGACGGTCACCACGCCCGCCGGCCGGGCCCGCGCCGCGAAGGCGCGGATGTCGCACACGTCCAGGCCCGGGTTCGAGGGGGTTTCGATGAAGGCCATGGCCAGGCCGTCGAGCGGGGTGGTGGCGAAGTCGCGCGTTGGCAGGAACACCGGTTCCACGCCCAGTTTCACCAGGAACCGCTCCAGCAGCACGCGCCCGGTGTAGTACCCGTCCGAGGGCATCAGCACCCGGTCGCCGGATTTCAGGTGGGCGTAGAACACTGCCGCGATCGCCGCCATGCCGGAGGGGAAGACGATGCACTCCGCCGCCTCGATCACCGCGAGCTGGGCCTCCAGTTCCTGCCAGACAGGGGTGGAGAACCGGCCATAGGTGAACTCGGCCTGCGGGTCTCCCGGCAGGTGGAACACGCTCGACAGGGTGAGCGGCAGCGACAGCGGGTCGCCCTTGCGCAGGGCTTCGGAACGGTGATGCAGCAGGGTGAGGGCGCGGTCGTCACGCGGGGGGGTGGTCATGCGGGGATCTCCATCGGTCTTGCGCGCTGACGGTACCCCAGCGGGGCGCCCGCGCAACGCGAAATCGCGATGCCGCGGGGCGGGGTGCGCCATGCTGCGGCGCAGCATGGGAGAATCCGCGTCTGGTGCAGGGCTGGTGGCGGGCCGGGAAGGCCGCCGAGCGCCAAAAGCTGAACATATTCATTAAATATCGGTGCGGGCCTGCCGTGGAAGCCATTCGCTCAGCGCAAGGCGGGTCTTCGGTATTGCTGCATTGCAAAATCACCGATTCCGACGATGTTTAGAGCCAAGAGACGCGGCACTGCCGCCCGACCCGATCAGGAGATACCGCCATGTCCACCACCACCTTCGCCTCCGCTCCGGCAACCGGTCGTCTGCGCGCGGCCATCGATGCCGTGTTCGACGTGTTCGCCTCGCTGGGTGAGGGGCTCTCGGCCGCGCATGAGTATGAGCGCCTGTCGCGCCTGTCCGACGCTGCGCTGGCCGCGCGCGGCCTCAACCGCGAGACGCTGAGCCAGGACGTGTTCCGCACCTTCCTGAGCCGCTGAGCCGTCCCGGCGGCCCGCCGCCGCGCCTTTGCGCGGCGGTTGTGAAGTGCATGCTTGCCACGCGGGCCTGACGGACCAGGCCTTCCATGGCCTGCGCCCCCATGGGCTGACGGAACCCGGTCAGCCGGCCTCCGCGCCGGGGGCTGCGAGGATGGGCTGACGCCCGGCCCGGGCGGGGCCGTTCAGAACGGCGCTTCGTCCGCCGCGGTCACGAAGCTTCCCACGACACGCTTGGTTCCGGCCTTGTCGAACTCGATGGTGAGCTTGTCGCCCTCGATCTCCATCACCTCGCCATAGCCGAATTTCTGGTGGAACACGCGCTCGCCGATCTTGCGCGCGCTCACCGCCTTCGCGTCGATCACCAGGTTGCGCGACTCGCGCGGCTGGCTGGTGCCGTGCTGGCCGCGCCGGGCCTGCATCCGCGCCCAGCCCGGCGAATTGTAGACATTCGCCTGCGCCGCGCGCTGCTCCAGGTCGGTGCCGCGCATCACGCCGGGAAGGCCGGCCGCCTCGGTAAAGCCGCCGCCCGGCGACGAGGCGCCGAAGCTGCCGCCGTAGAGGCCCGGCGGCGTCAGCACGTCGACATGGGACTTCGGCAACTCGTCGATAAAGCGTGACGGCAGCGCGGATTGCCAGCGCCCGTAGACATGCCGGTTCGCCGCGAAGGAGATGGTGAGATGCTCCTCCGCCCGGGTGATGCCCACGTAGGCGAGGCGGCGCTCCTCCTCCAGCCCCTTCAGCCCGCTCTCGTCCATCGAGCGCTGCGAGGGGAAGAGCCCGTCCTCCCAGCCCGGCAGGAACACGGCCGGAAATTCCAGCCCCTTCGCGCCGTGCAGGGTCATGATCGACACCTTTGGGGCGCTCTCGTCCTGCTCGTTGTCCATCACGAGGGCGACGTGCTCGAGGAAGCCCTGCAGGTTCTCGAACTCCTCCAGCGCCTGCACCAGCTCCTTGATGTTCTCCAGCCGGCCCGGCGCCTCCGGCGACTTGTCGGTGCGCCACATCTCGGTGTAGCCGCTCTCGTCGAGGATGATCTGCGCCAGTTCGACATGGGTGAGGGGGCCGTCGGTCTCCGGCCGGTCGTCGCTCACCAGCACCTCGCCGTCCGCCACCGTGCCGGCGCCGAGCGCGCGGTTCCAGGCGCGCCAGCGGTCGAAGCCCGCGACCAGTTCGCCGAGCGCCTTGCGCGCCTTCGCGGAGAGGCCGCCGGCCTCCACCAGCATCCGCGCGCCCTCCAGCAGCGAGACGCCGTTTTCGCGCGCGATGCGGTTGATCTCCTGCTGGGCCTTGTCGCCGATGCCGCGCTTGGGCGTGTTCACGATGCGCTCGAAGGCGAGCCCGTCATCGGGCGAGACGACGACGCGGAAATAGGCCATCGCGTCACGGATCTCGGCGCGCTCGTAGAAGCGCGGGCCGCCGATGACGCGGTAGGGCAGGCCGATGGTCAGGAACCGGTCCTCGAAGGCGCGCATCTGGAAGGAGGCGCGCACCAGGATGGCGATGCCGTCGGCCGACACCGGGGCGTGGCCCCGGGTGCCGCGGGTGAGCGCCTCGATCTCCTCGCCGATCCAGCGGGCTTCCTCCTCGCCGTCCCAATGGCCGATGAGCCGGACCTTCTCGCCCTCGGGCGAATCGGTCCAGAGGGTCTTGCCCAGCCGGCTCTCGTTCTGGTGGATGACCGAGGAGGCCGCGGCGAGGATATGCGGGGTGGAGCGGTAGTTCTGCTCCAGCCGGATGACTGCCGCGCCGGGGAAATCCTTCTCGAACTTCAGGATGTTGCCCACTTCCGCGCCGCGCCAGCCGTAGATGGACTGGTCGTCGTCGCCCACGCAGCAGATGTTGCGGTGGCCCTGCGCGAGCAGGCGCAGCCACAGGTACTGGGCGACGTTGGTGTCCTGATACTCGTCCACCAGGATGTAGCGGAACCAGCGCTGGTATTTCGCCAGCACGTCCGGGTGCATGAGGAAGATCTGCACGACATGCAGCAGCAGGTCGCCGAAATCCGCCGCGTTGAGGGTCTTCAGCCGGGCCTGGTAGGCGGCGTAAAGCTCCGCCCCGCGGCCGTCATATTGCCCGGATTCGTCGGCCGGCACCTTGTCCGGGGTCCAGGCGCGGTTCTTCCAGCGGTCGATCAGCGAGGCCAGCAGCCGCGACGGCCAGCGCTTGTCGTCGATGCCCTCGGCCTGGATGATCTGCTTCATCAGGCGCAGCTGGTCATCCGAATCCAGAATGGTGAAGTTGGATTTCAGCCCCACCAGTTCCGCGTGGGCGCGCAGGATGCGCACGCACAGCGAGTGGAAGGTGCCCAGCCAGGGCATGCCCTCGATCACCCCGCCCACCAGCGCGCCGATGCGGGACTTCATCTCGCGCGCGGCCTTGTTGGTGAAGGTGACGGCGAGAATCTCGTGCGGGCGGGCGCGGCCGGTGTTGAGCAGGTGCGCGATGCGTGCGGTGAGCGCCCGGGTCTTGCCCGTGCCCGCGCCGGCGAGCACCAGCACGGGGCCGTCCAGCTGCTCCACCGCGGCGCGTTGCGGCGCGTTCAGCGTGTCCAGATAGGGCGCCGGGCGCGCGGCCATGGCCTGCGCGCTGAGGCTCTGTGCCTCCCAGGCGGTGAAATCGTCGGTTTCGTCCCATTCGCTCATGCCCGGGAAGATAGCCCGGCGGGGGCCCGAGTTAAAGGCCCGTTCGCCGGATGTTCGCGCGCGGCAGTACCGCGCCGCACCGGCTTGTTTTCCGCCCCGCTGCCGCACTAGTCTCGCCCGGCAAGAGAGGGGCCCCCGTTTCATGAACAGTCTCGACAACCGTTTCCCGTCCATCGCCGACCTGCGCGCCCGCGCCGCCTGGCGCATCCCGCATTTCGCCTGGGAGTATCTCGACAGCGGCACCGGGCTCGACATGGCGTCGGAGCGCAACATGTCCGCGCTCCAGGGGGTGCAGATGTGGCCCGGCGTGCTGCATGGCGACGTGCAGCCCCGGCTGGAGACGGAGATCTTCGGCCGGGTGTTCTCCGCGCCCTTCGGCATGGCGCCCGTGGGCCTCACCGGGTTGATGTGGCCGGGCGGCGAGAAGGCGCTGGCGCGGGCCGCCGCCGCCGCCAACATCCCCATGGGCCTCTCCACAGTGGCGAACGCGAACCCGGAGACGGTGGGCCGCCACGTGAACGGCAACGGCTGGTTCCAGCTCTACCCCACCAAGGACGAGGACGTGCGCGAGGACATCATGGCCCGCGCCTGGGGCAACGGGTTCCGCACCCTGCTGGTCACGGTGGACGTGCCGGTCGGCTCGCGCCGCGAGCGGCAGAGGAAGGCCGGCATCCGCGTGCCCCCGGCGAAGGACCTGCTCACGGTCTGGCGGGCGGCGAAATGCCCGGCCTGGTCGGCGGCGCTGCTGCGCGAGGGCATGCCGCGCTTCTGGACGCTGGAGCCCTATGCCGGCAGTTCCGCGGCGCAGACGGTGGCGGAGTTCGCCGGCAGCCAGTTCGACGGCGTGCCGAGCTGGGAGCTGCTCGCCCGCATCCGCGACGCCTGGAAGGGGGCGGTGGTGGTCAAGGGCGTGATGCGCCCGCAGGAGGCCGAGAGGGCCATCGCCCTCGGGGTGGACGGCATCGGCGTGAGCAACCACGGCGGCCGCCAGTTCGACGCCACGCCGGCCGCGATCACCGCGCTTCCCGCCATCAAGGCCGTGGTGGGCGACCGGGCGAAGATCGTCTTCGACAGTGGTCTTCGCAGCGGGCTGGACATCGCCCGCGCCCTCGCGCTCGGCGCCGATTTCTGCCTGCTCGGCCGGGCCTTCATCTACGGCCTCGGCGCCCTCGGCGCGCCCGGTGCAGCGCATGTGATCCACATCCTGCGCCAGGACCTGATCACCAACATGATCCAGATGGGCGCGGAAAGCATCGCGGACCTCCCCTCGGCGCTCGTCTCCCCGCACCCGGTCTGACGCGGAGGCCCGCGAAGGCGCCGCATGCCGCCGCCGGCATGGCGGGAGCGGCGCCGCGTCGCGCGCGGGCGCATGCACGGGAAGCGGGCCGAGGCTGGTGCACCCGCGCGTCGCATCGCGCGCGGGCGCGGCCCGGAGCAGGCTCACGCCGGGACTTTCCCCGCGACGGCCGTGGTGCCGCGCCTGGCACGCGTGCGGCCCGGCGCGCGGGAAGCGAGGGCAACACATCCCCCGGCCGCCTGGCACCGCATTGCGCCTGCATGCGGTCCGGCGCGGACGGGGTGCGGGAACGGAAGGGAACACATCCCACGACCGCATGGTGCCGCGTCGCACCTGCATGGGGTCCGGCGCGGGTGGGGGTGCGGGAACGGAGGGGAACGCGTTCACCGGCCGCATGGTGCCGCGTCGCGCCTGCATGGGGTCCGGCGCGGGTGGGGGCGCGGGAACGAAGGAGAACACGTCCACCGGTCGCATGGTGCCGTGTCGCCCCTGCGTGCGGTCCGGCGCGAACGGGGCGCGGCCTGGCTCTCCGATGGGAGGGCGGGCAGCCCGCCGGAGCGGTCATGCGGGGACGGGCCTGGTGCTCCGTCCCGGGGGGGGGCGCCGCGGCCCGGGCGCTCGGTCTTCCGCCCCGCGCTGAGTGCGGGGCGGGCCGTCGACGGCCCGAGGGGGCTAGATGCCCCCGACGGGACGTTCCTCGCCGTCCGTGCGTCCGGCTCCCGCCAGCGCGCCGAGGATCTCCGCCTCGCCGATCCGTCCCACCGGCGCGCCGTCGCGGGTCACCACGATCTCCCGCCCGCCGTCGAGCCGCAGTGCGATCACCTCGCGCAGCGGTGTCTCCGCCTCCACCGCGATGCTGTCCGGGGGCGGGGGCCCGTCCAGCGCCCGGGCGATCGCCCCGGCGCGCAGCACGCCCAGCGGGTTCATGTGCTGCACGAACTCGGCCACGTAGGCATCCGCCGGCTTGCGCACGATCTCCTGCGGCGTGCCGCATTGCACGATGCGCCCGCCCTCCATGATCGCGATCCGGTCGCCGATCTTGAAGGCCTCGTCCAGGTCATGGCTCACGAAGATGATGGTGCGCCTGAGGTTCTTCTGCAGTTGCAGCAGTTCGTCCTGCAGGCGCGTGCGGATCAGCGGGTCGAGGGCGGAGAAGGGCTCGTCCATCAGCAGGATCGGCGCTTCGGTGGCGAAGGCGCGCGCCAGCCCCACGCGCTGCTGCATGCCGCCCGACAGCTCGCCCACCCGGCGTGTCGCCCAGTCCGACAGGTTCACCAGTGCGAGCTGCGCGCGCACCCGCGCCTCGCGCGTGGCCCGGTCCATCCCGCCCAGCTCCAGCCCCAGCCCCACGTTGTCGGCCACCGAGCGCCAGGGCAGCAGGCCGAACTGCTGGAACACCATCGCGATGCGGGTGAGCCGCAGGCGCCGCAGCGTCGCCGCGTCGGCATGGGTGACGGAGACCATCTCGCCGCCGTCATTCACCCGCACCTCGCCGCGGCACACCGGGTTCAGCCCGTTCACCGCGCGCAGCAGGGTGGACTTGCCGGAGCCCGAGAGGCCCATCAGCACCAGGATCTCGCCCTGCGCCACGTCCAGCGAGCAGTCGTGCACGCCCAGGATCTGCCCGGTATCGGCCTGGATCCTCGCCCGGCTCTGCCCGGCGTCCATCAGCGGCAGGGCGCTCAGCGGCGTCTCGCCGAAGACGATGTTCACCGCGTCGAAGACAACCGCGCTCATTTGCCGTCCTTCCTCTGGAACATCCGCGCCAGCATGATCGCGACCACCGCGATCACGAAGCCGCTCTCGAAGCCGCGCGCCGCGTTCACCCGGTTCAGCGCCCGGATCACCGGCACGCCCAGCCCGTCGGCGGCCACCAGCCCGGCGATCACCACCATGGAGAGCGAGAGCATGATGGTCTGGTTCAGCCCGGCCATGATCTGCGGCAGCGCCGAGGGCACCTCCACCTTCCACAGCACCTGCCTGCGGGTGGCGCCGAAGGCCTGCGCGGCCTCGATCAGCGCCGGCGGCGTGGTGGAGATCCCCAGGTGCGTGAGCCGGATGGAGGCCGGCAGCACGAAGATCACCGTGGCGATCAGCCCCGGCACCATGCCCAGCCCGAAGGCCACGATGATCGGGATGAGGTAGACGAAGGCCGGCACGGTCTGCATCAGGTCCAGCACCGGCAGCATGAACTGCCACACCCGGGGCCGGTGCGCGCCGTAGATGCCCAGCGGCACGCCGATGGCCATGCACAGCGCGCAGGCGAGCGAGACCAGCGACAGCGTCTCCAGGGTTTCCTTCCAGTAACCCTGGTTCATGCAGAACAGGAAGCCCAGGCCCACGAACAGGCAGATCTTCCATGAGCGTTGCAGCCACCAGGCGAAGGCCACGAAGATCGCGATCAGCAGCAGCGGGTGCGGCACGTTCAGCAGCCAGAGCACCGCCTCGATGATCCAGTCCAGCGCGTCGGCCACCGCATCGAAGGCCCAGGCGAAATGCTTCGTGATCCATTTGAACAGCGCGGCCGTCCAGTTGCCGAGCGGGATCTTGTGGTCTGTCAGCCACTCCATGCGGGGTCCTCTCGCGGTCGGGGTCGGGGCGCGCGCTCCGGGGGGCGTGACCGGCCTCCGGGGGGGGCGGGCGCGGGCAGTCGGGTTCGGGTGAGGCGGGGGCAGGCCGGATGCGGCCCGCCGCCGTCATGGTCAGTCAACATCCGGGCCGCCGCGCCGCGACCGCCCGCTTCGGCGGGGCCGGGCCCGGACAGGCCGGGAAGGTTTCCGACCAGCCGGTCCCGCCCCGGTCCACCCTCTGCGGGGCGCCCCCCGCCTGTCAGGTCCGGCTGCGCCGGCATGAAGGACGCGCCCGGGGCCGGAGGCCCTCCGTCGGCTCCGCGACGGCCTGCCGGGGGGGGGGCGGGCCGGTCCGTCTCGGCGCCCCGGGGGCCGTCGGGCGTGGTCGGCTCGGGCGCGGGCGACGGGCGGGGGGGCTCCGGGGCCGGGCCGGACGCCTCCCGGGCACGGGGTAGGGTGGAGGGCCGGTGCGCCCGGCGTCGGGCGCTGGTGATCCGCCCGGGCGGGGCGGCAAGGGCGGGCGGGGCGGCGCGGGGTCGCCCCGGGGGCGTCAGAGCCCGAGTTCGCTCTTCACCGCGGCCATGGCGTCGCCGCCGTCGATGGTGGTCACGCCCTCGAGCCAGGGGCCCAGCGTGTCCGGGTGGGCGGAGAGCCAGGTGCTGGCGGCCGTCTCCGGGTCATCGCCGCCATCGAGGATGGCGCCCATGATCTCGTTCTCCATCGGCAGGGTGAACTTGAGGTTCTCCAGCAGCTTGCCGACATTCGGGCACTCGGCCACGTAGCCCGCGCGGGTGTTGGTGTAGACCGTGGCGCCGCCGAGATCCGGGCCGAAGTAGTCGTCGCCGCCGGTGAGGTAGGTCATGTCGAAATTGGCGTTCATCGGGTGCGGTTCCCAGCCGAGGAACACGATGGGCTCGTCGCGGTCGGTGTTGCGCTCCACTTGGGCCAGCATGCCCTGCTCCGAGCTCTCGACCACCTCGAACTTGCCCAGCCCGAAGGCGTCGGTCTTGATCATGTCGAGGATCAGGCGGTTGCCGTCATTGCCCGGCTCGATCCCGTAGATCTTGCCGTCCAGCTCGTCGGCATGCGCGGCGATGTCGGCGAAATCCCTGATGCCCAGCTTCGCGGCGGCGGCGTTCACCGCGAGGGTGTATTTCGCGCCCTCCAGGTTCTCGCGCACCGTGTCCACCGTGCCCGCGTCGCGGTACTTGGCGATGTCGCCCTCCATGGTGGGCATCCAGTTGCCGAGGAAGACGTCGATGTCGCCCTTCTCCATCGAGGCATAGGTGACCGGCACGGAGAGGATCTTCACGTCCGGCTCGTAGCCCAGCGCCTCGAGCAGCACGCTCGCGACGCCGGTGGTGGCGGTGATGTCGGTCCAGCCGACGTCGGAGAGGCGCACGGTGCTGCAGCTCTCCGGCTCGGCGGCGAAGGCAGGCAGGGCCAGGCAGGCGGCAAGCGAGGTGGCGAGGGCTGCGGCGGGCAGTTTCATGAGGCGGATCTCCTGTTGTCTCTGTCGCGGCGCATCCTCTCGCGGGAGCGCTCCCGGGTCAATGCAAGCACGGGTCGGGCGTCTGGTCAATTTTATATTGAACGAACATTCAATAAAAGATAGGTCTGGGGCTTCCGATCCACCAGCAGCCGGAGGCGAATCCTATGCCGAAACAGGGAATGGAGCCGATCCGCCGCAAGGCGCTGATCGAAGCCACGATCCGCGCCATCCACTCCGAGGGCTACTGCAAGGTGACGATCGGGGCGATTGCACGGGAGGCGAAGGTCTCCACCGGCCTCGCGCATCATTACTTCGGCTCGAAGGAGCAACTGCTCTCGGCCACGATGCGTGAGCTCTACCGCCAGCTGGGGCGCGACGTGCGCGAGCAGCTCGCTGGGGCGCGCACGCCCATGGAACGGGTGAGCGCCATCGTGCGGGCGAACCTGTCCACCGGGCAGTTCCGGCCCGAGGTGGTCTCCGCCTGGCTCGCCTTCTACATGCAGGCCCAGACCGAGCCCGCCGCCCAGCACCTGCTGGCGCTCTACCACAGCCGGATGCAGAGCAACCTTGCCCATGCGCTGGGCCGGATGCTGCCCCGGCCGCTGGCGCGCGAGATTGCCCGCGACACCGGCGCGATGATCGACGGCTATTACCTGCGCCGCGCCCTCGGCCGCCCCGAAGCGGCGACCGAGGCCGCCGTGGCCCGCATCGAGGCATTCGTGGCCCGATCCGTTTCCGATACGGAGACCCTCGCATGACCCGCCCCAACATCCTTGTGCTGATGGCCGACCAGGTGAACGGAACCCTGTTCCCCGACGGCCCGGCCGACTGGCTGCACGCCCCGAACCTCAAGGCGCTGGCCGCCCGCTCGGCGCGTTTCGCGCAGGCCTACACGGCCTCGCCGCTCTGCGCGCCGGCGCGGGCGAGCTTCATGGCCGGCCAGCTGCCCTCGCGCACGCGGGTCTATGACAACGCGGCCGAATACGCCTCCGACATCCCCACCTTCGCCCATCACCTGCGCCGCGCCGGCTACCAGACCGCGCTCTCGGGCAAGATGCATTTCGTCGGGCCCGACCAGCTTCACGGCTTCGAGGAGCGGCTGACCACCGACATCTACCCCGCCGATTTCGGCTGGACCCCGGATTACCGCAAGCCCGGCGAGCGCATCGACTGGTGGTATCACAACATGGGTTCCGTCACCGGCGCCGGCGTCGCCGAGATCACCAACCAGCTCGAGTATGACGACGAGGTGGCCTACCACGCGGTGCGCAAGATCTACGATCTCTCGCGCGGCCATGACGCGAGGCCCTGGTGCCTCGGGGTGAGCTTCACCCACCCGCATGACCCCTACGTGGCCCGCAAGAAATACTGGGACCTCTACGAGGATTGCGCCCATCTCGACCCCGCGACCGGCTTCGTTCCCTACGAGGACCAGGACCCGCATTCGAAGCGTCTGCTCGATTCGAACGACTACACGAAGTTCGACATCAGCCCTGAGCAGGTGCGCCGGGCGCGCCGGGCCTATTTCGCCAACATCTCCTACATCGACGACAAGGTGGGCGAGATCCTCGCGGCGCTGGAGGCGAGCCGGCAGGAGGCGATCGTGGTCTTCCTCTCCGACCATGGCGACATGCTCGGAGAGCGCGGCATGTGGTTCAAGATGAGTTTCCGCGAGGGCTCCGCCCGGGTGCCGCTGATGGTCTCCGCCCCCGGCATGGCGCCCGGTCTGGTGGAAACGCCGGTCTCCACGCTGGACGTGACGCCGACGCTCGCCGATCTCGCCGGGGTCTCGCTCGACGAGGTGATGCCCTGGACCGATGGCGAGAGCCTGGTGCCGGTGGCCGCCGGCGGGCCGCGCGCCCCGGTGCCGATGGAGTATGCCGCCGAGGGCTCCTTCGCCCCGCTGGTCGGCCTGGTGCGGGGGCGCTGGAAATACGTGCGCTGCGCGCTGGACCCCGAGCAGCTCTTCGACCTCGCGGCCGACCCGGAGGAGGCGGTGAACCTCGCCGAGGCCCCGGAGCACGCGCAGGAGCTCGCCTCTATGCGCGCCCTCGCGGACGCCCGCTGGGACCTCGCCCGGTTCGACGCCCAGGTGCGCGAAAGCCAGGCCCGGCGCTGGGTCGTTTACGAAGCCTTGCGCAATGGCGCCTATTTTCCCTGGGACTACCAGCCGCTCCAGAAGGCGTCGGAGCGGTACATGCGCAATCACATGGATCTCAACGTCCTCGAAGAGGGCCAGCGTTTCCCGAGGGGCGAATGACAGGCGGTGGTATCGAGTATGTCGGCGAGGCGGATTACGTCATCGTCGGCTCCGGCTCGGCGGGCTCGGCGCTCGCCGCACGGCTGAGCGAGGATGGCACGCGCTCGGTGATGGTCATCGAATACGGCGGCACCGATGCCGGGCCGCTCATCCAGATGCCCGGCGCGCTGAGCTACCCGATGAACATGTCGCGCTACGACTGGGGCTACCAGTCCGAGCCCGAGCCGCACCTGGGCGGCCGGCGCCTGGCCGCGCCGCGCGGCAAGGTGATCGGCGGCTCCTCCTCGATCAACGGCATGGTCTATGTGCGCGGCCATGCGCGCGACTACGACACCTGGGAGGAGATGGGCGCGAACGGCTGGGCCTATGCCGATGTGCTGCCCTATTTCCGCCGGATGGAGAGCTGGCATTCCGGCGGCCATGGCGGCGACGCGGACTGGCGCGGCAAGGACGGCCCGCTGCATGTCACCCGCGGCCCGCGCGCGAACCCGCTGTTCCGCGCCTTCGTCGAGGCCGGTGGCCAGGCGGGCTACGAGCTCACCGACGATTACAACGGCGAGAAGCAGGAGGGCTTCGGCCCGATGGAGCAGACGGTCTGGAAGGGCCGGCGCTGGTCGGCGGCGAAAGCCTATCTCAAGCCCGCCCTGCGCCGCCCGAACTGCGCCGTCACCCGCGGTCTCGCCCGCCGCATCGTGATCGAGAACGGCCGCGCGACCGGGGTGGAAGTGTCGCGCGGCGGCCGGTTGGAGATCCTCCGCGCCCGGCGCGAGGTGATCGTCTGCGCCTCGGCCTTCAACTCGCCCAAGCTGCTGATGCTCTCCGGCATCGGCCCCGGCGCGCATCTGGCCGGGCACGGCATTCCCGTGGTCGCCGACCGGCCCGGCGTGGGCCAGAACCTGCAGGACCACCTGGAGCTCTACATCCAGCAGGCCTGCACCCAGCCGATCACCCTCTACAAGCACTGGAACCTCGTCTCCAAGGCGCTGATCGGGGCGCAATGGCTGCTCACGGGCACCGGGCTGGGCGCCTCGAACCAGTTCGAGAGCGCAGCCTTCATCCGCTCGCGGCCCGGCGTGGAATACCCGGACATCCAGTACCATTTCCTGCCCTTCGCCGTGCGCTATGACGGGAAGGCGGCG
Organism: Paroceanicella profunda; assembly: GCF_005887635.2. Classification (GTDB taxonomy): domain Bacteria; phylum Pseudomonadota; class Alphaproteobacteria; order Rhodobacterales; family Rhodobacteraceae; genus Paroceanicella; species Paroceanicella profunda. The sequence continues at coordinate 566,885 of NZ_CP040818.1, read as the reverse complement.
GCGGAGGGGCACGGCTTCCAGGCCCATGTCGGCCCGATGCGCTCGCCCTCGCGCGGGGCCGTCACCCTGCGCTCGGCCGATCCGGAGGAGGCGCCGGAGATCCGCTTCAACTACATGAGCGCCGCGCAGGACTGGGAGGATTTCCGCACCTGCATCCGGCTGACGCGGGAGATCTTCGGCCAGGAGGCCTTCGCGCCCTTCCGCGGCAAGGAGATCCAGCCCGGCGCCCATGTGCAGAGCGATGACGAGCTCGACGGTTTCATCCGCGAGCATGTCGAGAGCGCCTATCACCCCTGCGGCACCGTGCGCATGGGCCGGGCGTCGGACCCGATGTCGGTGGTCGACCCGGAAGCCCGGGTGATCGGCGTGGACGGGCTGCGCGTGGCCGACAGCTCGATCTTCCCGCGCATCACCAACGGCAATCTCAACGCGCCGTCGATCCTGGTGGGCGAGAAGGTGGCGGACCATATCCTCGGTCGCCAGCCGCTGGCGCGCGAGAACGTCCAACCCTGGATCAACCCGCGCTGGCAGGTGGCGCAGCGCTGACCTGACCACGTTCCCGCAGGGTGACCGGCCGGGCAGGAGCGGGAGCGCTCCCCCGCGCGCGGGCGGGCCCGCGCGCAGCTTCTGCGGGCAGGCCCGCAGAAGGGCAGCCGCGAGCGGCTGCCAGGAGCGCCGGCGCCGACCTCCGGCGGGGCACGGGCGGTGCCGTCCGGTCAGGCGCCGGATGCGGCGGAGCACCCGATGCCGCGACCGGCCGGGAGAGCTGGCGTGCCATGGCGCGCGGGGGCCGGTCACCGGGTGCGGCGCGGCGGATCCGGCGGCTGCGCCGGTCGCGCCACCCGCTCGGGAGTGAGGGTCGTCGTCGGGGCCCGGGAGGGGGCGCTTTGATCGGGCCGCTGCGCTGGGAGCGCTCCGGCCGCGATGTCCGGCGCGGTGGGGCGCTGTGCGCACGACGGCGCGGGGCGCGGTGCGGCGCGGTATGCGCGACGCGGCGCGGTATGCGCGACGGCGCGGAGCCGGGGCTGGGGGGCGGCAGCGGCGTCCGGGTGGGCGCCGTCAGCGCGGAAGGCGCAGCACGGCGCGCAGGCCGCCGAGGCGGTCGCTGTGGCCCAGTTCCAGCGTGCCGCCGTGGCTGCGCGCCACGTCCATCGCGATGGACAGGCCCAGCCCCACGCCGCCGCCGGCATCCTGGTTGCGGGCGCGGTCGAGGCGCACGAAGGGGCGCATCGCCTCCTCGCGGGCGGCCTCGTCGATGCCGGGCCCGTCGTCCTCCACGATGAATTCCACGAATTTCGGCAGCAGGCGCACCGCCAGCGCCACCTGCCCGCCATAGGTGAGCGCATTGTCGACGAGGTTCTGCACCGAGCGCTTTACCGCGACCGGGCGCAGCAGCACCAGCCCGTTCTGCGGCGTGTCGGAGGTGCTGGCCACCGCGATGGACCGGCCGGTGCGGCGGGTGTCCGAGCCGATCAACTCGGCGATGGCGATCGGGTCGGTCTCCTCCGCCTCCTCCGCCCCCTCGCCGCGCGCGAAGGCGAGGAAGCCCTCGAGCATGCGCTCCATCTCGTCCACGTCGCGGCCCAGTTCCTCCACCTCCAGGCCGGGGTCGGCCACGGCGAGGGCGAGCTTCATCCGGGTGAGCGGCGTGCGCAGGTCATGGCTCACGCCCGAGAGCATCCGGGTGCGCTGGTCGATCTGGCGCTCGATGCGGGCGCGCATCGACAGGAAGGCGGCGCCGGCGCGGCGGATCTCCTCCGCTCCGGCGGGGCGGAACCGCACCGTGCGGCCCTTGCCGAACTCCTCCGCGGCATGAGCCAGCTGGCGGATCGGCTTCACCTGGTTGCGCAGGAACAGCACCGCGATGGCGCTCAGCACCGCCGAGGTCACCAGCATCCAGACCAGCAGCAGATGCGGGTTCGAGGCCACCATCCGCCGGCGCGGCACCTCGGCGGCCAGGACGCCCTTCTGCGTCTGGATGCGCACGAAGACCACCTTGTCATCGGAGTTGATGTCGATGGCGAGGGGCCGCTGGATGCGGTCGGCCAGCGTGTCGACCAGCGCGCTGCCGGAGACATCGTAGAAGGCCACCGAATCGCGCTGCCGGATGGTGCCGTCCTCCAGGGTGAGGAACAGGCCCAGCGGGATCGCCAGCGCATCGAGCCGCTTCTGGGCCTCCTCGGCGTCCGGTGCGGCCTCCACCGTCTCCGCGGCATAGATCAGCTCCACGGCCACGGCCTGGGTCATCTGCTCGGTCACGCCGGCATAGTGGCGCTGGATGAACAGCACGGTCACCACCAGCTGCACGGTGATGATGGGAACCGCGAAGATCAGCAATGTCCGGGAGAACAGGCTGCGGGGCAGGTAGCGCTTGAGCCATGGCAGTTTCATCGCGATAAGCTAGCGCCCGGCCTGCGGGCCGGCAAGCCGGGAGGAGGCCGAAATGCCGTCACCTTTCATCACCGATCACCGCCCGGTGCATGGCGTGATCGAGCGCCTCGCCCCGGGTGTGCGCGTGATCACCGCGCCCAATGCCGGGCCGATGACCTTCACCGGCACGCGCAGCTATCTCGTCGGCGAGGGGGATGTCGCGCTGATCGACCCGGGCCCGGACGACCCGGCGCATTTCGAAGCGCTCTGCGCCGTGCTCGCGGCGGGGGAGCGCATCAGCCACATCCTGGTGACCCATTCCCACTCCGACCACTCGCCGCTGGCGGCGCGGATGCGCGCGCGCACCGGGGCGCCGGTGTTCGGCTTCGGGCCGCACGGCGCGGGCATGAGCGCGCAGATGCAGGCGCTCGCCGCCTCGGGCGCGGAGCTCGGCGGCGGCGAGGGCGCGGACCATGGCTTCGCCCCCGACATCGCGCTGGGCGAGGGCGACCGGGTGTCGGGCTCCGGCTGGGCCCTCACCGCGCTGCACACGCCCGGGCACCTCTCCAACCACCTGAGCTTCGCGCTGGAGGGGGAGGGGGCGCTGTTCTCCGGCGATCACGTGATGGGCTGGGCGACCACGCTGGTCTCCCCGCCCGAGGGGGACCTCGCAGCCTTCATGACCTCGCTGCGCCGCCTGCAGGAGCGCGACGACCGGGTGTACTACCCCGGCCACGGCGCGCCGGTGGCGGAGCCGGCGGCGCTGGTGGCCCATGTGCTCTCCCACCGCCAGCAGCGCGAGGCGCAGATCCGCGCGGCGCTGGAGCGCGGCCCGGCCACGCCGGCGGTGCTGGCCGAGCGCATCTATTCCGGGCTCGACGCGCGGCTGCTGCCGGCGGCGCGGCGCAACGTGCTGGCGCATCTGCTGGACCTGGTGCAGCGGGGGCTGGTGGCGCCGGAGGGCGAGATGTCCGCCGGGGCCGTCTTCCGTCGCGCATGAGCCAAAGCCCGGGGCGCGGGCTGGACGGCGCCGGCCGGCGCTGGCAGGGTGATGTCGCAACGCCGCCCCCCCCCGCGCGGGCCGCGCACCGGTGAGAGGAGACCCCTGAGCATGGCACGGATCGACACCGTGGAGGCGCTGCGCGCCATCCTTCCCGAACCCGGGCCGCGGACCTTCGCGAAGGTGCGGCCGCTGCTCGACAGCCAGGCGCTGGACTTCCTCGCCGCGGCGCCCTTCGCGGTGCTCACCACCTCGGACGCCGAGGGCCGGCCGGAGGCCTCGCCCAAGGGCGACGTGCCGGGCTTCATCCGGGTGGAGTCCCCCACGTGCGTGGTGGTGCCGGAGCGCACGGGCAACAACATGGCCATCGGCCTGCGCAACATCATCGCCACCGGCCATGCCGGGTTGCTGGTGCTGCTGCCGGGCACCTCGGAGACGCTGCGCATCTCCGGACGCGCCAGCCTGGACGACGACCCGGAGCTGTGCGCGGCGATGAGCCTGCCGGCCAAGCCCGCGCTGCTGGGCATCCGCATCGAGGTGGAGCGCGCCTTCTTCCACTGCGCCCGCTCCTTCCTGCGCGCCGGGTTGTGGAAGCCGGAAACCTGGCCCGAGCGCCGGCGCGTCTCCTTCGGCAAGGTGTTCGAGGAGGCCGGCGTGATCGAGGCCGCCGACAGCGCGAAGGTCGACATGGGCATCGACGAGGCCTATTCGAAACGCTTGTGGAGCAACAGCTGAGCCGGCGGGCCGCGACTGCCTGAAGCTTGCACTCCCGCCGCACAGTCAGTACCACCGGTGCAGACGGATTTCGGACGGAAGAGAGACGCATCCATGGCTGGCAGCGACCCACACCTGCTCGTGAGCACGGACTGGCTTGAAGCCCACCTCGGCGCGCCGGACGTGAAGGTCCTGGACGCTTCGTGGTTCCTGCCCTCCGAGGGCCGGGACCCGAAGGCGGAATATCTCGCCGGGCACATCCCCGGGGCGATCTTCTTCGACATCGACGAGATCTCCGACAACCAGTCCCCCCTGCCGCACATGGCGCCGCCGGTGGAGAAGTTCATCTCCCGCATGCGCGCGCTGGGCATCGGCGACGGCTACCGCGTGGTGGTCTACGACAGCTCCGGCCTGTTCTCCGCCGCCCGGGTGTGGTGGACCTTCCGGCTGTTCGGCAAGTCCGACGTGGCGGTGCTGGACGGCGGCCTGCCGAAGTGGAAGGCCGAGGGCCGGCCGCTGGAAGACGGCACCCCGGTGCTGCGCGACCGCCACTTCACCGCCCGGCGCAACGCGGCCCTGGTGCGCGACGTGACGCAGGTGGCCCGCGCCGCGAAGCTGGGCGAGGAGCAGATCGTCGACGCCCGCGCCCCCGCCCGCTTCCGGGGCGAGGAGAAGGAAGCCCGTGCCGGCCTGCGCTCCGGCCACATCCCCGGTTCGAAGAATGTCCATTACCGCAGCGTGCTGAACGAGGACGGCACGATGAAGGACGCCGAGGCGCTGCGCGCGGTGTTCGAGGCCGCGGGCGTGGACCTGGCGAAACCGGTCGTCACCACCTGCGGCTCCGGGGTGACCGCGGCGATCCTGAGCCTCGCGCTGGAGCGCACGGGCCACCGCCGCCACGCGCTCTACGACGGGTCCTGGGCCGAATGGGGCATGTACGGCGACCTGAAGGTGGCCACCGGTGAGTGAGGTCGCGCAGGACGCCTACACGGTGACCTGGCTGGAGATGGCGGAGCGCCCCTCCTGGCCGCGCCCCTCGCTGCCCGGAACCGTGCCGACCATGCTGCTGGCGGCGGAGGCCCCGCCGGTGCGCTGGTTCCTCTCGCTCTACGAGGGCGTGGGCGCCGCGTACCAGTGGGACGACTGGCAGAAGCGCCCCGCGGCGGAGCTGGAGGCCTTCGTCTCGCACCCGGACGTGACCATCTACACCCTGATGCGCCAGGGCTGGAGCGCCGGGTTCTTCATGCTCGACAGCCGCGTGGACGGCGTGTGCGACCTTGCCTATTTCGGCCTGATGCCGGAAGCTGTGGGGGCAGGGCTGGGCGGCTGGTTCCTGCGCACGGCCATCCACACGGGCTGGGACCGTCCCGGCACCCGGAAGCTGACCGTGAACACCTGCACGCTCGACCACCCGGCCGCGCTGCCGCTGTACCAGAAATGCGGCTTCGTGCCGGTGCGCCGGGAAGACCGTCTGCGCAGCGTGACCTACGATCACTGAACCGGCACCGGGCCGGTGACGTCTGCAGGGAAGGGGCCGGAGAACACGGCTCCCGGAGGAAACGCCACCTGAAGGCCTCTCCCTTCGCCGGGCGCGAAGGAGCCCCGCCGGCGGCATGTCGGGCGGGCAAGGAACGCTTGCGCGCCGAGCCATGCGCCGGGGGCGCCCCTGCCATGCGCGCGGCGGGATTGGCGAAGCCGCCGCTTCCCTCTATAGACTGGCCGCATGAGCACCACCGACATTTCAGCTGCGGGGCCCGGCGTGGCACCGGAGCTCCCTCGTCATGCGCCGTTGTCGACCAACGGCTTCGTGATCGTCATCGCCCTGCTGATGGCCCTGAACGCGCTCGCGACGGACATCATGCTGCCCGGCCTCGAGGTGATGGCCGACAGCCTCGGCGTGACCGACCAGAACCGGATGCAGACGGTGATCACCGCCTATCTCATCGGGTTCGGCGGCATGCAGCTCTGCGTCGGGATCTTCGCGGACCGGTTCGGGCGCAAGCCCGTGCTGCTGCTCGGGCTCGCGGTCTACACGCTCGCGGCCTTCTTCATCGCCTTCTCCCAGTCGATGGAGGCGCTGCTGATCGGCCGACTGGTGCAGGGCATGGGCGCGGCCGCGCCGCGCGTCATCGCCACCGCCACCCTGCGGGACTGCTATCAGGGCCGGGGCATGGCGCGCATCATGTCGCTGGCGATGATGGCCTTCATGGCCGCCCCGGTCATCGCGCCGCTGCTGGGCCAGACCATCATGTTCGCGGTGTCCTGGCACTGGGTGTTCGTGCTCCTGGGGCTCTACGGGCTCGGGCTCATCGCGTTCATCTCGGTGCGCCTGCCGGAGACGATGCGGCCGGAGGACAAGCGCGCCATCGAGCTCGGTTCCATCCTGCGCGCCGTCTCCACCGTGCTGACCTCGCGCCAGGCGCTGGGCTACATGCTGGCGGCGGGCACGTTCTTCGGGGCGCTGTTCGGCTTCATCAACTCCTCCCAGCAGCTGCTGGTCGGGGTGTACGGCATGGGCTCGTGGTTCCCGGCGATGTTCGCGCTCACCGCGCTGTCGCTCGGCATCTCCTCCTTCACCAATTCGCGGCTCGTGGAGCGGATGGGCATGCGGATGCTCAGCCACGGCGCCACCTGCGCCTACACGGCGCTGGGCTTCGTGATGCTGGCCTGCCACCACGCCGGCGTGCTCACCGGCTGGGTGTTCATCCCGCTGATGACCTGCACGATGCTGTTCGTGGGCATGGTGTTCTCCAACTTCAACGCGCTGGCAATGGCGCCGCTGGGCCATGTGGCCGGCATCGGCTCCTCCATCATCGGCTGCGTGACCACGCTCACCGGCGCGGTCATCGGCTACACGATCGGGCAGGCCTTCGACGGCACCGGCGGGCCGCTGGTCACCGGCTACGCGGTTTGCGGCATCGTCTCAATCGGCATCCTGCTGGTCACCGAGCGCGGCAAGCTGTTCCAGAACCACGGTGGCAACTGAGGGGCGCCGCCCCCCGCTTGCCTCCCTCACTCCCCCCTGCGAGCCTCTTCCCGGCCCCCGGCCCCCGGCCCCCGGCCCCCGGCCCCCGGGCCGCGGGGGCTGACCGCGCGCCCCCTGCGGCCGCGACGTGTGATTTCGCACGCCGCGGGCGGCGCAGGCTTTACCGGCGTCGCGGGGTGGCGGATAGTTCGGCGCAGGCCTGAGGGGCGGCGCGCGCCCCCGGCACCTCACCGGGAGACGTCCTTGCCATGAGACACATTTGCCTGGCCGCCGCGGTCCTGCTGGCGGCGCCCCTCGCCGCCTCCGCCGACGAGATCTCCGACAGCATCGAAGCCGCCCTCGCGGCCTACAACGGCGGCGATGTCGCCGGGGCGAAGGATGAGCTCGACTATGCCTCGCAGCTTCTGGGCCAGATGAAGGCGCAGGGGATGACCGACTTCCTGCCGCCGGCCCGCGACGGCTGGGAGCGGGAGGTGGACGAGCCGCAATCCGCCGCGGCTTTCGGCGGCGGCGTGGTGGCCGGGGCCACCTATACCAACGGCAGCGACGACGTGACCGTGCAGCTGATGGCCGACAATGCCATGGTCGCCTCGATGGGGGCGATGTTCGGCTCCACGGCGATGATGGGTTCGATGGGCCGGCTCACCCGCATCGGCGGGGAGAAGTTCGTCAGCGCCGACGGGCAGATCACCGGGTTCATCGGCGGGCGGGTGCTGGTGCAGGTCTCCGGCTCGGCCCCGGAGGCGGAGAAGGTGGCCTATCTGGAGATGATGGATTTCGACGCGCTGAAGGACTTCTGACGCCGGGGCGCGGCGGCGGGCCTTGCGCCGCCGCCGCTCTGCCCGGAACGGGCCGCGCGCCCCGGGGCCTCAGTGCCGCAGCAGGTAGAGCCAGCCCGAGGCGGTGATCACCGACAGGCCGGTGGCGAGCAGGAGGGCGCTTGCCGCCGCGCCCTTGCCGCGGTCGTAGATGTTGGCGAAGACATAGGCGTTCACGCCCGGGGCCATCGCCGCCGTCATCACCAGCGAGTTCACGAAGCCCTGCGGCAGGTCGAACACCTGGCTGCCGAGGAACCAGGCGATGGCCGGGTGCACGATCAGCGACAGGCCGGAGATCATCGCCGCCTCGCCCAGCGAGTCGCGCAGCGCGTAGCGGGTAAGCACGCCGCCCAGCCCGAACAGCGCCGCCGGCAGGGCGGAGCGCGCGACCATCTCGATCGCCGCCCAGACCGGTTCGGGCAGGGGGAGGCCGGAGAGGTTCGTCGCGAGGCCGAGGAACAGCCCGATCATCAGCGCGTTGCGGAACATCGCGCGCAGCACGGCGCGGGCGGTCTCCAGCGCGCCACGGCCATCGGCGCGGGCCATTTCCATCGCGGTGATGCCCAGCAGGTAGCAGAAGGGCGCGTGGATGGAGATGATGGCGAAGTTCGGCGCCAGCGCGCTCTCGCCGAAGGCGCGCGACATGATCGGCAGGCCCAGCAGCACCGAGTTCGAGAACAGCGCCCCGAAGGCCACGGCCACCGCTTCGCCCGGGCGGCGGCGGAACACGAAGAGAGCCCCTGCGATGCCGATCGCGAAGGCTATGGTGGCGCCGGAATAGAAGGAGACCAGCAGCCTCGGGTCGAACATCTCGCCCAGGTCCAGCTTCGCCACGGCCGAGAACAGCAGGCAGGGCACCGCGAAGCCCTGGGTGAACACCATCAGCCCGTCCACCGCGGACTGGGAGAAGTACTTCAGCCGCACTGCGAGATATCCCGCGCCGATGACGAGGAAAACCGGGATCACGGTGATCAGGATGTCCAGCAAGGGTCTCTCTCCGGCAGGTGGGGGCTTTCCGGGCGCTGCGGCGGGGTGCCGGTGCCGGGTGTCCCGGGGGGATGGTGCGCCCTGCTCGGGCCGGGCGCGGCCGGCCGGGTCAGAGCGTGCAGGTGATCACCATGCCGTCGAAGGCCGGGCGGATGGTCTCCGCCGTCTCCGCGTCCAGCCGGTCATGGTCGAGGTCGTTGTGCAGGTTGGTGAGCACGGCGCGGCGCGGCTGCGCGCGGGCGATCCACTCCAGCGCGAGGGCCAGATGGGCATGTGTCGGGTGCGGCGCGTAGCGCAGCGCGTCCAGCACCCAGCAGTCCAGGTCCTGCAGCGCCTCCCAGGCCGGGGCGTAGATCTCCTTCACGTCCGGCAGGTAGGCGAGCGGGCCGATGCGGAAGCCGAGCGCGTCGATGGCGCCGTGGTTGACCAGGAAGGGCCGCGCGGTGATCGGGCCGCCGGCGCCGTCGATGGTCACGTCGCCCTCGATGGTGTTGAGCTCGAGGATCGGCGGGTAGGGGCTGCCCTCGGGCTGCAGGAAGGCGTAGCCGAAGCGCTCCAGCAGCGCGGCCTGGGTCTTCGCATCCGCCCAGACCGGCAGGCGCGAGCGGCGGTTCATCACGATCATGCGCAGGTCGTCCAGCCCGTGCACGTGGTCGGCGTGCTCATGGGTGTAGAGCACCGCGTCCAGATGGCCGATGCCGGCGTCCAGCAACTGGGCGCGCATGTCCGGCGAGGTGTCGATCAGCACCCGCGTGGTGCCGCCCTCGCCTTCGCGCTCCACCAGCATGGAGCAGCGGCGGCGGGTGTTGCGCGGGTTCTCCGGGTCGCAGTTGCCCCAGTGCCCGCCGAGGCGCGGCACGCCGCCGGAGGACCCGCAGCCCAGGATGGTGAACCGCAGCTCGGCCACGCGTCAGGCCCCCGTCCGGGGGGTGGTCCCGGTGTCGGCTCCGGTGTCGGTCCAGGCGGCGGCCTTGGTGAACAGCCGGTCGAAATTGGCCGAGGTGAGGGCGGCGAACTCCGCCTCCTCCATGCCGAAGGCCTCCGCGCCCACTTTCGCGGTGAGGGCGACGAAACCCGGCTCGTTGCGCTTGCCCCGATGCGGCGGCGGCGCGAGGTAGGGGCTGTCGGTCTCCACCAGGATGCGCTCGCGCGGGGCGGCGGCGAAGATCTCGCGCAGCGCGCCGGAGCGCGGGAAGGCGGCGATGCCCGACATCGAGAGGTAGAAGCCGAGGTCCAGCGCCGCGCGGCCCAGCTCGGCCGAGGAGGAGAAGCAGTGCATCACGCAGGTGTAGGCGCCGGCGCGGTGCTCCTCGGTGAGGATGCGGGCCATGTCCTCATCCGCCGCGCGGGCGTGGATGATCAGCGGCAGCCCGGTGCGCCGCGCCGCCTCGATGTGGATGCGCAGGCTCTCGCGCTGCACCGCCGCACTCTCGGCGGTGTAGTGATAGTCGAGCCCGGTCTCCCCGATGCCGACCATCTTGGGGTGGAGGGCGATGCGCTCCAGCTCCTCCACCGAGGCCATCGGCTCCTCGGCCGCGCTCATCGGGTGGGTTCCGGCGGCGTAGAACACCGGGGCATGCGCCTCCGCGATGGCGCGCACGGCGGGCTCCGTGCGCAGTTTCGTGCAGATGGTCACCATGCGGGTGACACCGGCGGCGGCCGCGCGCGAGAGCACGCCGGGCAGGTCTTCCATCAGTTCCGGGAAATCGAGGTGGCAGTGGCTGTCCACCAGTGCGGGAGAGGTCATGTGCAGGCTTTCAGGCAGCGGAGGCGAGCCGCTGCGCGGTTGTTTCGATGTCGAGGAAGGTATCGAGCATCACCTGCCCGGGGTCAAGGTTCACCGAGCGGGCCCGGGCCATGCGCTCGCCCAGCCGCTGCACCGCCTCCGCCCAGGCGCGCGCCGGGCCCGGCCCGGGGGAGAGGCGGCGGATGAGGTCGCCCTCGCCGCGCGCCGCCTCCACCGGCAGTGCCCCCAGCGCGCCGGCCCGCGCGAAGCGCGACAGCGCCAGTGGCACCAGGCGCATCATCATGTCGTAGCGCTCTGCCGCGTCCCGGCCCGCGCAACTGTCCGCGAGGGCGATCATCCGCGGCCGGTCCAGCCGGGGCAGGGTGGCGAGCAGGGCCAGCAGCTCCTCGTATGCCGGCTGGCCGCCGTGGGCGGCCAGGCGCATCGCCTCGCCGGCCGAACCGCCGGACAGCTCCGCCAGCGCGGTGGCGTCATCGGTCTGCAGCCCCGCCGCGTCCAGCGCCGCGGCGAGGGAGGCCGCGTCCAGCGGGCCGCAGCGCAGCTCGCGGCAGCGCGAGCGGATGGTGGGCAGCAGGCGCGCCGGCGCGTGGCACACCAGCAGGAAGGCGGTGCGCTCGGGGGGCTCCTCCAGCACCTTCAGCAGGGCGTTGGCGGCGGAGGTGTTCATCTCCTCCGCGGCATCCACGATCACCGCCCGCCAGCCGCCGTCGGCGGAGGAGAGCTGCAGGAAGGTCTTCAGCCGCCGGGTTTCCTCCACGTCGATGATCTGGCGCAGGCGGGCGGCCTTCGCGTCCCAGGCCCGGCGCAGCAGGAACAGGCGCGGCTCGCTCAGCGCGGCGCAGCGGCGGAACACCGGCTGGTCCGGGGCCATGTCCAGCGGCCCGCCGGCGCCGGCCAGCAGGTTGCGCGCGATGCGCCAGGCCAGCGTCGCCTTGCCCACGCCGCGCGGCCCGGCGATGAGCCAGGCATGGTGCAGCCGGCCCGCGTCGCGCGCGGTGAGGAAGGCCTCCTCGGCGGCAGGCTGGCCGAAGAGCGCGGCGGTGCGGCGCGGGTGCGGCGCGCCTTCCACGCGATCCGGCTCGGGGATGTCCTCGGTGCTCATGCCCAGGCCCCCAGCCGGGCCTGCACGGCGGCGGCGATGCGCGCGGCCACCGCTTCCGGCGTGCCGGCCGCGTCGATCAGCGCGCAGCGCGGCTCGGCGGCGGCGAGCGCGCGGAAGCCCTCGCGCAGCGCCTCCTGCATCGCCAGGCCCATGTTCTCGAACCGGTCCTCGCCGCTCTGCCGGGCCAGCCCGCGCGAGAGGGAACTGGACGGGTCCGCGTCCAGGATCAGCGTCAGGTCCGGCTCCACGCCGATCATCAGCCGGTGCAGCTCGTCCACCAGCGGGCGCAGGTTGGCGCGGAAGCTGCCCTGGTACATGCGGGTGCTGTCGGCGAACCGGTCCGAGATCACCACCGCGCCGCGGGTCAGCGCCGGGCGGATGGTGCGCTCCAGGTGGTCGCGGCGCGCCGCGGTGAACAGCAGGATCTCGGTTTCGGGCGACCAGCGGCCCGGGTCTCCCTCCAGCACCAGGCGGCGGATCTCCTCCGCCCCGGGCGAGCCGCCGGGCTCGCGGGTGAGCACCACCTCGCGGCCCTGCCCGCGCAACGCCTCGGCCAGCAGGCGGGCCTGGGTGGACTTGCCGGAGCCGTCGATGCCCTCGAAGCTGATGAACCGCCCGGTCGGCGCCTGCGTCACTCGGCGGCCTCCGTCTCCGGGGTGGCGGTGTCGGGCCCGGCGTCATCGTTGCCGATCATGTCCTTCACGCCGGTCATGTCGATGAAGCGCCCCACGAGGTTCATCGCGGTCACTTCCATGCGGGTGATGTAGCCGCCCTCGGCCACGGCGCGGCCGGCGAAGAGCGGCTCGGTCACCGGCTCCAGCCCGGGCGCCTCGATCACCAGCCTGCCGATCTCCTGGCCTTCGGCGATCGGCGCGGGGATCGGGCCGTCGTAGACCACCGAGATCTTCACGTTCTCCCCGGCCCCGAAGGGCAGGGTGGCCAGGATGTCCTTGCCGGTGACCATCGGCACGCGGGACTGGGCGCCGAGCCAGACCTGCGCGTCCGCCAGCGTCTCGCCCTTCTTGAACAGCGCGCGGTTGGAGAATTCGCGGAACGCCCAGGAGGTGAGGCGCTCGGCCTCCTCCTCGCGCTTGCTCACGCTCTCCAGCCCGGTGATCATGAACACGATGCGCTGGGAGCCGCGCACGGCGGAGCCCACCAGCCCGTAGCCGGCCTCCTGGGTGTGGCCGGTCTTCAGCCCGTCTGCGCCGATGTTGAGGAACAGCAGCGGGTTGCGGTTCCTCTGGTTCACGCCGTTCCACTCGAACTGGGTTTCGGAGAAATACGGGTAGAACTGCGGGAACTCGGTGATGATGCGCCGGGCCAGGGTCACCAGGTCATGCGCGCTCATCCGCTGGCCCGGGTCCGGCCAGCCGGAGGCGTTGGTGAAGGTGCTCTCGGTCATGCCCAGTTCGTGCGCGCGCTCGGTCATGCGCTGGGCGAAGGCTTCCTCCGAGCCGGCGAGCCCTTCGGCCACCACCACGCAGGCATCGTTGCCCGACTGCACGATGATGCCCTGGATCAGGTCGACGATGCGCACCCGCTCGCCCTCGCGCAGGAACATCTTCGAGCCGCCCATCTGCCAGGCCTTCTCGGAGACGCGGAACCGGTCCTCGAGCGACAGGCGCCCGTCGGCCAGCGCCTCGAACAGCATGTTGAGGGTCATCAGCTTGGACATGGAGGCCGGCGGCATCTCCACGTCGGCGTTCTTGGACAGCAGCACGGCGCCGGTGTCGAAGTCGAGCATGTAGGCGGCCCGCGCCGACGTATCGAGCGCCGATGCCGGGCTGGTGAGCAGGATGCCGCTGGCGGCAAGGGCTGCGAGAAGACCGCGCATGGAGACTCTCCCTTCGGTGGGGCCGGGGCGGCGGTTCATCCGACCCGGGCCAGTGTGTCGCCCTGGCTGAACGCCGGGGTGAGGGGTGTTTCGGAAGCGGCGCCGCGGGCCGGCCGGGGCCGGGGCACGATGCCGCCAGATGCGTCGGAGGCCGGCGCCTCCAGCCGGGCCGGGCGCGGCCGCGGCAGAACCGGCGGCGCGTCGCCGACAGCCAGGCGGGGGGCGGGCTCCGGCCGACGCGGCATCCGCTCGCCGTCTGTCCGGCGCGGCGCGGCCTGACCATCGGTCGCGCGCGGCGGGCGCCGGAGCGGTGCCACGCCCCCGCGCCCGGTACCGGCCGCGCCGGGGAGGGGCCCGGCAGTGGCCGTGAGCAGGGTGCCTTCACGCGGCCCGGGGCCGTCCAGGTGCCCCGCGCGGGCCGGGTCGCTCGTGGGCGCCGCGCGCCCGGGGTCAGCCGTGGGCGCTGCGCGCCCGGGGTCAGCCATGCGCGGCGCGTGCTCGGCATCGGTCATGCGCGCAGGACCGGTCACGCGCGGATTGCCCGCAGCATCAGGCACGTGCGCTCCGTGCGAAGCATCAGTCATGCGCGGTGCGCGCGAAGTATCAGTCATGCGCGGTGCACGCGCAATCACGGTGGCCGGCAGCGCCTCGCGGCGCAGCGCGACGATGTCGAGCAGCGCCGGCTGGTCCGGCGGCAGGCCGAGTGCCCGTGCCGCGGCGGAGGACAGTTGCGCGCCCCCGGCCGGACTTGCCGCACGGCGGCGGAACATCGCGCCGGTCACGCTGCGCCCGGAGCGCGTGTCGGTCATCGCCACCCGGGCGGGATCTCCCGCGTCGGGATGCGCGATCCACACGCCGCCGATGGTCTCCTGCCCGTTCCAGCGCGCCGAAATCCGGTCGGCGAAGATCTCCGGCGCGGGCGTCTCGCGGGCAGCGCTCTGCGAGAGGCGGACAGGCGTGGGGGCGGTCTGGGACGCAGCTGGCCGGCTGGTGGACTTCAGCATCTCCGCGGCGATTTCCATTTCCGCACAGCCCGAAGTGCCCAGCAGGGTTCCCAGCAGGACGACAAGCGTCCGGCCTGTGCCGCCTCCCGGTTTCACCTCGTCCTCCGCATCACTGTCCGCAGCCTGCCCGTTGCCCGTCGGTCCGGCGGCGTCTCTTCTCGGACGGCGCGCCGGACACCCTAGTGTCAGACTACCCAATCGGCACTGGCAAGGAAAGGCCCGCCGGATCACGCTCTCGGGTCCGCCTCCGCCCGCCATGATGCCGCGTCCCATCCTCTGGACGTCGATCCGGAGCGGCGCTAGAAGAGGGCGCCTCGGAAGGGTGGCAGAGTGGTCGATTGCGGCGGTCTTGAAAACCGTTGATGCGAGAGTATCCGTGGGTTCGAATCCCACCCCTTCCGCCATTTCAGTCCCAAAGTGGGCACACTGATTCCCGCCGTTTCCCTCTCTTCGTCGCTACCAGCGTCCTCAACAGGATGTTTTTGTCGTCAGCCGCCTGCCCTGCTATGAGCGCTGGACCGTGGCCTTCGCCAACATCCTCTTCGCCAAGGGGCCGCTCACGCCCACCGAGCTGGCGCAGAAGATGCGCGAGGTCGAGGCGCGCTTCGCGGCGGCGGCCCGCCGCGGGCATCCGGGTGCGTTTCGCGCTCCGCCGTCGCGTGGCGCGCTTTGCGTCTTGTGATCCACCGGTCGCGTGGTGTGTCCTGTGTCCTGTGTCCTGTGTCCTGCAGGCGCACCGGCGAGGGGCGGGGGGGCCGCGCGGCTTGCGGGAATGACCGGACTGGCGTCACGCCGCTCCCGGGTCTCGCAGCAGGTGCAGGGGTGGGGCGAGGCGCCCAGCCGTCTCCGCCGGAGGTTCCGGGCATGCGCGGCCGTCGTCCCGGAGGCAGGGAGCTGCTCGGCGGCGCGGAGTAATGCCGGGGGGAGCGCGGCGCCCCCCGGAGGGGACGCCGGGTCGTGGTCAGGAGAAGGAGAGGTTCTTCATCGGCAGCCGTCGCGGGCGCTGGCCGGTGGCGGTGGCCACGGCGTTGCCCACCGCGGGCAGCACCCCGGGCAGGCCCGGCTCGCCCACGCCGCCCATCGGCGCGCCGCTCTCCAGGATCGTCACATGCACCCTCGGCATGTCGTCGCGCGTGAGGATCGTGTAGGTGTCGTAGTTCTGGTCGCGCCTGCGGCCGGCCTCGTAGACCACCTCCTCGTAGAGCGCCGCCGAGAGGCCGAGGGCCACGGCGGATTCGACCTGCTTCTTCACGATGGCCGGGTTCACCACGCTGCCGGGGTCGAAGGCCACCCAGACGTCATGCACCTTCACCGCACCGTCCTCCACCGAGGCCTCGGCGATGGTGGCGGTTTCCGAGCCGAAGGGCGAGGCCATGGCGAGGCCGCGCGCCCGGGTCTGGCCGTCCACCTCGAAGGGCCCGCGCTTCCAGCCGCCGGAGAGCTCCTCCACCGCGTCGAGCAGGGCGAGGTGGCGGGCGGAATGGCCGAGCAGGGCGCGGCGCAGGGCCATCGGATCCTGCCCGCCGGCATCGGCGATCTCGTCGAGGAAGCTTTCGTAGAAGAAATCGTTCATCGAATGGCCCACCGAGCGCCAGAAGGCGATGTTCACCGGGTGGGGCAGCTTGCCGAACACCATCGCGCGGTTGGGGATGGCATAGGGCTTCTCCACGATGCCCTCGACCGCGGAACTGTCGACCGGGGTCCGCAGCATGGCGCCGAAATAGCGCCCGATGGGGCCCTCGCCGATGGTGCGCACCTCAAGCGCGGCGGGCAGGCCGTCCGCCCCGATGGCGGCGCGGAACCGGCTCATGCTCAGCGGGCGCACCGCGTCGTTGAGGAATTCCTCCTCGCGCGACCAGATCACCTTCACCGGCGTTCCCGTGGCCTTCGCCAGCGCGATGGCCTGGGGATAGGGGTTGCCGGGGCCGTAGACGAAATGCCGGCCGAAGAAGCCGCCCAGCATCGGCGAATGGATGCGCACCTGCGCGGGCTCCAGCCCGGCGGCGGCGGCGGCCGAGCCCTGGAACATCTCCGGCGCCTGGTTGGGCAGCCAGAGGTCGAGCGTGCCGTCGGCGTTGAACCGCGCCATGGCCGAGGGCGGTTCGAGCTGGCCATGGGCGAGGTAGGGCGCGACGTATTCCGCCTCGATCACCTTGTCCGCGCCCTTCAGGGCCGCGGCGGCATCGCCCTCGGTCTCGGCGGGATGGGTCTCGCCGTCATAGTCGCGCAGGGCCTGCAGCATCGCTTCGCTGGAGAAATCCTTCGCCACGGTGCCAAGCCCGCTGGCTTCGGGCTGCGACCAGTCGGCCTCGATGCTCTCCACCGCCTTGCGCGCCCGCCACCAGCTGTCGGCACAGACCGCGAGGGCGCCGTCGACCAGGTGCAGGGAGTGAACGCCGGGCATGGCGCGCACCTGCGCCTCGTTGCGGATCGAGAGCGGCTTCGTGCCGAAATAGTCCGCGTGGCGCACGGCGGCGTAGAGCATGCCGTCGATCTTCTGGTCGATGGCGTAGATGGCCCGGCCGGTGGACTTGGCGCGCATGTCGAGGCGCGGCACGGGCTTGCCGATCCAGCGGAAGGTCGCGGGGTCGCGCAGGGCCACGTCTGCCGCGGGCTCGAGGGCGAAGGCGGCCTCGGCCAGATCGCCATAGCCGAGCGACCGGCCGGAGGCTGCGTGGATCACCCGCCCGTCCTCGGTGGTGAGCGTGCCCTGGTCCACGCCGAGCCGGGTGGCGGCGGCGCGCATCAGCATCTCGCGCGCCGTGGCACCGAGCTGGCGCATCACCGGGTAGCTTGAGCGGGTGGAGAAGCTGCCGCCGGTCATCCGAATGCCGCCGACCACGGCGTAATCCGGGCCCGGGGGCGCGCAGTCGACCTCGAAGCGCGCCGGGTTCACGTCGAGCTCCTCGCCGATGGTCTGGGCCATGCCGGTGGCGATGCCCTGGCCGCCCTCCACGAAGGGGCTGAGCAGGTGCACAGAGCCGTCGGGACGGATCTCGAGGAAGGCGGGCACGCGGGTGCCGGGCACCACGGCGGCGGCGGTCTCGGCGCGGGTGGGGCGCACCGGCAGCATGGCGACGAGCGCCAGCCCGGCGGTGGCGCCGAGGAAGCCGCGGCGGCTGAGCGTCGCCTTGGCGACGGGGGCGAAATCGGGGAGGTCGTTCATGGCATGCTCTCCCTTCAGCCGGCGGCCTGGCGGATCGCGTCGGCGATCATGTTGTAGGTGCCGCAGCGGCAGAGATTGGTCATCGCGTCGGCGATGTCCTCGTCGGAGGGCTGCGGGACGGATTTCAGCAGCGCGGTCGCCGCCATCACCTGGCCGGACTGGCAGTAGCCGCATTGCGGCGCCTCCACCGCGACCCAGGCCTCGACCACCCGGGCGCCGACGGCGTCCTCCTCGATCGCCTCGATGGTGGTGATCTGCGACGTGCCCACGGCATCGACCGGGAATTGGCAGGAGCGCATGGCCTCGCCATCCACCAGCACGGTGCAGGCACCGCACTGGGCGATGCCGCAGCCGTATTTCGTGCCGGTCATGCCCAGAGTGTCCCGCAGCACGAAGAGCAGCGGGGTGTCGGGCTCGACATCGACGTCATGGGTCGTTCCATTGATTGTGAGGGGGATCATCGGATCTGCCTTTCGCCTGCGACATGTCGGGTCCCGCAGGTTAGGCACGATGCGCGGCGCGGGACCAGTCTACCCTGGTATAGGGTGGGCTGGCCCCGCGGGGCCCGCCCGCCTCCGGCGGGTGGGCGGAAAGGCCATGGCCGGCGGGCTCGGGCGACGGCGGGCTCAGGCAACGGCGGGCCCAGACGGCGGCGGGCTCGGGCGACGGTGGGCTCAGGCGACGGCGGGGAAGTCGATGGTGGTGTCGTTCACCCGGTTGAAGACGTTGGTGAAGCCGATCACCGCCACGGCCAGCGCCACGTCCACGATCTCGGCATCGGTGATGCCGGCGGCGCGCAGCTCGGCGAAGGCCGCTTCGGGAATGCTGCCGGGTTCGGCCTGCAGCCGGCGGGCGAGGGCTGCGAGCGCGTCGCGGCGCGCGTCGCCCGTGGGCGCGCCGTCGCGGATGCGGCGCAGGTCATCCTGGGCGATGCCGGCCCGCTTGCCGAGCAGACTGTGGGCGGCAACGCAATAATCACAGCCGGCGCCGGCGCTGACCGCGAGCTTGATGGCCTCCTGTTCGGCCCGGGAGAGGCTGCCGGCGGAGAGCACCGCATCGGCGCCGAGGATGGCGCGCAGGGCGGCTGGGTTCAACGCCCCGATGGCGGCATAGGCGGCGGGGACACCGCCCGCGGCCTTGCGGATGTCGGCGAAGAGGGCGGCGGTCTCGCCGGTGGCCTCGGAGACGGCGGGGGTGGAAATGCGGGATGCCATGTCGGTCACTCCTTCAGGTTCGGTTGCGATGCGACAGATCTGGGCCTGGCGATGTGCCTTTCTAAGGCGCTGATTTGCGCATATTCATGCTTGATCGTCTCAATCTCGGGGAAAGGTGCAGAAATGGCGGAGCAGGAGGACTGGCTGAGCAGACTTCTCGCCATGGCGCCGCTGCGCGGGCGGCTGGAGATCCGCTGTGCCTTCGGCGCGCCCTGGCGGCTGGACAACCCGCGCGCGCCCGCGGGCGAGATCCCCTGGCATGTGGTGCTCTCCGGGCGGGCGGTGCTGGAGGGCAACGCCCGGCCGCTCGTTGCCGGGGACATGGTGCTTCTCGTCGACGGGCGGGCGCATGTGCTCCATGACGGCAGCGGCGCGCCCCCGGTTCCGGTTCTGGAGGAGCCCGCCGCCGGGCACAGGCTGGCCCGCACGGAGGTGCGTCCGGGGGCGCATTCCGGGGCCGCGCCCTTCGAGATGCTCTGCGGCCGGTTCCTCGTTCCGGCGGCGCATGTGCGGCTGGTGGAGAGCTGCCTGCCGCGCGAGGTGGTGCTGCAGACCGGAGCGGGCG
The DNA here is from genome assembly GCF_005887635.2 of Paroceanicella profunda. Lineage (GTDB taxonomy): Bacteria > Pseudomonadota > Alphaproteobacteria > Rhodobacterales > Rhodobacteraceae > Paroceanicella > Paroceanicella profunda. The sequence goes on along the minus strand of NZ_CP040818.1, from coordinate 547,375 downwards.
ATGACGGGCGCCTCGCGGAACTGGCGCGGATGATGCAGGCCGAGGCGGCGGCGGGTGCGGCCGGCGCGCAGGCGCTGCTCGATGCCTGCTCGGCGGCGCTCTTCGTGCTGGCGCTGCGCCGGGCCGGGGCGACGGGGGCGGGCGGGCTTCCGGCGCTCGCCGCGGACCCGGCGCTGGCCCCGGCGGTCGCGGCGCTCTTCGACGCCCCGGAGCGCGGCTGGACGCTCGGGGCGCTGGCGGACCTGTGCCACATGTCGCGCGCAACCCTGGCGCGGCGTTTCGAGGCGGGGCTGGGCCGCTCGCCGCGCAGCCTGCTTGAGGACATCCGCATGGCGCGCGCGGCGCAGGCCCTGCGGCGCGACCGACTGTCGACCGCCGCTGCCGCCGCGCTGGCCGGATACGCCTCGGAGGCGGCCTTCCAGCGCCGGTTCCGCCGCAGCTTCGGCCAGACGCCCGCGCAATGGCGCCGCGGCACGCGCCCGGCGCAAGAGAGCGGGGGAGACGCGCCGGACTGACCCTGAGCGGGCGGCACCGCCGGGGAGAGAACCTCCGCCTCAGGGCTCGGGGACCGCACAATCGGGCCGCGACCGGACCCGCATCCGGGACAGCACTGCGGGGGGCGGCCGGGCCCACGCCCGGAGCAGCACTGCCGGGAGTGGCCGGACCCACGCCGGGGCAGCACTGGCGGAACCGGCCGGACCCACGCCCGGGGACTGCACTGTCGGGTGCGACCGGACCTCCATCCGGGAACAGCATTGTCGGGAAGCGGCCGGACCCGGGCCCCGGGGACAGCATTGTCAGGGCAGGAGGGGCGCGCATCCGGGGGGCCGCGCGGCCGTGGCCGGAATTGCCGGATATACGTCCGGGCCCGCGGCGGGGCCGGGGCTTATGCTCGTGCCCTTCGCCGGCCGCGCCCCGCGGCGGCACCAGATGGAGACAGTGAGATGTCCGACAGCAGAACAACCGTGCTCGTGACGGGGGCGTCCTCGGGGATCGGGGCGGTCTATGCGGAGCGCTTCGCCGCCCGGGGGCATGACCTCCTGCTCGTGGCCCGCGATGCCGGGCGGCTGGAGGCGCTGGCGCAGCGGCTCGCGGCCGAGCATGGCGTCACCGCCCGCCCGCTCGCCGCCGATCTCACCCGCGAGGCCGATCTCGCCCGGGTCGAGGCGATCCTGCGCGAGGATGCCTCCATCGACCATCTGGTGAACAATGCCGGCTTCGGCGGCGTCACGCCGCTGATCGACAGCGATGTCGACGAGATGCAGCGCATGATCGCCATCAACGTCACCGCGCCGATGCGCCTTGCCCATGCCGCGGTCCCGGCCTTCGTGGCGCGCGGGGCGGGGGTGATCGTGAACATCTCGTCCATCGTGGCGGTGGGGCCGGAGATCCTGAACGGCGTCTACGGCGGCACCAAGGCCTTCATGCTGGCTTTTAGCCAGTCCCTGGCCAAGGAACTGGCAGGCACCGGCGTGCGTGTGCAGGTGGTGCTGCCCGGGGCCACGGGCACCGCCTTCTGGGATACGGCGGGCATGCCCGCGAGCCAGATGCCCGCCTCCTGGGTGATGACACCGCAGGATCTGGTCGATGCGGCGCTCGCCGGGCTCGACCGCGGCGAATTCGCCACCATGCCCTCGCTGCAGGACGGTGCGCTCTGGGACGCCTGGGAGGCGGCACGGCAGGCGATGATCCCGAATCTCTCCTCCTCCCGCCCCGCGCCGCGCTACGCCGGGGCACCGGCCGCCTGAGCGCCGCGGGGCGGGCTTGTCCTTCCGGGCGCGGCTTTTCGTCCCGTTCCGCCGGGGCGATACGGGCAGGAAGGGCGCGCCGCGGCAATGGCCTTGGCGCGGCCGGGCCGGAGCGATCTGCGGATCGGCGCGGGAGGGCTCGCTCACCGGGGCGGGCGCCGGGCCTCGGCCAACTGACCGTAAGGCGGTTGCGCGGCCTGGAGGAGACCTGCCACTCGTCCAGCGCGGCGCCGCGGGCTTCGTGCGCACCGAGGACGGCAAGGCGCTGCGCGCCGCCGGCGCGGCGATGGAGGAGCCGGTGCTCGGCCTCGCGCGCCGTGTCGCCGGGCAGGCGCACGCCGGAGGGCGGTTCTCACCGCCCCGCCGGCAGGGGTGGCAGCCCCGTGCAGACCGTGGCGGATATCGAGGGGCCGATGCCCACCGGCGTCGCCACCACCCCGGATCTTCCTCACCTGGCCGCAAACGGGGCGACGACATCGCCATCTCCGCCGAAGGCACCGCGGTCTGCTCCTGCGCGTTGTCGGGCCGGCATCTCCATTCCTGCTGGCCCGGCTTGCCGACAGGCGCGGGCGAGAAGAGGCGCTGTTCGCGGCCGTCGCCCGGATGGTGCGGGCCGCCCGGGCGGAGGAGGGCTGCATCGCCCGCGAGCCGCACGTGCTCGCCGATACGCCCGGCACGGGGGGCATCTGCGCGCGCTGGCGTGACCGGGCCGCCTGCGGGGCACATGGCGCGGGCCTGGCCTTCACCGCGCAGCTCGACGGCCTGCTGGCCGAGCCGCTGCGGCTCGAACTCCTGCAGCGAATCCAGCGGCATTTCGGGGGGTGGCCGCGCATGCGGGGGTGCGAGGCAACAGGGGAGAGGCCGGAAAGATGCAGGAGAGGCGCCCGGCGGTGCGCCGGGGCGCGGGCGGTGCAGCCCCGCCCGGATCCTGGCAGGGACCGGACGGGGCCGGGCCGGCCAGAGGCCGGCCGGAGAGCAGGAGGAGGCCGACAGGCCCCCTCCGGCGGAACGTGCAAGGCGGTATCAGCCCTCGGCCGCGGCGGCGAAGGCGTCCATCGCGCGGGTGGAATAGACCAGCCCCGCACCGGCGTTGAGCCCGATTGCCACGCCGAGCGCCTCGGCCAGTTCGGCCTCCGTGGCGCCGGCCTTGAGGGCGGCCTCGGTGTGCACCGAGATGCAGCCGTCGCAGCGCAGGGTGATGGCGCAGGCCACCGCGATGAGCTCGCGGGTTTTCGCGTCGAGATGGCCGGTCTTTTCCCCGGCGCCGCCAATGGCCATATAGCCCTTCACGGTGTCGGGGGTAAGCTTGCCCAGCCCGCCCACGCCGGCGAGAACCTGGGCGCGGTAGCCGTTCCAATCGAACATGTGCATGTGTCTGTTTCCCTGGTCTGGAGTGGCACTGTTGCTGCCGGGATCAGGAATAACTTCCCCCCGGGCGCCGGGCCAGTAGGCGGGCGGATGCACCGCCCTCTGCCCTCGCCGGTGACGGGCAGACCATGGTATGGGTCGGGTTGCGGGCCGCGCTGCGCGCGCGCTACCTGCAGGCGACGGGGCGGTCGCTGCGGCCTGCCGCCACGAGGCCGGCAGGCGTGATGGAATCGGGCCGGCCTGCAGGCCGGGGACGAGGGTGCAATCGAGGAGAATGGCATGAGGGAGATCGGTGTTATTGCCTCGGATGGCATCCAGGTGATGTCGATGGCGGCCCTGACCGCCTTCGATATGGCCAATTCCGAACTTGGCGAACCGGACTACCGGATCCGCTTCATGTCGGCTTCGGGGGGAGAGGTTCCGAGTTCCTTCGGCTTTCCGGTGGTGACGGAGCCGTTGTCGCGCCGGATGCCCGACACGGTGATCGTGGTGGGGCAGGTGGTCCGCCGTCCGCCGGAGCCTGCGGTGCTCGACTACCTGCGCCGCGCCCGGCAGGAGGCGCGCCGGGTGGCGAGCATCTGCAACGGGGCCTTCGTGCTTGCCGCCTCCGGGCTGCTCGACGGGCGCCTGGCCACCACGCACTGGGCCCGGGCGCAGGCCCTGAAGGAGGAGTTTCCGGCAATCCGCGTCACCGATCAGCGGATCTATACCGAGGATGACGGCATCTGGACCTCGGCGGGGATGAGCGCGGGGATAGACCTCGTTCTGGCGCTCATCGAGCAGGATCACGGTCCGCAGCTTGCCGGGGCCGTGGCCCGCCGCATGGTGCTCTACCACCGCCGGCCGGCAGGGCAGACGCAGCACTCGGCCCTGCTGGACATCGCCCCCCGTTCGGACCGGGTTCAGCGCGTGCTTGCCTATGCGCGCGAGAACCTGTCGCAGCCGCTCAGCGTCGAGGACCTCGCGGAGGTGGCCCGGCTCAGCCCGCGCCAGTTCTCCCGGGTGTTCCGCGAGGAAACGGGAATGTCGCCCGCCCGCGCCGTGGAGCGGCTGCGCCTGGAGGCCGCGAAGACGATGATGGAGACAGGGCGGCACCCGCTCGACGTGATCGCCCGCGACAGCGGCTTCGCCGACCGCGACCGCATGCGCCGCGCCTTTGTGCGGGTCCACGGGCATACCCCGCGTGCCATGGCGCAGCAGGATGCGCCTGCCGGAAGCGGGCCGGGCCGGGATGTCGAGGGAGCCACCGGCGCCCGCTGACCGGGCAGCGCCCCCCGGCCGCCGTCCTGCCGCGGCAGGTCCGGGGCGCCGGGGGCGTCGGGGCCGGACACCGCACCCCTCCGGCCCGGCCGGTGCTGCCGGGGGCATGTCTCAGGTCGGGGCGCGCGCCGGGCGGAACCGCCGCCGCTTCCGTGGCGCGGGGTGACGGCCGGGGCCGGGGGCGAATGCCGTCCGTCTGTCGTCCCGCCCGCCTCCCGCCCGCCTCCCGCCGGCCACGGGCGGGATGAGCGATGCGCCGGGGCGCCGGCCCGCCGGATCGGTTCCGGCGCGGGCCGCGGGTCAGTTAACCTGCGCGCCGCTGGCCTCGAAACCGGAGAGATAGGCGATGAGGTTGCGGATGTCGTCGGCGTTGCGCAGGCCCGCGAAGGCCATTTTCGTTCCCGGAACCGCTGTCCGGGGCGCGGCCAGAAACGCCGCCAGGCGCGTATCCGTCCACCGGCCGCCCGCGGCGGCCAGGGCCTTCGAATAGCGGTATCCCTGAACGCTGCCGACCGCGCGCCTGGCAAGGCCGTTGAGCTGGGGGCCCACGGTGTTGCGCGCGCTCTCGCCGAGCTGGTGGCAGGCCTGGCATTTCCCGAACACCTTCTTGCCTGCCGCGGCATCGCCCTCCTGCGCGGCGGCCGGCAGGTTGAGGGCGGAGAAGGCGAACAGGCTCAGCAGGATGGCCGGAATTCCGGCGCGGGAGACATGGGGCATTTTCGCGGGTCCTTCGCTTGGGCCGGCCCGGATGGCGGAGGCCGCGGGGGCCGGGGAGGATACCGGGCGCGGGCGCCCGGGCGGAGCCGCGCTCCACCGCAAGCAGGCTAGAAGGGCCGGGAGACATGCGGAACGTGTCCGGCGGTATGGGGCGCCCCGCCCCCGGGCGGTTCCGGGCCTCACAGGTCGAGCAGCATGGCCTTCTGGATCAGGTCCGCGACGGTCCGGGCCTCGAGTTTGCGAAAGGCGCTGCTGCGGTGCATCTTCACGGTGACCTCCGCGATGCTGAGTTCATGGGCGATCTGCTTGTTGAGCAGCCCGCGGTTCACGCCGCGCAGCACATCCCGCTCCCTCGGGGTCAGGGCCTCGGCGCGCCGGCGCAGCGCCGCGACGTCGGTGTCGCGCGCACGACGGGCCTCGTCGCCGCGCAACGCCTCCCAGACGGCATCGAGAAGCTCCTGGTCGCGGAACGGCTTGGGCAGGAAATGCAGGGCCCCGTGGCGCATGGCGCGGACGGACATCGGCACATCCGCATGGCCGGTTATGAAGATCACCGGCAGCCCGGGGGCCAGGGTGGCGAGACGGGCCTGGAAATCGAGCCCGCTTTCGCCGGGAAGCCGCACATCGAGGATGAGGCAGCTGTTGCGCTGCGGCAGTCCGGCGGCGAGGAAGGCATCGCCGGACCCGTAGCTGCGCACCTCCAGCCCGACGGAGGCGAAGAGATCCTCCAGCGCCGCGCGCACGCCGCTGTCGTCGTCCACGATGATCGCAAGGGGGGTGCTGGCGGTGTCGGGCGCCGGGCGCGCGCCGGGCAGGGATGCTTTCATGACGGTCTCCTGTGCGGGGGGCGCGGGGGGGGGGGCACCCAATACCGCGGTATGATTGTGTTCGCGGCCGGCTTCGGGCCCGGTTCCCCCAGCAGGTCGCGCTTGAGAAAAGGAATGGACGTCGTGTGTGCCCGGCCGCTGATTTCGGTGATCGATGACGACGAAGGCGTCCGGCTGGCGCTGGACGACATGTTCTGCAGCCGCGGTTACGCCGTGTGCTGCTTCGCAAGCGCGGAGGCCTTTCTCGCCAGCCCGGCCCTGCGCGCGAGCGCCTTCGTGGTGAGCGACATCCAGATGCCGGGCATGAGCGGGCTGGAGATGGTCCGTGCGCTTCGGCGGCGCGGGGTGACGGTCTCGGTGGTGCTGATCTCGGCCTTCGCGACCCCGCAGGTCTTTGCCCGCGCCGCGCGGGAAACCGGTGTGCGGCTCATCGAGAAACCCTTCGATCCGCCGGAGCTGCTCCTCCACGTGGAGGCCGTCGCCGGCAGGCCGACCCCCTGAGGCAGGCGGTGTCCGGCTCATGCCGCGTGCTCCGCGCAGGCACGGGCCCGGGGGCGCGGCAGCGTGAAGCGGATCTCCGCCCCGCCGCCGACATGGTTTCCCGCCGAGATCGTGCCGCCGAAACGCTCGATGATCCCCCGGCAGATGTGCAGCCCCATGCCCATGCCCTGCGCCCGGGTGGTGAAGAACGGTTCGAACAGCTTCTCCAGGTGCTGCGGGGCGATGCCGGGGCCGTCGTCGCGGATACGGATGCAGGCCATGTCGTCCGGCGCCTCCCGGACCAGAACCCGGATCAGCCCATGCCCGCCCCCCGGCCGTGCCGCGATGGCCTCGGCCGCGTTCAGCAGGACATTCACGAAGACCTGCTGGAGACCGATGCGATCCGCGATCACCTGAGGATCGTCCAGAGTGCATTCGACCTGCAGACGCGCCGAGCGGTGCGACAGGTCACCCTCCAGCAGCGCGGAGGTTTCGCGCAGCAGCGCGCGCAGATCCAGCGGCATGGCCGGCGCCTCGCCCGTCACCAGCTGGGCGCGGGTGCGGCGCATGATCGCGGCAATGCGCGCGCCGTTGCCCGCCAGCCGGTCGAGGGTGCGCAGGGCGCGTGCCATCTCCGGCGGGTCGCGCTGCAGCCAGCGGCGGATGGTGTCGATCTCGGTGGTCAGCGCCTGCACGGGCTGGTTCAGCTCGTGGGCGAGGGAGGTGGACAGCGCCCCCATGGTCGCCGCGCGCCCGGCCCGCGCGAGGGAGGATTGCGCCGCGAGCATCGCCGCATGGGCGGCCTCTTGCTCGGAAATGTCGATGAATGTGGAGAGGGCCGTGCAGCTCTCCGGGATCAGGTTCAGCCCGAAGGCGACGGGAAGGGCGCGGCCATCCCTGCCGGGAAGGGTCGTCGAGCCGCTGACATGGCATCGCCCGTCGAACAGCGCCTCGAGCTGGATCAGGGGCATCTGCGCCCCGCGCCCCCCGCGCGGGGCGGGCCAGGCCGGGCTCAGGAGCCCGGTCTCTTCCCCGTATCCCAGCATCTGCAGCATGGCCCGGTTCGCGCTCACGAGCCGGATGCCGGCGAGGCAGCGGGCGATGTAGCCGGGATGTGCGGCGTCATGGGCGGCAAGGCTGCCTGCGCCGGCGTCCCGGGCCGCGTCAACGAGCGGTTTGGCCGCGCTCAGGTCATGCTCGGCAAAGGCGATGTTGAGATCGTCGAACAGGGCGCGGAAACGGTGCTCGCTGCGGCGCAGGGCCTCCTCGCGCTGTGCCGCGAGCCTCTCCAGCCGCGCGTTGAGATCGCGGATCTCCGCGGCGGCGCGGACCTCGGCGTCCACGTCGATCCCGCTGCCATACCAGCCGGCCAGCGCGCCGGTCACCGGGTCCAGCCGGGGGCGGCGGTGCAGCAGCAGCCAGCGGTACTGCCCGGCGCTGTCGCGGGCGCGGACATGGATGCGCTGCGGGCTCAGGCCGGCCTCGGTGTGCAGCCGCAGGTAGCGATCGCGGTCCTCCGGGTGCAGCGCCTCGTGCCAGTGCTGCCGCGCGAGCGCCTCCCCGGCACTCCGCCCGGTGAGCCGGGTGAACCAGGGGTTGAGATAGGTGAGGCGCCCGCCTGCATCCGTGCGGAACAGGATCTGCGGGATCAGCTCGGCGAATTGCCGGAGGGTCTCCTCGCTCGAAGCCCGCGCGTCGCGCGCCTCGCGCAGGCGGAGCCGGCCGTTCAGCAACGCGCCGGTCAGCCCGGTCACGGCCAGCGCGAAGGTGAGGCGCAGCGCGGCCTCTGCCCCCGGCCGGGGCATGTGCACCGAGATGAAGGAGATCACCGGCAGCGCGAGGCACAGCGCCGTCCAGGCATGGATGCCGCGCCGCCCGGAGCGGCCCGCCCCCAGGACGAGAACCAGCGGGTAGAGCACGGAGACCGCGGCATGAAAGCCCACCTTCTCGTCGGTGACGAAGATGATCCCGGCCAGCAACAGGGCCAGCACCGGCCTCGCCGCCCCGGACAGGATACGCTCAGCCCCGCGCGGCGCCATGGCCGGACCAGCGCGCAGTGCGGTTCATGGCGCGGCTCATGCCGCTTCCGCCCTGAGGTTGAGCCGCAGCGACACCAATTTGCCGCTGCCTGCGGGACGTCCGATCCCCCGAAGCGCCCCGCTGCCCGGAATGCCCGCGCCCGCGGCGCGGCCAGGGGAGACGCCCGGTGGCATCGCCGAGGTGCCGAGCGCCAGCGCCGCTCCCGCCCGGTCGCCCGGGCCGGCCGCGATCCGCCGCACCATCTGCGCCGGTCAGAGGGGTCACAGGCTGAAACCCCGTGCTGCGATGGCCTCGCGGGCCCGGCGCGACCACGGACCCCGCAGGCGCGTTTCCCGCCGGAGTGCCGAGCCCCGCCGCCACCGCCTTCGTCTCGGCAAGGCCGGGGGAGCAGGCCGCGAGGACACTTCCCGGCGTGAACAGCCCCACGGCCGGCGGCAGCGCCCTGCACCGGGGCGTCCGCCCGATGAGCGCACTGATAAGGTGCGAGCTGAGCGCCAGGCTGAACACTGCCACCAGCGCGGCGACCACCGGCACACGCCTGACGAAACCCGCCGCCATCCGCGGCCGGAGCGGCGCGATCGTGGCTCTCTCGGCCCCGACGGCGAACATGCCCGGCGCGAGACGCCCCACCGGCAGCAGGGCGCCCCTTCCGGGGCCGCCGAACGTGTCTGCTGTGTCTGACGGTCGTGCGTCGAACATGCCAGGGCTCCTTGCAGGCTGGGCGGTCAGGCGTCCGGCGCTGCGGCACCTCCCCGGCTGAACCGCTACAGGGTAGCGCTTGCCCGGGAGGGACCAAAGGTCATAGGTGCGGCGTTTCCGGACATGCTGCGCCCGGCCGTCACCGGTGCCGGGTCAGCGCATCGCCCGGCGCGCTGACCCGGGCAGTGCCCGGGTGCAGTCGCGAAAGGTCTTCTGTTGCCAAGGGGGGCGCGTCGCGGCGGAGGACAAGGGGTGCCTCGTCGGCCCCGCCGAACAGGCCGCGCGGCTCCTCCAGGGCCCGGATGCGGTGGCGGGCATGCGGGGTACGCGGGCGTCACAGCGGCACCACCTGCGAGCGCCCGGCGGCATGGCCTGCTCGAAGCGGTCGGAACACCGCGCCTCCGTGCCGGTCTCGAACCGCCAGCCAGCGCGGCCGGGCCCGTGGCGTTCCACGATGGCCCTCGAGACGCGGGCGGACGCCGGAAGCTGGTGCCGCAGGGCCATCCCGACAACGCATGCGTGAGCCGGAGGCGGCCCGTACCGCAGGCGGGAACCCGGCCCGGCGCCTGGCAATCGGGGCTGCGCCCCTGTCCGCACGACCCGTATCCCCGGAGGTTCCGGGGACCGGAGAGCCGGGAGCGGCAGCCTCACGACACGAGGATGTCGGCCACATCGCGCTTACGGGCCACGGGCCGAGACCGCGGCCCGCCTGCCCCGCTGCCGCCGACAGGCAGCCTTGCGATCGCCCAGCAGACGCATCTCGATGCCGCGGTCCACCCTCTCCACTCCGCCGCCCTGGCGCCCTGGGGGCATGCGCCGCGGTTCAGTGGCCAAGCGGGCTGTGCGCGGAGGGCCCGGCGCTCTCCGTCTTCCCGGTCCCGTCACCCGATCCGGACCTGACCAGGGATCTGCGCGCCGCCTATCCCCTCGCGAACCCGCCCGACTGCGTGGCGAGGCGTTCGGGACGGGGAGCGGAACCGCAACCTTCCGGGGCTTTGGCACGGGCGCGGTTCTCCTCTCCGCCCCGAACGCTGCGCCGCGTGCCCGCCCGTTTGAACGAGAGCCGGTCTCGTGGCGAGACCGGCAGCGGGCCCTCTCTGGGCCCCGAGCGCGCGGGAAATGGCGGCAAGTCGGGCAGCCGGGCCACGGCGAGCGGATGACCGACAGCGCCCGGGCGGCCCTCGCCCTCGTCACGGGCGGTTGCGAGGGCCGTTCCGCGCGGTTGCGGATGCGTATGTGGAGGGCGAGGGCCGTGCCGCGCGGATGTGGAGGGCGGAGGGCCGAGCCGCGCGGTTGCGGGGGGCGAGGGCCCTGCCGCCCGGTTGCGGATGCGGAGGGCAGAGCCGTGCGCGGTTGTGGACGGCGGAGCCAAGCGCAGGCGGCCGAGGTTCGCGGCGGGGCCCCGGGATCGGGGGCGGACCGGTTCCCCGCAGCCGGCCCGGCGCCGGTCACTCCTGCGGTTTGTGCTCCGGATTGTCCGGGCCGCGGGGGGGGCGGCGCGGGTTCGCCATCGCGTCGGCAAAGCGCCTGCGGGCCTCGGGGGACATCCCGGCCAGCACGTCCACCGCCCGTTCGGTGCCCTGGCGGAACATGGCCCCGAACGCGTCGGACTGGTGCTCCAGGATCCCGCGCATCGCGTCGGCGTCGAAATCGTCGGCGCGCAGGATCTCCTGCAACTGGTCGCGGTCATCGCGTGAGCGCTCCAGCAGCGGCTTCATGTCGGCGCGCATCTCGTCGTTGATCGCGTCGAAGGCCGCGCGGTCCGCCTCGGGCAGGTTGCGCAGCGCGTGGCGCAGGTTGAAGGCCATGAACGGCGTGCCGCGATCATGCTCCGGGCGCAGCAGCGCGCCCGCGACCAGGCCGCCGACCACGAGATTTGTGCCCAGCGATACGGCGAGGAGGAGTTTCACCCAGCGCGGGCTGCGGGCCGGGGAAGCCGGATCGGGCATGTCAGATCTCCGGGTAGGTGTCGACGAGCAGGGCGAATTCGCTGCTGGTCTGCTCGTAGGCAAGGGTGGTGTCGGCGCCGGTGATCGTGTCGAGCACCGGCAGGTCGGTGAGCGAGTCCGGCCCGGCGAAGCCGACCCAGAAGCCCAGGGCCGCGCAGGCGGCAAGGCCCGCCACCGCGCGCCAGCCCCCGAACAGCCCGGCGATCCGCGCCAGCAGGTCCGGGCCCGGCGCCGCGGCGGCCACGGGGCGGGGCGGGGCGGCGCGCGCGGCCGCCACCTCGGCCGCATCGGCCAGGATCCGGGCGTAGAACGCCTCCGAGGGGCCAGGCTCGGCCCGCCGTGCCTCGGCGAACAGGGCGTCCAGCATGTCATCCGCGCCCCGGTCCGGGGCGCCCGGGTCTCCGGTGCGGCTCATCCTTCCGTTTCCTTCTTCATGTCATCCATCATGCACGATGCTCAGCGGAAGCCGAGCTCCTCCTGTCTCTCCGCGAGAGCCGCGGCCAGGGCGCGTCGCGCGCGGCCCAGGAGGCTTTCGACGGCTTCCACCGACGTGTCGAGCACCTCGGATATCTCGATGTTCGACAGCTCGTCGAAGTGACGCAGCTGCAGGGCGATGCGCTGCCGCTCGGGCAGCGTTCCGATGACGCCGTGCAGGGCCGAGGCGCGCTCGCGGGCCTCGATCGACTGCTGCACCGAGGGCGCGCCGTCCGACACTTCCGGCGCGTCGTCGAGCGTGACCCCGGGCCGGCGGCGGCGCAGCCGGTCGGTGCACAGGTTCGACGTGACCCGGTAGAGCCAGGTCGAGAGTTTCGCCTCGCCCGGGCGCCAGTCCGGCGCGATGCGCCAGAGCCGCAGCATGGCCTCCTGGGCCACGTCCTCGGCTTCGGCCCGGTCGCGCAACATGCGCCGGGCGACGGCCAGCGCCCGGGGGGCGTGGCGCGCCGTCAGGGCCCGCGCGGCGGACTGGTCGCCCGCTGCGTAGCGGACGAGCAGCGTCTCGTCGCTGGTCTCGGTCGGGGCGGAGTCGAATGCCATGGTCATCGGGGTCTGCTCCCGGCGCGGCCGGAACGGGCCGCGCCGGGAAGGACCTTATTCGGCCGGGCGCGGGTCGGCAAACCCGTGGCGCATCGGGCCCGGGCCGTCGTGGCCGCCGCGCGGGCCGCCGTGGTGGTGCATCATGCGCTGGCCCGCCTCGGCCTCCTGTGCGCTGATCGTGCCGTCCCCGTCGGTGTCGAAGCGGCGGAACATCATGTCCTCGAAGGTCGCGGGGGGTTCCCCGGCGGAGATCACGCCGTCGCCGTTGCCGTCGGCGCGGGCCATCATGCGGTCGGCCATGCCCTCGGCGCGGCGCTTCTCGCGGTCGAGCCGCTCCTGCTCCAGGCGCTGGGTCATCGAGGCGACCAGCTCGTCGCGGGTGATCTCGCCATCATGATTCGCGTCCGCGGCGTCGAAACGGGCCTTGCGGAAGGCGTCGACCTCGGCCCGGGTGACGGTGCCGTCTCCGTCCGCGTCCATCTTCATGAACATCGCCGGGCCGTGGCCCGAGGGGCCGTGACCCTGCGGGCCGGCACCGCCGGAGGACGCGGCACCCGCCGCCAGGGGCGACAGGGCAACGAGCAGGGCAAGCGTGGCGCTCAAGGGAGTCTTCATGGTTTGTCTCCAGTCTCCTGGCGGAACATCTGTCGTTCCGGCCTGTGTATCTCTTCATACGGGGCAGGGTGCGGGCTCCGTCGTGGGGCAGGCGGAAAATATTCCCCGGGCGGGGCGGGGTCGTCCTGCCCGGTGTGCAAGGTCCGGGGCCACTTCCGGCGCGGGCGCCGGGAGGTGCGGGCGATGTGCGGGCTGCGGCGCCGCGAAGCGGGGGTGCCGGCGGTGGCAGCGGCTCCGGCAGGGCGATCCGCGCTGCCGGATGTGCGGGCGGCCGGTGGGCCACGGTCTCTCGTTCCGGCCCGGGGCGCAGCGTCGGAGCGGGGGGCGGACGGAATCGGACAGGAGCGGAGAAAATGACAAGCGCCAGATGCGCGTCATCCCGACGCAATGACACTCTGTCAGGGTCACATGCCCCGCACGGCGGCATATATCTTGACCATGCGTGACGACACCTCTCCAACAGCCAGCATGGTGGATGACCGCCCTCTCCGTCCGGCGCTTGCGCGCGGCTGGAAGCGGCGCTGCCCGGCCTGTGGCGGCGGAACCCTGTTCAAGGGATACCTCGCCGTGCGCCGCAGCTGCCCGGTCTGTGCCGAGGAGCTGTACCATCACCGTGCCGATGACGGCCCGGCCTGGGCGACCATCGTGATCGTCGGCCACCTTGTCGCGCCGGTGATGCTGATCGTCTATTCCACCTTCCGGCCGGAGCCCTGGCTGATGGCCGTGGGCCTGTCGCTGGGGTTCCTGTGCATCACCCTCTACCTCCTGCCCCGGATCAAGGGGATGTTCGTGGCCTTCCAGTGGTCGCGGCGCATGCACGGATTCGACCGGTCCTCCGGCTGAGCCCCGTGCGACTGGACAAGCGCTGAGTGTCGCGGCCATAGTCTGGCGCAGCAGACGAGAGGCCGCATGACCAGCCCGACCGACATTCCCCCCCCGGCCCTCCCGGACAAGACCGCGATTCGCGATGCCGCGAGCGTGGTGATCGTGCGGCGCGGGGAGGCGGGCGCCCGGATCCTGATGGGCAAGCGCGGCGCGGGGGCCGCCTTCATGCCCAGCCTCTTCGTGTTTCCCGGCGGCGCGATCGACCCGGCCGACGCCGCGCTGGCGCTCGACACCCCGCTCGCGCCCGGCTCTGCGCAGCGCCTCGGCGCGGACGCACCCGGGGGCATCGGCACCGCCCTGGCCCGCACCGCGGTGCGCGAGATGTTCGAGGAAACCGGCCTCGCGCTCGGCCGGCCTCATCCCGCCGCCCGCGCCGCGGCGGAGGCCGCGCCCGCGCCGTGGCAGCCCTTCCTCGCGCGCGGGCTGATGCCGGCCACCGACGCGCTGCGCTTCATCTTCCGCGCCGTCACCCCGAAGGGCCGGCCGCGCCGCTTCGACGCCCGGTTCTTCCTCGTCGACGCGCGCGAGATCGACGGCGACCCGGATGATTTCTCCCGCGCCGAGGATGAGCTCTCCGATCTCACCTGGCTGGATTTCGCCGCCGCCCGCCGGCTGCAGATGCCGTTCATCACCGAGATCGTCCTTGCCGAAGTGGCCGCCATCCTGCGCGATGACACCGCCGACAGGCCCGTGCCCTATTTCCACCACGACGATGAACGCTCCTGGTTCCGTGCCCTCTGAGGCGGGGGGGAACGCGGTCGGCCTGCTCTGTGCCATCCTCGCGGTCACCCTCGCCGGCTTCGGCATCTCGCTCACGCATCCGCTCTTCGCGGTGCTGATGGAGCGGAAGGGCTATTCCGGGCTGGAAATCGGGCTGTCCTCCTCCTCGCTCGCCATCGCGATGCTGGCCGGCGGGTTGCTGATGCCGCGGGTGGTGGCGCGCACCGGGCTGATCCCGATCATGGCCGCGGCGGCGGCCTGCTGCAGCTCCATGCTGCTGATCGCCGGCGCGATGGACGATTACTTCGGCTGGATCGCGGCGCGATTCGGCTTCAGCCTCGGGGCCACGGCGCTGTTCTTCGGGTCGGAGCTGTGGATCGTCTCCGGCGCGCCCGCCGCCCGGCGCGGGCTGTGGCTGGGCATCTACGGCCTGCTGCTCTCGGGCGGCTTCCTCTCCGGGCCGCTGCTGCTGAACGCGGTCGGCACCCTGGGCTGGGCACCGTTCCTCTGGGCCGCGCTGATCATGGCCTGCGCGGCGCTGCCCGTGCTGATCGGCGGCCGCCACGCTCCGCGCAACTTCGGCTCCGCGCCGGCGAGCGTGCTGGAAACCCTGCGCTATTTCCGCACCGACCCGTCGCTGATCTGGGGCGTGGTGCTCTACAGCGTGTTCGAGTTCGGCGTGCTGGGGCTGCTGCCGGTCTGGGGCCTGCGCATCGGGCTGGAGGAGGGGGTGGCCATCGCGCTGGTGGCCCTCGTGCCGCTGGGCAACATGCTGCTGGAGATGCCGATGGGCATCGCGAGCGACCGCTACCCCCGCCGCCTGCTGATGATGATCTGCGCCTCCGGCGCGCTGCTGACCGGGCTGCTCATGCCGGTCTGGGCCGGTTGGGAGGTGGGGCTCACCGGGCTCCTGCTGGTGGCGGGAGGCGTGGTGGTGGGGCTTTACGTGCTGCCGCTGGCCGAGTTCGGCGCCCGCTACACCGGCGACGCTCTGTCGCGGGCGAATGGCGCGGTGATCGTGGGATACGGGCTCGGCGCGCTGCTGGCGCCCACGTTTCTGGGCCAGGCGATGGATATCGCCGGCCCGCACGGGCTGCCCTGGGGGCTGGCGGCGCTGGCGGGCGTGTATCTCGTGCTGCTCGCGTGGCGCGGACGGGCGCGGAGCGCTTGACTCTGCCGGGCGGGGATGCAATTAGGCGCGCAGGAATTTTCGTGCCGCTGCGCTGACGCGCGGGTGTGCGTGATGTTGGATGTGCCCGCAGGGGCCTGAGGAGACGGAACAATGGCGAAACCGACCACTGTTAAGATCCGCCTGAACTCCACCGCGGGGACCGGGCATTTCTACGTGACGAAGAAGAACTCGCGCACCATGACCGAGAAGATGTCGGTCCGGAAGTATGACCCGGTCGTGCGCAAGCATGTGGAATACAAGGAAGGCAAGATCAAATGATCTTGCCTCGCTGACACCTCCGGGTGTCGACTGCCAGGGCGGTACCTTCGGGTGCCGCCTTTTTAGTTTGGGGCGGGTGGGGGCGCCGTGGCGGCCTCACTCGCCGTTGCCGGGCTCCGGGGTCTCGTCCATGCCGCGGCGCAGCCCGTCATACACCCGTGCCAGAAGCTGCCGGTGTGCCGCGGCGCGGCTGCGCGCGGCGCAGAGCGGGGAGTTCGGCGCCCCCTCCTCGGCGAGGATCGCCGATCCGCGCGGGGTGCAGAGCGCGAAGGCGTCGAAGCGGCTCGCTCCGGGCAGGGCCGCGTAGCTGAAGCCGGGAATGCGCGCGATCAGCCCGGAGGCGTCCAGCTCCGGCGCCACCAGGTCCGATGTGCCCAGGTTCACCGCGGTGACGGGGATGGTCACGTCCCGCAGGCTGTCCGCGGCCAGCAGCTTGGTGAGTTCCGGGTCCACCACCACCCCGACGCGGAAGCGCGGGTCCGGCGCGATGTCGGAGAGGGGGGCGAGGTCTGCCCTGTGCAGGTCCACCCCCTGCGCGTCGAACCAGGCGCAGTCGATCAACTGGCCCGGCACGTCGCAGGCGGTGCGCAGGGCGTCCGGGTCCACCCGCACACCGGCGAGCGCCAGCACGGAGGTGCCGCCCAGGAACAGGCCCACCGCGCCCACGCGCTCCGGGTCGAAATGCGGGGCGAGGTCCGGGTCGGCCAGCAGGCCGTCCAGTGCCGCGGAGAAGTCGGCCGGGCGGCGCCAGTACTCCGCCAGGGCCGTGCGGGCGTCGGGGGGTGCCGGAGGGCGGATCACCGCCACCATCATGCCCCGGGCCGCGAGGCCGGCGGCCAGCCAGTCTCCCATGTGCGGGGCCGAGCGCAGGCCGCCATGCGACAGCAGGATGAGCGGGAAGCGCCCCGGCGCCAGCGGCGCGCCCAGGCGCGCCGGCGTGGCCCGGAACACCGGGCTGCCGCCGTAGGCGCCGCGCTCGCCGCCGGGGCCGGCCGGGTACCAGATGCTGCTGTCGAGGGTGGTGGTGCCGCGGTCCGGGGCGGCAAGGCCGAGCGCGCGCACGCCCACCGGTGCCTCGCCTGCTTCGGCGCCCGCCGTGGCGAGCGCCGCGAGCAGGGAGAGAAGGGCCGGGACCAGTCGCATCATGTTCTCCGTCATTGCCGTGACCGGCGGAACCGCGGCCCGGGCTGGCCGGGCGGCGCGGGTGGAAAAGCAAAGGGCCGGGGGTTACGCCCCGGCCCGCCAGATGTCTCGGATGAGGGCTGCCGTCAGTTGCGGTTGCCCATAAGCTGCAGCAGGAACATGAACATGTTGAGGAAGTCGAGATAGAGGTTCAGGGCCCCCGAAATCGCCATCTTCTCCGCCATGACCTCGCCGCCCGGCTGGGAGCGGACCTGCAGGTAGGTGTTCTTGATGTTCTGGGTGTCGAAGGCGGTGAGGCCCGCGAACAGCAGCACGCCGATGACCGAAACCGCGAAATGCAGCGCCGGCGAGGCCAGCCAGATGTTGACGATCGAGGCGACGAGGATGCCGATCACGCCCATCACCAGGAAGGCGCCCATGCCCGACAGGTCGCGCTTGGTGGTGTAGCCGTAGAGCGACAGGCCACCGAAGGCGATCGCGGTCACGAAGAAGGTCTGGGCGATCGAGATGCCGGTGAACACCGCGAAGATCCAGGAGATCGACAGGCCCATCAGCGCCGCGAAGCCGTAGAACACCATCGTGGCGGTGGAGGTGGACATGCGGTTGAGCATGGCGCCGAAGGCGAAGACCACCGCGAGCGGGGCGAACATGATCACCCATTTCAGCGGCGAGAAGAACAGCGCCGCGATGACCGAGGGGGGGATGATCGCGGTCTGGGCCGAGGCCGGGTCCATGCCCTGCTTCATCGCGTTGATGACGACCGCCGCATCGGTGCCCACCACGTAAGCGATGATGCCGGTGATCACCATGGCGATGGCCATCAGGCCATAGACCTTGTTCATGTGTGCGCGCAGGCCCGCGTCGATTTCCGCGGACTGCACGCCGGCAGATGTCCGCCGGACCGTTTCAAACTGAGCCATTCGGCACTCCCTTTTCTCTGACCATGTGTCGAACTCGCCCGCACATCCGGGCCGCCTCCCAATGTCGGGATTGTCGGCTTCGAAATCAAGAAGCGCGGGTGTGACAGATGCGCTTGCCGGGGCGGCTTGTGACCACGTTTTCGTGGGGTTGCGCGATGAGGCGCTCAGGCCGCGGCGCGCGGACGCAGGCGCCCGCCCCGGGCGCCCGGCATCCCCGGATATCCTGCGCGCCAGGCGTGCCGGCCACCCCCGGGGGTGGCCGCCTGCCTGGCGCCTCAATCCCGCGCGCGGAGCACCCGCGCCGGGCGCACGGCCAAAGGCCGCAGCGCGAAGCCGAGCCCGGCGAGCAGGCTGGCGAGCGCGCCGCCAGCCACGATTCCCACCGCCGAGACCGGTTCGAAAGCATAGCCTGCATCCATCACGAATACCATCACCGCCCAGCCGGCCAGGCCGCCGGCGATCACCGCCACCGCCCCGGCCGCCGCGCCCAGCACGGCGGCGCGGATGGCGAAGCTGCCCAGGATGTGGCCGCGGCCGGCGCCCAGCGTCTTCAGCACCGCCGCCTCGAACACCCGTCGCCGCTCGCCCGCCGCGGCGGCGCCGATGAGCACGGTGAACCCGGTGAGCAGCACCGCCGCCGCGCCCCAGCGCGTGGCGCGGGAGAGTTCGCCCAGGGCGCCGGACACCCGGGCAATGGCATCGCGCACCCGGATGGCGGTGATGTTTGGGTAGGCGTCGGCGAGGCTGCGCAGCAGGGGCGCCTCGGCGGCCGGCGTGGCGTAGACGGTGGCGAGATGGGTGTGTGGCGCGCCGGAGAGGGCGCCGGGATTGAACACCATCAGGAAGTTGATGCCCATGGAGCGGAAATCCACGGTGCGGAAATTCGCTACCTTCGCGGTGATGTCACGGCCCAGCACGTTCACGGTGAGGGTGTCGCCCAGCTTCAGGCCCAGCTCGCGGCCCTCCTCCTCGGCGAAGCTCACCAGCGGCGGGCCGGCATAGTCGCCCGGCCACCAGCGCCCTTCCGTGAGGGTGCTGCCCTCGGGCCGGGTGTCGGCGTAGGTCACGCCGCGGTCGCCGCGCAGCACCCAGGCGGCATCGGGGTCGATCTGCGCTTCGCTGGCCTTCACGCCGTGCAGGCGGGTGATGATGCCGCGCAGCATCGGGGCGCTGTCGATGCGCTCCACGCCCGGTTCCGCCCCGGCGCGGGCGCGGAACCCGTCGATCTGGTCGGACTGGATGTCGACGAAGAAATAGGCCGGGGCGCGGTCCGGCAGCTCCCGGCTGATCACCTCGCGCAGGTTCGCGTCGATCTGGCCGACGGCGGCGAGCACGGTGAGCCCGAGCCCGAGCGAGAGCACCACGCTGGCCGTCTCGCCGCCCGGCCCGCCCACGGCGGCGAGGGCGAGGCGCAGCATGGGGCGGCCGCGCAGCGCGCGCGCCCGCGCGGCGCTGCGGGCGAGACGGCGGGTGAGGGCCGCGGCGGCCAGCAGCACGCCCAGCGTGGCCAGCACCCCGAAGGCGGACCAGAGCGTGAGCGTCCACAGCCCCGAGAACAGGCAGGCGAGCCCGATGAGCAGCACCGACAGCCCGGCCACCAGCGCCATGTAGCGCCAGCCCGGCAGATGGCGCTCCGGCGCCGCCATGTCGCGGAACAGCCCGGCGGCGCGGATGTCGCGCGCGCGGGCCAGCGGCCAGACGGTGAAGATGAGCGCGGTGAGCGCGCCGTAGAGGGCCGCCTCCGCCAGCGGGGCGGCGTAGACGTCGAAGAGCGCCGGCACCGGCAGCTCGTCGGCCAGCAGCGGCCCGAGAAGGGCGGGCAGGCCGGCGCCGAGCGCGAGCCCCAGCGCGATGCCGACCAGGGTCAGCAGCCCGATCTGAAGGAAGTAGATCGCGAAGATGGTGTTGCCGGAGGCGCCCAGCGTCTTGAGCGTGGCGATCGTGTCGGTCTTGCGCTCCAGGAAGGCGCGCACGGCGGCGGAGATGCCTACACCGCCCACCGCCAGCGAGGCGAGCCCGACCAGCACCAGGAAGGCGCCCAGCCGGTCCACGAAGCGCTGCAGCCCGGGCGCGCCGTTGCGCCGGTCGCGCCAGCGGATGCCGGCTTCCGGGAAGGCCGCCTGCACGGCGTCCTCGGTGGCGGCGAGGTCGGTGCCGGGGGGCAGGCGCAGGCGGTAGTCCGTCTCGTAGAGCGTGCCGGGGCCGAGCAGGCCGCTGCCCTCCAGTGCCGCGCGGGCGACGATGCTGCGCGGCCCGAGGCTGAAGCCGGAGGTGCCGGCGTCCGGCTCGCGGGTGAGCGCGGCGCTGATGCGGAACGCGGTGCTGCCGAGGCGCACGGTGTCGCCCACCGCGAGGCCCAGCCGGTCGATCAGCGCGCGATCCAGCACCGCGCCGGGCAGGCCCCCGGGCCCGGGGGCGAGGGCCTCGGCCAGCGGCATCTGCGGGTCGAGACCCACGGTTCCGTAGAGCGGGTAGGCCGCGTCCACCGCCTTCACCTGAGTGAGGGCGCGGTCCCGCGCGCCGGCGGGGCCGGTGGTGGTGAGCATGGAGCGGAAGTCGAACACCTCGGAGACCGCGGTGGCCCGGGCCTCCATGAAGGCGCGTTCCTCCGGCGTGGCGGCGCGGTAGGTGAGGCGCATCTCCGCGTCGCCGCCCAGGATGACCGCCCCTTCCGCGCGCAGCCCCGCGTCGATGGCGCTGCGCACCGAGCCCACCGCTGCGATGGCCGCCACCCCGAGGGCGAGGCAGGCGAGGAAGACGCGAAAGCCGGAGAGCCCGCCGCGCAACTCGCGCCGGGCGATGCGCAGGGCAGGGCTCATTCCGCGGCCTCGGCCCGGGCAGCCGCGGCGCTGTCGGGGTCCAGCAGGCCGTCGCGCAGGCCCACCACCCGGTCGCAGCGCGCCGCGAGCTCGGGCGCGTGGGTGACGAGGACCAGGGTGGCGCCGCGGTCGCGCAGGCCGAAGAGCATGTCCATGATCGCCTCGCCCGTGGTGCCGTCGAGGTTTCCGGTCGGCTCGTCGGCGAGCAGGATGTCCGGGCGGGGTGCCGCGGCACGGGCGAGGGCGACGCGCTGCTGCTCCCCGCCCGACATCTGCGCCGGGTAATGGTCCAGCCGGGCGCCGAGGCCCACGCTGCGCAACTCCTCCGCCGCCTTGTCGAAGGCGTCGCGGTCGCCCGCAAGTTCAAGCGGCGTTGCGACATTTTCGAGGGCCGTCATGGTGGGGATCAGGTGGAAAGACTGGAAAACCACCCCCATATGATCGCGGCGGAACCGCGCCAGCGCATCCTCGTTCAGCGCCGAGAGGTCCTGCCCGAGGGCGCGCACCTGCCCGGAGCTGGCCCGTTCCAGCCCGCCCATGACCATGAGGAGTGAGCTCTTGCCCGACCCAGAAGGCCCGATGAGCCCCACCGTCTCGCCCCGCATCACCCTGAGGTCGATGCCGCGCAGGATGTCCACCCGGCCGGCATTGCCGGACAGGCTGAGCGTGACGGAGGCGAGGTCAATGAGCGGGTCGGCGGCTTGGGTCGTCGGCATGGCTGTCGCGGGTCTCCGTCGTCTCGGCACTGGCCTTCGATATGGGGGCGGGTTGCGGATGCGCAAGCGCGGCGCGACGCCCCGCCTCGCCGCCGCGCTTGCGGTCGCCCTGGTGCTGCCGGGCGCGGCGGCGGCGCAGCAGGCGCCCGTCACCCTCGCCGCGCTGGGCGATTCGCTCACCCAGGGCTACGGGCTGCCGGAGGCCGAGGGCTTCGTGCCCCAGCTCCAGGCCTGGCTCGACAGCCATTCCGACGTGCCGGTGACCGTGGTGAACGCCGGCGTCTCCGGCGACACCACGGCCGGTGGCCTGGCCCGGATCGACTGGACCCTCACTCCGGAGGTGAACGGGGTGATCGTGGCGCTGGGCGGAAACGATGTGCTGCGCGGCATCGACCCGGCCGTGAGCCGGGCGAACCTTGACGGGATCCTCGCGCGGATCGATGCCGCCGGCCTGCCGGCCCTGCTGGTGGGCATGCGCGCGCCGGCGAATTTCGGCCCGGAGTACCAGCAGGCCTTCGACGCGATCTACCCCGAGCTGGCACAGGCGCATGGCGCGGCGCTCTACCCGTTCTTCCTGCAGGGGCTGGGCGCGGGCGAGGACATGGCCGCGGCGCGCGGGCTCATGCAGGTTGACAACATTCACCCCGATGCCGAGGGTGTGAAGCGCATCGTTGCCGACATGGGCCCGGCGGTTCTGGAGCTGGTGCACGCGGCGGCGCGGTGACGGCCCCTCTTCCGCCCGGCCGCCGTGCCGGGCCAGCAGACGCCCGGTCCCTGAACCGGGCTACGTGGAATGCGTCTCTTTGCTGCCATCCCGCTGCCCGAGGCAGCGGTCGCGCGTCTCGAGATCCTGTCGGCAGGGCTGCCGGCCGGGCGCCCGGAGCCGCCGGAAAACTATCACGTCACGCTGGGGTTCTTCGGGGAGTGTGACCGGCACCTCGCGGAGGAACTGCATCTGGGCCTGGAGGAGATCCGCCTGGCCGGACCGGTGTCTCTGGACATCACGGGGCTGGGCATGTTCGGCGGCGCGCGGCCGCGGCTGCTGCATGCCGCGCTGGGCGCGGACCCGGCGCTGGTCCGGTTGCAGGGGCGGGTGATGTCGGTGGCCCGGGCCGCGGGGCTCTCGGCGCGCCATGCACGCTTCGTCCCGCATGTCACGCTGGCGCGGTTCCGACCCGGTGAGGGGGGAGGCGCCGATCTGGCCCGCTGGATTGCGGCCCGGGCAGGGTTTTTCGCGGGGCCCTGGAGCGCGGAGAGCTTCTGCCTCTATCGCTCGGATCCCGGCCGGTCAGGGTCCGTCTACACGGAACTCGCGGAATATCCATTCACTCAGTAGCTGCGCGGAAGATCCCAGAAGCGGCGGGACGCTTCTGCACGGGCGTCGTCGCGGGTGATGCCGATGTCTTCCAGCGTGCGGTCGTCCAGGTGCTCCAGCCGGCGGCGCTGCGCGGAGACCTCCATCCAGCGGCGCAGCAGGCCGAAGAGCGACCAGCCGGCGCCCCGCCGGACCTTCCGCTGTGCGTGCCTCCGGGAGAGAGATGTCGTGTTCATGATATGATCCATTCCTGATTCTAATTCAAACTGTTGCGGCCATCACTGGCTGTGATAGATATGGGTTATGCACCCGCTCAACGGAAATGAATGTTAGTTTCGTCACACATCATGGACGATGATGTGTCTCCACGAGGAACAGGACCATGGCCCGAAACATCGACATGACCGCGCTGCGCTCCTTCGTGATGGTGGCGGAAACCGGTGGTGTCACCCGCGCCGCGGCGCGGCTGCACCTCACCCAGTCGGCGGTCTCCATGCAGTTGAAACGGCTGGAGGAAATGCTCGGTCAGCCGCTGCTGGACCGCTCGGGGCGGGGGGTGGCGCTCACCCTGCAGGGTGAGCAGCTCCTGTCCTTCGGCAAGCGGATCCTGGAGCTCAACGACGAGGTCTGGTCCCGGATGACGGACACCGCCTATTCCGGGGAGGTGCGCCTCGGGGTGCCGCATGACATCGTCTATCCCTACATCCCCGAGGTGCTGCACCGATTCCACCACGCCTATCCGCGCATCCGGGTCACGCTTGATTCGAGCTACACGCGCAAGCTGAAGCGGCGCTACGAGGCCGGGGAGATCGACGTGATCCTCACCACGGAGGACGTGCTCGACGCCGGGGGCGAGACGCTGGACACGCCGCAGCTGGTCTGGGTCGGCGCGCCGGGGGGCTCCACCTGGCGCAACCGGCCGCTGCGGCTGGCCTTCGAGAACATCTGCATCTTCCGCGCCGTCACCCAGTCCGCGCTCGATTCCGCCGGGATCGACTGGGAGATGGCGGTGAACTCCGACAACACCCGCTCGGTGGAGGCGGCGGTCTCCGCCGACCTCGCCATCCATGCCTGCATCGACACCACCCTGCCGCCCTATTTCGAGCGCATCCGCCACACCGGCGCGCTGCCCGAACTGCCGCATGTGCGGGTGAACATGTATGCCGCCTCCGGCCCGGATTCAGGCCCGGCACAGGCGCTGGCGGGAATGATCCGCGAGGCGTATCGCGGCGCCTCCGCCATGGCCGCCCAGTAGCGGGGCGGCCCGGGCGCCCGGGCGACAAGGGGCCTCAGGTGCCCGGGCGGCAGGTGGCCGCGGGGCCCGGGCGGCGGCGGGGCTTCACGCGCAGGCCGGCATGGTGACCACCACCTTGCCGGTGGCCCGCCGCTCGGCCAGCAGCGCCAGGGCCGCGCCGGCCTCCTCCAGCGGCACGCGGCCGGAGACATGGGGCGAGAGCCGGCCCTCGGCATACCAGCCGAACAGCGTCGCGGTGCTGCGGGCCAGAACCTCCGGGCGGAAGCGCGGGTAGCCGCCCCAGTAGAAGCCGATCACGTCGATGTTCTTGACCAGCAGGATGTTCGCCGGGATCTGCGGGATATCTCCGGAGGCAAAGCCCAGCGGCAGCACGCGCGCCTCCGGGTTGCAGGCGCGCAGCGCCGCGTCGAACAGCGCGCCGCCCACCGGATCATAGACCACGTCCGCCCCGCCGAGCGCCCTCACCCGGTTGCGCAGGTCGCCGTCCTCGCTGTCGATCAGGTGGTCCGCGCCCTTGCCGCGCGCCACGGCGAGCCGGTCCGCGCCGCGCGCGCAGGCGATCACCTCCGCGCCCATCAGCTTGCCGATCTCCACCGCCGTCAGCCCGATGCCGCCGGCCGCGCCGAGCACGAGCAGCCGCTCGCCCGGGCGCATCCGGGCCCGGTGGTCCAGCGCCAGGTGCGAGGTGCCATAGGCCACGATGAACCCCGCCGCCTCGACCATCGGCATCGCGTCGGGCAGCGCGGTGAGGCCGGCGGCCGGCAGCACGATCTCCTCGGCGAAGCCGCCGAAGCCGGTCACCCCCGCCACCCGCGTGCCCGGCGCCGGCCCCGTGGCCCCGGCGCCGAGCGCGATCACCTCGCCCGCCACCTCCATGCCCGGGGCGAAGGGCAGGGGCGGCTTCTCCTGGTAGCGGCCGCGCACCATCAGCGTGTCGGCGAAGTTCACCCCGCAGGCGTGCACGCGCACCAGCGCCTCCCCCGGGCCCGGCTCCGGGCTGGGCAACGTGTCGATGTGCAGGGCGCCGCCCAGCTCGTGCAGTCTCGCGCTTCGCATCGAATCCTCCTCTGGTCTTGAGCCTGTTTTCCCAGTTAACTGCTTCGGGGGATCAAGGGGGAGCGGGACGTGACATTACCTTTGGCCATCGAGGAGGCGTTCCGGCGTCAGGCTGAGGCCTGCGAGGCGCTGGGGTCTCCGCTCACCGCGCGCGTGTGCAGGCTGGTGCCGGGCATGCTGGAGGGGGAGCTGCTGCGGCGCATTGCCGACTGGCCGGGAGAGCCGGTGGCCGATGCGCTGGCGCTGCGCCTGTGTGGCGGGCTGCACGCGCTGGCGCGCGACGGGCGCTCGCCCGCGCTCACCGCCGCCTACCCGCCGGGCGCCGGCGCGCTGGAGGCCGGGCTGGCCGAGGCGCTGCGCGCGCACCAGGCGTTCCTGCTGCCCTGGCTCGACAGCGCCCCGCAGACCAACGAGGTCGCCCGCTCGGGCGTCCTGCTGGGCGGCGCGCTGGAGATCGCCCGGCGCACCGGCCTGCCGCTGGAACTGCTGGAGATCGGCGCCAGCGCCGGCCTCAACCTCGCCTTCGACCGCTACAGCTACGACCTGGGCGCCGCCGGGCGCTGGGGCAGCGCGCGGGTCGCCATCGCCTGCGAGTGGCGCGGGCGCTGGCCGGACACCTCCACTCCGCTCTCGGTGATCGCGCGCGCGGCCTGCGACCGTGCCCCGGTTCCGGTGCGTGACAGGGCGGCGCGGGCCCGCATGCTCGCCTATGTCTGGGCCGACCAGGCGGCGCGGCTGGCCCGGGCGGAGGGCGCGCTCGACCTGGTTGCCGAAGCGCCCTGGGCGGTGGAGGAGGCCGACGCGGCGGACTGGGTGGAGGCCCGGCTCGCCACGCCGCCGCTGCCCCGGTCGGTGCGGGTGCTGATGCACTCGATCATGTGGCAGTACATGCCACCCGAAACCCGGGAACGCATCCGCGCGGCGATGGCGCAGGCGGGGGCCGGGGCAACGGCGCAGGCGCCGCTCGCCTGGCTGCGGATGGAGGCGGACAGGAGCCGCGGATCCGCCGCCATCCTGCTCACCCTCTGGCCGGGCGGGGAGACGCAAGAGCTGGGCCGGGGCGATTTCCACGGCCGCTGGGCGGACTGGGCGCTCTGATCCGCGCCGCCGGGCGGTGTCGCGAACCTGTCGCAAAAGGCGCCGATCCGCGGAATCGCAGTGCATTTGTGCTGCGCGCAGGGCACAGTTTGCGGCAATGCGGCATTTGCCCACTGGCATTCGGGCGCCGATTCGCCTAAAGGCCGGGCCAATGCCTGCCGCCCAGGCCCTCTCTTACAGGACTCCCGTCATGACGCTTCGCAACATTGCGATCATCGCCCACGTTGACCATGGCAAGACCACGCTCGTCGACGAACTGCTGAAACAGTCCGGAACCTACCGTGCCAATGCCGCTGTCACCGAGCGCGCGATGGACAGCAACGACCTGGAGCGCGAACGCGGGATCACCATCCTCGCGAAATGCACCTCGGTCGACTGGCAGGGCCACCGGATCAACATCGTCGACACCCCCGGCCATGCCGATTTCGGCGGCGAGGTGGAGCGCATCCTGTCGATGGTCGACGGTGTCGTCCTGCTCGTCGATGCCGCCGAGGGCCCGATGCCGCAGACCAAGTTCGTGACCTCCAAGGCGCTCGCCCTCGGCCTGCGCCCGATCGTGGTGCTCAACAAGGTCGACAAGCCGGACGCCGAGCCGGACCGGGCGCTGGACGAGGTGTTCGACCTCTTCGTGGCGCTGGACGCCAACGAGGAGCAGCTCGAGTTCCCGATCCTCTACGCCTCCGGCCGCAACGGCTGGGCCGACAGGGAACTGGACGGCCCGCGCAAGGACCTCACCGCGCTCTTCGAGGTGGTCCAGTCGCACGTGCGGGCGCCCAGGCAGGCCGCGCAGGCCTCCGCGCCGTTCTCCATGCTGGCCACCACGCTGGAAGCCGACCCGTTCCTGGGCCGCATCCTGACCGGCCGCATCGAGACCGGCACCGTGAAGGCCGGCATGAGCGTGAAGGCCCTGTCCCGCAAGGGCGAGGAAATCGAGCGCTTCCGCATCTCCAAGGTACTGGCGTTCCGCGGCCTCGGCCGCCAGCCGGTGGACGAGGCGCAGGCAGGCGACATCGTGGCGCTGGCCGGCATGACCAAGCCGACCGTGGCCGACACGATCTGCGACCTGTCCATCGACGCCGCTATCCCCTCGCAGCCGATCGACCCGCCCACCATCACCGTGACCTTCGGCATCAACGACAGCCCGCTGGCCGGCCGTGACGGCGACAAGGTCCAGTCCCGCGTCATCCGCGACCGCCTGCTGCGCGAAGCGGAATCGAACGTGGCGATCCGCGTGGCCGACACCCCCGGCGGCGAGGCCTTCGAGGTCTCCGGCCGCGGCGAGCTGCAGATGGGCGTGCTCATCGAGAACATGCGCCGCGAGGGCTTCGAGCTGTCGATCTCCCGCCCCCGGGTGATCATCCGCGAGGAGAACGGCCAGCGCATGGAGCCGGTCGAGGAAGCGACGATCGACGTGGACGAGGAATACTCGGGCACGGTGGTGGAGAAGATCTCCCTGCGCAAGGGCGAGCTGGTGGCCATGGCCCCCGGCGGCGCCGGCAAGACTCGCATCGTGGCGCACGTGCCGTCGCGCGGGCTGATCGGCTACCACGGCGAGTTCCTCACCGACACCCGCGGCACCGGCGTGCTGAACCGCGTGTTCCACGGCTGGACCGAGTGGAAGGGCGCGCTGCCCGGCCGCCGGGCCGGCGTGCTGATCTCCATGGAGGACGGCGACAGCGTGGCCTACGCGCTGTGGAACCTCGAGGAGCGCGGCAAGCTGTTCATCTCGGCCGGCGAGAAGGTCTACCAGGGCATGGTGATCGGCGAGCACAGCCGCGACAACGACCTGGAAGTGAACCCGCTCAAGGGCAAGAAGCTCACCAACATGCGCGCGTCCGGCAAGGACGAGGCGGTGACCCTCACCACCCCGACCCGGCTCACGCTGGAGCAGGCGATCGCCTATATCAACGATGACGAACTCGTCGAGGTGACGCCGAACTCCATTCGCATCCGCAAGCGCTACCTGGATCCGCATGAGCGCAAGCGGGAGTCGCGCAAGGAAGGCGTCTGATCGCCTGCAAACGTAGTTTTGCAAAATGCATTGCGTTTTGCAAAACTACCCTGAATTGAATTTTTCAATCTGCACATTGTCTCCAGGGTGAGTTGGCCTTTTGCAACGGCCAACCCCCGCTGAGCCGGCCGAACGCCCCTCGGCAGAAAGAAATCGCCGGAATTCCCGCTTACGGCGAGTTGGCACGCTTTCTGCATAGTGAAGGGCAGAGCCGGCATCGGGCGCGGCACCAAGCTGAAACTGGAGATGATGGAATGAAACATCGTGTGGACGTTCATGTCGGCAAGCGCATCCGTCACCGTCGCTGGATGGTGGGCATGACGCAGCAGCAGCTCGGCGATCTCATCGGAATCAAGTTCCAGCAGATCCAGAAGTACGAGACCGGCATGAACCGGGTCAGCGCGTCCCGCCTGTGGGACATCTCGAGCGCCCTCGATGTTCCGGTGAGCTTCTTCTTCGAAGGCGCGAACGGCGAGGACATCGCCGAGCATCAGCCCGACATGGTGACCGAAGTGGCCGTGGCCCGCGGCGACCTGCTGGCCGACAAGGAGGCCCTCGAACTGGTGCGCTCCTACTATTCGATCCCGGAAGAGCAGCGCAAGCGCCTGTTCGAACTGGCCCGCGTCCTGAGCGACGCCGCCTGAGACTGACGCCGGGCCGCACCGCGTGCCGCCCGGCCAGAACCGTTGACCATCGGTCCGCGATGTGAAATCCCCGTTGGCCAGACCGGCCCCGGGGATTTTTCATGACCGACGACCTTTCCGCAGCCCTCGCCACACCCGCCCTGCAGGCCGAGCTCATGGCCACGGCGCATGCGCTGGCCGACGCAGCCCGGGTGGCGACGCTCCGGCATTTCCGCACCGCCGGTCTCGCCGCCGACACCAAGCGCGACGACCACTTCGACCCGGTCACCGCCGCCGACCGCGAGGCCGAGACGGCGATGCGCGAGATCCTCGCCCGCCGCCGCCCCGAGGATGGCATCCTGGGCGAGGAGCACGGCACGCAGGCGGGCACCAGCGGCCTCACCTGGGTGCTGGACCCGATCGACGGCACCCGCGCCTACATCTCCGGCTGCCCGAGCTGGGGCGTGCTGATCGGCCTCGACGCCGGCGCCGGCCCGGTGATGGGCATCGTCGACCAGCCCTGGACCGGGGAACGCTTCATCGGCGGCTTCGGCGCGGCGCGCCTGGAACGCGGCGGCGCGGCCACGCCGCTGGCCGTGCGGCCCTGCGCCAACCTCGGCTCCGCCACGCTGTTCACCACCTTCCCCGAGGTCGGCACCCCGGCCGAGCGCGCCGGCTTCGAGGCGGTGCGCGACCGGGTGCGCCTCACGCGCTACGGGCTGGATTGCTACGCCTACGCGCTTGTGGCGCTGGGGCAGGTGGATCTCGTGATCGAGGCCGGCCTGCAGGCCTATGACGTACAGGGCCCGATCGCTGTCATCGAGGCCGCCGGCGGCATCGTGACGAACTGGCAGGGCGGCCCGGCCCACATGGGCGGGCGCGTGCTGGCCGCCGGCGATGCCCGGGTCCACGCCGCCGCGCTGGAACGCCTCTCCCGCGCCTGACCGCACCGGCCGGCGCCGGCGTCGCCCCAATGCTGGCGCGCGAACGTGGCGCCTGCGCCCCCGGCCATGTCAGGGGTGCCGGCCCGCCGGAGCAGGGCTGACGTTCGGGCGCGGCGCCTCCGCGCGCGGCTCAGGCAATGGGAAGGGCGTCAGTCCGACGGGGCAGGGCTGGCGGGCCGCTGCGGTGCTTCCGCGCGCGGTTCAGGCACCCTGAGGGGCGTCAGCCCGCCGGGGGAGGGCGGATGCGCCAGCGGCCGGGAGTGCCGGTGTGAGGCGCTGCGCCGGCCGTCGCCCCGCGCGCCGGGGGGCGGGCGCTAGGGAGGCAGCCGGCGCCACCGGGAACACACCAAGGCGGTCTTCCTGCGCGCCGGGGGAAGGCGCGGGTCCGGCGTCAACCGGGCAGCAGGCCCTGTGCGATGAGCAACCGGTCGGTTTCCGCCCAGCAGATCTCCTGAAGCTCCGGCCGCTCCATCCAGGCCTCGTGCCGCCCGCCCTGAAGCGTGACCAGCCGGCCGGTGGGCGTGCGGGCCATGCGCGCACGGATCGCCTCGGGGGAGACGATGTGCTCCTCGCTGCCCAGGAAGGTGACCATCGGCACCGGCGGGGTGTCGCGGCGGGCCACCGCGTCGATCTCGCGGAAGGCGCGGTTCAGCCAGCCCCAGCTCACCCCGCCCAGCCCCAGTTCCGGGCGCTTTGTGAGATGCGCGCGCAGCCAGGCGTAGTGCGCGGGGTCCGAGGTGAGCAGGTTGTCCTCGAACGGCTGGGTGAGGGCGTAATAGTCCCTCTCCCCGGCGCGCAGGTGGCGGCGCGAGCGCCCCACGGCGCACATCAGCCGCGCCACCAGCCGGGCGCTACGCGCCGCGCTGAGCGGAATGTCGAAGCCCCACATCGGCGCGGAGAGCACCGCCGCGCGCACCTCCAGCCCCGAGAGCAGCGCGCGCAGGGCGATGCAGCCCCCCATGGAATGCGCCAGCAGGATGCGCGGCCCGGGCAGGGACGCCACCTCCGGCGCCGCCAGCACCGCGGCGAGATCGGCCTGATAGGCGGCGAAATCTGCCACGTGCCCGAGGTCCGTGCGGTTGTGCGGACGGGTGGAGAGCCCCTGTCCGCGCCAGTCGATCACCACGGAGCCGAAGCCGCGCGCGGCAAGGGCGGCCATCACCCGGCCATATTTCTCCGCGTATTCGGTGCGCCCGGGGAAGATCAGCGCCGTGCCGCGCGCGCCCGGCTGCGTGACCGCGAAGCGCAGGCGCACCTGGGCGCCGGGAGGGCGCGGCCAGCCGAAGCCCGGCGCGGAGACGAACCGGGCCCGGGTGCCCTCCGGCGCCTCGGCGAGAGCGCTGTCGAAGGGGGCGACCTCAGCCAAGGAGGCCCGCGAGCTTCATCGCGGTTCCCATCGAGCCGTCGACCTTCAGCCGACCGGTCATGAAGGCGGTGGCCGGCTTCACCTTGCCCTCGATGATGCCGCGAAACGTGTCCACGCTGGCGGTGAGCGTCACCTCGGCGTCCGAATCATCGATGCTCACGCCGTTCTCGTCGATGCGGATCGAGCCTTCGTCGCGGATCACGAAGCGCACCGATCCGTCGAACTTCCGGTCTCCGACCTTCTTGCGCAGGGCCTTCACGCCGGCCTTGACCATCTCACTCATCCTGCTCTCCGTTTTGTGAGGGGCAAGGCGTGCCCGCCACTCGATTTATTTACGTTCGATGGTAATCTAGGCCACATGGCTGGAGTTCAAAAGACATTGATCATGCTCTGGGCGCTGGCGGCGCCGGCGCCGCTGCTTGCGCAGGCGATGGTGCCCGGCGGCGAGGCCCTGCCCGACGGGCCCGTGACCGAACCCGTGGAGCAGAGCCGCCCGAACCATGACGAGGAGCTCGGCATCCTGCTGGAGCGCCTCGCGCAGGAGGACGCCCCGGCGCCGGAGCGTATCGAGCAGCGGGTGATCGAGCTCTGGTCCGAATCCGGCTCCGACACCGCCGACCTGCTGCTGCGCCGCGGGCAGGACGCCCTGAATGCCGAGGATTACGAGGCGGCGGTGGAGCATTTCTCCGCGCTGATCGACCATGAGCCGGAGTTCGCGGAGGCCTGGAACGCCCGCGCCACCACCTTCTTCATGATGGACCTGCCGGGCCTTTCCGTGCCCGACATCGAGCACACGCTGGCGCTGAACCCGAAGCATTTCGGGGCGCTGGCCGGGCTCGGCATCATCCTGGAGCAGACCGGCGAGCTGAAGGGCGCGCTGGCGGCCTATCGCGCCGCGCAGGCGCTCAACCCGCACCGCGAACAGGTGAACGACTCGGTCGAGCGTCTTGCAGCCGAGGTGGACGGCCCCGATATCTGACGATATGAGCGGGAGAGGCTGACGGCACGGGCGCCGCGGCCACGGACCCACCCGAAGGGCGGACATGCTGGATACTGCGCACCCGCGAGACCGGACCGTGACGGCCGTCCTCGGGCCGACGAACACGGGCAAGACCCATTACGCCATCGAACGCATGCTCGGGCACCGCACCGGCGTGATCGGGCTGCCGCTGCGGCTGCTGGCCCGTGAGGTGTATGACCGCATCGTCGGCCTGCGCGGCCCCTCCGTTGTGGCGCTGGTCACCGGCGAGGAGCGCATCGTGCCGCCGCGCGCCCAGTACTGGGTGTGCACGGTGGAGGCGATGCCGCTGGAGATCGGGGCGGATTTCGTGGCCGTCGACGAGATCCAGCTCTGCGCCGACCCGGAGCGCGGGCATGTGTTCACCAACCGGCTGCTCTTCGCCCGCGGCCTGCACGAGACGCTGTTCCTGGGCTCCGACACCATCCGCCCGCGCATCGCGGCGCTGATCCCCCAGGCGCAGTTCCAGCGCCGGGAGCGGTTCTCGAACCTCACCTACGCGGGGTCGAAGAAGCTCTCGCGCCTGCCGGAGCGCTCCGCCATCGTGGGGTTCTCGGTGGACAACGTCTATGCCGTGGCCGAGCTGTTGCGCCGCCAGCGCGGCGGGGCGGCAGTGGTGATGGGCGCGCTTTCCCCGCGCACCCGCAACGCGCAGGTGGCGCTCTACCAGAACGGCGACGTGGACTACATGGTGGCCACCGACGCCATCGGCATGGGGCTGAACCTCGATGTGCGCCACGTGGCCTTCGCCGGCCTGTCGAAATTCGACGGCCATCGCCACCGCCACCTGCATGCCAACGAGCTGGCCCAGATCGCCGGGCGCGCCGGGCGACACACGAATGACGGCACCTTCGGCGTGACCGGGGAGTCCGGCCCGCTGGACGAGGAGATGATCGAGGCGATCGAGCAGCATCGATTCGCCCCGCTGACGAAATTGCAGTATCGTAACGCGCGGCTGGAATTCGGCTCGGTTCCGGCGCTGATCGGCTCGCTGGAGGCGCCCGCCGCGCATCCCGACCTCGTCCGCGCCCGGGAGTCCGACGACCTCGCCGCGCTGAAGGCGCTCTGGGCCGATGATGCGGTGCGCGACACGCTGTCGGGGGCGCAGACGGTGCGCCGCCTGTGGGATGTGGCGCAGGTGCCCGATTTCCGCAAGGTGAGCCCGACCGAGCATGCAACGCTGCTGGCGCGTATTTATCAGTTCCTGTCGTCGGGGCGGGCGTGTATACCCTCCGACTGGCTGGCAGGGCAGGTCACGCGCATCGACCGGACCGATGGGGACATCGATGCGATTTCCAAGCGGCTGGCCTACATCCGGACTTGGACCTATGTCGCGCAGCGCACGGGCTGGGTCGAGTCCGAGGAGCATTGGCGCGGGGAGACCCGTGCCGTGGAAGATCGTCTGTCCGATGCCCTGCACGAGCGGCTGACGCAGCGATTTGTCGACCGGCGCACGAGCGTGCTCATGCGGCGGTTGAAACAGAGGGAGAGCCTGGTGGCCGAAGTGAGCGAAACCGGTGATGTGACCGTCGAGGGTCAGTTCGTGGGCCGGCTGGAAGGGTTCCAGTTCAGCCCCGACCCCAAAGCGGCCGGCGATGAAGCCAAGACCCTGAAAGCCGCCTCCCTCCAGGCGCTTCAGGTGGAGTTCAACCGCCGCGCGGACCGTTTCTACAACGCGCCCGACCCGGAGATCGGCATGACCGAGCAGGGCGGGCTGATGTGGGGCGAGCATGCCGTCGGCCGGCTGGTGGCCGGGCCGGACGCCCTCTCGCCCGAGGTGAAGGCCTTCGTGGACGAGAACGCCGACCCCTCCGTGGGGGAAAAGGTGACCCGTCGCCTCACCCATTGGATCAACCGGCGCATCACCGCGCAGTTCGAGCCGCTCCTCGCTCTGAAGAACGACGAGAGCGTGACCGGGCTGGCCCGGGGCGTGGCGTTCCGGCTGGTGGAGAACCTCGGCGTGCTGCCGCGGGCCGAGGTGGCCGGCGACGTGAAGTCGCTTGACCAGGACGCGCGCGGCATGCTGCGCAAGCATGGCGTGCGCTTCGGCCAGTATACCCTGTTCCAGCAGGCGCTGCTCAAGCCCGCGCCCACCCAGCTGCGCCTTGTGCTCTGGGCCCTGCATGCCGGGCTGGATGACTTCCCCTCCGCCCCGCCGCCGGGGCTGGTGACCATTCCGGAAGTGCCCGGTGCGACCGAGGGCTATTACTCCCGCGCCGGCTACCACGCCGCCGGCCCGCGCGCGATCCGCATCGACATGCTGGAGCGCCTGGCTGACCAGATCCGCGCCCGCGACACGCGCAGCGGGTTCGAGGCCACGCCGGACATGCTGTCGATCACCGGCCTGACGCTGGAGCAGTTCGCGGCCCTGCTGTCGGGCCTGGGCTACCGCGCCGAGCAGGGAGAGCGGCCGAAGAATCGCCCCGCGGCTCCCGGTTTCTCCTCCGCCGACACCCCGCAGGCGGAGGCCCCCGCGACCGAAGAGGCACCGGCTGAGACGGTCGACGAATCCGCTGACCCGGAGGCGGTGACCGCCGACGCTCCCGAGGCTGAAGCGCCCGTGGCCGTCGAGGCCGCGCCCGCCGAGGCCGACGCCGCACCGGCGGATGAGACGGCCCCTGTCGAGGACGCGGCCGAGACACCTGCGGAAGCCGCTGCCCCGGCGGAAGAGCCCGCTCCGGCGGAAGCCGCTGCGCCGGAAGACGCTCCGGCCGAGCCCGAGGTCCGGACCGAAGCCCCGGCCGAGGTGTCCTCCGACGCGCCTGCCGAGGCTGAAGCCGAGGCCCCGGAAGCTGACGAGACGGGCGGCCCGGTGGAAACGGAAGTGTTCTACACCTTCACCTGGGCCCCGCCGCGGCGCGATGCGAATCGCAACCGCCGCAAGGGCCCGCCGCGGCGCGACGCGAAGCCCGAGGCTGGCGAACCGGCCGCCCGGCGCGACGGGGACCCTTCCGGCCGGCGCGAGGGCGGGGATCCGTCCAGCCGCCGCGACGCCGGGAAACCCTCCGGCCCGAAGGGCAAGAAGGGCAAGGGCAAGCCGCGCGACGAGGGGCAGGGCGGCAAGCCCCGCGTGTATTCCTCGCAGCAGTCCCGCCGGCCCGAGAAGGCCATCGACCCGGACAATCCCTTCGCTGCGCTGGCGGCGCTGAAGCTCAAGAAGGACTGAGCGACGATTGCAGCACGGCCCCGGCATCCGCCTCGACAAGTGGCTCTGGCAGGCGCGTTTCTTCAAGACGCGCGGCCTGGCGGCCAAGGTCGCGGGTGCCGGCAAGGTGCGCATCAATGGCGCCAGAACCGAGAAACCGGCCGCCACCGTGCGGCCGGGGGACGTGCTGACCTTCCCGCAGGGCAACACGGTTCTGGTGATCCGGATTCGCGCCCTGGGCGAGCGCCGCGGCCCGGCACCGGAAGCCCGGACGCTCTATGAGCCGGTCGACACCCCGGCCGTATCCGGGGCGAATTGAACCGCAGGGCAAATCCCCCCTTGAACCCGTCACGGGCCGGCCATAAAACGCCGGGGACTGCAGAAGCGTAAGTGCTTCACACCCTTTTTCTGTGGAATACGGGGCCGCCTACATGACCTATGTCGTCACGGACAACTGCATCGCCTGCAAATACACGGACTGTGTCGAGGTCTGCCCGGTGGACTGTTTCTACGAGGGCGAGAACATGCTCGTCATCCACCCGGACGAGTGCATCGATTGCGGCGTGTGCGAACCCGAGTGCCCGGCCGACGCCATCCGTCCGGACACCGAGCCGGACATGGAGCAGTGGGTCGAGTTCAACCGCAAGTACTCCGAAGCCTGGCCGAATATCGTACAGCGCCGCGACGCCCTGCCGGACGCCGAAGCCAATGACGGCAAGGCCGGCAAGCTGGAAAGCATGTTCTCCGCGGAGCCCGGCGAGGGCAACTGAGCGACCCGCCCTCCCGCAGCCACCGCGCGGGAAGGCCTTACGGTACCTGAGTATTCCGGACGTTGGTTAACTGCGTCTGCACGAATTACGTGCGCCCATCTTCCAGAATCGCCAATATGATGCTATATAAGCGACACAATGTTGGATGCACGGCTCACGTGTCAGGTCTCTGACCTGCCCGGGGGGCCCGTTTCTCTCGCCAGACGAAGCCTCCTCAGGCTGTCATGCAGGCAGTCCTGGGGTATCCGTTTCTGTGGAGGGAGGGTGCGCCGCAGGTCCGTAAGAGGAAGAGGCAATGACGAAACTTAAGACGGATGGGAGGCCGGAGTTCCGGCCGAACGATTACGTCGTTTACCCGGCCCACGGGGTCGGTCGCATTCTCACGATCGAGGTTCAGGAAATCGCCGGTCTGAAGATGGAGCTCTTCGTTATCTCGTTCGAGAAGGACAAGATGACCCTGCGCGTCCCCACGGCGAAAGCTGATTCGGTCGGCATGCGCTCGCTGTCCACGCCCGACATCGTCGGCAAGGCGCTCGAGACCCTGAAGGGGCGGGCGCGGGTGAAGCGGGCCATGTGGTCGCGCCGCGCTCAGGAATACGAGCAGAAGATCAACTCGGGCGATCTCGTCTCGATCGCCGAAGTGGTGCGCGACCTGCATCGCAATGACGATCAGCGCGAGCAGTCCTACTCCGAGCGCCAGCTCTACGAGGCTGCCCTCGAGCGTCTGACCCGCGAAGTGGCGGCCGTCGACGGTGTCGACGAGCAGCGCGCCGCGAAGAAGGTGGATGAGCTGCTGGACTGCCGCGCAGCCTGATCCTTCCGCTATCGGGCCCGGCCCGACACGTCATTGACCCGCGCCGCCCCCGGTGCGGGTTTTTTCATGCGTGCGGGCAGGACGTTGCGCGCCGGCCCTGCCGGTGGGGGTGAGGGTGCGGTGCGCAGCGGGTCGCGGGCGGGCCCGGGCCGGCAGGCGGCAGGTTTCTCCCCGCGGGCGGACATCCGTGGTCCGGGCCCCGGGCCCACGGGTGCGGCCGCCACCCGGGCCGCCGTTCGCTGCGTGGGCCTCGCGGCCTTTCACCGGGTTGCCCGCCGGGCCCCCTCACCCGAGGCAGGCCGCCACTCCCGCCAGGGCTGCCATTTCCGAGATCTGCTGGGTGGCGCCCAGCACGTCGCCGGTCTGTCCGCCCAGCCGCGCCCGGGCGAGCAGGCACACGCCGAGCCCGCCGGCCCCGGCGAGGGCGCAGGCGAGCACCCCGGCCCCGCCCAACCCCACTGCGCCGCCGGCGAGGCAGAGCGCCGCGCCGAGCAGGACGGCGCGCAGCGGCGGGCGTCCGACCCCGGCGGAGAGGCCGGAGCCCCGGGCGTTGGGCATCCGCATCGCCGCGGCCATGGCGGCGCGGGAGACCGCCGCGCAAAGCGCCAGTGCCGCCACCGGGGTCCAGCCGGGCAGGGCGGCGAGGGCGGACCAGCGCGCCAGCACCACCAGCAGCAGCGCCAGCGCGCCGTAGCTGCCGATCCGGCTGTCCTTCATGATCTCGAGCCGGTGTGCCCGGTCACGCCCGCCCCAGACCCCGTCGGCGCAATCGGCCAGGCCGTCCTCGTGCAGGGCGCCGGTGGCGAGGGCCATGAGGGCGAGCGCCAGCGCCGCGGCCACGCCGTCCGGCAGCCCGGCCATCCGCGCCAGCACCAGCGCCGTGCCGGCCACGGCCCCCAGCGCCGCGCCCACCACGGGCCAGGCCCAGGCCGAGGCGGCCAGCCGCGCGCCGACGGCGCCATGGTCCACCGGAAACGGCAGGCGGGTCAGCAGCACCGCCGCCGCGCCGAAATCCTGCGGCGAGACCAGCGGGGAGGGCGGAGAGGCGGGCTCGGTCACGGGGCTGTCTCTTGCGGGGGCGGGGAGCGGCCATATAGACAGGCGGCGCGGCACAAGACAATCACGGGAGCCCGACATGACCTTCTCCACAGCGGCGGAATTCGCGGCCCTCGTCCGGGCGGCCCCCGGCTTCGACGCGGCGTCGGCAGCCCTGGCGCGGGAGCGCGACGCGAGCCTTACCAAGCCCCCCGGCGCCCTCGGGCGGCTGGAGGACCTCGCGATCTGGTACGCAGGCTGGCGCGGGGCGCCGCTCACCGCCCTGGCCCGGCCGCAGGTGGCGGTGTTCGCGGGAAATCATGGCATCACGGCGCGCGGCGTTTCCGCCTTTCCCGCCGAGGTGACGGCGCAGATGGTGGAGAACTTCCGCCACGGCGGCGCCGCCGTGAACCAGCTTGCCGCGGTGGCCGGAGCAACCCTCACCGTGCACGCGCTGGAGCTGGACCGGCCGGTGGCGGATTTCACCCTAGGCCCGGCGATGACGGAGGCGGAGCTGGTCGCCGCCCTGCGCACCGGCTGGGACGCGGTGGACCCGGAGGCCGACCTGCTGGTGACCGGCGAGATGGGCATCGGCAACACCACCTCCGCCGCGGCGCTGGCCACGGCGCTCTGGGGCGGAGACCCGGAGGGCTGGGTGGGCCGGGGCACCGGCATCGACGATGCGGGGCTCGCCCGCAAGGCCGAGGTGGTGCGCGCCGGGATATCCGCGAACCCGGAGGCGCTGGCAACGCCGCTGGCCGCGCTGCGCTGCCTCGGGGGGCGCGAGATCGCCGCGATGGCCGGGGCCATGGCCCGGGCACGGGCCGCGCGCATCCCGGTGCTGCTCGACGGGTTCATCACCTGCGCGGCGGCCTCGGTTCTCGCCCGCATGGCGCCCGGGGCGCTGGATCATTGCCTCGCCGGCCATGTCTCCGCCGAGGCGGGACATGGCAAGCTGCTGGAACGGCTGGGAAAGCAGCCGCTGCTCGCGCTCGGGCTGCGGCTGGGCGAAGCGTCCGGCGCGGCGCTGGCCATCCCGGTGGTGAGGGCGGCGCTGGCCTGCCACACCGGCATGGCGAGCTTCGCGGAGGCGGGCGTCTCGGACGCCTGATGCCCGGGCGCGGGCCGGCGCCGGCGAGGGTCACTCCCGGCGCAGCACCCGCTCGACCACCCAGGACATCAGCCCGGTGCTGCGGAAGCCGGCCTTGATGGCGGCGGGATCATAGCGCGTCTCGACCCATTCCTCCAGGCCCATGCCCGTGCCGGCGGTCTCGGCCAGGCAGGTCTCGTAGAACCGGTCGAGGATCCCGGTCTTCGCGTGCTTGAAATGGCCGTAGCGGGCGGAGAGCTGGCCGAAGGCCTCCTCCAGCGGCTGGCCCTCGATCAGGTGCATGTGCAGCACGGAGACGAAACCCGCCCGGTCCGCGCCGGACTTGCAGTGATAGAGCACCGGCGCCTCGGCGCTGCGCATCGCCGCGACGAGCTCGCGGAACTCCTCCCGGCTGGGCAGCTCGCGCGAGCGCACCCGCACCCGGGTGAAGGTGAGGCCGAGCTCCTTGCAGGCGAGGATCTCCAGCGGCAGCGACCCGAACAGCATGCCGCCGCGCAGCGACATCACCGTGCGCCCGCCCTCGCGCGCGAAGCGCCGCAGCAGGCCGGGAGACGGCTGGGCCGAGCGCGCGCCGCGGCTGCCGAGCCGGTGGTAATTGGGGTAGATCAGCCGGAAGATGCCGTGGTCCTGCAGCAGCATGTTCGCCCAGGCGCGGAACCTGCCCCACCATGTGGTCGGCGGCTCGGACCAGCGCGCAAGGTCGCGCTGACGGCGCAGCGCGCGGGCCTCGGGGGTTTTGGAGAACGGGTTCATCACGCGGCTGGGCTTCCCTTTGCAGGACACCCCCCGGTCTGGCGGGGCTCGGAACACCCCCGGACGGGCCGGGCTCAGCCCCGCTCGAAGGGGCGCGGTGACTGCGGGCAGGCAGCTCGTTGCTGGAGGCGACGACCGGAATCGAACCGGTGTACACGGATTTGCAATCCGCTGCGTAACCACTCCGCCACGTCGCCGGAAAACGCCCGCACCGCAGTCAGCGGGGCTATAGCAAGCCGCGCAGACGGAGACAAGCGGATATCCGCGCCCGGGCCCGCACCCTGTGCGCAGAGCGCGGGAGGGGGCGGGAGAGCAGGGTTGAGGGCGGTGGCGCCTGTGCGACCGAGGCCGGAAAGGTGAATCGACAGCCGGGAACGGCAGGCGGAGGGCGAAAGGAGCGCGGTGCCGCGGGCCGTTGCGGCCGCGGTGACGGCGCGAGCCTCCGGGGCGGGGGCAGTGATTGCCCCTTAACACCTTTTGTGGCAAAACCTGAGCCAACCGAGTGTAGCCAAGGCCCGAACATGACCAATTTCGCCGCCGCCCGCACCGCCATGGTGGATTGCCAGATCCGGCCTTCCGACGTGACGCTTTATCCCATCATCGCCGCGATGCTCGAAGTGCCGCGCGAGAAGTTCGTGCCGGTGGACCTGCGCGACGTCGCCTATGTGGGCGAGCACGTGACGATCGCCGAGAATCGCGTCCTGCTGGACCCGCGCGTCTTCGCCAAGATGCTCGATGCGGTGAACCCCGGCCCTGACGCGCTGGTGCTCGATATCGCCCCGGGCTGCGGGTATTCCTCCGCCGTGCTGGCCAGGCTCGCCGCGGCCGTTGTCGCCGTGGAGGAGGACCCGGACTTCGCCAGGGTCGCCGCCGCCGCCCTGTCCGAGACCGGCGCGGACACGGTGATGGTCGAGAACGGCCCGCATGTCGCCGGCGCCGCGGCGCAGGGCCCGTTCGACCTCGTGTTCATCAACGGCGGTGTCGAGCAGGTGCCGCAGGCGATCATCGACCAGGTGAAACCCGGCGGGCAGATCATCGCGATCTTCGTCGACGGGCCCTACGGCCAGTGCCGGGTCGGAACCTGCGGCAACGCATCGGTTGCGTGGCGGAATGTATTTGACGCCACCGCCCCCGTCCTTCTAGGGTTCGCTAAAGAACAGGAATTCGCATTCTGAATTGCGCAATACGGCTGGCCGCGAGGCCGGCCTCCGAACGATCGGGACTGGAGAGACGGATGAATCTGGACAATTCGCGGCGCGCAATCGCCGGGATCGCGGTTGCGCTCGGATTGGCGATGCCGGTGGCATCAACCGCCCAGACCCTGCCTGACGCTCTCGTGAAGGCCTACGAGAGCAACCCGACCCTGCGCATCAGCCGGTCCCGGCTGCTCCAGGCCGATGAGCAGGTGGCGCAGGCCCGCTCCGATCTCCTGCCCGACATCACCGCGAACGGTTCGGTGGGCGCCGTGTCGGAATTCACCCGCCAGGGCCGCACCGTCGGTCCGGAGGACACCACCCAGCTGCAGGGCGGCGCCTCGATCGACGGGTCGATCACCCTGGGCAGCTTCGGCCGCACCCAGGCGCAGATCGACAGCGCCGTGGCCTCCGTGCTCGCGGCGCGCTCCTCGCTCACCGGGGTGGAGCAGGACGTGCTGCTGGACGCCGCCACCGCCTTCATGGACGTGCGCCGCGACATCCGCTTCGTGGACATCGCGCGCAACAACGTCCGCGTGATCAACGAGCAGCTCCGCGCCACGCAGGACCGGTTCGATGTCGGCGAGGTCACCCGCACCGACGTGAGCCAGGCCGAGGCGGCCCTCGCCGCCGCGCGGGCCAATCTGGCGGCCAGCACCGGCTCGCTGTCCCAGTCCCGCGCCGCCTTCCTGGCCGCGGTGGGGGAGGAGGCGACCGATCTCGCCCCGCCGCCGCCGATCCCGGACCTGCCGGCCTCGGAGGCCGCTGCCGAAGCCGTGGCGATGCGCGAGCATCCCGTGCTGGTCTCCGCCCGCTACACCGAGGAGGCGGCGATGCACGACGTCGAGCTCGCCAAGGCCGGGCTGAACCCGCTGCTCACCCTGAACGGTTCGGTCTACTATGACCATGCCCAGGCCGCCTTCCACGACACCTCCACCAACGAGGACACGCTCGGCGCCCTCATCCAGCTGCAGATCCAGGTGCCGCTCTACCGCGGCGGCGAGCTGGACAGCATCGTCCGCCAGGCGGAGGCCATCGTGGCGCAGCGCCGCGCCGAGACCCAGGACACCGCCCGCACCATCCGCCAGTCCGTGCAGCTCGCCTGGTCCGGCCTTGCCGTGGCCCGCGCCTCGATCCGCGCCAACCAGGAGCAGATCGACGCGGCCGAGGTGGCCTTCAACGGTGTGGTCGAGGAAGCCAAATATGGTGAGCGCACCACGCTCGACGTGCTGGATTCCGAGCAGACCCTGCTGGAAGCCCGCTCCGACCTCGTCTCCGCCCAGCGTGACGAATTCGTGGCCGCCTACAACCTGCTCTCGGCCATGGGCCTGCTCACCGTGGCGCACCTGGGCCTCACCGTCACGCCCTACGACCCGACGGCGAACTACGAGTACGTGCGCACCAACCCGCCCAACGAGGACGGCCTGCGGCTCGAGAAGATCATCGACCGCTGGAACTGACCTCCGCGGCTGCCCAGAGTTCACCGCCCCCCACCTGACCGATTGCCTGACGGACGCGAAAGCCGTATCCATCGGGAACGGGGGGCACTGAGGCCCTCCGGCGATCTTCGAGGTGGCATGGCAGAGCCCGGCGACACGCGCGAGACCCCAAGCGTCGAGGATGTCCTGTCCTCGATCCGAAGGCTCGTGACCGAGGAAGAGAACAGCCGCCGCGGCCAGCGCAAGGCCGCGCCGCCGCCGGCCGAACGCCTGT
Organism: Paroceanicella profunda; assembly: GCF_005887635.2. Lineage (GTDB taxonomy): Bacteria > Pseudomonadota > Alphaproteobacteria > Rhodobacterales > Rhodobacteraceae > Paroceanicella > Paroceanicella profunda. Next base: position 504,764 of record NZ_CP040818.1, on the reverse strand, counting down.
TGCTCACCCGCGAGATGCGGGTGGAGGAACCCGACGTGGAGAGCTTCGCCGAGGCGGCCGACCTCGCCGAGCACATTCGCCAGATCGTCCGCTCCGAGTTGCGCGGCGAACTGGGCGAGCGCATTTCCTCCAACATCCGCCGCATGGTGCGCCGCGAGGTGGCCCGGGCCCTGGACGCCCGCGAGAAGGGCTGAATACCGGCCCCGGGGCCGCCCGCACGCCCCGGGGGCCACCGCCGCGCGCGATTCTGGCATCCCGGCGCATGCTGGTGCTTTAACATCGCGCCCGCGCGCGCTAGACAGCGGTCCTCAGATGTTACGGGGATGCTGGGCGATGACCATGGAAAAGACCTTCGAAGCCGCCGCCGCCGAGGCGCAGATCTCCGCCGCGTGGGAAAAGGCCGGTGCCTTCCGCGCCGGCGCCAATGCCTCGCGGCCCGAGACCTTCTGCATCATGATCCCGCCGCCGAACGTAACCGGCAGCCTGCACATGGGCCATGCCTTCAACAACACCCTGCAGGACATCCTCGTGCGCTGGCACCGGATGCGCGGCTTCGACACGCTCTGGCAGCCCGGGCAGGACCATGCCGGCATCGCCACACAGATGGTCGTGGAGCGCAAGCTCGCCGCTGAGGGCGCCCCCTCGCGCCGCGAGATGGGCCGCGAAGCCTTCATCGACAAGGTCTGGGAGTGGAAGGAAGAATCCGGCGGGACGATCATCAACCAGCTCAAGCGCCTCGGCGCCTCCTGCGACTGGGACCGCAACGCCTTCACCATGGACGAGACCTTCCAGCGCGCCGTGCTGAAGGTGTTCGTGACCCTCTACAACGAGGGGCTGATCTATCGCGGCAAGCGCCTGGTGAACTGGGACCCGCATTTCGAGACCGCCATCTCCGACCTCGAGGTGGAGAGCATCGAGCGCCCCGGCCACATGTGGCACTTCAAGTACACGCTCGCCGGCGGCGAGACCTACGAGTACGTGGAGAAGGACGCGGACGGCAACGTCACCTTCCGCGAGACGCGCGACTACATCTCCATCGCCACCACCCGCCCCGAGACCATGCTCGGCGACGGCGCCGTGGCCGTGTCGCCCGATGACGCGCGCTATGCGCCCATCGTCGGCAAGATGGTGCACCTGCCGCTCTGCGACCGGCTGATCCCGATCATCACCGACGAGTATCCGGACCCGGAATTCGGCTCCGGCGCGGTGAAGATCACCGGCGCGCATGACTTCAACGACTACCAGGTCGCGAAGCGCAACAATCTGCCCATGTACCGGCTGATGGACACCCGCGGCCGCATGCGCGCCGACGGTGCGCCCTACGAGGCCGCCGTGATCCAGGCCCGCGCCATCGCTGCCGGGGCCGAAGCCTCCGAGGCCGAGATCGACGCCCTCAACCTCGTGCCGGAAAAGTACCGCGGCATGGACCGGCTCATAGCCCGCAAGGCCGTGGTCGAGGACATCACTGCCGCCGGCCTCGCCGTGATGGTCGCGGAGAGCCGCACCGACGCGGAGACCGGCGAGACCACCACCGAGATGGTGCCCTTCGTCGAGGCGAAGCCGATCATGCAGCCCTTCGGCGACCGTTCGAAGGTGGTGATCGAGCCGATGCTCACCGACCAGTGGTTCGTCGACGCGCAGACGCTGGCGAAGCCCGCCATCGAGGCGGTGCGGTCCGGTGCCACGCAGATCCTGCCGGAGCGGGACACCAAGGTGTATTACCACTGGATGGAGAACATCGAGCCCTGGTGCATCTCGCGCCAGCTCTGGTGGGGCCATCAGATTCCGGTGTGGTACGGGCCGTCGAAGGAATGCCTAGATCTTTCGGAAGAGGAAGCGAGGGCCTTGGGTGAGAAGGGATGGACATCCTTTGAGACCTTCTGTGCTGAAACGGAGGAAGAGGCGCTTCGCGCGGCTCAAGAATATTACGGAGTTTCAGTAGGCGTCATCGACAATGTCGATGAACGCTTCAAGGAACAGTTCTTCGCTGATGTCTATGCCTTTTCTATTGGAAAGCCCGACGCTTACGTCCCGCTATTCCGCGACCCGGACGTGCTCGACACCTGGTTCTCCTCCGGCCTCTGGCCCTTCGGCACGCTTGGCTGGCCGGACCAGACGCCCGAGCTCGCCCGCTACTACAAGACCGACGTACTCGTCACCGGCTTCGACATCATCTTCTTCTGGGTCGCCCGGATGATGATGCTCGGCACGCATTTCATGAAGGAAGTGCCCTTCCACACCGTCTATGTCCACGCGCTCGTCCGCGACGAGAAGGGCAAGAAGATGTCGAAGTCGCTCGGCAATGTGCTCGATCCGCTCGAGCTCATCGACGAATACGGCGCCGATGCCGTGCGCTTCACCCTTGCCTCCATGGCCGCGATGGGGCGTGACCTGAAGCTCTCCACCGCCCGCATCGCCGGCTACCGCAACTTCGGCACCAAGCTGTGGAACGCCGCGCGCTTTGCCGAGATGAACGGCTGCAAGCCGGCGGGGCAGGGCATCCCTGAGGCGCAGGAAAGCGTGAACCGCTGGATCATCGGCGAGACCGGGCGCATCCGTGCGGCCACCGACGAGGCGCTCGCCGCCTACCGCTTCAACGACGCCGCCAACGGGCTCTATGCCCATGTCTGGGGCGTGGTGTGTGACTGGTACGTGGAATTCGCCAAGCCGCTGCTCGCCGAGGGCCACCCGGCGCGGGAGGAGACGCAAGGTGTCATGGCCTGGGTGCTCGACCAGTGCCTGGTGCTGCTGCACCCGTTCATGCCCTTCCTCACCGAGGAGCTCTGGGGCGCCATCGCCGCGCGGCCGAAGATGCTCGTGCACACGGACTGGCCGGACTACGGGCCGGAGATCGCCGACCCGGCGGCGGACGCGGAACTGGGCTGGGTGATCGGGCTCATCTCCGACATCCGCTCCGTGCGCGCGGAGATGAACGTCTCGCCGGGCGCGAAGGTGCCGCTGGTGATCCTGGAGGCCGATGCCGCGGCCGAGGCCCGGCTGGCTGGCGCCGCGGAGCTGATCGCGCGGCTGGCCCGTGTGCCGGACATGCCGCGCGCCGGGGCCGCGCCGAAGGGCGCCGTCACCCTCACGGTGGAGGGGGCGACCCTGTGCCTGCCCCTGGCCGAGGTTGTCGACGTGGCCGCCGAGAAGGCCCGGCTGGAGAAGGGGCTGGCCAAGCTGGAGAAGGAGGTCAAGGGCCTCACCTCCAAGCTCGGCAACGCCGCCTTCCTCGCCAAGGCCCCCGAGGAGGTGGTCGAGGAGCAGCGTGAGCGCCTCGCCGCCGCGGAGACCGAGATCGACAAGCTGCGCGGCGCGCTCGCCCGCGTGGCGGAAATGGCCTGACGCGCATCCGGCTTCACTTTGCCCCCCGGGCGCGTGCGGGGGGCCTTTCGCAAAGGTCGGGATGATGACGCCCCGCTATACCCCTCTCATCGACAGCCTGCCGGCGTCGGTGCCCTTCGTCGGTCCGGAAACCCAGGAGCGCGCCACCGGCCGGGTGTTCGACGCCCGCCTCGGCGCGAACGAAAGCGTGTTCGGCCCCTCGCCGAAGGCCATCGCGGCGATGGAGGCCGCCGCGCGCGACACCTGGATGTACGGTGACCCGGAGAACCATGACCTGCGCCACGCCCTGGCGGCGCGTCACGCAACCCGGCCGGAGAACATCGTGGTGGGCGAGGGCGTGGACGGCCTTTTGGGCTACCTCGTGCGGCTGGTGACGCAGCAGGGGACACCGGTGGTCACCTCCCTCGGCACCTATCCCACGTTCAACTTCCACGTGGCGGGCTACGGCGGCCGGCTGGAAACCGTGCCCTACACCGGCGACGCGACCGATCCCGAGGCCCTGCTCGCGAAGACCCGCGAGACCGGGGCGCCGCTGGTCTATCTCGCGAACCCGGACAACCCGATGGCCGGGCTGCACGCCCCGGGCGTGATCACCGACATGATCGCGAACCTGCCGGAGGGTGCGCTCCTGTGCCTCGACGAGGCCTATATCGACCTCGCGCCCGAGGGCTCCGCGCCGGACATCGATGCCGACGACCCCCGGGTGATCCGCTTCCGCACCTTCTCCAAGGCGCACGGGCTCGCCGGCGCGCGGGTGGGCTACGCGCTCTGCGCGCCGGGGCTGGCAAGCGCCTTCAACAAGGTGCGCAACCACTTCGGCATGTGCCGCATCAGCCAGGCCGGCGCGCTGGCCGCGCTCGGCGACGAGGCCTGGCTCACCCGGGTGCGCGGCGAGGTGGCGGCGGCGCGCAGCCGCATCGCGGCGATCGGCGCGGCAAACGGCCTCGAATCCCTGCCCTCGGCGACGAATTTCGTCACCCTCGACTGCGGGCGCGACGGCGATTTCGCCCGCGCGCTGGTGCGTGAACTGGGCGCGCGGGGCATCTTCGTGCGCATGCCCTTCGTGGCGCCGCAGGACCGCTGCATCCGCATCTCCGCCGGCACCCCGGCCGATCTCGACCTGGTGGAAGCCCGGCTGCCCGAGGCCCTGCGCGCGCTCCGCTGAGGGGCGAACGCCCGCCTTGCCGAGGGGGCCTCCGGCCCCCGCAGCGCGGCGGGCGTGGCGAAGGCCGCTGCGGGCCTCCGCCGGGCGGCGTCACCGCCGGCTGCGCGCCGGGCCGGGCTGGACAGGCCCGGCCGCGCCGCTAGGATCGGGCGGAACCCGACCCGGAGGAGACCCAGGATGACCGACGACTACCCGCGCGACATGATCGGCTACGGCGCCACGCCCCCCTCCCCGCGCTGGCCGGGCGGTGCGCGGGTGGCGGTGAACTTCGTGGTGAATTACGAGGAGGGCGGGGAGAACAACATCCTGCACGGAGACGCCGCCTCCGAGGCCTTCCTGAGCGAGATCGTCGGCGCGGCGCCCTGGCCGGGACAGCGCCACATGAACATGGAATCGATCTACGAATACGGCTCCCGCGCCGGGTTCTGGCGGCTGCACCGGATGTTCACCGCCCGCCGGATGCCTGTGACGGTGTTCGGCGTGGCCACCGCGCTGGCGCGCAACCCCGAGGCCGTGCGCGCGATGAACGATGCGGGCTGGGAGATGGCCACGCACGGGCTGAAGTGGATCGATTACCGCGACGTGCCGCCGGAGGTGGAAGCCGCCCATATCGCCGAGGCGGTGCGCCTGCACACCGAGGTGGTCGGCCGGCCGCCAGAGGGCATCTACCAGGGCCGCACCAGCGTGAACACCATCCCTCTGTCGATGGCCGCCGGCTGCTTCGAATACTCGGCGGACGTCTATGCCGACGAGCTGCCCTACTACATCGACGGCCCGGAAGGCCCCTTCCTGATGGTGCCCTACACGCTGGACGCCAACGACATGCGCTTCGCCACGCCGCAGGGCTTCAATTCCGGCGACCAGTTCTTCGCCTACCTGCGCGACACGTTCGACGTGCTGCGCGAGGAGGGCGGGCGGATGATGTCGGTGGGGCTGCACTGCCGGCTGGTGGGGCGCCCGGGCCGGGCCGCGGCGCTGGCGCGCTTCCTCGACCACGTGGCGGCGGCGGGGTCGGACGCCTGGGTCACCACCCGGCTGGACATCGCGCGGCACTGGCGGCGTGAATTCCCCAGGCCCTGACCCGGGCCTGCCCGAGGGCGGGCGGCCCGCAGGGCAGACCGTCCGAGACGGGGGAATGGCCCGGAACGGGCCGCCGCATGACAGGATTGCGGGCGGCGCGAGGGGAAACGTCCCTCAGGGGCATCGAGCCCCGTCGGGCCGTCCGCGGCCTCGCACGCCGACGCCCGGGGACGGGGGTGGGAGAGCCGCGAGGTCCGGTAGCGGAGGAGGGCCGTGGAGCCGGGCGCGGGGGACGGTAGCGGAGGAGGGCCGTGGAGCCGGGTGCGGGGGACGGTAGTGGAGGAGGGCCGTGGAGCCGGGCGCAGGGGACGGTAGCGGGGGAGAGCCACGGAGCAAGGCGCGCGGTCCGGTGACGGGGGAGAGAGTGCCGCGGGGTCGGGCGCGAGGGCCGGAAACGCGCGGCGGGTGGCGGCGCGGGGCGGGCGCGCTGCGCAGCCGGGCCGTCCGCGCCGCCACCCGCCGGGCGTGGGGTTTCGGGGCGTTGCGTGAGGCCCCGGAGGAGGGAGGCCCCGCCCGGGCGGTGTTCCGGGCGGGGTATCGCGCAGGTCAGTCGGTTTCGGCTTCGAGGAACGGGTAGTCCACGTAACCCTTGCTGCCGCCGCCGTAGAAGGTGGCCTGGTCGGGAGTGTTCAGCTCCGCGTCGGTGCGCAGGCGCTCCGGCAGGTCCGGGTTGGCGATGAACTTGCGGCCGAAGGCCACCGCGTCCACCGCGCCGGAGGCCACGCGCTGCTCCGCTTCCTCGGTGCCGTAGTCACCGTTGCCGATGAAGCGGCAGCGCACCTTTTCGCGCAGGCGCTTGAGGATGCCGAGCTCGGTCTCGTCCTGCTGGGCGCCGGGGAACTTCTCCACGAAATGCACATAGGCGAGGTCCTGCATCGCCAGGGCGTCCAGCAGCGCGCCGAAGGTGGCTTCCGGAGTGCTGTCGAGGCAGTCGTTCGCGCGCTGGGTCGGGGTGAGGCGGATGCCGATGCGGTCCGACGGCCAGACCTGGTTCACCGCGCGCACCACCTCGAGGGTGAGGCGGATGCGGTTGCTGATCGAGCCGCCGTAGCTGTCAGTGCGCGTGTTGGTCTGGTCCGCGATGAACTGGTGCAGAAGGTAGCCGTTCGCGGCGTGGATCTCGACGCCGTCGAACCCGGCATCCTTGGCGCATTTGGCCGCGTGGCGGTAGTCCTCCACGATGCCGGCCAGCTCGGAGGTCTCCAGCGCGCGGGGCTCGGAGACGTCGGCGAAGCCTTCCTCGATGTAGGTCTTGCCCTTGGCGCGGATCGCCGAAGGCGCCACCGGACTGGCGCCATCGGGCTGCAGCGAGGTGTGCGAGATGCGCCCCACATGCCACAGCTGCAGCACGATGCGCCCGCCGGCGGCATGCACCCGGTTCACGATCTCCGACCAGGCGGCCACGTGCCCGGGCGTGTAGATGCCCGGGGTGTCCTTGTAGCCCTTGCCCTGCGCGGAGATCTGCGTGGCCTCGGAGATGATCAGCCCGGCGGAGGCGCGCTGCGCGTAATAGAGCCCGGCAAGCGCGTTCGGAGTGCCGTCGGCCTGGGCGCGGTTGCGGGTGAGCGGTGCCATCAGCACCCGGTTCGGAACGGTGATCGCACCGATTTCCATCGGCTTGAAAAGGGCATCATGCGCCATCGGGTGCTCCTCGGCTGAACAGAAACTTGTGTACACACACATACGACATTTAACCGGCTTGAAAACCCCCGGGGACCGAGAATCCTGCCGCCCGCGCGCCGCCGCCTCGCTTGCCAAGCGCAGGACGCGCGGATAGCTCTGGAGCAGACCGGCCCCTGAGGAGCTTTCCATGACCGACATCGTCGCCGCCCCCGCCCCGCTTCCGGACTGGGCCCTGGGCAAGATCAATCTCGCCTCGCCCCGCCTGGGCGCGACCACCCTGCGCTGCACCGATGACTTCTTCGCCCCGATGGCGCGGATGCTGCAGGACGCGCCGGCGGTGTTCAAGCCCGACGTCTATGACGAGAACGGCAAATGGATGGACGGTTGGGAAAGCATCCGCCGCCGCAACGCCGGGCATGACTGGTGCATCATCCGCCTCGGCGGGCCGGGCCGCATCGCCGGGGTGGACTTCGACACCTCGCATTTCACCGGCAACTACCCCCGCGCCGCCTCGCTCTGGGCGGCCGAAGGCCCGACGCCGCCGGAAGACGACGCCGGCTGGACCGAGATCGTTCCCGCCACCACCCTGTCGGGCAATGCCCACACCTTCGCCGAAGCGGTGACGGACGGGGCGTGGACCCACCTGCGCCTCAACATCTTCCCCGACGGCGGCATGGCGCGGCTGCGCGTCTACGGCGACCCGCTGCCGGACTGGGAGGCCGCCGGCTCCGGCGTGGTCGAACTCTCCGCGCTGCGCAACGGCGGCCGGGTGCTGGGCTACAACGATGCGCATTACGGCGATGTCTGGGCGCTGCTCTCCGAGGGCCGGCCGGTGAACATGGGCGACGGCTGGGAAACCCGCCGCCGCCGCGAGCCGGGGAACGACTGGCTGATCCTCGCGCTCGGCGCGCCCGGGATCATCGAGAAGGTCGAGATCGACACCGGCCACTACAGGGGCAACTACCCCGACCGCGCCGGCCTGCAGGCCGCCGAGGTGCGCTTCGGCACCGATGACAGCATCATCACCCAGTCGATGTTCTGGCCCACCCTGCTGGAGCCGCAGAAGATGCACCCGGCCGAGATCCACACGTTCGGCGCGGAGGCGCTGAACGCCATCGGCACGGTCACCCACCTGAAGCTCAACATCTTCCCCGACGGCGGCATCGGCCGGCTGCGCATCTGGGGGCGGCGGGCATGAGCCTGCCGGACCTCCGGCCCGAGCCCCTCACCCCGGAGAGCTTCGCCCCCTTCGGCCGGGTGATCTGGGACGACCCGGCCACCGCGAAGGAGATCAACGCCGGCTTCACCACCCGCTACCACGCCCTCGCCACCGCCGAGACGGACGCGGACACGGTGATTTCCCTCTTCCGTGGCCGCCCCCGGCCGCTGGAGATCGCGATGCTGGAACGCCATCCGAAGGGCAGCCAGGCCTTCGTGCCGCTGGGCGGGGCGGACTGGCTGGCCGTGGTGGCCCCGGAGCCGGACCCGGCGGCGCTGCGCCTGTTCCGCTGCCGCGGCGTGCAGGGGCTGCAATACGCCACCGGAATCTGGCACCATCCGCTGCTGGTGCTGGGCGCCGAGCAGGACTTCCTCGTCGTCGACCGGGCCGGGCCCGGCGGCAACCTGGAGGAGACCTTCTTCGCCCCGCGCCACATCGCGCTCTGAGGCGGAGGGCGCTGCATGCTGCACCTGCCGAACCGCGACGCCCGCCGCCTTTTCCTCCACCTGCATGGCCTCGCAGAGAGCCCGAACCGGCGGCTGGACCCGGCCGGGCTGATGCGGGTGATCGAGGGCATCGGCTTCGTGCAGGTCGACAGCATCGCCACCGTGGAACGCGCGCATCACATGATCCTGCATGCGCGCAGCCAGTCCTACCGCCCGGCGGACCTTGACCGGCTGCTGGAGCGCGACCGGCTGCTGTTCGAGAACTGGACCCATGACGCCAGCATCATTCCCGTCGCCTTCTACCCGCAGTGGAAGCCGCGCTTCGCCCGTGCCCGCGCCCGGCTGGCGGACCGCTGGGCCGGCTGGCAGGGGCGGGAGTACGAGGCGGAGCTGTCGCGCGTGCTGGCCCATGTCACCGCGCAGGGGGAGACGACCGCCGCCGATCTCATGACCGAGCGCCGCGGCAACGCCGGCGCCTGGTGGGGCTGGCACCCGGAGAAGACCGCGCTGGAATACCTGTGGCGCACCGGGGACCTGGCCATCTCGCGGCGCGAGAGCTTCCGCAAGATCTACGATCTGCCGGAGCGCGTGCTGCCCGATCATCACCACCTCGCCGCGCCGGACCATGACGCCTGGGTGGACTGGGCCTGCTCCGGCGCGCTCGACCGGCTGGGCTTCGCCACGCCGGGAGAACTCGCCGCCTTCTGGGAGGCGGTCTCCCCGGAGGAGGCGAAGGACTGGGTGGCGCGCAACCGCGACGCGCTGGAGGTGGTGGAATTCGGCACCGCCGACGGCTCCGGCCGCCACGTCTTCGCCCGGCCCGGCCTCGCGGAGCGCGCCGCCGCGGCACCCGAGCCGCCGCCGCGCATCCGGGTGCTCAGCCCCTTCGATCCGGCGCTGCGCGACCGCAACCGCGCCCTGCGCCTGTTCGGCTTCGACTACCGCATCGAGATCTATGTCCCCGCTCACAAGCGCAAGTATGGTTACTACGTCTTCCCCCTTCTGGAGGGTGACAGGGTGGTCGGGCGCATCGACATGAAGGCCCGGCGCGCCGAGGGCCGCCTGCATGTCACGGCGCTCTGGCCCGAGCAGGGACTGAGGTTTAGCGGCGGCCGGCTGGCCCGGCTGGAGGCGGAACTCACCCGTGTGGCGCGGTTCTCCGGCTGCGGGGAGGTGACCTGGGAACCCGGTTGGCTGCGTTTACCATGACGAAACTTCTCCATTGAGCCCCGGGCACAGTCGCGGGAAGATCAGTACAACAAAGGGGGCTGTGCCATGATGGTTCTGTCTGCAACTTATTCGTCGACTCCACTTCAGATCCTCATTGAGGACCGTCTCATCCAGCTTCGGCAGAAGATCGTGCAGGGGCAGGCAGGGGCGGAGGCCGTGGCGGCGGACGATGCGAACCTGGCCGAAACGGAGGGTGTCGCGCTCGCCGTCGCCGAAACTGCGGAAGCCCGGGCCACGGCGGATGAGCCGCAGGTCCGGCAGGATGCACCGCCGGACCGTCCGGCCGACCGGGCTGCCACCCGGTCCGGCACGACCGAGGTGGTGATCACCGCTGCCGATGGCTCCTCGCCGGAGCGCAGCGCGTCGGTCATCTCGCTGCGTGAAGGGGAGACCGGCGGTGCTCTCAACCTCGCGCCCGGCGCGGAAGCCGTGATCCGCATCGACGGGGCGCTGGCCTCCGGGCTGAACGAGGTCGGCATCGGCTGGACGGGCATCGACACCGTGCGCCTCACCTTCGCCACCGGGGGCAGCATCCTGGTCCGCGGCGTGAGCGGAGCCTCGCTGGCGCTGCAGTTCGGCAACGGCCAGGCGCATCACGTCAGCCGCTCCGCCGGGGTGGACCGACGCATCTGACCCGCCGGCCGGGGCTGCCCCGGAGCGACGGCCCATACGCCGTATCTGACCCGTCGGGTGGAAGGGACCCGCGGAGACGGATAGCATCCGACTGCCGCCTGCACTGAGGTGTTCGATGAGACCCGGACCGGCGGAGCGCCGGTCACTTGTCATGCCCGATCGCAGCCGTTGCCCGGAGGCGGGGCCAACCGGCCGGGGCGCCGGCCGCACCGTGCCGGGCGCCCCCCTGTGCGCGGGGTTTCGGCGCCGCAGGGCGCAGCGGGTGTGCATCCGGTGCGGGCCGCTGCCCAAGGGCTGCCGCGTGTCGGCCCTCCCGTGCAGCAGTGCTTCCGTCCAGAAGTGCCCGCGGTGCAGCAGTGCCCTCCGCAGCAGTGCCCTTGCAGCGGTGTCGGCCTTGCAGCAGTGCCCCGGAAAACGTCCCTCGTGCAGCAGTATTTCCCGTCCAGAAGTGCCCGCGGTCAGCGGCGCCCTCCGCAGCGGTGTCCGCCTTGCAGAATTCCCCCCGAAAAGGGTCCCCTCGCGCAGCAGTGTCTGCCGTGCGGCGTTGAACCCGGGCGGCAGTGTCCTCGTGCTGCGGTGCGCCCGTGTCCCAGTGCAGGAACCTCCACCGTGCGGCGGTGCCCGGGGGCATCTGTCGCGCGAGAGACTGGTGCCGGATCTGTCCGGGGCTGACGCCGTCCTCACCTGTCAACCGTGCGGTCACCGCTTCTCCGGGTGGCCCTTCGGGTGGCGACTTCTTGCGGCGCGGAGGAGGAGCGTGCCCCGCTCAGGGGCGGTCGGCCACGTGCCGCCCGCCTTCGGGCGCGTCGGCCCGGGGGGCGGTGCCGCCGGTCTGGGCGGTGCCGCGCTCGCGGTAGGGGGTGGTGCTGAAGCAGGCCCGGTAGCATTTCGAGAAATGCGAGGGCGAGGTGAAGCCGCAGGCCAGCGCTACGTTGATCACCGACATGTCGGTCTGCAGCAGCAGGTGCCGGGCCTTCTGCAGGCGCAGTTCCATGTAATAGCGCTTCGGCGACCGGTCCAGGTAGCGCCGGAACAGCCGTTCGAGCTGCCGGGTGGACATGCCCACGGCCATGGCGAGGTCCGCCGGGCTCTCCGGCTCCTCGATGCGCTCCTCCATCAGCCGGATCACCGAGGCGAGCTTGGGGTGGCGCACGCCGATGCGCGTGGGGATGGACAGGCGCTGCTCGTCGCGGTCCGTGCGCATCGTGGTGTAGATCATCTGGTCCGCCACCTGGGCGGCGAGATCGGGGCCATGCGCCTCCGCGATCATCCGCAGCACCATGTCGGCGGAGGCCGAGCCCCCGGCGGAGGAGCAGCGGTTGCCGTCGATCACGTAGATGTTGGCCGAAAGCTCCACCTCCGGAAACGCCTCGATGAAGGCGTCGCGGTTCTCCCAGTGGATGGTGCAGCGCCGCCCGTCCAGCAGCCCGGCCCGGGCCACGGCGTGGCTGCCGGTGCAGATGCCCCCGAGCGCCACGCCGCGGCGCGCCTCGCGGCGCAGCCAGTTCAGCACGGCGCGGGTGGAGGCGCCCTGCACCCCCGTGCCGCCGCAGACCAGCAGGATGTCGTCGCGGTCCAGCTCCTCCAACCCCATGTCGGGGGTGACGCGCAGCCCGTTGGAGAAGGTCACGGCCTCACCGTTCTCCGCCGCGACGGCCCATGTGTAGAGCACCTTTCCGGCCACGCGGTTCGCGATGCGCAACGGCTCGATGGCACAGGAGAAGGACAGCAGAGTCGCGTTTTCGAGGATCAGGAACACGAAGCGCTTGGGTTTGGGTGCATCGCTCATTCCGATCCGCTGGCTCCCTCTCTCCGCTGCGACGTGTCCAAATACGTTGCGTTCAGCCAAAGGTCGAGGTCAAGCCGCGATTTCCGCACAAGACCGCGAGGGGATATTAGGCTGGTTTAACAGCGGTGCCTCGCCTATATACGGGCCCCACAAAACAACGATGAAAGGGGAAACCGACATGTCCGGCACATGGACCAAGACAGACTGGCGGTCCAGGCCTCGGATCCAGATGCCCGAGTACACGGATCAGGAGGCGCTGAATACTGTCGAGAGACAGCTGGCAAAGTATCCTCCGCTGGTGTTTGCGGGCGAGGCGCGCCGTCTGAAGGCCGCCCTGGGCGAGGTTGCCGAGGGTCGGGCCTTCCTGCTTCAGGGCGGTGACTGCGCGGAGAGTTTCGAGGAATTCGGCGCCGACAACATCCGCGACACCTTCAAGGTGCTGCTGCAGATGGCCGTGGTGCTCACCTATGGCGCGCGCTGCCCGGTGGTGAAGGTGGGCCGCATGGCCGGCCAGTTCGCCAAGCCGCGCTCCGCGCCGATGGAAACCATCGGCGGCACCGAGCTGCCCTCCTACCGCGGCGACATCGTCAACGGGTTCGACTTCACGCCCGAGGCCCGGATTCCGGACCCCTCGCGGATGCTGCAGGCCTACACCCAGGCGGCGGCCACGCTGAACCTGCTGCGCGCCTTCAGCCAGGGCGGTTTCGCCGACATGCACCGGGTGCAGAGCTGGAACCTCGGCTTCGCCGGCGGCGAGGGCTACGAGAAGTACCAGGACATGGCCGACCGCATCTCGCATGCGCTCGACTTCATGGCCGCCGCGGGCGTGACCTCGGAGACCGCCGCCTCGATGAGCCGGGTGGATTTCTACACCTCGCACGAGGCGCTGCTGCTGGAATACGAGGAGGCGCTCACCCGGGTGGACTCCACCTCCGGGCAGACGGTCGCGGGCTCCGGCCACATGATCTGGATCGGCGACCGCACCCGCCAGCCGGACGGCGCGCATGTGAACTTCGCGCGCGGCGTGCTCAACCCGATCGGGCTGAAATGCGGCCCCTCGCTCGGCACCGACGACCTGCTGCGCCTCACTGACCTGCTCAACCCGAAGAACGAGCCCGGCCGGCTCACCCTGATCGCGCGCTTCGGCGCCGGCAAGGTGGACGCGCATCTGCCCAAACTCGTCGAGGCGATCGAGCGCGAGGGCCGCAAGGTGGTCTGGTCCTGCGACCCGATGCACGGCAACACGATCAAGTCGGACTCCGGCTACAAGACCCGGCCGTTCGAGCGTGTGCTTTCCGAAGTGCGCGAGTTCTTCGCCGTGCACCGTGACCTCGGCACCTACCCCGGCGGCGTGCATTTCGAGATGACCGGCAAGGACGTGACGGAGTGCACCGGCGGTGTCTCCGCCGTGTCGGACGCCGACCTCTCCAGCCGCTACCACACCGCCTGCGACCCGCGCCTGAACGCGGCCCAGGCGCTGGAACTGGCCTTCCTCGTCGCCGACGAGCTGCAGCGCACCGCGCCTGCCCGCACCGTCGCCGCCGAATGAGCGCCCGCCCGCGGCCCGGCATCGCCCGGGGCCGCGGGCCCTTTCCCCCGTCCTGACGGCCGGCGCGCCCGGTCGAACCGAGGCACTCCCATGATCGATCCCATTCTCGTGCTCACCTCTGCCGCAGGGGTTTCCGATGCCGTGCTCGCGCGCGCGCGCGCCGCCGGCGGCACGGTGCGGCGCCTCGCGCCCACCGCCGCCGAAGTGGCCGGCGAGATGGAGGGCCTGCGCGCCGTGCTGGGCGAGGAGATGATCGATTTCAACATCATCCCCGCCGCGGGCCGCGAGAAGCGCCTGCTCATCGCGGACATGGACAGCACGATGATCCCGGTGGAATGCATCGACGAGATCGCCGATTTCGCCGGGGTGAAGCCCCAGGTCTCCGACATCACCGAGCGCGCCATGCGCGGCGAGCTGGACTTCGAGGCCGCGCTCTGCGCCCGCGTCGCGCTGCTGAAGGGGCTGCCCGAGAGCGTGCTGGAGGAGACCTACCGCACCCGCATCTCGCTCAACCCCGGCGCACGCACCCTGGTGCGCACCATGGCGGCGCGCGGCGCCATGACGGCGCTGGTCTCCGGCGGCTTCACCTATTTCACCGAGCGCGTGGCGGCGGAGGCCGGCTTCGCCGTGCACCAGGCCAACACGCTGATCTTCGAGGATGGCAAGCTGACCGGCGCGGTGAAACTGCCCATTCTCGGGCGCGAGGCGAAGCGCGAGGCGCTGCTGAAGCTCTGCTCCGAAGCGGGGATCACCCCGGCGGAGGCCATCGCCGTGGGCGACGGGGCCAATGATCTCGCGATGGTCGAACTGGCCGGGCTCGGGGTGGCCTACAAGGCCAAGCCCGCGCTGGCGGAGGAGGCCGACGCCCGCATCACGCATGGCGACCTCACGGCGTTGCTCTCGCTCCAGGGGATCGGGGCGGAGAACTACGCCGTCTGAGGCAGGGGTCAGTCCGGATCGACGAGGCGCAGGTGGTCGCGCCGGCGTTCCCGGCTGCGCTTGCTGGCGCCGCCCTCGATGGCGCGCAGCGGCGCGACGGCGTGGACGAAGCCCGGCTTCGGCTCGGCAAAGCCCGGGCCGCGCGGCGTGCCCGGCTGCTGCGCGACCGTCACCTCGACGCTGCGGATGCTGGAGGTGCGGATCGACAGGCGCAGCGGCGGCACATCGCTGTCGCGCCGGTCCTTCACCTGCAGGCAGCCCAGGATGCGCGAGACCTCGCCGAAATCGCTGCGCAGCGGCAGCAGGATCATCTCCGCCGCGCGCACGTCGCCGGAAGGCGCATGGGCGTCAAGCTCCAGATGCGCGATGCTCGGGCCGCCGAACACCTGGCCCAGCGAGGTGTCCAGCGCCACCCGGTCGTTCATGCGCATCAGCGCGCGCAGGCTCATGCCGCGCAGCTCCATGCCCATCATCTCGCACAGGGTCATCCCGGCCAGCCGGATGCGCACGTTGGTGCCGCCCAGATGTTCGAGGATGAACATGTTCTCGAGCGCGGATTCGAAGTGCCGCGGATCGATTTCCGAGCGGTAGGGCGCCGCGCGGCCGTTGCGCAGCTCTTCCCAGTAATCCGACAGTTCGCGCAGTGTCGGATCCGAAATGACCATCGCCGCTGCCCCCCCTTGTCCCGAATTGATACGTGCGTCGGACTGCCTGTCCTGTTCCGGGCCATCATATGGTGCCATTTTAGTACAATTCTCCGAATTTGTCGCTGCCAAGATCGTCTCTGCCGGAACCCTCGCAAGCTGCGTGCCAGCTCCCGGCTTGCACCGCCTGCCGCCGGCTGTATTGTGCCCGCGACCGTTACAGGAGGGCAGGATGGTGCAGTCGATGACCGGATTCGCCGAGGCGACAGGGGCCGATGAGCGCCTGTCCTGGCGCTGGGAGGCCCGTGGCGTGAACGGCCGCGGGCTGGATATCCGCCTGCGCCTGCCCGAGGGCTGCGAGGCGCTGGACCCGGTGCTGCGCGCCGCCTTCTCCAGGGCCTTCAGCCGCGGCAACATCACCGTGGGCCTGCGCATCGGCCGGGTTCAGGGTGCCGCCGCGAGCCGCATCGACCCGGAGGCGCTGGACGCCGCCGTCGCCCTGCTGGCGGAAGCCGAGCAGGCGGCCATCTCCGCCGGCCTCGCCCTGCAGCCGACCACGCCGGACCGGCTGCTGGCCCTGCCGGGCGTGCTGGCCAGCGGCGAGAGCGAGGATGTGCTCACCCCCGGACGCCGCGCGGCCCTGCTGCAGGACATCGACACGCTCACCGCCGCCTTCACCGCCGCGCGGGCGGACGAAGGCCGCGCCCTCTCCGCCATCCTCACCGCGCAGATCGACGAGATCGAGACCCGCATCGCCGAGGCGCGCGAGACCGCGGAGGCGCGTGCCGCGCGCTCCGGCGCGGCGCTGCGTGAGAAGGTCGCCGCCTTGCTGGAGGCCGGCGCGCCGGCCGACGAGGGCCGGCTGGCGCAGGAACTCGCGCTGCTGGCCGTGCGGGCCGACGTGACCGAGGAGCTGGACCGGCTCACCGCCCATGTCGCCGCCGCGCGCGAGCTGCTGGCGGCCAGCGGGCCGGTGGGGCGGAAGTTCGACTTCCTCGCGCAGGAGTTCAACCGCGAGGCCAACACCCTGTGCTCGAAATCCGGCGCGCCGGATCTCACCCGGGTGGGGCTGGAGCTGAAGGTGCTGATCGACCAGATGCGCGAGCAGGTCCAGAATGTCGAGTGACGCCGCCATCCTTCCGCGCCGCGGCCTGCTGGTGATCCTGTCCTCGCCCTCCGGGGCGGGAAAATCGACCCTGTCGCGCCGGCTGCTGGCCGATGACGCGCAGGTGAGCTTCTCGGTTTCCGCCACCACGCGCCGCCCGCGCGCCGGCGAGGTGGACGGCCGGGAATACCATTTCCGCTCGGTGGAGGACTTCCGGGCGATGATCGATGCCGGCGGGCTGCTGGAATGGGCCGAGGTGTTCGGCAATTACTACGGCACTCCGCGCGCCCCGGTGGAAGCCGCCATCGACGCAGGCCGCGACGTGCTCTTCGACGTGGACTGGCAGGGCGGCCAGCAGATCCGCAACTCGCCGCTGAAGGATGCGGCGATCTCGATCTTCATCCTGCCACCCTCCATCGCCGACCTGGAAAGCCGGTTGCGCGGCCGGGGGCAGGACAGCGAGGAGGTGATCGCCGGGCGCATGTCCCGCTCCCGCGACGAAATAAGCCACTGGGCGGAATACGATTATGTCCTGGTGAACGATGATCTTGACCGCTGCGAGGCCGAGCTGCGCGCCATCCTGCGCGCCGAGCGTCTGCGCCGCGAGCGCCAGCCGGCGCTGATGGGGCGTGTGCAGCGGCTGAACGCGGAATTCGAACGGAGGACACGCGGATGAACGGCATCTACACGCTTGACGGGCTCTCCCCGGTGCTTCCGGACGACGGGGATTACTGGGTCGCCCCGGGGGCTTTCGTGGTGGGCAAGGTTACGTTGCGGGCGGGCGCCAGTGTCTGGTTCAACGCGGTGCTGCGCGGCGACAACGAGCGGATCACCGTGGGGGAAGGCTCGAACGTGCAGGACGGCGCCGTGCTGCACACCGACATGGGCTGCCCGCTGGACATCGGCGCGAATGTCACCATCGGCCACAAGGCGCTGCTGCATGGCTGCACCATCGGCGAGGGGTCGCTGATCGGGATGAACGCCACGGTGATGAACAACGCCCGCATCGGGCGCGGTGTGCTGATCGGCGCCGGGGCCATGGTGACCGAGGGCAAGGAGATCCCGGACGGGGCGCTGGTGCTCGGCGCGCCGGGCAAGGTGGTGCGCATGCTCGATGCGGCGGCCCGCGAGGGGCTTCTGGCCTCCGCCCGGGGCTACCAGGCGAACATGCGCCGCTTCCGGGCCGGCCTCGCGCCGCGGATCTGACCCTCGCGGCCGGGCACACCTGCACCGCGCCGGGAGACGGGCGCGCTCCGCCTCCCCGCGCGCGAGAGACGCCGCCGCCGCCACAGGGGCAGGCTGGCGCGCTCCGCCCCACCCCCGCGCAAGACGCCGTTCCGAGGCGCTGCAGGAGGGCGGCGGCCAGCAGGGGCGCGCGCCCGGATCTTCAGCCTGGCGACCAACGGGGGGAAGCTCAGGTGAGCGGTGTCAGCACGATGGCGAAGCCGTTTTCGCCCTCCGACAGGCTGGGGATCAGGTTTTCCGAGGCGGCGAAGCTGCGCAGCAGCAGGAAATGCACCTGCGCGGAACTGCAGTCCACGAAGGAGTCTCCCCGGCACAGATGCCCCCAGGGGGCGGGCTCGAACCGGGTGCGGCGGCCTTCGGCATAGAGGCGGAAGGTGCCGGCATCGGCCTCCACGTGGATCTTTCCCCCCAGCGGCAGGGCCGATTCCGCGCAGAGCACCAGCAGGAACAGCAGCCGCGCCTCGCGCCGCTCCAGCGCCGAGGCCTCCCAGTCCACCGAGATCCGGCCGCCGCCATACATGCCCGACAGGGCCTGCGACAGGCCGCGGGCGTCGAGCATCTCGCTGCCCGCCGCGCCGAAGGCCACGCGGAAGAAGCGCAGCTTCGCGCTGGCCGTATCGGCGCTTTCCGCGATCAGGGCCAGTTCCGGGGAGGGCGGCACGAGGGACTGCAACAGTTCCAGACCGTTGCCCACGGCGCCGATCGGGCTTATCAGATCATGACAGACGCGGGAAGAAACCAGGGTCGCCAGAGCCGTCGGGTCCTTCGAAGGCACATCAGTCATCCACCAGCCTCGCTGCCCGCCGCTCCGCCCAGAGGGAGAGACGAGATGAACGATTTTATCGAGCCGGGCGCGATCGTCCGCAATCCAGAGGCCCCGGAATGGGGCCGGGGACAGGTGCAGTCGATCATCCACGACCGGATCACGGTCAACTTCGAAAATGCCGGCAAGGTGGTCATTGATGGCACCCGCATCGCTCTCGAAGTCGAGAGCCCGGATCCGTTCTGACCCTGGCACTCCCTTCCATCCTATCTGAGGGAACAAGGTTAAGCCGCAGTTAATTCAAGATCAATCCTTCCCCGGGCCCTCCGCCGCGGGCGGTGCGGGCGGAACCGGTTGCGTCCGGCGGCCCCGTTCCTTAGGTTGCGGCTCGCTTCCGACGCGGAGGTCATGGCGTCAGCAAGGGGTGCGCATGCGTCTGGACCAGAACAGTTTCACCATCAGGATCGCGTCCTCGCCGGAGGATGTGGCGGGTGCGCAGCGCCTGCGCTACCGGGTTTTCGTGGAGGAGATGGGCGCGCATACCAGCCCCGAGGACGCCGCGCTGCGCCTGGAACGGGACGCGTTCGACGCCCATTTCGACCATCTCGTCCTGATCGACGAGGCCGCCCGCCCGCAGGACCCGCTGGACCGCGTGGTGGGCGCCTACCGGCTGATGCGCAGCGACGTGGCGCGCGCCGGCCCCGGGTTCTACGGCCAGTCGGAATATGACCTGAGCCTGCTGCTCGACAGCCCGCGCGCCTCCGTCGAGCTCGGCCGGTCCTGCGTGCACCCCGATTACCGCGGCGGCATGGCCATGCACCTGCTGTGGTCGGCGGTGGGGGAATACGTGACGCGCAACGACATCGAGATCCTGTTCGGCGTCGCGAGCTTCCCCGGCGCGAACCCGGAGCCGCTGGCCGAGCCCCTGTCGATGCTGTGGCAGAACCATCTCGCCCCGCCGGACCTGCGGGTGCGCACGCTGCCCCAGCACTATGTCGAGATGAACCGCATTCCGCGGGAGCAGATCGACCAGAAACGTGCCATGCTGGCGGTGCCCTCGCTGATCAAGGCGTACCTGCGTCTCGGCGGGTGTGTCGGCGACGGCGCGTATT
The DNA here is from genome assembly GCF_005887635.2 of Paroceanicella profunda. GTDB lineage: Bacteria > Pseudomonadota > Alphaproteobacteria > Rhodobacterales > Rhodobacteraceae > Paroceanicella > Paroceanicella profunda. The sequence continues at coordinate 484,880 of NZ_CP040818.1, read as the reverse complement.
GCGACCATGAGTTCAATACGGTGGATGTGTGCCTGGTGATGGACACCGGGCGCATGCAGTCCCGCTATCGCGACTATTACGGTCGTACCGAAGGAATCCTGAAATGACATGGAAGGCCGAGGCGCCACCCGTCTATCCGTCCGCGACGCTGTCCGGGCGGATCGGCGGGGTTCTGCGCCTTGCCGCGCTCGCGGCGGTGACGGTGAGCCTGTTCCTGCTCTACCTGCTGGTGCGTGGCGTGGAGCGGCTGACCGGCGGCACCCTGCACCGCAGCGTGCGCGGGCTCTGGGGGCGGCTGTCGCTGCGTGCCTGCGGCCTGCGGCTGGTGGTGCGCGGCACCTGCATGCCCCACGGCGGCGCCATCGTGGCGAATCACTCCAGCTGGATCGACATCTTCACCCTGATGGCGGCGGCCCCGGTGAACTTCGTCTCGAAGTCCGAGGTGCGCGGCTGGCCCGGCATCGGCACCGTGGCGGCCTACACCGGCACGATGTTCATCGAGCGCCGGCAGTCCGCCGCGCGGCGCCAGACCGCGGAGATGCGCGCGCGCATCGTCTCCGGGCAGCTGCTGTGCTTCTTCCCGGAGGGCACCAGCACGGACGGGTTGCGGGTTCTGCCGTTCAAGAGCTCGCTCTTCGCCGTGTTCCTGGAGCCGGAGTTGCACGAGACGGTCTGGGTGCAGCCGGTCTCGGTGATCTACCAGCCCGTCGCCGGCGCGCCGGAGATGCTCTACGGCTGGTGGGGCGACATGGATTTCGGCCGGCACATGTGGGACATCGTGTGTCTCTCGCGCGGCGGGCAGGTTCAGGTGGTGTTCCACCCGCCGCACCGGGCGGCGGATTTCTCCGATCGCAAGCGCCTCGCCCGGGTGTGCGGCGAGGAGGTGGCCGAGGGCATGGCACGCGCGCGCGCCGGGCTCTCCCCCGTGGCGCCCGCGCCGGCGCCGGTCTCCGCCACGCCCTGAGGGGCATTTCGGGTTTGCCCGCGGCGACGTCCGGGGGCTAGGCTCGGCGGGCCATTTCAGGAGACCGCCGATGACCGTTCCTGCCGCCGCCGCCATGGGCGCTGCCCGCCCGTGGATGTCCGACATCAGTTCCGCGCGGGTGCGGGAGCTCACCTCCGCTCTCGCCGGGCTGGACGCCTCCGGCACCGTGGCCCGCGTCGAGACGCTGGCCGCGCGCAGCCGCGAGATCCACGAGCGCGAGTGCTTCAACCTCAACCCCGCCACCAACGTGATGAACCCGCGCGCCGAGGCGCTGCTCTCCGCCGGGCTGGGCACGCGCCCCTCGCTGGGCCATCCGGGGGAGAAATACGAGACCGGGCTGGAGGCGATCGAGGAGATCGAGGTGATCTGCGCCGCGCTCTGCGAGCAGGTGTTCGACGCGGCGCATGTCGAGTTCCGGGTGGCCTCCGGCGCGATGGCCAATCTCTACGCCTTCATGGCCACCTGCCGCCCCGGCGACCGGATCATCGTGCCGCCTGCCGCCATCGGGGGCCATGTCACGCATCACGCTCCGGGGGCTGCCGGGCTCTACGGGCTGGAGGTGCACGAGGCGCCGGTGAGCGCGGATGGCTACAGCGTGGATGCCGACGCGCTGGCGGAGATGGCGCAGGCGCTGCGGCCTGCGCTCATCACCCTCGGCGGATCGCTGAACCTGTTCCCGCATCCGGTGGCCGAGCTGCGCGCCATTGCCGAGTCCGTGGGGGCGCGGCTGCTGTTCGACGCCGCGCACCTGTGCGGGATGATCGCCGGCGGCGCCTGGGAAAATCCGCTCGACCTCGGCGCCCACCTGATGACGATGAGCACCTACAAGAGCCTCGGCGGCCCCGCCGGCGGGCTGGTGCTGACCCGCGATCCCGAGATCGCCGCGCGGCTGGACGCCATTGCCTATCCCGGGCTCACGGCGAATTTCGATGCCGGGCGGGTGGCCGCGCTGGCCGTGGGGATGGTGGACTGGCAGGTGCATGGCCGGGCCTATGCCGCGGAGATGGTGGCGCTGGCGCGCGGGCTCGCCGATGCGCTGGCCGCCGAGGGCATCCCGCTCTTCGCCGCCGCGCGCGGGGCCACCCGCTCGCACCAGTTCGCCGTGGAGGCGGCCGGGTTCGGCGGCGGCCAGGCCGCCTCGGCGCGGCTGCGGGCGGCCGGCTTCCTCACCTGCGGCATCGGGCTGCCGGCGGCACCGGTGGCGGGCGATCTCAACGGCCTGCGCATCGGCACGCCGGAGATGGTGCGCTGGGGGATGACGGCGGCAGATGCGCCGCGGCTGGCCGGGCTCCTCGCCCGGGCGCTGCGGGCGAACGACCCCGCTGCCCTCGCGCCCGAGGTGCGGGAATGGCGCGCCGGCTTCGACAGGCTGCACTTCATCTGCGCGGAGTAGGTCGGAGCGAAGCCCCCGCCCCCGCCTCCGCGCCCCTGCGCGGGGACAGGGCCGGAGCGGGCTCCATGCCGGGCCGGGCAAGCTGAGGGGCAGGGCGGGCAGGCGCCGCTGCTCAGGCGGGGGCAGGTTCAGCCCACCTCGCGCCCCTGCGCGAGGCAAGGCCGGAGAGGGCTTCGCTCCGGGCCGGGCGGCAGTGGGGCAGGGCGGCATCCGCCGGTCAGCCGGAGGGCAGGTTCAGACCAGATCGCGCCCCTGCACGGGGACAGGGCCGAAAAGGGCTCCGCGCCGGGCGACTGAGGGGCAGGGCGGGCCGGCGCCGCCGGTCAGGCGGCGAGCAGGTTCAGGGCGCGGATCGCGGCTACGGGCCCGTCCGGGTGCCCCCAGATTTCCGCGCCGAGGGCGTAGAAGTCGGCGGAGAAGCCGAGTTCGGCCACCAGTTCCGGCGTGATGCCGCCCTCGGCCACCGAGGGGGTCTCGATCATTTCCGACCACCAGCGGATCAGGTCCGGGTCCGCGACCTTGCCGGTTCCCAGCGCGCCGGGCTCGGAGAACGGGCCGAAGGCGACGTAATCCGCGCCGATCTCGGCGGCGGTCATGCCGGCGTGGCGGGAGGTGCCGCACCAGACGCCGATGATCCGGTCCGGCCCCAGTTCCTTGCGCACGTCGCGCACGGAACGGGCGGCGTCCATCAGGTGCACCCCGTCGAGGCCGAGCGGCTCCACGAGGCGGAAATGGGTCTCGATGGTCACGGCAACGTCGCGGGCATGCGCGAGTTCGCGCAGCGTGTCGGCGGCGCGGCGGATCTCGTCCTCGTCGGTCTCGGCGAGGGAGATGCGCAGGCAGGCGATCTCCACCCGGTCCAGCACCTCGGCGAGGCGGGGCGCAAAGCTGCCGAGCTCGATCCGCGGCGGGGTGACGAGGTAGATCTGCGGCGGCGCGGGCGTGTCTTCGGCGTCGGACATGGGGCAGGGCTCCGGGAAGGGCGTCAGGACGCGGTCATACAGCGCGGGCGCGCAATGCTCAATCCCCGGGCAGCAGGGCTGCCGGAGGATGCGGGGTCTGTCGGAGGAAGCGGGGGCCGGGCGGCGGGAGCAGCGTGCCGGGGGCGGTGAAGAGGACCGGGCGTGCAGGACGGCGGGGGGCAGAGTGCCGGGCGCGCGGGCGGAGGGCGGGCCGAGGGAGGCAGAGGGTCGAGCGAGCGGAGCGGCGGGTGGGCACAGGGGGGCCGGGCTGGTGGACGGCGAGCGGGTAGAGAGCCGGGCTGGCGGGCGGCAGAGGGTCGGGCGAGCGTGCGGCGGGTGGGCACAGGAGGGCCGGGCCGGCAGACCGCGAGCGGGCAGAGGGCCGGGCGCTGGCAGGCGGCGGGCGGCAGGAGGCCGGGTGTGCAGGACACCGCGCGGGCAGCGGACGTGCAGGATGGCGGGCGGGGGCGGAGGCGTTGGAGTGTTGGCGGACAGGGACCCGGTCGTGCGGCAGGGGCCCGGAGGGCCGGGCGAGATCCGGGCGGCAGGGGGCGCGTGCCGGGAGAAGAGCGCACGGGTGGAGTGGCGGGCGGGAAGAGCGCTGCGGCGCTCAGGCGGGCGTGCGGCCCGGAGGCACCCAGCCCGGGGGCGCGAGATCGAAGCCGGCGAAGTCGAAGCCCGGGCAGACAATGCAGCTCACCAGCACCCAGCCGCCGAGCGGCGTGGCCGCCTGCCATGCGCCGGCGGGGACGATCAGCTGCGGGGCCTCTCCGGCCGCGAGGTCCGGCCCGAGGCGGTGATCGCGGTCGTCGATGCCCAGGGTGAGCGGATGGCCGGCGTGCCAGAGCCAGATCTCGGTGGCGTCCACCCGGTGCCAGTGCGAGCGCTGGTGCGCCTCGAGCAGGAAGTGGATGGCCGTGCCGCCGGGCCGGACGCCCTCGGGCGCGGTGGCCCGCCAGGTCTCGCGGTACCAGCCGCCTTCCGGGTGTGGCTGCAGCCCGAGTGTCCGGATGATGTCCTGCGCGTCCTGCATGGCGCCGTCCCCCCTCTTCCGCGGCTGTGTCGCAGCACCGCTGCGCCGGGCGCCCGGGTCGGGCCGCGGACGGCCCGACGGGGCTCGATGCCCCCGAGGGACGTTCCTCCCCCCGGTGTGCGACGGCTGTCATGCGGAGGCCCGTTCCGGGCCGTTCCTGCGTCTCGGAAGGCCCGCGGACGGGCCTTCCTCGGGGCGCGGCCGGGGCCGCGCGGTGCGTGGCGGCCTCAGCCGCGCAGGATCGAGCGGCCGGCGTAGATCGCCGCCGTGCCCAGCTCTTCCTCGATGCGGATCAGCTGGTTGTACTTCGCCAGCCGGTCGGAGCGCGACAGCGAGCCGGTCTTGATCTGGCCGCAGTTCGTCGCCACCGCGAGATCGGCGATGGTCGCGTCCTCGGTCTCGCCCGAGCGGTGCGACATCACCGAGGTGTAGCGCGCGCGGTGTGCCATCTCGACCGCTTCCAGCGTCTCGGTGAGCGAGCCGATCTGGTTGACCTTCACCAGGATGGAGTTGCCCACGCCTTGCTTGATGCCGTCGGCGAGGCGCTTCGAGTTGGTCACGAACAGGTCGTCGCCCACCAGCTGGCAGCGGTTGCCGATCTTCTCGGTGAGCAGCTTCCAGCCGGCCCAGTCATCCTCGGACATGCCGTCCTCGATGGAGATGATCGGGTAGTTGTCCACCAGGTTGGCGAGATAGGCGGCGTTCTCCTCCGCCGACATCACCTTGCCCTCGCCCTTCATGTCGTACTTGCCGTTGCGGTAGTACTCGGTCGCGGCGCAGTCGAGGGCGAGGTAGACCTCCTCGCCGGGCTTGTAGCCGGCCTTCTCCACCGACTTCATGATGAAGTCGAGCGCCTCGGTGGCCGAGGAGAGGGCAGGCGCGAAGCCGCCCTCGTCGCCGATGCCGGTGTTGTGGCCGGCCGCGGAGAGCTCCTTCTTCAGGGTGTGGAAGATCTCCGAGCCCATGCGGATCGCGTCGCGCATGGTCTCCGCCGCCACGGGCATGATCATGAATTCCTGGATGTCGATCGGGTTGTCGGCATGCTCGCCGCCGTTGATGATGTTCATCATCGGCACCGGCAGGGTGCGCGCCGAGGGGCCGCCCAAGTAGCGGTAGAGCGGCAGGCCCACGGTCTCCGCCGCGGCCCTGGCGGCGGCGAGGGAGACGCCGAGGATGGCGTTGGCGCCCAGCCGGCCCTTGTTCTCGGTGCCGTCGAGGTCGATCATCACCTGGTCGATGTCGGTCTGCAGCGTCACGTCCATGCCGATCAGCGCCTCGGCGATCTCGCCGTTCACCGCCGCGACCGCCTTGGTCACGCCCTTGCCGAGGTAGCGGGACGTGTCGCCGTCGCGCAGTTCCACCGCCTCATGTGCGCCGGTGGAGGCGCCGGAGGGCACCGCGGCGCGGCCCAGGCTGCCATCCTCCAGCAGGATGTCGACCTCGACAGTCGGGTTGCCCCGGCTGTCGAGAATCTCGCGGCCGGTGATGTCGATGATTGCCGTCATGTAGTGTCCTTCCCAGGCGTTTTGAGCGGCACACCGAACAGTTCCAGCCGGTGGCCGCGGAGATCGTATCCGAGCTTCTCCGCCACGCGCCTCTGCAGCGCCTCGATGTCCTCGTCCACGAATTCGATCACCTGTCCGGTGGTGATGTCGATCAGGTGGTCGTGGTGCTCGCGCTCGGCGTCCTCGTAGCGGGCGCGGCCGTCGCCGAACTCCAGCTTGTCGAGAATGCTCGCCTCTTCGAGGAGCTTCACGGTGCGGTAGACGGTGGCAAGGGAAATGTGGGCGTCGATGTCGGAGGCGCGCCGGTACAGCTCCTCGACATCCGGGTGGTCCTGTGCCGCATCCAGCACCCTGGCAATCACCCGGCGTTGCCCGGTCATGCGCAGGCCGATGCTCTCGCACCGTTCGATGATGTTGCGACCGGTCATCCCGTCTCCGCCTTATCCGGGACTCTGGTAACTCAAAGCCAGCGCGCGGAAAAGCCCTTCCGGGCCTCCGCGCGCCGCATTCTCCGCCTGCCCGGGGGCGACGCGCCGCGCCGCCGCCCGGAGCGGGGGGCTCACTCGTCGTAGCCGGTGCGCTCCACGATGCGCAGCGCCTCGGCGCGGTGCGAGGCGACCTCGGTGAGCGGGATGGAATCGGGCTCGAACTCTCCCCAGGCCGCCACGGTCTCGGAGAAGGGCACGCCCTCCTTCAGCGGGAACTCGTAGTTCAGCTCGGCATAGAGGTGCTGGGCCTCCTCGGTGGTGAGGAATTCCATCAGTTTCAGCGCGTTGTCGCGGTTCGGCGCCGCGGCCGTCATCGCCACGCCGGAGACGTTCATATGCGCGCCGCCGCCCTCGAACACCGGGTAGACCACGTTCACCGCGTCGGCCCACTGTGCCTCTTCCGGGTCGTTGAGCATCAGGCCCATGTAGTAGGTGTTGCCGAGCGCGATGTCGCATTCGCCGGACCAGATCGCCTTCGCCTGCGCGCGGTCATTGCCCTGCGGCTTGCGGGCGAGGTTGGCCTTCAGCCCCTTCACCCACTCCTCGGCCGCCTCGGCGCCGTGATGGGCGATATAGGCCGAGATCAGCGCGATGTTGTAGTTGTGCATGCCCGAGCGGGTGCACAGCTTGCCCTGCCACTTCGGGTCCGCCAGGTCCTCGTAGGTGGTGATGGCGCCGGCCTCCACGCGCTCCTTCGAGGCATAGACCACGCGGGAGCGGGCTGTGAGGCCGAACCACTGGTTGTCCGTGTCGCGGAACTCCGCCGGGATGTTCGCGTCGATCACCGCGCTCTCCACGGGCTGGGTCACCCCGGCCTCGACCACGGCGGAGAGGTTGGCGATGTCGACCGTCAGCACCAGATCGGCGGGGGTGCGGTCGCCCTCGGCGCGCAGGCGCTCGATCAAGCCCTTGTCGATGAACACGACATTCACCGCGATGCCGGTCTCCTCGGTGAAGCGCTCGAAGAGCGGGTCGATCAGGTCCGGCTGGCGGGTGGAGTAGACGTTCACCTCCTGCGCGAGGGCGGGGGCCGCCGCGAGCGCGAGGCCGGCGGCAAGGACGAGGGATTTCATGAGCGGGTCCTCCCGGATGACTCTGTTCAGATGGGCCCGCATTAGGCCAGTGCGGCGCGTCCGGTCAATCCCTGATAAAAACACTCACCTAAGCGCGATCTTCTGCCGCGGCCCGGGCGGCCTTCTCCTCGGCCTTGATGGCGTCCCAGTGGGCGTCCATTTCGGCGAGGGTGGATTGCGCGGGGCTGCTGCCTTCGGCGGCCAGGCGCGCCTCCACGCCGCGGAAGCGCCGCTCGAACTTCGCGTTCACCCGGCGCAGGGCGGCCTCCGGGTCGATCCCGAGGTGGCGGCCGAGATTGGCCATCACGAACATGAGGTCGCCGTATTCCTCCTCGCGGTCGGCGGCGGTGTCCGCCTCGGCCAGCTCGCGCGCCTCCTCCACGATCTTGTCGAGCACGTGGGAGGCGTCCGGCCAGTCGAATCCCACCCGGGCGGCGCGGTTCTGCAGCTTCACCGCGCGGGTGAGGCCGGGCAGGGTGACGGCCACCCCGTCCAGGGCGCTCGGCGCCCGGGCCGGCTTCGCGCCGCGCTCGGCGGCCTTGATGCGCTCCCAGTCCGCGGTCTGCTCCTCGGGCGTGCGGTGCCCCGCGGCGGCGCCGAACACGTGCGGGTGGCGGCGGACCATCTTGTCGCACACGGCGCGCACCACGTCCGCGAAGGCGAAGGCGCCCTCCTCCTCGGCCATCTGCGCGTGGTAGACGGTCTGCAGCAAGAGGTCGCCCAGTTCCGAGCACAGCTCGGCCCGGTCCCCGCTCTCGATGGCCTCGGCCACCTCGTAGGCCTCCTCCACCGTGTAGGGCGCGATGGAGCGGAAGTCCTGTTCCAGGTCCCAGGGGCAGCCGCCGTCGGGGTCGCGCAGGCGGCGCATGATCTCCAGAAGCCGCTCCAGGCCCGCCTCCCGATCCTGCACGAGGGTTTCGGAATCGCTCCTGGCAAGGGGGGTACGGGCGGTCATCGGCGGTCTCCTCGGGGCTGGGGCCCGCCCTTGATGGCGGGGAACGCCCCGCGGATCAAGGGCGGGCATCGGGCGATTGACGCGCTGCGACATGCGGGCTTTGATGTGGCACCAACTTCAGGAGAGGTCCATGCCCGTCATCAACCGCATCGCAGAGTTCCATCCCGAGATCACCGAGTGGCGACGCCACATCCATGCCAACCCGGAACTGCTGTTCGACACTCACAAGACCTCGGCCTTCGTGGCGCAGAAGCTGCGCGAGTTCGGCTGCGACGAGGTGGTGGAAGGCATCGGGCGCACCGGCGTGGTGGGGCTCATCCGCGGCAAGGCGACCGGCTCCGGCAGGGTGATCGGCATGCGCGCGGACATGGACGCCCTGCCCATCACCGAGCGGCGCGCCGACGTGCCGCACAAGTCCACCAACCCCGGGGTGATGCATGCCTGCGGCCATGACGGCCACACCGCCATGCTGCTGGGCGCCGCCAAGTACATGGCCGAGACGCGGAATTTCGACGGTGCGGTTGCCGTCATCTTCCAGCCGGCCGAGGAGGGCGGCGGCGGCGGCAAGGAGATGGTCGACGACGGCATGATGGAGCGCTTCGGCATCAACGAGGTCTACGGCATGCACAACTGGCCCGGCGTTCCCGAGGGCTCGTTCTGGACCCGGCCCGGCCCGGTGATGGCGGCGGCCGACCAGTTCGACTTCAGGATCATCGGCAAGGGCGCCCATGCCGCGAAGCCGCACGAGGGGCGGGACCCGATCCAGTGCGCGGTGCAGATGGTCTCGGCGTTCCAGACCATCGTCTCGCGCAACCTCGACCCGCTGGAGAGCCTGGTGATCTCGGTGACGAAGTTCATCGGCGGCACGGCGCACAACGTGATTCCGGGCGACGTGACCATCTCCGGCACGGTGCGCACCCTCACCGACGAGGTACGCGACCTCGCCGAGAAGCGCATGCGCGGCGTGGCGCTGGGCATCGCCGCGGCGCATGACTGCGAGGTGGAGATCGACTACCGCCGCGGCTACCCGGTGGTGGTGAACCACGAGGCGGAGACCGAGTTCGCCGCCTCCGTGGCGCGGACCGTGGTGGGCGAGGACAGGGTGCGCACCGATGCGACCCCGGTGATGGGCGGCGAGGATTTCGCCTACATGCTGGAGGCCCGGCCGGGCAACTTCGTGTTCATTGGCCAGGGCGACACAGCCGGTGTCCATCACCCGGACTATGATTTCAACGACGACATCATCCCCGTGGGCGCGACCTACTGGGCGAAGCTCGCCGAAACCGCGATGCCGGCCGGCTGACCGCGCCGGGGCGGCGGGCCCTCGCTTCGCCCGCCGCCCCCCACACCACGCATCCTCCCCGTTGCCCGCCATGTGCGGCGACCACGGCCAGCGGGCCGCAAACCGGGCAGCACCTCCGCCAGGCAAGGCGCCCACTCCCCGTGACACAGGTCACAGCCGGATCGCGCAGGCGGATCCGGCGCGGCGCGCGACCCTCTGCCGCAACACGCCCTCCCCGCCCGCGCGCGCCTGCCCCCGCCCCGCGGACAAGGACCCCGGCCCTCCGAAACCCCTTGCATCCGCCCCGTCCCGTGCTGACGCCTTCTCATCAGGCATCAGGCATCAGGCATCAGGCATCAGGCATCAGGCATCAGGCATCAGGCATCAGGCATCAGGCATCAGGCATCAGGCATCAGGCATCAGGCATCAGGCATCAGGCATCAGGCATCAGGCATCAGGCATCAGGCATCAGGCATCAGGCATCAGGCATCAGGCATCAGGCATCAGGCATCAGGCATCAGGCATCAGGCATCAGGCATCAGGCATCAGGCATCAGGCATCAGGCATCAGGCATCAGGCATCAGGCATCAGGCATCAGGCATCAGGCGTGCCGCACGGCAGGCTTGACGGGCAGCCGCGGCGCACTGGCCGGTCAACGGTCGCGGGATGCGCGGAAACGCGGCGCTGGCGCCGGATGCGCAGCATCCGGCCGGGCCCAAAGGGGCGGACACCGCCAGGTGGCCGCATCACGGGAGCGCTCCGCCTCCGGATCAGCCGGGCGACCGGGCCCGGGGGGCTCCCGTCCTGCGTCGACCCGCCCCTCGCGGGGCGCGTCTCCTGCGGTTTGGGCCGGGCCGCGCTGGCGCGCGGCAGGCTGTCTGTGGAGGGCCGGGACTTCCGGCGAAATCCGTGCGGCTGGGCGGTGTCGGATGCGTGATGTGCGAGGGTGAGCGGCCCGCAGGCGCATGGCCCCCGCCGGCGGACCTCCGGCAGCGGGAGGGGTCTGGGCGGAGGCCGGCGGATCGCCTTCCGGCATGACACGTAACGGGCAAGCGTGGGAGGACGTGCGGGTATGGTCGTTCCGCTGGGGCCGGTTCAGAGGTCGCGCCAGGCGGGCAGGTCGGAGATGGCGGTGGCTTCGTACACCCCCCGGGCGATGGCGCGGGAGAGGCAGGTCGCGGCCATCGTGCCCAGGATGTAGAGCTCGTCCGCCCCGATCCCCGCCTCGCGCCCGGTGGAGAGCGCGAAGACCGTGTCGCCGTCGAAGGGCGTGTGTGCCGGGTGCAGCGCCCGGGAGAGCCCGTCCTGTGCCATGATCGCGAGGCGGCGGGCCTGCGCCTTGGTGAGGGAAGCGTCGGTGGCCACCGCCGCGATGGTGGTGTTCGCGCCGGGCACCGGGCGCTTGGACGGGATGGCGGTGGGCCAGGGTGCGTGCGGAGGCATGGCCAGGCCGCCGAATTCCCCGTCGATCTCCCAGGGTGCGGCGAGGAAGGCCCTGGTGCCGGGGATCAGCGCCGAGCCGAGCGCGTTCACCGCGACCACCGCACCGACCGTCAGCGCTGCCGCCCCCTCGCGCTGCCAGACCAGCGAGGCGGAGCCGAGGCCGCCCTTCAGCCCCGCCGTCGTGGCCCCGTAGCCGGCACCCGCGGTGCCGAGCGCGAAGCGGGCCCCGGCGGCGGCGGCCGCGGCGCGGCCGAGAGCGCGGTAGGGCAGGGTTTCGCCGGGGGCCGAGGGGTCCCGGCGCTGGGGCAGGTCGAAGAGGATGGCCGCCGGCACGATGGGCACCAGGGAATCGCGCACCGCGAGCCCGCGGCCCTGGTCGCGCAGCCATTCCATCACGCCGCTGGCCGCCTCCAGCCCCCAGGCCGAACCGCCGGAGAGCACGATGGCGTCCACCCGCTCGTTCAGCGCGTCGGGCTCGATGGCGGTGATCTCGCGCGTGCCGGGCCCGCCGCCGCGCACGTCCGCCGCGGCCACTGCCCGGATGTCGGGCAGGATGACGGTGGTGCCGGTGCCGTAGTCCGGCGCCTCGGCATTGCCGAGGGCGATGCCGGGCACGTCGGTGATCAGGTTCAGCGGGCCCGGGCGCATGGCTCAGTACCCGGCGGCGCGGTCGACGAGATGCAGCAGCAGCGCGCCCGCCTCGGCCCGGCGCATGTTCTCGGCCACCACCTGCGCGGCGGTCTCGGGCCGGGTGGCGGAGGCGATGTGCGGGGTGACCGTCACGCCTTTCGAGGCCCAGAACGGGTGCTCGGGCGGCAGCGGCTCCTGGCGGAACACGTCCAGCGTGGCATGGCCGAGCGCGCCGGAGGCCAGCGCGGCCAGCAGCGCGTCATCGTCGATCAGCGGGCCGCGGCCGGGGTTCACGATGCAGGCGCCTTGCGGCAGCAGGGCGAGGCGCTTCGCGTCCAGCAGGTTCCCGGTGGAGGGGGTGAGGGGCAGCAGCAGCACGAGGATCTCGGCGCGGGCGAGGGCCTCCTCCAGCCCGTCGTCGCCGGAGAGGCAGGCGACGCCGGGGATCTCCTTCGCGCGGCGGCTCCAGCCCACCACGTCGAAGTTGAGCCCCGCCAGCGCCCGGGCGCAGGCGCCGCCGAGCTGGCCGAGGCCCAGCACCGAGACCTTCCGGTTGCGCGCCAGCGGCGGCACCACGTCATTGCGCCAGACGCCGTCCTGGCCGTGGATATGCGCGTCCATCCCGAGGTGGTGGCGCAGCACGTGGCCGGTGACGAACTCCACCATGCCCTCCACCAGCCCCGGGTCCACCATCCGGGTGAGCGGCATGGTGAGCGTGGGGTTGCCGATGATCTTCTCCACCCCGGCCCAGAGGCTGAACACCGCCTTCACGCCCGGCAGGGTGGAAAAGTCCGACAGGGTGCCGCCGGGGGCGTAGATCACGTAGTCGAAGTCACCGCCGTCGGGCTCGGCCACGAGGTCGACCTCCAGCCCGGCCGCCGCGAAGGCGTGGGTGAGGTGGGGGGACCATTCGGGCCAGTAGCGCGCGGGGGCGGCGAGAAGTGCACGGATCACGGGGGATGTCCTTGAGGCTGGGGAGAAGGTCAGCGCGGCTTGTGCACATGCGCGGACTGCAGCAGCCCGAAGGCCCCCATCAGCACCAGCATGGCCGAACCGCCGTAGGAAACGAGGGGCAGCGGCACGCCGACCACCGGCGCCAGCCCCATCACCATCGCCATGTTGATGGCGAAGTAGAGGAAGAAGGTTGCGGTGATGCCGCCGGTGACCAGCGAGCCGAACCGGTCCCGGTTGGTGAGCGCGGAGAGCGTGCCGAGCGCGATGATCAGCGTGTAGAGGCCCAGCAGCGAGATGGAGCCGACGAAGCCGAACTCCTCCGACAGCGTGGTGAAGATGAAGTCCGTGTGCTTCTCCGGCAGGAAGTTCAGCCGGCTCTGCGTGCCCTGCATGAAGCCCCGCCCGGTGAGCCCGCCGGAGCCCATGGCGATGGTGGACTGGGTGATGTGGTAGCCGGCGCCCAGCGGGTCGGACGAGGGGTCGAGGAAGGTGGAGATGCGGCGGAACTGGTAGTCCTTCAGCAGCTGCCAGTCCGTGCCCTGGCTGGTCATCACGGTGAACACCACGGCGCAGGCCGCCAGCGCCGCCGTGCCGAAATACCACAGGCTCACCCCGGCGAGGAACATCACCACCGCCGCCCCGATGCCCAGCAGCAGCGCCGTGCCGAGGTCCGGCTGCATCAGCACGAGGCCCATGGGCAGCAGGGTGAGGATGACCGGCGGGATCACCCAGAGCGGGCGCGAGACCTTCTCCGGGTCCAGCCAGTCATAGTAGCGGGCCAGAACCAGCACGAGGGCGATCTTCATCACCTCCGAGGGCTGGAGCTGGAAGAAGCCGAGATCGATCCAGCGCTGGGCGCCCATGCCCACCTCGCCGATGAATTCCACCGCCACCAGCAGCGCCAGCGAGCCGAGGTAGGAGGGAATGGCCAGGCTGCGCCAGAAGCGGATGTTGATCATCGCCACCACCAGCATCAGCGCGAACCCGGCGCCGAACCGCATCATCTGGCGCTGCGACCAGGGCTCCAGCGAGCCGTCGGCCACGGAGAACAGCATGAGGAACCCCACGCAGGACACGGCCGCCAGCAGCACCGCGATGCCCCAGTGGAAGTAGAGGATCTTCGCCGGCCCGGAGGGGATGCGGCTGCCCGGTGGCGGAACGAAGCTCATCGACGGTCCTCCGCGCCGCTCATGCGCGGTCATGCGCCGGACGGGCCGGCGCCTCCGGCTGCAGGGCGCGGCGCTGCTCGATCTCGTCGCGGTCGCTCGCCGGATAGGCCGAGAGCGGCGGAGGCCCCTTGTAGAGCGCCTGCAGCAGCAAATCGCGGCAGATCGGGGCGCAGACGGAGGAGCCGCCGCCGCCATGCTCCACGATCACCGACACCGCGAAGCGCGGCGCCTGCACCGGGGCATAGGCCACGAACAGCGCGTGGTCGCGGCGGTTCCACGGCAGGTCCTCGTTGCGGAACACGCCCAGGCGGCGCTCCTCGGCGGAGATCTGCCGCACCTGGCTGGTGCCGGACTTGCCGGCCATCGCCAGGCTGTCGTCTTCGATGCGCGAGCGCCAGCCGGTGCCGTGGCGCTCGTTCACCACGGCGTTCATGCCGCCGCGCACGGCGGCGAGGTGGCGCGGGTCCAGGCCGATGTCCGGCGCCTCCTCCGGCGCGATCAGCTTGCTGTCCACCCCGCGCACCAGCCGGGGCACCACGGCGCGGCCGGTGGCCACCCGCGCGCTCATCACCGCAAGCTGCAGCGGCGTGGCCAGCACGTAGCCCTGGCCGATGCCGGCGTTGATCGAATCGCCCACCAGCCAGCTCTGGTTCTGGGTGCGCTGCTTCCAGTCCCGCGTGGGGGTGAGCCCCTCAGAAATGGCCGGCAGCGGCAGGTCATGGCGCACCCCGATGCCCAGCCGGTTCGCCATGGCGGAGATCTTGTCGATGCCCACGCGCCGGGCCATCTCGTAGAAATAGACGTCGCAGGAGTTCTTCAGACCGTCATGCAGGTTCATGTGGCCGTGTCCGCCCCGGCGCCAGCAGTGGAAGCGGCGGTTGCCCACCTCCATGTAGCCCGGGCAGAACACCGTCTCGTTCACCGTGGCGGCGCCGTCGGCCAGCGCGGCCAGCGCCACGGTCATCTTGAAGGTGGAGCCCGGCGGGTAGGCGCCGGAAACCGACTTGTTGGAGAGCGGGCGGTAGGGGTCGTTCAGCAGGCCGTTCCAGTTCGTGGAGGAGATGCCGAAGACGAAGAGGTTCGGGTCGAACCCCGGCGCGGAGGCCATGGCCATCAGGTCGCCGGTGTGCACGTCCATCACCACGGCCGCCGCGCTCTGCCCGGCGAGGCGCTGCAGCGCGAAGTTCTGCAGGTCGAGGTCGATGGTGAGCTGCAGGTTGGCGCCGGCGGTGCCCTCCGTGCGGTCCAGCTCGCGCATCACCCGGCCCACGGAGTTCACCTCGATGCGGCTGAGGCCGGCATGGCCGCGCAGCTTGCCCTCGTCGAGCTTCTCCACCCCGGTCTTGCCGATCTGGAAGCGCGGGATCTGCAGCAGCGGGTCCGGGTCCTCCTGCTCCTTCAGGTCCTTCTCGGAGACCGGGCCCACGTAGCCCACCAGGTGCGAGGTCGCCTCGCGCTCCGGGTAGAAGCGCGACAGGCCCACCTCCGGGATGATGCCGGGCAGGGCGGGGCTGTTGGCCGACACCCGGGCGAACTCGGTGTAGTTCAGGTGCTCGGCCACGGTGACGGGCACGAAGGCGCTCTTCTGGCGCACTTCCTTGAGCACCCGGGCGCGCTGGGCCTCGGGAATCTCGATCAGGCTGGCGAGGCGGTTCAGCGCCTCCTCCGGGTCGCCCGCCTGCTCGCGGATCATCACGATGCGGTAGTTCTGCCGGTTCACCGCCAGGGCGCGGCCCTCACGGTCGAAGATCAGGCCGCGGGCCGGCGGGATCAGCCGCATGTTGATGCGGTTCTCCTCGGCCAGCAGGCGGTAGCGCTCGGAATTCTCCACCTGCAACTGGCGCATCCGCCAGCCCAGCACGCCCACCACGCCAAGCTGGCCGCCCAGCAGCAGCAGCCCGCGGCGCGAGATGCGCGGCCCGTCCTTCTTGGGAAATTGCTGTCGGCTCATGCAAGGCTCCTCAGTCCGGCGGCGCGCCCGCGCGACCCGGCGAGCGGGCGCAGCGCGAAGGCGATGAGCGGGTAGAGCAGCACCGTGCCCGCCGCGTGCTGCCACAGCAGGCCGAAGGCCGGGCGCGGCGAGAAGGTGAGCCAGAGCGCGATGCACTGGAAGGCGAGCAGCCCGATGAACAGCCCGCCCACCACCAGCCATTCGATCATGAACGGCCCGCGCACCAGCCCGTCGGCCATGCGCCGCAGCAGCTCGCTCACCCCCAGCAGCCCCAGCGCGCCGATGCCCAGCGGGCCGCCGCGCAGCAGGTCGGCCGCAAGTCCGATGGCGAAGATCACCAGCAGCGGCGCCGCCTCGGGCCGGCGCACCAGCCACACCGCGAGCGGCAGGAACACGAGGTCGGGCATCGGCATGTCGGTGGCCGACAGCCCCACCGGCGCCAGCGACACCAGCAGGCCCAGGGCCGCCACCACCGGCAGCGCCACCAGGCTGATCCAGGTGAGGGTGCTTTCGCGCGGGCTCACTGGGTGGTGTCCTGCGAGAGGTCCGGCAGGTCCGGCAGGGCGATGGGCCCGCCGGGCAGGATCAGCCCGCCCGGGCCCTCGATGCGCGGCGGCGGCGCGAAGCGCAGCACGCGCAGGAATTCCAGCCGCCGGTAATCGGCTGCGAGGCGCACGCGCACCGTGCCGTTCTGCAGGGTCACCACCTGGCCCACCAGCAGATCCGGCGGGAAGATGCCGCCGTCGCCGGAGGTGACCACCCGGTCGCCCGGGCTGATCTGGTCCACCGATTCCAGGAAGTCGAGCCGCGGGGCGTCGGTGTTGTCGCCGGTGATGATGGCGCGGCGGCCGGAGGGTTTCACGATCACCGGCACGCGGGAGTTCGCATCGGTGAGGAAGATCACCCGCGCCGTGTCGCGCCCCACGCCGGAGACCCGGCCGACGAGGCCCAGCCCGTCCACCGCGGCGGAGCCGTCCTCCACCCCGTCGCGCTCCCCGATGTTCAGGAGGGCGGATTGCAGGAAGGGCCCGCCCGAATCCGCCACCACCTCGCCGGTCACGAAGGCGAGCCGCGGCGAGAGGTGGACATTGTTGAGCGCGCGCAGCCGGGCGTTCTCCTGCTCCAGCTGCACGGCGGCCTCGCGCCAGCCGCGCAGGCGCTGCAGCTCACGGCGCAGCTCCTCGTTCTGCTCGTAGACGCGGGAGTAGGACTGGAAGTCCTCCGCCATGCGCACCACCCCGGCAAAGGGGGTGGAGGACCATTCGATGGAGGGGGCGACGGCGTCGATCAGCCCCATGCGCAGGCGTTCCACCCGCGGGCTGTCGATGCGCCAGAGCACGAAGAGCACCACGCAGACGGCGGCCATGACCGCCAGCAGGATCTGGCGGAACGTACGCCCGAAGCTGGGTACGGTGTCGCGGTTTGAGGCCAATCCGGTCCCCTTGCCCGTTCCGTCAGGCGTTTCCCGGGCGGGTGCCCGCAGGGCTTACACGCCGTAATCGATAACGTGCACCAGTTGTTTCTCGAATTCCAGCGCCTTGCCGGTGCCGAGCGCCACGCAGTCCAGCGCCGCATCGGCCACGGTGATCGCCAGCCCGGTCTGCTCGCGCAGCGCCACGTCGAGGTCGCCCAGGAGGGCGCCGCCGCCGGTGAGCATCACGCCCCGGTCCACGATGTCCGCCGCGAGGTCCGGCGGCGTGGCTTCCAGCGCCGTCATCACCGCTTCGCAGATCTGCTGCACCGTCTCCGACAGCGCCTCGGCGATCTGCACCTGGGTGATCTCGGTTTCCTTCGGCACGCCGTTGAGCAGGTCGCGGCCGCGGATCTCCATGGTCAGGCCCCGGCCGTCCTCGGGCATGCGTGCGGTGCCGATGGAGGTCTTGATTCGCTCGGCGGTCGATTCGCCCACCAGGATGTTGTGCTGGCGGCGCAGGTAGCTGATGATCGCCTCGTCCATCCGGTCGCCGCCCACGCGCACCGAGCGCGCGTAGACGATGTCGCCCAGCGAGAGCACGGCCACTTCCGTGGTGCCGCCGCCGATGTCCACCACCATCGAGCCGGTGGGATCGGTGATCGGCATGCCGGCGCCGATGGCCGCCGCGATCGGCTCCGCGATCAGGCCCGCCTTGCGCGCCCCGGCCGAGAGCACGCTCTCGCGGATCGCCCGCTTCTCCACCGGCGTGGCGCCATGCGGCACGCAGACGATCACCTTGGGCTTGGAGAAAGCGCCGGTCTTGCGCACTTTCCTGATGAAATGCTTGATCATTTCCTCGGCGACATCGAAGTCGGCGATCACGCCGTCACGCATGGGGCGGATGGCTTCGATGGAGCCGGGGGTGCGGCCGAGCATGAGTTTCGCGTCCTCGCCCACGGCGAGCACTTCCTTGCGGCCGCCCCGCACATGGTAGGCCACGACAGAGGGCTCGTTCAGCACGATTCCCTTGCCCTTCACGTAGATCAGTGTGTTCGCTGTCCCGAGGTCGATCGCCATATCAGACGAGAATACACCCGATAGTCCAAACATCGCTTCCCCGGTTTCCTTGAGTTCTGCCGATACGCCTCTAAGCGGCCGCGTGCCGCGGCTTCTCGCGCGCACCCTTATAGGAGGGGTGACGGAGCGGCGTAAAGGGCGATTCCGGGCGGGGCGGGCCGCCGCTGCGACAAAGTGACTGGCGTTTCCGACACAGGTTCGTGTGGAGGCGACCGCCTGCGGCGTGCAGTGCAGCACGCGGCCGGCGTGGCCGGAAGCACTGCCGCAACCGGTGCGTGCACGGGTGCGGGACGGCTGCGGCCGCGACGGCCGGGCAGGCTTGCCCGGGATGACGAAGGCGGTGGCAGGGCGCTCCGCGCGAAGGAGCCCGGAGGCGTCCGGCGCAACACGCGGGCAGCGGCGCCCGGGCGGAGACGGCAGGTCGCCCGGAAGGATGCGCACGTTCCGGGGAGCGGGGCCGTAGGGCCCCCCGCGGGATGGGCCCCCTGGGGCATCAGCGGCGCCGGCGGGCAGGCGAACCGGGGGCGGACTGCGGGAGGGGCGGCCGGTGGGCCGCCCCTCGGTCACTGTCGGGGGTCGCGCGGGGCCGGGGCCTCAGGCGCTCAGCGCCTGCGGGGCCGACTTCTTGCGCCGCACGATCAGCTTGTTGAGCGCGTTCACGTAGGCCTTGGTGGAGGCGACCACGGTGTCGGTGTCCGCGGACTGGCCGGAGGCGATCTTGCCCTCCTCCTCCAGGCGCACGGTCACGGTGGCCTGGGCATCGGTGCCCTCGGTCACCGCATGCACCTGGTAGAGCTGCAGCCGCGCGCCGCCATGCGGCACCAGCGCCTTCACCGCGTTGAAGGCGGCGTCCACGGGGCCGTCGCCGGTGGCGTGGGTCTCGTGGTCGGCGCCGTCGATCTCCAGCACCAGGTCGGCCGTCTGGGGCCCTTCGGTGCCGCAGACCACGCGCAGGCTCTTCACCCGGATGCGCTCGTTCGCGGCGGAGGAGGCCTCCACCTCCATCAGCGCGACGAGATCCTCGTCATAGACCTCCTTCTTGCGGTCGGCGAGCGCCTTGAACCGCACGAAGACGTCGGCGATCTGGTTGTCGCCCAGCTCGTAGCCCAGCTCCTTCAGCTTGTTCTTCAGCGCGTGCCGGCCGGAATGCTTGCCCAGCACCAGCGCGGTGGCGTTCAGGCCCACATCGGCCGGGCGCATGATCTCGAAGGTGCCGGAATGCTTCAGCATGCCGTCCTGGTGGATGCCGCTCTCATGCGCGAAGGCGTTCTTGCCCACGATCGCCTTGTTGAACTGCACCGGGAAGCCGGCGGCGGAGGCGACCATGCGGCTCGCCTGCATCAGCCGGGTGCTGTCCACGCCGGTGGAGAAGGGCATGATGTCGTTGCGCACGCGCAGCGCCATCACCACTTCTTCCAGCGCGGTGTTGCCGGCGCGCTCTCCCAACCCGTTGATGGTGCACTCGATCTGCCGCGCGCCCGCCTCCACGGCGGCGAGGGAGTTCGCCGTCGCCATGCCGAGGTCGTTGTGGCAATGCGTGGCGATGATGCACTTGTCGAGGCCGGGCACCCGCTCCAGCAGCATGCGGATGATCTGCGCGCTCTCGCCCGGCGCGGTGTAGCCCACGGTGTCGGGAATGTTGATGGTGGTCGCGCCGGCCTTCACCGCGGTCTCGATCGCGAGGCAGAGGAAATCCTCCTCCGTGCGCGTGGCGTCCATCGGCGACCACTGGATGTCCTCGCACAGGTTGCGCGCGTGGGAGACGGTGGCGGTGATCTTCTCCAGCACCTGCTCCTTGCTCATGGAGAGCTGATGCTCGCGGTGCAGGGGCGAGGTGCCGATGAAGGTGTGGATGCGCGGGCGCTTCGCGTGGCGCACGGCGTCCCAGCAGCGGTCGATGTCGCCGATGGAGGCGCGGGCCAGGCCGCAGATCACCGAGCGCTTCGCCAGCCGGGCGATGTCGGAGACCGCCTCGAAATCGCCTTCCGAGGCGATGGGGAAGCCGGCCTCGATGATGTCGACGCCCATGTCGTCGAGCAGCTCGGCGATGGCGAGCTTCTCCTCATGGGTCATCGAGGCGCCGGGCGACTGCTCGCCGTCACGCAGGGTGGTGTCGAAGATCAGCACGCGGTCCTGTTTCGCAGGGGCCTGCTTGTCAGCGGAAGGGGTGGTCATCTGAGCTGTTCCTTAGGTCCGGGATGTGCGGCGCGATCCGGATAACCCCTGAGCGCGCGCGCCGACGTCCCGGCACGCTCAGGGGCGACTAAGGAGAAGAATGGCAGCAAGACGCCCGGCGCGGGAAGCACCGTCGACCGTCAGATTGCTGTTCCGTTCAATTCTCATGGGACCACAGTATAGCGGCTGGTTCCGCGAAGGAAAGCCGGAATCTCCGGGGCCGTGCGGCGCGGCGCCTCGCGCCCTTGCGCGCCCCCGATGTGCGGCGCCATCGGGACGCAGGTGGACGAGGGCCGCATCCCGCGGGGGCTTCCCTGACGGCATACCGCAGCGGGCCGGCCCCCCGCGTGCCGGCCCGCCGCAGGGGCACCGTGGGCCCGGGCGGCCCCGTCGGCCGGCGGCACCCCTGCGGCCATGCGAGACTATTGGCCCTGCGGCGCCGTCGATCAGGGGACGGCGTCGGCCGGGGGGGCAGTCGATCAGGGGCACGGTCGGACAAAGTCGGACAAAAGGGCGCCGTCGGCCCCGGGGGATGCCGCCGACCCGGGCGACCCCCGGCGGCATAGGGAAGCCGCCGGCCCGGGGATGCGGTCGGCCCGGGGGCGCCGCTGCCTGTTCGCCGCCGCGCCTCGGTCAGGCGTGCGCCGGGGCGACGCTCCTCACCGCACGGTGGGGGCATCCCCAGCCGGCGCGCGCAGCGGCGTGTCGCGCCCGGCGGCGTCGGCGGCGAGGGCCCGGTCCGCCACGGCGGGCAGCAGGGGGCGGGCGTCTTCCGCGGTCATCCCGGTCTTCAGTGCCGGGTCGTAGAGCATGCGCAGCAGCAGCTCGTCATGCCGGGTGAGCAGGGCGAATTCCTGATCGTCGTTGAACATCGAGGGGCGCACGTCGTCGGCGTCGTTGTAGAGGCCCATCACCTGGGTGATCTCCTCCTGGATGCAGGCGTGGCGCAAGGCGTCGCGGGTCTCCGTCGGGATCAGCACCAGGGCGCGTTCTATCCTGTCCTCGTCGTCCTCCACGGGAATGAAATAGCACACCACGCGCCCCGGATGGTGGCGCAGCCGCCGCGACAGCCGGGTGGGCTTGCCCGACCGGCGCTCGAACCCGTCGGCAAGCTGAACCCGCCCGTCCTCGTCGGCGAGAAACAGGGTGATGGTGCCCTCGGAGGTGTTCCTTTCCAGCGGGCCGCTGGTCACCACCCTGATCGGCACGCCGCTCAGCGCGGTGAGCCGTGCGGTGGTCTCGCGGATCCAGGCGAGGGATTGTTCGAAATCCTCCCGCTCCATGGCCTCGGAGACAAACACCCGCAGGCGGATCGGCGTCTCCCACCGGGTGAGCGGCTTCGCGGGCGAGGATTTCGGCCTGTCCTCCTCGGCCTCCTCCTCGCTGTGCAGCGCCACCGTCTCGAAGTCGCGGATCAGCCCGTCCCGGGTCACCGGCGCGTCGGGCGGGTCATAATCGGTGCGCATGCGGTTGGTGGAGGCGAGCAGGTTCGTGTACTCGCGGTACTCGGTCTCCAGCGGGCGCTCGCAGGCGGAGACGGCGAGCAGGGCGGCGAAAAGCGGCAACAGGGCGGGTTTCATCGGCAGGGCTCGGCTCTCAGGAGGGGTCGGGGCCGGCCGGCCCGTCGGGCGCGGCGCGGCGCGGGTCGGCGGCATCGGCGGCGAGGGCGCGGTCGGCGACCGCGGGCAGCAGCGGGCGGATCTCCTGCGCGGTCATGCCCGGGCGCAGGGCCGGGTCGTAGAGCATGCGCAGCAGCAACTCGTCATGCCGGGTGAGCAGGGCGAATTCCTCGTCGTCGTTGAAGATGGAGGGGCGCACGTCGTCATCGTCGTTGTAGAGGCCCATCGCCTGGGTGATCTCCTCGTGGATGCAGGCGAGGCGCATGAGGCCATGGGTCTCCGACTTCATGATCATCAGCACCATGTCCAGCTCATGGGTGTCCGGGTCCGCGAGCGGGAAGAAGAAGCAGATCTCCTCCGGGGGCGTGTCGCGGATGTCGGCGGCCAGGCCTCCGGGGCGGGAGGCGCCGCGCGTGTCATCGGAGGAACCGTCGATGAGATCGGCCAACATCCGCCGGCTGTCCGCGTTGACGAACAGCACGAGGATGTCACCGCGCCTCACCGACACCGCGGGGCGGCGGGACAGGGTGATCGGCAGGCCGGTGAGTTCGGTGAGCCGGCGGGTGAGGTTCCTCGTCCAGCGGATGGTCTCCTCGACCTCCGCAGGATCGGCGTCGTCATCGAAGTTCAGCACCACCCGGGCGAAGCCGTTCCAGCGCTCCAGCGGGATGGGAGCGCCGGTGGTCTGGTTGCCGTCCGCGTCCACCCCCTGCTCGTAATGCAGCGCGACGGTCTCGAAGTCGCGCACCAGCATGTCGCGGGTCACCGGGGCGTCCTCGGGGTCGTAATCCGTGCGCATGGCGTTGACGGACACCAGCAGGTTTCCCATCTCGCGGTACTGCGCCTCCAGCGACCGTTCGCAGGCGGAGAGGGCGAGCAGCAGCGGCAGCACGCCCGTCATGGCCCGCATCGGCCGGAGCAGGCGCGCGCGCCTGAGCGGAGTGGCCGGGCGCAGGGCCCGGAGCGCGCGCCACGGTGAGGGCGCCTTCAGGGGGCCGGGTCGCAGGACCGGCTCCGGCACAGCGGTGCTCCGGGAAGGCGCGGTCCGGGCCGGGCGGCGGGTGCCCGGCGAGACCGGGAGGAAGAGCCGGCATCTCCCCCGCAGGGCAGCGAGAAACCCGGTGAACGCCGCGCGCAGGGACTGGCTGGCGCGGCACGGCGAAAATACTGGATTCACGGCAAAAACCTGAACGAAACGAACGGGAACAGCGAAACTCGGCAAGCGTCAGCGGATGGAGCGTGCCTCGGCGGCGAGGGCACGGGCGGCGATGGCGGGCAGGAGGGGGCGCACCGCCTCGGCGGTCATCCCCGGGTGGAGAGACCTGTCGTATACCATGCGCAGCAGGGCCACGTCATGCCGTGTGATCAGGGCGAATTCCTGGTCGTCGTTGAAGAGCGAGGGGCGCACGTCCGGGCCGTCGTCCGGCAGGCCGAGCGACTGGGTGATCTCCTCGTGAAAGCAGCTCAGCCGCACGAGGCCCCGCGCTTCGGCGGCCACGATCACGGTGGCGCCGGTCAGCCGGTCGGCCGCGTCGCTTTCAGGCCTGAAGAAGCAGGGGGAGGGCATGTCGCCGCGCAGCTCCGCGTCGAAGCCGGCCCCCATGCCGCCGCCGGTCCGCGCGGCCAGCGCGTGCCGCTCCGCCGCGCCGAGCACCAGCACCGCGATCTCGCCCGACCCGGCCGGCGCGGGCGCGCGGCCCTGCTCCACGCTGAGCGCGAGGCCGCTGGCCCGCGCCAAAACCCCGGCGAGGGCGCGGATGTCCGCGATGTCCCCGCGCCGCTGCCGCTCCGGCGTGCCGGCGTCGAACACCACGCGGATGCGCACCGGCGTCTCCCAGCGGCTGAGCCGGATCGGCACGTCCCGCGCCGCCTGCCCGCCCGCATCGCGCGCCGTCTCCACGTGCAGGGCGACCCGCTCGAAATCGCGGGCCAGGGCCTGCGCGGTCACCGGGGCATCCGGCGGCGCGAAGTCGGTGCGCAGCCGGCCCTGTGCCACCAGCCGGGCGCCCCACAGCCGGAACCGCTCCTGCGTCGACAGTGCTGGGCCGGAGGCGCAGTCCGCGCGCCCGGCGCCGGGGCCGCATCCCGGCATCGGGGCCTGAAGCCGGGCCGGATTTCCCCGCCCGGCCGCGCCCTCTCCGGGAGGAGGTCCGGAGACGCAGGCGCCCGGCAGCGCCAGGCTCAGCAGGGCGGCGATGAAACGGCGCGTCACGGGCTCGGCCCTCCGGCGGCGCGGTGCGGGATCCGCTTCGGGAGACGCCCCGCCCGCCCGGACCCCATCTGCGGGGCGGGTGCGGTCCGGCTCAATCCGCGAGGCTCGCCTCTTCGGCGGCGAGGGCGCGGCCGGCGATGTCGGGCAGCAGGGGGCGGGCCTCCTCCAGGGTCATGCCCGGGTGCAGCGCGGGGTCGTAGAGCATGCGCAGCAGGGCCACGTCATGCCGGGTGAGCAGGGCGAACTCCTCGTCGTCGTTGAAGATGGAGGGGCGCACGCGCGGGTCGTCATTGCCCAGCCCGAGCGCCTGGGTGAGTTCCTCGTGCAGGCAGGAGAGCCGCATCAGCCCCTCCGTCTCGCCCTTGATGACGATGAGCGCGAAGTTGATCAGGCCGGGCGTGTCCAGGCTGTTGAAGGTGTTGGCGTAGCAGATCTCGCTCACCGGGCTGTGGCGCAGGCTGTCGATCACCGCGGGGTCGGGCGGGATGTCGGACCCGTCCAGCATGTCGGCCATCGCCACGCGCTCTGCCCGGTCCACGTAGAAGACGTAGAAATTCGCCGGCTCCTCCGCCCCCGGTGGCAGCAGGGCGATGTCGAGGGCGCTCACCCGGGCCAGCCGGGCGGTGAAGCGGCGCAGCTGGGCCATGTCCTCGCGCTGCTGCGCGCGCGGCACCGAATCGCCGAACACCGCCTGCACCCGCACCGGCCCCTCCCAGCGCGACAGCGGGATCGCCGTGCGCCGGGTGATGAAGCGCCCGTTCTCGTTGGCATATTCGGAATAGAGGGCGATGCGCTCGAAGTTCTCCACCAGGGTGGCGCCGGTGTAGGGCGCGTCCGCCGGGGCAGCTTCCGTGCGCATCAGCCCCTCGCCGCGCAGCATCCGCTCGAGGTCGGAATAATATGTCCGGTCGGAGGAGGCGCAGCCGGCGAGCAGGCTGGTCGCGGCAAGCAGCGCGCGCGCGGGGGGGATCATAGGCTCAGGCTCTCCCTGCGGGGGAGGGGGCCCGGGCGGAGCCCCCGTTCAGAGGTCGGAGTCAGAGCTTGCCACAGGCGCGGCCACCGCGTCGAGCACCGCGCGGCGGTCCGCCTCCGGGTCGGCGCTGGGCAGGTCCAGGTCCGCGATGATCTCGGGCAGGACGTGGCGCACCTCCGCCTCGCCCATCCCCGGGCGCAGGCGCGGGTCGTAGAGAATGCGCATCAGGTAGGCGTCATGGGTGGTGAGCAGGGCGAATTCCTGCGTGTCGTTGAAGATGGAGGGGCGGACGGCCGGGTCGTCGTTGGTCAGGCCGAAGGACTGGCTCAGCTCCTCCTCGATGCAGGCCTCGCGCAGCCGGCCGGAGGTCTCGGCCCGGATCACCACGGTGGCCGCGGTGATGGTGCCGGTGTCCGTGGCCGAGAAGGCGCCGAGGCAGGGCGCCTCGCCGTCCGAGCGGTCGAGGAACCCGGCCAGGAAACGCCCGACCATGGCGCTGTGCTGGTCCTCGTCATGCGCGGCGCGCTGCAGGGCATAGCCACGCAGGGCGCGCACCTCGCCCTCGTCCAGCACCAGGATCACCATGTTGTTGGCCCCGTCGCCGCCCGGCACCTCGCGGGTGGACAGGCCGGAGAGCCGCGACAGCCGGCCCATCATCTCGGCCACGCGGGCGTGGTCCTGCGGGCCGAGCGTCTCGCCGAGCACCGCGTAGCGGATCGGCCCGTCCCAGCGCCGCAGCGGCATGCGGGAGTGGCGCTGGCGCGGCATGTCCTCCACCGCGAGGGCCACACGGATGAAGTTGCGCGCCAGATCCGCGCCGTCGAACGGGGCATCGGCGGGCGCGCGCTCCACCCGGTGGCCCCCGGCGGCGATCAGCGCCGCGTCGTAGAGCGCGAAACCCTCGCGCAGGGCCAGCCCGGACTGGGGCGCCGGGGCCGGCGGCGCCGCGGCCTCCTGCCGGGTGCAGCCGGAGAGACCCGCGGCGAGCAGCAGCCCGGCGCAGCCGCGCAGGAACCACCCGGCGCCGGATGCCGCGGGGAAACCTCCTCCGCGCCGGCCCGGGATCTCACCCTGCATCCGGCCCGGGACCTGGCCCGTGTGGTTGCCCGGGACTTGGCCCGCCTGGCGGCCCGGGACCTGGCCCGCGTGGCGGCCCGGGACCTGGCCCGAGTGGTGGCTCGGGCTCGGGCCCGTGTGGCGGCTGGGCATCGGGCCCGCGTGGCGGGCCGGGATCGGGCCCGCGTGGCGGCTCGGGACCCCGTCCCAGAGGCCGGCGTGCCGACCCGGGTGACAGTCTGCCTCCGGGCCTCGAAGGGGCGCGCATTGCTCCGCTTGGCCGCCCCGGAGATCCGGGAACCGGCCAGCCTGTCGGGTCCGGGGGCCTGCGCAGGGGGGCGGGGGACACTGCGCCTGCCTGTGCCGGAGGCCTGCGGATTGCTCCTCCGCCTGCCGCCACCGGAGGCCGGCGTCTTGCTCCGGGGCCTGCGCCCGCCGCCACCGGAGGCCGGCGTCTTGCTCCGGGGCCTGCGCCCGCCGGCACCGGAGGCCGGCGCCTTGCTCCGGGCCCTTCGCCCGCTGACCCCGGAGGACTGCGGATTGCTCCGGCTCCTCCGCCTGCCGGCCCGCCGAGCCCTCATCCGTGTGCCGGGCGGGGCGGTGCGCGCACGGGCCCGGCTGCCGCTCTCCGCTCCGGCCCGCGTGCTGCCCGGAGGGCCGGGCAGGCGTATTGCCGGGACCGTTCAGGTGCCCGCTCCGCGCCGCGGGCTGGCGGGGCCCGAGGCCTTCGCGGCGGAGAGGCTGCGGCGCAGGTCGCCCTCCATGCGCTTGAGCTCCTCCTCGGCATGGGCGCGCTTCACCTTGCCCTCGTCGGCGATGCGCAGCGAATCCTCGATGGTCGCGATCAGCGCCGCGTTGGCGTTCGAGATCGCCTTCACGTCGAACACGCCGCGCTCGATCTCGGTGCGCACCTCGATGTTGGCCTGGCGCAGGTTCTCCGCATTGGAGGTGAGCAGCTCGTTGGTGAGGTCGTTCGCGTCGCGCACCGCGCCGGCCGCCTCGCGCGAGCGGTGGATGGTCACGGCCTGGGCCAGCTGCGTCTTCCACAGCGGCACGGTGTTGACCAGGGTCGAGTCGATCTTGGTCGCGAGGCTCTTGTCGTTCTCCTGCACGAGGCGGATCGAGGGGAGGGACTGCATGGTCACCTGCCGGGTGAGCTTGAGGTCATGCACCCGGCGGTCCAGGTCGTCGCGCGCGGCGCGCAGGTCGCGCAGCTCCTGCGCCTTGATCACCTGCATGTCCTCGGGCGCGGCGGAGACCTCGGCCTCCTTCGCGGGAATGGCGGTGCCGTCGAGCAGGCGCAGCTTCTCCTCGCCGGCGGCGATGTGCAGGGCGAGCTGGTGGTAGAAGGCCAGGCTCTCCTCGTAGAGCCGGTCCAGGCTCTCGATGTCCACCAGCAGCTTGTGCTCGTGATGCTCCAGCGTGTCGGTGATCTTGTCGATCTGGCCCTGCACGGTCTCGTAGCGGGCGTAGAACTTCGCCAGCGGCTTGGTGGAGGAGAAGATCCGCTCCCACCAGCTCGGCTTGCGGTTCGGGTCCAGCTCGCCCATGTCGAAGCCGCGCAGCGAGGAGACCATCTCGCGCAGGCTCTCGCCGGCCGGGCCCGAATCCTTGTTGCGCACGCCGGTGAGCATCTGGTCGGAGATGGCGGTGAGCTTCTCCTGCGCCTTCGAGCCGAAGCGGATGATCGACTGGGTGTCGGAGATGTCGATGTCCTCGACCAGGGCGCGGATGCGCTCCTGGTCCTCGGGGCGGGCGGCCTCGATCGTCACCGGCTCGGAGGCCGGGTCGGGCAGCGCGGTGCCGGCGATCTCGGGCAGGCGGTTGCGGGTCGGGTCGGCGTCGGTGGTCATGTGGGTGTCCTCTTCTCGGAGCCCTGTTGCATGCCCCGGGTGGGGGCCATTGGTCCGGAGCCCTGATCCGGTTGGCGGGGGCAGGGAGCCTGCCGGGCATCGTCTCCGCCGGGCCGGAGGGCGGCCGGCCCCGCCGCCCCGCACCCCGGCCGCCCGGGAGGGGCAGGCGCCGGCGCGGCACGCGCGGAGAGACCCGGCCCCGGGGGCGGTGCCGCGGGCGTCTCCCGCGGCCTCTCCCCCCCGATGTGGGGCGGAAACGCGTCCGGCCCAGTGCCGCGTGGCGCCGTCAGTCCCCGTCCAGCCCTTCCTGGCGCAGGCGCTTGCGCAGAACCTCGATCTCCACGTCCAGCGTGCCGCGGTCCTCGGCCAGCAACTCGCGGCGCCGGGCGGTGAAGCTGGACTCGAGATCGCCCAGCAGGGCCTCGTAATCCGCCCGGGCCTTCGCATCGCGGCTGCGCTGCCACACCGCGGCGAAGCGCACCGTCGCGTCCCGCGCGCCGGTGAGGTAGACGCCGAGGAACTTCCGCGCCCGGTCCAGGTCGCGCGGGTCGGCCTCGACTTCGGCGAAGACATCGCGCGCGGCGCCGGCCACCCGCTCCACCCGGCCTTCCAGCGCCCGGTCGCCGAAGCGCGCGGCGGCGGCGGTCATCTCGCGCAGCAGCTCCTCGGCGCGTTCCAGCGCGTCCGCGGCCCGCGCCCCGTAGAAATCATCCGCCGCGATGCCCTTGGCGCGCAAGGGGTCCGGCCCGAAGGCGACCACGGCCGCCCCGGCGGCCACCGCGCCGAAGATCACCCCGGACACCGGCCCGAGCCCCCAGCCGAAGGCCGCGCCGAGCGCCACGCCCAGCCCCGCGGCCACCGCGCCGAGGATCTTGCGCGGGATCGCCGGCGGCTTGGCCACGCTGCGCGCGTCATAGGCCTCCTGCGCGCGCTGCCCCTCGTTCACCAGGCCCGCGGCGGCGAGGAACAGCACGAAGGCGCCGAGTTCGACCAGCATGCCCCGCGCGTCGCCCTGGCGGATCTCGCCGATCCCGGCGAAGAGCATCGGCAGGGATGCGAGATAGAGCAGCCGGGCCCGCCCGGACACCTGCCGGGCCGGGCGGTTGCGAAACCGGTTCGGGGCGCGCTCCGCCTCCGGCTCCGGCGGGGCGTCCGGGCTGTGGCGCCCGCGATAGCGGCGCGAGGACATCAGGTCGGCCCCGCCCCGATGGAATTCACCGAAACCACGGCAATGAGCGCGATCAGCACCACGTAGGCCAGCCAGCGCATGGTGTTTCCGCCCATGAGGTCGATCTCCCTTTCTCCGGAGGCCCGGACACGCTCCACCACCCGGCCCAGCCCCCTGACGAGCATATAGCCCAGACCGGCGATCGCTGCCAGAATGAGCGCAATCAGGACGAGTCGGGCCATGGCGGCAGGTGCTCCGGGTGCGGTTGATGGTCCTGAAACTATAGGAATGCGCGGCCCCGCTTGCCAGTGGCGCGGCGGCCGGAATGTCCTTGACCATCTGATCAAGAGAAATTGAGGAAATTTCGCGCGAGTTAACGTCGCAATTGTGAATCGGCCTGATTCGCGCTAGCTTCTTCTTACGCATTACGTTTCCGACGCCTGTGGATCACACGTGATCTGCCAGTCGCAAATGGATACGCGACTGCGCAGAGGCCGGAGGCAAGACCGCCCCGGCGACACAGACCAAAGGGTTGTCAGGAATGGCAAAAGGCACCGTTAAGTGGTTCAATACTGAAAAAGGCTACGGCTTTATTCAGCCCGAGGACGGCGGGAAAGACATTTTCGTGCATATCTCGGCAGTCCAGGCTGCGGGCCTGCGCGGGCTGCAGGACAATCAGCCGATCGAATTCGACCTGATCGACGGTCGGGACGGTCGCAAGAGCGCGGGCAATCTCAAGGTCTGACGCGCAGCGATCCGGCGCAGTGCACCGGAGCGCAACTATTCGGGCCCGTCCGGCGGTTTCCCGGCGGCGGGCCCCTTTCCATGTATGCCCTGTGCGCGGGCCCGGATGTCGCCGGAGGCGCATCCTGTCGGCCGCCCCGGGGGCTCCGGCCCGCAAGGCTTGCGCCATGCGCCGGGCCGGAGATCTGTCGGACATTCGGGGGGACCGCTGAGGCAACGCGCGCGGGCGCGCCGCGGGTCGGTTTCAGGCCTGTTTCAGCACCCGATCGATGCAGTCACATCCATGGCCGCGGCTTGGGCGCGCCGGGCAGGCCGTCCGGGCCCGGCGCCCGCGCGGGCGCCGGGCCGGGAGATCACCACCAGCGGTCGGGCGTGGCGGTGAAGCGTTCCGCGGCTTCCAGCGTGCCGGCGACGGTGATCAGCTCCGCCTCGCCCCAGGGCTTGCCGATGAGCTGGAGCCCGAGCGGCAGGCCGGCGCTGTCGAGCCCGGCGGGCACCGAGATGCCCGGCAGGCCGGCGAGGTTCACCGTCACCGTGAACACGTCGTTGAGATACATCTGCACCGGGTCCGCATCCGCCATCTCGCCGATGCCGAAGGCGGCGGAGGGGGTGGCGGGGGTGAGGATCGCGTCCACCCCGTCGGCGAAGACGGTCTCGAAATCCCGCTTGATCAGCGTGCGGACCTTCTGCGCCTTCAGGTAATAGGCGTCGTAGAAGCCGGAGGAGAGCACGTAGGCGCCGATCATCACCCGGCGCTGCACCTCGCGGCCGAACCCTTCGGCGCGGGACTTCTCGTAGAGGTCGAGGATGCCGTCACCGGGGGCGAGCTTCGCGCGGTGGCCGTAGCGCACGCCGTCGTAGCGCGCGAGGTTGGAGGAGGCCTCCGCCGGCGCGATGATGTAATAGGCGGGCAGGGCATATTTCGTGTGCGGCAGCGAGATGTCGAC
Source organism: Paroceanicella profunda (assembly GCF_005887635.2). Classification (GTDB taxonomy): domain Bacteria; phylum Pseudomonadota; class Alphaproteobacteria; order Rhodobacterales; family Rhodobacteraceae; genus Paroceanicella; species Paroceanicella profunda. The sequence goes on along the minus strand of NZ_CP040818.1, from coordinate 453,819 downwards.
GATCTCGGCGCCCGCGTCGCGCAGCTTCTCCGCGCCCTCGCGCCACAGCCGGTCGATCTCCTCCGACATGCCCTCCACGCGGTACTCGCGCGGGATGCCGATGCGCTTGCCGCGGATGTCGCCGGTGAGGGCGGCCTCGAAATCCGGCACGGGCATGTCGGCGGAGGTGCTGTCCTTCGGGTCGTGCCCGGCCATGGCGCCGAGCATGATGGCCGCGTCGCGCACCGTCTTCGTCATCGGGCCGGCCTGGTCGAGCGAGGAGGCGAAGGCCACCACGCCCCAGCGCGAGCAGCGCCCGTAGGTGGGTTTCAGCCCCACGATGCCGGTGAAGGCCGCGGGCTGGCGGATAGAGCCGCCGGTGTCGGTGCCGGTGGCCGCCATGCAGATCGAGGCCGAGACCGCCGCCGCCGAGCCGCCGGAGGAGCCGCCGGGCGTGAGTGCGGTGTTCGCGCCCGCGCGGCGCCAGGGGCTGATGGCGGGGCCGTAGACCGAAGTCTCGTTCGACGAGCCCATGGCGAACTCGTCCATGTTCAGCTTGCCCAGCATCACCGCGCCCTGCTCCCAGAGCTTCGTGGTCACGGTGCTCTCGTAGGGCGGAATGAAGTTCTCCAGGATGCCGCTGGCGGCCTGGCTCTGCACGCCCAAGGTGCAGAACAGGTCCTTGATGCCCAGCGGGATGCCGCACAGCGCCGGTGCGTCGCCGGCGGCGAGGCGGGCGTCGGCGGCATCGGCCATCTCCAGCGCCTTCTCCGGCGTCAGCGCGCAATAGGCGTTGAGCGGGGCGGAGGCGGCGGCCGCGGCGTTGAACGCCTCGGCAAGCTCGCGGGCGGTATAGTCCTTCGCGCGCAGCCCGGTGCGGGCCTCGGCGATGGTGAGGGCGGTCAGTTCGGTCATTCCACCACCTTCGGCACGGCAAAGAAGCCCTCGCGCGCGTCCGGCGCGTTCGCGAGGATGCGCGCGGCGTCCTCGCCCTCGGTCACCACGTCGGCGCGACGCGGCAGCGCCATGGGCGTGACAGAGGTCATCGGTTCCACGCCGGTCACGTCGACCTCGTTCAGCTCTTCCACGAAGCCGAGGATGCCCGAGAGCTCCGCGGCAAGCGCGTCGAGCCCGGCTTCATCCACCCGGATTCTCGCCAGATGCGCGACCTTTCGCGCGGTGTCCCTGTCGATGGCCATCGGTCTCCCTCTCAGCGATCAGCGTCGTATTAGACGGAGCCGTGGCCCCGTGCAACCCGGGGCGCGCGCGCGGCCATCAGGGCGTGGATCATCCAGGCCAGCATCACCGCGTTGAGGATGTGCCACATGAAATGCGTGCCCGGCGGGAAGGCGGCGCAGACCGGCCCGTCGGCGGAGCGGAAGGCGAGCGAGACCACGAAGATGCCCGCCCCCGCGGCGAGGCGCAGCGCGGTGTCCGGGTGCCGGCCCGCCAGGGCGGCGGCGTAGAGCAGCAGGAACACCACCACGCCTGCATAGCCCGCGGAGGCCGCCAGCGCCCCGCCCGCCTCGCGCAGCAGCGCGGCGGTGCCGATGTTGATCGGGATGAACAGCGCGGCCATCAGCGCGGCCGCCCACCAGGGCGCCCCGAAGAAGCGCCGGGTGGCGAGCCAGATGTAGGCGAGGATGAAGGCGAGGATCGGCAGCACGTCCGCCAGCCCGGCCCAGCGTTGCGCCACGGTGTGGAACAGGAAGGACCCCACGCCGATGGTCCCGAGCAGGGCGCAGAGCACAAGCGCGCCGCGCTCCGGGGCCCGCGCGGCGCGCGGGGCCATCACCAGGGCCGCGATGATGAAGGCGAGGTTCGTCAGGGCGTTGAGGGGCTCCGCCCAGAATGCGGCGCTCAGCCGTTCGCAGTACACATCCACGTGTGCCGTCCAGTCCATGCCGGGGTACGCCTCCATTCGCTGTTGACCGCGGGGCAGACTGCACCAGAGTGCGCCACAGGGAAACCGAAAGGAGACATGCGATGAATATCACCTGGTTGGGACACGCCGGCTTCCGCATCGAGATCGGCACCCAGGTGCTGCTCGTGGACCCCTGGCTGACCGGAAACCCGGTCTTCCCCGAGGCACGGCGGGCGGAGGCGGTCGCCGGGGCGACGGCGATCCTCGTGAGCCACGGCCACGGCGACCATTCCGCCGACGCCATCGCGCTGGCGCGCGAACTGGGCATCAAGGTCTACGGCATCGCCGAGTTCATGGGCTGGTGGGCCAGGTCCGAAGGCATCGAGACCGTGGGCTTCAACAAGGGCGGCACGGTGACGCTGGGCGACGTGAAGGTGACCATGGTGAACGCCACCCATTCCTCCTCCGTCGACGGGCCGGACGGGCCGGTCTACGCGGGCACCGAGTCCGGCTACATGATCTCGGGCGAGGGCAAGACGATCTACTTCTCCGGCGATACCGACGTGATGGCGGACATGGCGGTGTTCGAGGCGCTGCATGCACCGGACATCGGCATCCTCTGCGCCGGCGGGCATTACACGATGGACATGCGCCGCGCGTCCTACGCCGCGAAGACCTTCTTCCACTTCTCCACCGTGATTCCGTGCCACTACCGCACCTTCCCGGCGCTGGAGCAGAATGCGGACCTGATGAAGGCCGAACTGTCGGGCGTGGACGTGATCGAACCCGAAGTGATGACCCCGATCACCCTCTGACGCCGGACAGACCGCCCGCGCCCTGCGCGCGGGCGCGGCCCCGGATGCATGCCTGCCGCGCGCGCGGCCCTGAGATGCGTGCCTGCCGCGCGCGGGCATGACCGGCGTCCCGGGCACCGATCCCCTCGCCTGCGGCTGCGCGGCAAGCGGCGCCCACGCGTCTCCTGCAGCCCCCATGCCGAAAGGCACCGACGGGAAACGCCCGCCATGCCGAGGGGGGCCGCTGGCCCCCGCAGCCTGGCGGGCGTGGCGAAGGCCCCCTGCGCGGGCCTCCGCCCCCAGCGGAGCGGGTGAGGCGGACCGGAGACCGGCGGGATGCCGCGCGGTGGACCGGGCTGTCCCGGGTCCGCGGGCGGCCCCGTCCGGCGCGCGCGGACGGGGCCCATTCACGCGAGCGTGTGTGACGGCCATTCGCGGCGTGCGCCCGGGCCGGATCCGCCGAAGCGGCACGATTGGCGCATTGCGGCACCGAGGCGTGCGCCGACCCCCCGGTGGTCCTCTCGCGTGCAGGTCAGACGCAATGCGCCTGCGGGCGCGCCGGGCAGCGGGACAGGGCAGGCGAGAGAGAGTTGCGGGGGCGCCGCGGGCAGGGCGAGCGAGGGGGGCATTGCGGGGCTGAGGCGGAGCAGAGCGCGCGAGGAGGTATGACGGGGAGGCACGCGCAGCAGAGCGCGCGAGGAGGTATGGCGGGGGTGGCACGCGGAGCAGGGCGCGCGAGGATGTATGGTGGGGGTGACGCGGAGCAGGGCGAGCGAGGAGGCATGGCAGAGGCGACGCCGGGCCGGGTGAGCGGGGAGGTATGGCGAGGGTGACGCCGGGCAGGGCGAGCCAGAGGGGCATTGCGGGGCTGACGCGGGGCGGGCCGGGCGATGAAACGCCCGGCTGCCGCGCGGCGCACGCGTTCCGGGACGCATGGGGCCGGGATGCGCGGAGCATGCGCGGGGGCGTGGTGGCGCGAAGGCGGGGAGCGTGTCGGCGTGCGCGGCGGCTATCCGCGACGTGCGGCGAAGAAGGCGCGCAGCAGTGCGGCGCTCTCGGCCTCGGCAATGCCGGGGTAGATGTCGGGCCGGTGGTGACACTGTGGGTGGGAGAACACCCGCGGGCCCTGTTCCACGCCGCCGGACTTCGGGTCCGATGCTCCGTAGTAGAGCCGGGCGATGCGCGCGGCCCCGATGGCCGCGGCGCAGAGCGGGCAGGGCTCCAGCGTCACGTGCAGGTCGAGCCCGGGCAGGCGCTCGGAGCCGCGCGCGGCGCAGGCGGCGCGGATCACCAGGATTTCCGCGTGGGCGGTGGGGTCGGAGCGCTCGCGCACCCGGTTCCCGTCCCGCGCGAGGATGGCGCCGGTGGCGGGGTCGGAGAGCACGGCGCCCACCGGGGTCTCCCCGCGCGCCGCGGCGGCACGGGCCTCCTCCAGCGCGAGGGCCATCAGGCCGGGCCGGCTCACGCAGCGCCCCGCCGGAGCAGCAGGAGGCGCCGGCCGTCCTCGACCACGCAGCCGGCCTCGTGGAACCCCTGGCGGGCGAGCAACAGGCGCGAGACCGCGTTGTCCTCCAGAACCGCCGCGTCCACGCGCCGGGCGATGCCGCGCGCCTCGACCAGCGTGGCGGCGATCATCTCCGTGGCGAAGCCGCGGCGCTGGAGGGCGGGGAGCACGGCGAAGGCGATCTCCACCGCCGGCAACCCGTCCAGCACCGCGAACTGCAGCCCGGCGATCCCCACCAGCGCGCCGCCCGCGAACCACATCCGCGGCCCCCAGCCATGCGCGGCCCAGTGCGCCGCCAGCCGCAGGGTGATGAGCGCATAGCGCTCCGGGCTCCAGACCAGGCCGGGCGGAGAGGCCCAGCGGCGGATCTCCTCGGCGCCGAACAGCGCCCTGACATGGGCCTGGTCGTCGGTCTGGCAGGGGCGGCCGTGCAGGCGGGGCGTGGTCATCTGGTCCATGCGGGCAATCTGGCGGCAGGCTCCGGCCCCGGCAAGCGCTTTCCGGCCCTTGCCGGGAGGCGCTTGCCGGGTGTATGCGCTGAGGATGAGCGACCAGACACCAGAGGGCGAGCGCATCGCCAAGCGTCTTGCGCGCGCGGGCCTCGCCTCGCGCCGCGAGGCCGAACGCATGATCGAGGCCGGGCGCGTGCGCGTGAACGGCAAGGAGATCGATTCTCCCGCCCTGAACGTGACGGCGCGCGACCGTATCGAGGTCGACGGCAAGCCCGTCGCCGCGGCCGAGCCCACCCGGATGTGGCGCTACTACAAGCCGCTCGGGCTGGTCACCTCCGCCTCCGACGAGAAGGGCCGCGAGACCGTCTTCGACCACCTGCCCGAGGACATGCCGCGGGTGGTGTCGGTCGGCCGGCTCGACATCAATTCCGAGGGGCTGCTGCTGCTCACCAATGACGGCGAGCTGAAGCGCAGGCTGGAGCTGCCCTCCACCGGCTGGCTGCGCAAGTACCGGGTGCGCGCGAAGGGCTATCCGTCGGAGGAGCTGCTCGAGCCGCTGCGCAAGGGCATCACCGTGGACGGCGAGCGCTTCCAGCCCATGCAGGTGGTCATCGACCGCCAGCAGGGCGCCAACGTCTGGCTCACCCTCGGGCTGCGCGAGGGCCGCAACCGCGAGATCCGCCGCGCGCTGGCGGAGGTCGGGCTCGACGTGAACCGGCTGATCCGCATTTCCTACGGGCCCTTCATGCTGGGCGATCTCGCCGATGGCGCGGTCGAGGAAGTGCGCCCGAAGGTGCTGCGCGACCAGCTCGGCCTGAAGGGCGAGATCCTCGAGGAGGCGCCGGTCGCCGCCCCCGGCGGGCGGGCGAAGGCGAAGCCGCGCGGGCGGGCGGCGGACCCCTCCGGCCCCGGCGGCACCGGGGCGCTGCGCCGGACCGGCGCGCCGTCCAAACCTGCCCCCTCCGGCAGGAGCGGCCCGGGCGGACAGCCCGGCCCGGCCCGGGCAGCGGCGGAGAAGGCGCCGTCGGGTCGTGGTGCGCCCGCCGGGAAGCCGTCGGCAGGGCGGGGGGCCGCCAGCGGCAAGGCCCCTGCCGGTCGCGGCACGGCCGGTGACAAGGCGCCGGCGGGACGCGGCACGGCCGGAGACAAGGCGCCTGTCGGACGCGGCGCGCCCGCTGGCAAGCCGCAGGCAGGACGCGGCGGCCCGGACAAGGGCCCGCGGGGGCGCAACGGCCCCGCGCCCTCCGGCCGCTCCGGCCCGAAAGGCCCGCCGCGCGGTCGCTGAACGGGCCCCGGGACAGCCTGACAGGTTCCGGAGCGGCTGAACCGCCCCCGGGAGAGCTGGACAGGCCCCGGAACACGAACAGGGCCGCTGCCGGTTTCCCGGGAGCGGCCCTTTCGCTGTCCGCAGCCTTGCGGCTCCGGACGAGGCGGGATCAGGCGGAGAGCTTCGCGGCGATTCCGGCGATGTGCGCGCCCTGGAACTTCGCACCGTCCAGCTCCACGGCGCTGGGCTGGCGGGAGCCGTCGCCGTCGGCGATGGTGGTCGCACCGTAGGGCGAGCCGCCCTTGATCTCGTCCACGCCCATCTGGCCCTGGAAGGCGTAGGGCAGGCCGGCGATCACGAAACCGAAGTGCAGCAGCACGGTGTGGAAGGAGAGCAGGGTGGATTCCTGGCCGCCGTGCTGGGTGGCGGTGGAGGTGAACACGCCGCCGGCCTTGCCGACCAGCGCGCCGGATGCCCAGAGGCCGCCAGCGGAATCGAGGAAGCTCTTCATCTGCGACGCCATGTTGCCGAAGCGGGTCGGCGTGCCGAAGATGATGGCGTCATACTCGGGCAGTTCCGCCACGGTGGCGACGGGCGCGGCCTGGTCGAGCTTGAAATGGGCGCCCTTGGCGATCTCTTCCGGAACGGTTTCCGGAACGCGCTTCACCACGGCTTCCGCACCGGTGGAGCGGACGCCTTCGGCAACGGCTTCGGCCATCGTCTCGATGTGGCCGTAGGAGGAGTAATAGAGCACGAGGACCTTGGTCATCTTGGCATTCCTTGTTCGGCGCGCCGGGCGCCGGTTCCGACTGCTGGGAGAGATAATAGGTTCTGAAACGAAGTCTATTGCTCCAATGCTCCACAGATTGTCTATCTCTGCGCATCAATGGCGCGCGAGTGCGCGCGGGCTGCGCGCCGCCTGGTGACGCCGGGCAGGCCGGGCGGCCGTCGGGAGGTGCCGGTCTCCGCCGCGCAGCCAGGGAACCGGGGGGGGACGGGGGCCGCCCGTCCGGTCGGGGAAGCCGGGCAATGGCGCACCGGAGAGACGCTTCTTCGCGGGCAAGCCGCAGGTGCGGCCTTCCGCTCCGGCAGGATGGTCGCGGATGCCGGGAAGCCACGCACCTCGCCACGGGAGAGGGTGGCCGAACCCTGCGGGCCGGCCCGGCCGGAGAGCCCGGTGCGCCCGCGCCAGCGGCCGGGCCCCGGGCGCGGGCGGGGTGACAGGGTCTGTCCTGGGCGGGGCGACAGGGACTGCCCCCCGCCGGGGAGATTGGGCTTGCCCTCGGGGAGTGACTGGGCTTGCCCCCGGGAGTGACGGGGCTTGCCCCCGGGGAGTGGCGGGGCTTGCCCCCGGCGGGGTGACGAGGCTTGCCCCCAGGGAGTGACGGGGCTTGGCCCCGGGGGGATGACAGAGCTTGCCCTCGGGGGCGGCGGGAGCACGAAGGCCCCTGCCGGCCCGGGCCGGCACCGCTGCGCGGCGGCTTATCGGAACAGGATCACCGGCACCTTGCAGGACCGCACCATCTCGGTGGTGGTGGAGCCGATGATCAGGCTGCGGATGCGGCTGTGCCCGTAGGCGCCCATGGCCAGCAGGCCGATGTCGCGGCTGGCCACGGTCTCGGCGATCAGCTGCTCCGGCTCGCCCTCGCGGATCTCGGCGGTCACGGCGGCCCCGGCGGCGGAGAGGCGGGCGGCGGCGGCGTCCAGCCGGGCGCGCAGCTCCGGCGTCTCGCGCCCCGCGCTGAGCAGGTGGCAGGCGAGTCTGGCGAAGGGCGCGTTGGCGGCGAGGAAGGCCACCGCCTTCTCCGCGCTCGCGCCGCCGTCATGGGCGATGAGCACGCTCCGCACCTGCGAGAAGGCCCGCGAGGCCACCAGCACCGGCCGCGTGGCCTCGCGCAGGATGCGCTCCAGGTTGGAGCCGAGGTGGCCCTTCGCGAAATCGGCGCCCTCGCCGCGCTTGCCGATCACCACCAGGCCGCTGGCGCCGGCGATCTCCGTCACCGTCTCGACGATGTCGCCGGAGCGCAGCACCTCCTGGCCCGCGGTCACGCCGGCGGCGGCGAGCCGGGTGCGGGCGTCCTCCAGGATGGCATGGCCGCGGGCGCGGGCCAGCCGGGCGCGGGCCTCGTCATGCCGGGCCAGCTCCTCCAGCAGCGCGCTGCGCGCGCCCAGGCGCAGGTTGCCGCTGAGATCGGCGGGGGTGCTGGCGGCCTCGCGGCGGCCCAGCACGTGCACGAGGTCCACCGCGGCACCGGTCGCCCCGGCGATCCAGGCGGCGTGGTCGCAGACGCTCTCGCCATAGGCGGAGCCGTCGATGAAGGCGGCGATCTTGTCCATGTCTTCCTCCCTTCGGGGCGCGGCGGCGCGGACGGTCTGCGCCGTCATGGCCTCAATGCCCCGTCAACTGGTCCATCGCGCCGGGCTTGTCATGCAGGGCGAGCCGGTCGACGATGGTCTCCGACGCCGCATTCATGCCCCTGAGGGTCACGTCGGCGCCTTCGCGGCGGAACTTCAGCACGACCATGTCGATGGCCGCAACGCTGGAGATGTCCCAGATATGCGCCTCGCTCACGTCGATCACCACGCGGTCCGGGGCGGAGCGGAAGTCGAAGGCGGCGGCGAATCGGTCCACCGAGGCGAAGAACAGCTGGCCGCGCACGGTGTAGACCCGCTCGCGCCCGTCCGCCGAGAGGGTGGAGGTGACGCTGAAGATCTGCGCGATCTTGGCGGCGAAGAAGATGCCGGAGAGCAGCACCCCCGCCAGCACGCCGATGGCCAGGTTGTGGGTGAACACCACCAGCACCACCACGGTGAGCATCACCATCGAGGAGGAGCGCGGATGTGTCCTGAGATCCCGGATCGAGGACCAGGAGAAGGTGCCGACGGAGACCATGATCATGATCGCCACCAGGGCGGCCATCGGGATGCGGGCCACCAGGCCTCCCAGCACGAGGATGAGGAACAGCAGGAACACGCCGGCCACGAAGGTCGACAGCCGCCCCCGCCCGCCGGATTTCACGTTGATCATCGACTGGCCGATCATGGCGCAGCCGGCCATGCCGCCGATGAAGGCGGTGAAGAAGTTCGCGATGCCCTGGCCCACGCATTCGCGGTTCTTGTCGGAGGGGGTGTCGGTGAGCTCGTCGACGAGCTGGGCGGTCATCAGCGATTCGAGCAGGCCCACCGCCGCCACGCCGGCCGAATAGGGCAGGATGATCAGCAGCGTCCCGAAGGTGAGCGGCACGTCGGGGAAGGCGATGACGGGCAGCGCGTCGGGCAGCGCGCCCATGTCGCCCACGGTGCGCAGGTCCCAGCCGAAGGACATCGAGAGCGCGGTGATCACGATGATGCAGATGAGCGGCGACGGCACCGCGGTGAACACCCGCGGCACGAGGTAGATGATCGCGAGGCCGGCGGCCACCAGCACGTAGGTGAGCGGCGGCACGCCGGTGAGCTCGGGCAGCTGGGCCATGAAGATGAGGATGGCGAGGGCGTTCACGAAGCCGGTCATCACCGAGCGCGAGACGAAGCGCATCACGTCGGCGAGGCGGAACACCCCGGCGAGCATCTGCAGGATGCCGGCGAGCACGGTGGCGGCCAGCAGGTACTCCAGCCCGTGCTCGCGCACCAGCGTGCCCATCAGCACCGCCGTGGCGGCGGTGGCGGCGGAGATCATGCCCGGCCGGCCGCCGGTGAAGGAGATGATCACCGCGATGGAGAAGGAGGCGAAGAGGCCGACCCTGGGGTCCACTCCCGCGATGATGGAGAAGGCGATCGCCTCCGGGATCAGGGCCAGCGCCACGACCACCCCGGCGAGGATGTCGTTGCGCACATTGCCCAGCCAGTCACGTTTCAACGTGGCAGTGAAGCTCATGTCGGTTCCGTCTTTCAGCAGGATCGGAAACCGTGCGGGGCACCTGCCTTCCGCAGCGACGGCGGCAGGATCTGGCACGGTTTCTCAATCGTGTCGGGTCATGTCGGTTCGTTCGGAAGGAGCACCGCGGCGGAAAGGCAGGCGGGAAATTGCCCGGTGCGTCAGCGGATTGGCCGAGGGATAGGCGCCCGGCATAGCCACCCGTGCGAGGACGGGTCCAGATTCAGCCCCATCCCTTCCTTGTTGCACTGCGAAAGTCAACCGCGAATCGGACCGCGCGCGGGCATCCCGTGCCCGGAAAGCCGGCTCCGCGCCCCGCCCGGCCGTCGCTCCCACCCACCCGCCCCGCGCCGTCCGGGCGGGACGCGGAGCCGGCCGCGGGAGGGCTGCGGCGGGAGGGCTGCGGCGGGAGGGCTGCGGCGGCGCGCAGGGGGTGCACGCACGCCCGGAGGCAAAACCCCGCGCTGCGTGCGGCTGTGCGACGTGACGCCGTCAGCAGGGCCGGACCACCGCTTGCCGCGACGGCGCGGGGCGGTTCCGGCGGGCAATCGAGCGCGGACGCCGAGCACCGCAGCGGGTGCTGGTGCACGCGCTGGGTGCTGTCCGGCACACGGGGGGCGCGGGCCCGGGCACCCTGCGGATGGGCGCAGGGCTGGGGGAGGGACGCCCGGAGGGCGGCGCGGTTGCCGCGCGGCGCGGTCCGGAGATGCGTTGATGCTCCGGGGGTGCGAGGGCGGGGGAGGCTCCGGGCCAGGGTGAGGCCCGTCAGATTCCGGCCTGGTTCACCCGGGCCGAGAGCTGGTCCGCGCTTTCGCGGCGCTCGGAGTAGCGGTCGGTCAGCTCCGGCCGGCCGCGGGTGAGCAGGGTGAAGCGCATCAGTTCCTCGGCCACGTCCACCAGCCGCCAGTAGAGCGGGCCGTCCTTCATGCGGCCGGCCTCGTCGAACTCGGTCCAGGCGCGGGGCACGGAGGACTGGTTCGGGATGGTGACCATCCGCATCCAGCGCCCGAGCACGCGCATCTGGTTGAGCGCGTTGAAGCTCTGCGAGCCGCCGGAGACCTGGGCCAGCGCCAGGGTGCGGCCCTGGGTGGGGCGCAGGCCGCCCATCGACAGCGGCAGCCAGTCGATCTGCGCCTTCATCACCGCGGTCATCGCGCCGTGGCGCTCGGGGGAGACCCAGACCATGCCCTCGGACCAGAGCGCGAGGGCGCGCAGCTCGGCGACCTTCGGGTGATCCTCCGGCGCCCCGTCCGGCAGGGGCAGGCCCGTGGGGTCGAAATGGCGGACCTCGCCGCCCATGCGGGCGATCAGCCGGGCCGCCTCGAACCCCAGCAGCCGGGAGTAGGAGCGTTCGCGCAGCGACCCGGTGAGCAGCAGGATGCGCGGGGGGTGGCCCGGGTCTCCGGGGCGGGCCCAGTCCGCGGCGCGGATCGGGCGCAGCAGGGCGGGGTCGAGCCGGGGCAGGTCGGTGAGGTCGGGGATCATCGGGGGAGGCTTTCGGAAAAGAGGGCGCGGCGGCGGTTGGCGTAGGCGACGAGCGACAGCATCACCGGCACCTCCACCAGCACCCCGACCACGGTGGCGAGGGCGGCGCCCGAGGTGACGCCGAACAGGCTGACCGCCACGGCCACCGCCAGTTCGAAGAAATTCGACGTGCCGATGAGCGCGCAGGGGGCGGCGACGGCGAAGGGAAGGCCCAGCCGCCGCGCGCTCCAGAAGGCCAGCAGGAAGATACCCCAGGATTGCAGCAGCAGCGGGACGGCGATGAGCAGGATGATCAGCGGGCGGGCCAGGATCACCTCGCCCTGGAAGCCGAACAGCAGCACGACGGTGCCGAGCAGCCCGGCGATGGAGAGCGGTTTGAGCCGGGCGGCGAGCGCCTCAGCCCCCGCCCCGCCCAGCCGGAGCCGCACCCCCGCACCGGCGCCCAGCGGCACCAGGATGTAGAGCAGCACCGAGAGGAGCAGGGTTTCCCAGGGCACCGACAGGTCGGTGAGGCCCAGCAGCAGGGCGACGATCGGCGCGAAGGCGAAGACCATCACCACGTCGTTGAGCGACACCTGGAACAGGGTGTAGGCGGCATCGCCGCGCACCAGCTGCGACCAGACGAAGACCATCGCGGTGCAGGGCGCCGCACCGAGGAGGATGAGCCCGGCGATGTAGCCGTCCGCCTCCGCCGGCGGGATCAGCGGTGCGAAGATGCCCCGGAAGAACAGCACGCCCAGCCCGGCCATGGTGAAGGGTTTCACCAGCCAGTTCACCACGAGGGTGAGCGCGAGGCCCTTCGGCGCCCGGGCGGTGGCCCGCAGGCTGGCGAAGTCCACAGAGAGCATCATCGGCCACACCATCGCCCAGATCAGCACCGCAACGAGCAGGTTCACCGAGGCGTATTCCAGCCCGGCCAGCGCGCCGAAGGCCCCGGGGGCGAGGGCCCCGAGGCCGATGCCGGCGGCGATCGCCAGCGCCACCCAGAGCGACAGCCCCTTCTCGAAGCGGCCGAGCCCGGCGACGGGGGCGGGGAGGTCAGTCATCGGGAGGGCTCCCCGGCAGTGGCAGGCGGGCGGCCCGGCAGGGGCCTGTCGCCGCGCGGGCCCGCGCGGCGGGGCGCGGGCTGGTGTCCGTCGGAGGACGGGGAGCCGGCAGGCGCGGGCGCGCGGGCGTTTGTTCGGGCGTCCCCGGCTCGAGACGGGTGGCCGGACGGGGCGGCCTGCTCCGAGGAGGGCGGGTGCGCCCCGGACGGGATGGGGGCGGAGGGTGTGGCGACGGGAGTTGTGCAGTTGCAGGTGGACGTGGCGTCGGACGGCGCGGCGAGGTCGGTCGGGGACAGGCGGTCGGAGGGCGGCGGGCAGTCGGGCAGCGCGATGGCGGCGCAGATGTCGGGATGCCCGGCGCAGCAGTCCCGGGTGAGGAAGCCGAGCAGGTCGCGCATCGCGTCGTAATCCGCCGCGTAGCGGATCTCGCGGCCGGCGCGGTGGCGGCAGGCAAGGCCGGAACGCTCCAGCGCGGCGAGGTGGAAGCTCATCCGGGTGGGGGCGATGGCGAGGCGGCGGGCGATCTCGCCGCTGGCCATCCCCTCCGGCCCGGCGGTGACGAGCAGGCGCCACGCGGCCAGCCGGTCGGCATGGGCGAGGGCGGCGAGAGCGGGCACGGCGGTGGCGGTATCGGTGATCATGCAATACTACAAGCATTGTTGCAGCCTCAGGGCAAGCGGAAAGCGAACCCGGCGGAGACCCGCTGGCACGGGCCACACCCTCCTGTCGCCCGGGCCGCCCGGGCGGGCGGTCCGGGCTCCACGCCTGCGCGCCCTTGCGCCGGGCGCGCGAAACGCGGATCTTGCGCGGATGACACGGGAACAGAAGCGTTCGGGCATGCGCATCCGCTTCGTGTTCGGCCCCGAGGCGATGATCGGGCCGGGCAAGGCGGATCTGCTGGAGGCCATTGCCGCGACGGGGTCGATCTCCGCCGCCGGCAAGGACATGGGCATGAGCTACAAGCGGGCCTGGTCGCTGGTGGAGGCGATGAATGCCGAATATGCCTCGCCGGTGGTGGAGACCAGCCGGGGCGGGGCAAGCCGGGGCGGCGCGCAGCTCACCCCCCTGGGCGGCAAGGTGCTCGGCCTCTACCGCCGGCTGCAGGAGAAGGCGGCGGAGGCCACGCGTGACGAGGTGGCGGAGCTGAAGGCGATGCTGGGCGATATGTCCGGCGGGAAATAACGGTTGCACCCCACGCCGGGGCGTCGTTATGTTTCCCCAGCCATATCGAACATGTCCGGGACGGCCGGGGCGCGGAGGATACGCCTGGATGGCCCGGACCCGGAGATGCCGGACCCTGGCATGTCAGACCCGAAGGTGCCAGATCCGGAGAAGCCCGGCCTGAAGGTGCCAGACCTGAAGCCGCCCGACCGCAAGATGGAGCCCGTGATGCAGACCCGCTTCTCAGCCCTCGCCGCCGCCGCGCTTGTCGCGCTCGCCGCCGCCCTGCCTGCCCGCGCGGAGACCGCGCTCGTGGCCGTCGCCGCGAATTTCGCCGGGGTGGCGGAGGAGCTTTCGGAGGTGTACGGCGGCGAGAGCGGCAACACGGTGACGCTCACCATCGGCTCCACCGGCAAGCTCTTCGCGCAGATCGGCGAGGGCGCGCCTTTCAACGCGATGCTCTCCGCCGATGCGGCGACGCCGGAGAAGCTGGAGGCGGCGGGCGAGACCGTGCCCGGCCAGCGCTTCACCTACGCGGTGGGCCGGCTGGCGCTGTGGAGCCCGGACGAGACGCGCATCGGCGCGGACGGCAAGGCGGCACTCACCGATGCCGGGCTGCGGCACGTGGCGATCGCCAACCCGGATCTCGCCCCCTACGGCGCCGCCGCGAAACAGGCCCTGCAGGGCCTGGGGCTCTGGGACGGGCTGCAGGACAAGATCGTGATGGGCCAGAACATCGGCCAGACCCACTCCATGGTGGCCAGCGGCGCGGCGGAGCTGGGCTTCGTGGCGCTCTCCGCGCTGCTGGACCCGGAAAACCCCGCCGGCGGGGCGCGCTGGGAGGTGCCGCAGGACCTCTATGCCCCGATCCGGCAGGACGCGGTTCTGCTGAAGGCGGGGGAGGGGAACGCGGCCGCGGAAGGCTTCCTCGCCTTCCTGCGCAGCCCGCAGGCGCAGGACGTGATCCGCTCCTACGGCTACGCGGTCGAGTGACGCATGGACCTGCCCGACGCCGGCCCGCTGTGGCTCAGCCTGCGACTGGCCTTCATCACCACGGCGATCCTGCTGGTGGCGGGCACGGCGCTGGCCTGGTGGCTGGCGGGCACGCGCTCGCGGCTGAAGCCGCTGGTCGAGGCGGTGACGGCGCTGCCGCTGGTGCTGCCGCCCACGGTGCTGGGCTTCTACCTGCTGGTGGTGCTGAGCCCGAACGGGCCCGTGGGCCGGCTGTGGCTGGACGCCACCGGCACCACGCTCACCTTCTCCTTCGCCGGCATCGTGATCGGCTCGGTGTTCTACTCGCTGCCCTTCGCGGTGCAGCCGCTGCAGGCGACCTTCGAGACCATCGGCCGTGGCCCGATGGAGGCGGCGGCAATGCTGCGCGCCACGCCGTTCGACGCCTTCGTGAGCGTGATGTCGCCCATGGCGCTGCGCGGCTATCTCACGGCGGCGGTGCTCACCTTCGCGCATACGATCGGCGAGTTCGGCGTGGTGCTGATGGTCGGCGGCAGCATTCCCGGGCGCACGAAGGTCATCTCCATCGCCATCTATGAACATGTCGAGACCATCGACTACGCGGCCGCGCATGTGCTCTCGGCGGGGCTGCTGGTGTTCTCCTTCCTGGTGCTGGTCTTCGTCTACGCGATGAACCGGCGCTTTCCCGGGCACCGGGGCTGAGGGGGCGCGGATGCTGACCATCGACATCCGCCGCCGCTTCGCCGGCTTCCACCTGGAGGTGGCGCATGCCTTTCCGCTGGGCGGCATCACGGCGCTGTTCGGGCCCAGCGGCTGCGGCAAGAGCACGCTGCTGCGGGTGATTGCCGGGCTCGACGCCGGGGCCGAAGGCTCCGTGCGCTTCGGCGGGGAGGCCTGGCAGGAGGGCCGCCGCCGGCTGGCGCCGCACCGGCGCGGGGTGGGCTACGTGTTCCAGGAGGCAAGGCTGTTCCCGCATCTCGACGTGGCGGGGAACCTGCGCTACGCGGAGCGGCGGGCGCGCGCGGTGCCCGGCCGGGCCTTCGGCTTCGACGATGTGGTGAGCGCGCTCGACCTCGGCCCGCTGCTGGCCCGGCGCACCGGCGCGCTTTCGGGCGGCGAGCGGCAGCGGGTCTCCATCGGGCGCACCCTGCTGGCGCGGCCCCGCCTCATGCTGATGGACGAGCCGCTCGCGGCCCTCGACATGCGCCGCAAGGCCGGCATCCTGCCGCATATCGCCCGCCTGCCGGAGGTCTTCGGCGTGCCGGTGATCTATGTCACCCATGCCATCGACGAGGTGACCCAGCTCGCCGACCGCATGGTGGTGCTCTCCGACGGCCGCAAGACCGCCGAGGGGCCGGTGGACGACGTGCTCGCCCGGCTCGACCTGCCGCCGGCCACCGGGCGCTTCGAGGCCGGCGCCGTGGCGGAGGCCCGCATCCTCGGCCATGACCGGGGCTGGAACCTCACCCGGCTGGAGGTGGGCGGCCAGGTGCTGGAAATGCCCGAGGTGGACCTGCCGGAGGGCACCGTGGTGCGGCTGCGGGTGCGCGCCCGCGACGTGTCGCTGGCCACGGAACGGCCGCGGGGCGTGTCGATCCGCAACATCCTCGAGGCCACCGTGCTGGAGATCGCCGCCGAGGCGCAGACCGCCTTCGCCGAGATCCTCATCTCCGTGGGCGGCGTGCGCCTGCGTGCGCGCCTCACCCGCGCCTCGGTGGCCGACCTGGGGCTCACGCCCGGCAGCGCGGTGTTCGCCCTGATCAAGAGCGTCTCCTTCGACCGCCGCGCCCTGGTGCCGGCCGGCACGGGCGAGGCGGACGGCGAAGGCACCGGGCCCGGGACGGGCCACCCCTGAGCGGCGCGCGGGAGCGCAGGCAACGCGAACGGATGTGGGCCGGGCTTGCGGGACATGCGTCGAACCCGCGGGATGTGGGCCGCGCCCGCGCGAATGTGCGCCACACCTTCGGGACGCGCGCCGCACTTGTGGAGATGCGCCGCACTTGCGGAGATGTGCGCTGCACCCGTGGGGATGTGGACCGAACCTGCGGGGAGATGCGTCGCACCTGCGGGGATGTGCGCCGCGCCTTCGCGGATCGCACCGCCGGGGCAGGGGGAACCGGGATTGGCGCAGGCGGCAGGCAGGGGCTGCAGAGGCGTGACGCTTCGGCCGGAACCGGGCACCCGGCGCCACAAACCTCTGTACTTTCGCCCGGATCTGCGCTCCCCATGGGGCGCGGATACCCGGGCGGGGCCGGGGCCCGCCGGGCCGGTCCGCCGCCGGGCGACCAGAGGCGAGGGAGCGCCGGGAGATGCTGAAACGCCTGCCGATCGAGGCTGCGATCCTGAAACTCGCCGTCGCGGAGACGCTGCTCTACGCGGGCGTCTACTACATCTTTCCCGCCCTGCTGACCGCCTGGATCGCCGAGGAAGGCTGGTCGAAGACCGGCCTCACCGGCGCCTTCACCCTGTCGCTGGCCACGGGCGCGCTGTGCTCGCCGCTGGCCGGGCGGATGATCGACCGGGGCCACGGCCCGGCCTTCCTGGGGGGCGGGGCACTGGTCGCGGGGCTGGCGATGGCGGCGCTCACCCTGGTGAACGGGCTCACCGGGTTCTATCTCGTCTGGGTGGCGGCGGGGGCGGCGATGGGTTTCTGCCTCTACGATCCGTGCTTTGCCATCGTTACCCGGGCGCGGGGGCCGGCGGCGCGGCGGCCGATCACGCTGATCACCCTGGTGGCGGGCTTCGCCGGAACGCTCGCCTTCCCCTCGGCAACCTTCCTGGCGCAGAGCTTCGGCTGGCGCGCGGCGGTGCTGGCCTCGGCGGTGGCGCTGTGCTGCCTTGCCGCGCCGCTGGCCTGGAGCGGCGCACGCGGCATCGCCGCGTCCGGCCCCGCCGCGCCGCCGCCGGGCACGCGCGCCCCGGTGCAGGGGCCGCCGCGCCCGATGCTGAGCCGGCCGGAGTTCTGGCTGCTCGCGACCGCCTTCTCCGCGATGACGCTGGGCCATGGCATGGTGATCAACCACCTGCTGCCCATGCTCGCGGAGCGCGGCGTGCCGCTGTCCGACGCGGTTCTGGCCGCCTCGATGATCGGGCCGATGCAGGTGGCCGGGCGCCTGCTGATGATGCTCACGGAGCGGCTCACGTCGAACCGGGTGCTGGCGGCGGGCTGCTTCATGGCGCTCAGCCTCGCCTCCGCCTGCCTGCTCGCCGCGGCCCGGGCACCGGCGCTGCTGGCGCTGTTCGTGGTGCTGCAGGGCAGCGGCATCGGCGTGATGAGCATCATGAAGCCGCTGGTCACCCGCGACGTGATGGGCGAGGCCCGATTCGGCGCGGTGGTCGGGGCCCTCGCGCTGCCGGCGCTTGCCGCCGGCGCCGCGGCGCCGATCGCGGGAGCGCTGCTCTGGCGGATCGGGGGCAACGACCTGCTGATCGGCTGCGTCCTGGCGCTCAGCCTGACGGGACTGGCCTCCATCCTGCTCGCCACATGGTTGAGTGCGCCGCAACATGGCCGCGCCGTCTCCTGATCCGGCGCAGGCGCCGCCGGCGCCGGGTGCGGGAAACCGCAAACAGGTTGCATGTCAGCCACTTCGGGTTAGTCTGTGGTGCGGAGGCGGCCCGGCGAGAGGCCTGCCCCGGGGGAGGATCGCATGAGGAAGGTCTCGACCTTGGCGGAAGTCCGGGCCGTGGAGGCGGAGATGTCCGTCTCCGCCCGGTGGCGGACCCGGACCGTCTATCAGCAACTCGTCGAAACCGCATCGCGCTGGGCAGAGCGCCCGGCGCTGTCGTTCCAGCTCCGATCCGGGCGCAGGGCCCTGGCCCGCACCCTCACCTGGCGCAAGCTGCGTGACCGGGTGACCCGCGCCGCGAACCTGTTCCACAGCCTGGGCGGTGACGGCGAGGAGGTCACGGTCGCCTATCTCCTGCCCAATTGCCCGGAGGCCGCGATCACCTTCCTGGCGGGCACGACGGCGGGCACGGCGGTGCCGGTGAACCCGCTGCTCTCGCCCGAGCACATCGGCTCGATCCTGCGCGACAGCGGGGCGCGGGTGCTGGTGACCCTCGCGCCCTTCCCGCAGTCCGACGTGGCGGAGAAGGCGGCGCGGGCGGTGGCGCTGGCCCCGGGGGTGCGCACCATCCTGGAGGTCGACCTCGCGCCCTATCTCGAACTGCCCACCCGCTGGCTGCTGCCGCTGCTGCGCCCGGCGCCGGTGGACACGGGCAGCCGCGAATCCGGCCCCGAGCGGCTGGATTTCGCCACCGAGCTGGACCTGCAGTCCACCACGCTCGGCTTTGCCGAGGCGGAGGACGATGCGGTGCGCGCCATCTTCCACACCGGGGGCACGACGGGAGAGCCGAAGCTCACCCTGCACCGGCCCTCGGGCATGCTCTACAACGGCTGGTGCGGCAAGGAGCTGCTGTTCAGCGAGCAGGACGTGATCCTCTGCCCGCTGCCGCTGTTCCATGTCTTCGCGGTCTACCCCGTGCTGATGGGCGGGCTGTTCTCCGGCGCGCACATGGTGCTGCCCACGCCGCAGGGCTATCGCGGCAAGGGGGTGATGGAGAACTTCTGGCAGATCGTGGCGCGCTGGCAGGCCGATTTCCTCATCACCGTGCCCACGGCCGTCTCCGCGCTGATGCAGCAGCGGGTGGATGCGGACGTGAGCAGTCTGCGCTACGCCATCTGCGGCTCCGCGCCCTTGCCGCTGGAGCTGCTGCGCCGCTTCGAGGCGGCCTGCGGCATCCGGGTGCTGGAGGGCTACGGGATGACCGAGGCCACCTGCCTCGTCGCCTGCAACCCGGCCTTCGGCGACCGCCGCGCCGGCTCCGTGGGGCTGCCGATGCCCTACACGCAGATCAGCGTGCGCAATTTCGATGCGGAGGGCACCGAGCGCGGCCCCTGCAGGACCGACGAGGCCGGCGAGATCTGCATCCTCAGCCCCGGCGTGTCGCCCGGCTACCGCGACCCGGACCGCAACGCGCGGCTGTTCTGTGCCGATGGCGCGCTGCGCACCGGCGACCTGGGGCGCCTGGATGCGGACGGCTATCTCTGGATCACCGGCCGGGCCAAGGACATGATCATCCGCGGCGGCCACAACATCGACCCGGCGCTGATCGAGGAAGCCCTGCTCGGCCACCCCGATGTGGCCTTCGCCGGGGCGGTGGGCCAGCCGGACCGGCACTCGGGCGAGCTGCCCTGCGTCTACGTGGAACTGGTGAAGGGCGCGGATCTCGGCGCGGCCGATCTCACCGAATTCGCCCGCAACCGCATTCCGGAGCGCGCGGCGGTGCCCCGGCACGTGGAGATCCTCGACGACATGCCCAAGACCGCCGTGGGCAAGGTGTTCAAGCCGGCGCTGCGCATGCGCGCGATCACCCGGGTGCTCGACGCCGCGATGGCCGAGGCGGGGCTCGGCGCCCGGGTGCAGGGCGTGCGGGAAGACCGGCGGCTGGGGCTGGTGGCCACCGTCTCGGCCCAGGCGCATGAGCGCCGCGCCGTCTGCACGCTGCTGGGCCATTTCCCGACCGCCTTCGAGATCGTCTGACTCCCCGCCGACCCGAGGGCAACCGGCCGCCCGCGCCGGGCCCGACCGCGTGCCTGGCCGGCGCGGGCGGGTGCCGACGCACGGTCGGGCCCGGCGGGGCAGCGTTCAAGCTGCGCCCGATGCCCGGGCCTGTCCGTCCGACGTCCGGCAACGCTGTGCGGGAGACCATGCAGACTGGCCCTGTCCGGCGGATGCCCGCCGTAGGCCCGCCCGGACAATCAGGTGTCAGGCAGGCTCCGTCGAAGGCCGGGCTGGCATGCGCGCCGGAGCCGTCGCGCGCAGCCCCGTTGCGCGGCGGCGCCCTGCAGGCATCTCCTGACGTTCCGGGATGCGCGCACCCGGTCGTGCGACCGCCCGCGACGCGGCGTGGCCCGGCTGCGCGCCGGGGCAGTGGCACGCGGCTCCGGCCTGCCGGGGCAGTGAGAGGGTTCCACCCGCCGCCCGGGCGCCCGGGCCTGTCCGACATCGGCCGAGCCCGGATTTGCCACGTCTGCGGGGCCCGGGGGCGGGGCCGCATCCCCAAGGGTCCGGCCCTTGCGGGCGCAGCGTTCGAACTCCTCGGGCAGGCGCAGGGCGCAGGCGGTTCCGGGCGCTGTGAGGCGGGACCGCGAGGCGGACGGGTGCGTCGCGGCTCAGGCGCGTCCGGCGGATGCGGGTGTCGCGGTTCGCGCGGGGGTGCAGCGCCCGGCGTGGCGCAGGATGCGCCGACAGGCCTCGGCCAGGCGCGCGTCCGGCACGGTGAGGCTCAGGCGCACGAAGCCCGCCCCGCCGGCGCCGAAGGCGGTGCCGGGCATCACCGAGACATCCTCGGCCTCCATCAGCCCGGTGGCGAAGCGCGCGTCGTCCACGCCGGTGCCGCGGATGTCGAGGAACAGGAACATCCCGGCCTCGGGCCGGAGCGGTCGCAGGCCCGGGCCGGCCGAGAGGATTTCGATCGCCGCGTCGGCGCGGGCGCGGTAGCTCGCGGTCATGCGCCCGGAGATGCCCGCCGGGCTGGTCAGCGCATGGGCGGTGGCGTCGGCGATGAAGGGCTGGTTGCCGAAGAGCATGGTCTCGGCCACCGGCAGCAGCGTGTCGATCGCCTCCGCCGGCGCCGCCGCCCAGCCGCTGCGCAGCCCCGGCGCGGCGTTGGATTTCGAGATCGAGGACACGGCGATGCTGCGCGCGGCGAGGTCCGGGTTGTCGAGCGGCGAGGCGAAGGTGCCGTGGTGGATCAGCAGTTCGTAGACCTCGTCGCAGACGATCCAGAGGTCGTGCGCCCGGGCCACCGCGCCGATCGCGGCGATCTGCGCGGCGGAGAGCACGGCGCCGGTGGGGTTGTGCGGCGAGTTCAGCAGGACCACCCGGCTGCGCGGCGTGACGGCGGCGGCAAGGTCCTGCGCGTCGAGGTGGAACCCGGCCTCCGGGCGCAGCGGCACGGGCACGACCGCGGCGCCGGTGGCGCGGATCACACCCTCGTAGGTGGCGTAGTAGGGGTCGCCCACCAGCACCTCGTCGCCGGCCTCCACCAGTCCCTGCATCACCACTGACAGCGCGGTCTGCGTTCCGGGGAAGCACATGAAATTGCCCCGGGTGAAGTTGCGCCCGGTCCGCGCGGTGTATTTGGCTGCCAGCGCGTCCAGCAGCGCGGGTTCGCCCCGGCCGTCGGAGTAGCGGATGCGCCCGGCGAAAAGCGCGTCCGAGCAGGCCTGCAGCAGGCCCGGATCGGGGGCGATGTCGGGCTCGCCGATGGTGAGCTCGATCACGTCGTGCCCCTCGGCCATGCGCCGGCGCCCGGCGCGATGGACGGCCCATTTGCCCGAGCCGAGCCCCTCGAGGCGTTTCGTGATCGACGCGTAGCGCATCGCCCGCTCCCTCCTGATCCGTCCCCTGCGGCCCCGCTGCCTGGCGCGGCTCCGCGCGGGGCGGCCCCCGCCCCGCTTCCTCCCGGCTCATACACGCCCCGGACAGGGCCCGGCAAGCCGCCCCGCACCGGAGGCGGAACAGGGGCCGGAACCGGAGCAGAGCCATGCGCTGGAGCAGGGGCAGGGCCGTGAGTTGGTGCAGGGGCAGAGCCGTGAGTTGGTGCAGGGGCAGAGCCGCGCGCCGGAGCAGGGGGAGGGCGATGAGCCGGACCATCGGCACGTGCAGGAGCCGAGGCACCGGCAGGGCAGGAACAAGGGCACCGGCAGGTGCAGGTGCAGGTGCAGGTGCAGGTGCAGGTGCAGGTGCAGGTGCAGGTGCAGGTGCAGGTGCAGGTGCAGGTGCAGGTGCAGGTGCAGGTCTCCCATCCTCCCTGCCGAGCATCCCGCTTCCCGCTGTCGCCCCCCCGGTTCCGCCAGGGGCCACGCCACCGGCGTGGCCGGCGCCGAGCGGGGGCTCGATGCCCCCCGAGGCGCTTTCCCCCTCGCCCTCCTGCGCGCCGCCCGGTCTGCGCATCGGTCGGCGGGTGCCGCGGGTGCCGGTCCCCCTTTCCGGTCTCGCGTGGAGCGCAGGTCTCCCGCCGTGTCGCCCCCGGGCCGTGATGCCCGCCGGTGGTGCCCCTCGCCGTGCCCGGCCTGTGCGCCGGCGGCAGTCGCCACCGGAGGCGCGGGTGCCGCGCCTCCGGGGCGCGGCGCCGGCGTTGCGAGGCGGAGGCGGGCGCCCGTGGCTCTCCGCCGGCTCTCGCCTCTCCTCCCCCGGACAGGCTAGACTGGCCCGACTCGTCTCCCCTGCCATCCGGATCGCTCATGACCGTCTCCGCCGCCCTGCGCAACGACTTCCCCGACCTCACCGCCATCCGCCGGCGGCTGCACGCCATGCCGGAGCTGGGGCTGGAGGAAACCCGCACCTCCGCCTTCGTCGCCGGGGCGCTGGAGGAGATGGGCTACGAGGTGCACCGCGGCCTCGCGCGCACCGGCGTGGTCGCCACGCTGACGGTGGGGAGCTCCGGCCGCCGGCTCGGCCTGCGTGCGGATATCGACGCCCTGCCGATCACCGAGGAAACCGGGCTCGACTGGGCCAGCCAGACCCCGGGCATCATGCACGCCTGCGGCCATGACGGCCATACCACCATGCTGCTGGGCGCCGCGCGGCGCCTCGCCGAGCGGCGCAATTTCGACGGCACGCTCACCCTCATTTTCCAGCCGGCGGAGGAGAACCACGGCGGCGCGCGCATCATGATCGAGGAGGGGCTGTTCGAGCGCTTCCCCTGCGACGCGGTCTTCGGCCTGCACAACGACCCGGCCATGCCCTTCGGCCAGGTGGCCCTGCGCGAGGGCCCGATCATGGCCGCGGTGGATGAATGCACCATCACCGTGCAGGGCCGCGGCGGCCACGGCGCCCAGCCCGAGGACACGGCGGACCCGGTGGTGGCCGGGGCGGCCATCGTGATGGCGCTGCAGAGCATCGTCTCGCGCAACCTGCATCCGCTCAGCCCGGCGGTGGTCACGGTCGGCGCGTTCAACGGCGGGCGGGCGAGCAACGTGATCCCCGACCGGGTGGAACTGGCGCTCAGCATCCGCTCCTTCGAGCCCGAGGTGCGCGATCTGCTGGAGGCCCGCGTGCGCGACATCGCCCGGCTGCAGGCGGAAACCTACGGCTGCCGCGCCCTGGTGGATTACACCCGCGGCTATGATCCCACGGTGAACCACGCCGCGGAAACCGCCTTCGTGCGCGATCTCGCCACCCGGCTGGCCGGGCCGGAGAAGGTGGTGGAGATGGAGCGCCCGCTGATGGGCAGCGAGGATTTCGGCTACATGCTCACCGAGCGCCCGGGCGCGTATTTCTTCCTCGGAACGGCGCGCACCCCGAACGACCCCTCGCTCCACCACCCGGCCTATGATTTCAACGACGATATCCTGCCCGTGGGCGCCGCGCTCTGGACCGAGCTCGCCGAAACCTGGCTCGCCCCGCGCCGCTGAGGGCGCTATCCGCCGATCGCCGCACCGGTTGGGGGACATGGGGATAACCCGGCTATGGCGTGCGGTTCCGCCACCGGCACCATGCGAGCGCGCTCCTGGCCGGGCGTGCGGCAGCGGCCCGCCGGGCGTCGCGCAGGATGAACCGGCCGGCCTGACCCGTTCGAAACCGGTCCGCCGCGCAGACGCGGCCCCGGGGGGATGCGCCGTCGCGGCGGCCCATACCGCTTGCGCAGCGGGGTCGCCTGTGGCCCCTTCCGCACCGGTTGGGGGGGCAAGGGGATAACCCGGCTATGGCGTGCGTTTCCGCCACCGGCACCATGCGGGCGCGCTCCTGGCCGGGCGTGCGGCAGCGGCCCGCCGGGCGTCGCGCAGGATGAGCCGGTTGGCCTGACCCGTTCGAAACCGGTCCGCCGCGCAGACGCGGCCCCGGGGGGATGCGCCGTCGCGGCGGACCGTACCGCTTACGCAGCGGGGTCGCCTTTGGCCCCTTCCGCTCCGGGGGGGCGGCAAGGACGTTGCTCCGGGGCCGCGCCGGCGGGTGTCAGGGCCGCGGCACGGCGTGCGGGCCGTTCAGAGGCCGAGGTCCTCAAGCTCCGGATGCTCCGCCGGTCGCGGCCCGGCGGGCCAGCGGAACAGGCGGTCTGCCTCCGCGATCGGCTGGTCGTTGATCGAGGCGTGGCGCTCGGCCATCAGCCCCTCGGCGTCGAACAGCCAGTTCTCGTTGCCATGCGAGCGGAACCACTGCCCGGCATCGTCATGCCATTCGTAGGCGAAGCGCACGGCGATGCGGTTCCCCGCGAAGGCCCAGAGGGTCTTGATCAGCCGGTACTCGCGCTCGCGCGCCCATTTGCCGGTGAGGAAGGCGTGGATCTCGGCGCGGCCGGCGGGGAATTCCGCCCGGTTCCGCCAGCGGCTGTCGGCGGTGTAGGCGAGGACCACGCGGTCCGGGTCACGGGTGTTCCAGGCATCCTCGGCCATGCGCACCTTCTGGCGGGCGGTGGTCTCGGTGAAGGGCGGAAACGGCGGGCGGGACATGGGAAACCTCGGCTCGGGATCGGATCGATGGACGGCACGGCGCAAGCCGGGCGCATCGGGGCTGCGCACCGGCCTGCCGGACGGCGGAGGCGGCCCGCCCGGCGGGCAGGGCGGGCGCGAGGCCCGGTCCGGCCTCCCCACGGGATTGCGGCGGACAGGCCGGCCCTCGGGGACTGACGTGGGCCCCGGGCCCGGTGGGACCGGAACGCGGGGGAGGGGGTGCGGGGCGCCCCGGAGGCGGGGCGGCCCGGAGGGCAGGGCGGGCGCGACGCCCGGTCCGGCCTCCCCACGGGATTGCGGCGGACTGGCCGGCCCCGGGGACTGGAGTGGGCCCCGGGCCCGGCGGGGCCGGAGCGCGGGGGAGGGGGTGCGGGGCGCCCCGGAGGTCGGGCGGCCCGGCGGGCAGGGCGGGCGCGAGGCCCGGTCCCGCCTCACCACGGTATTGCGGCGGATTGGCCGGCCCCGGGGACTGGAGTGGGCCCCGGGCCCGGCGGGGCCGGAGCGCGGGGGAGGGGATGCGGGCCGCCCCGGAGGCCGGGCGGCTCACCAGGCGTTGTAGCCCAGGTACTTGCCGGACATCTCGATCTTCACCCGGTCGCCCTTCGGGTGTTCCACCCGGGTCACGCTCATGTCGAAGTCGATGGCGGACATGATGCCGTCGCCGAATTTCTCGTGAATCAGCGCCTTGATGGTGGGGCCGTAGACGCCCACGATCTCGTAGAGCCGGTAGATGCACGGGTCGGTGGGCACGGTCTGCGACCAGATCTTGGTGGGGCTCTCGGACAGCACCGCCGCCGCCTCCTGCGGCAGGCCCAGGGCGCGGACCATCAGCTCCGCCTTCTCCGGCGGGAAGGCGTTCATCCCCATCGCGGCGGAATGCGTCCAGACCGGCGACATGCCGATCTGCGCGGCGATCCCCTCCCAGGTGAGCCCGGCCTGCTTCTTCGCCGAGAGGATCAGCGCCGTCACGTCTTCCTTCGTCAGCTCTTGCGTCATCGTGATGTCCTTCATTGTCCTGCCCTTTGCTCGGGGTCTCTCAGGGGATGGCGCGCAAAGCCCTTCGCGCGTCCGGTTCTTCGCTCTCGCCGGCGGCGAGGTCGATCCTCACCGTCTCCGGCGCGCCGCCGCCCGCCTGCCCGGCCAGTTCGCGCGACCGGTGGCCGAGGAACCGCACGAGGTGGTTGCGGATGGCGTAGTAGTTCGGATGGCTGACGATGGCGGTGCGCGCCCGCGGGCGGGGAAGGGTGATCTCCACGGATTCCGCCACGCGGGCCATCGGCCCGTTGGTCATCAGCAGGATGCGGTCCGCCAGCAGGATGGCCTCGTCGATGTCATGGGTGATCATGAACACCGTCTGCCCGGTGCCGGCCCAGATCTTCAGCAGCTCGTCCTGGATGGTGCCGCGGGTGAGCGCGTCCAGCGCGCCGAAGGGCTCGTCCAGCAGGAGCAGCTTGGGATGGTTGGCGAAGGCCCGCGCGATGGACACGCGCTGGCGCATGCCGCCCGAAAGCTGGCTGGGCTTGCGGTGCATCACGTCCTCGGAGAGCCCGACCATCTCGAGGTACTTGCGCGCCTCCGCCCGCACCTGCGCCTTCGTCCAGCCCGGGTAGCGCGCCGCCACCGCGAAGGTGACGTTGCGCAGCGCCGAGAGCCAGGGCAGCAGCGAGTAGTTCTGGAACACCACCCCCCGGTCCAGCGAGGGGCCGGACACCTGCGCCCCGTCCATCACCACCACGCCCTCGCTGGGCTCCGCGAGCCCGGCGAGGATGTTCATGATGGTGGACTTGCCGCAGCCCGAATGGCCCAGGATGCACACGAACTCGCCGCGCCCGATGCCGAAGCTCGCGTTCTCGAACACCGTGGTGATGCCGCCCCGTCCGTCCGGGTAGCGCTGGGTGAGGTTTTCCACGCTCAGGAAAGGTTTCATGCTGCCCCCTATTCCGCGTAGGCCACGGCGCGCTGCAACACGCCGAAGGCCGCGTCCAGCGCCATGCCCACCACCCCGATCATCAGGATGGAGAAGATGACGGAGGTGAGGTCGAGGTTGTTCCACTCGTTCCACACGTAATAGCCGATGCCGGTGCCGCCCACGAGCATCTCCGCCGCCACGATCACCAGCCAGGCAATGCCGATGGAGATGCGCATGCCGGTGACGATGGTGGGGGCCGCCGCCGGGAGGATCACCGTGAAGGCGGTGCGCAGCGTCCCCAGTTCATGGGTGCGGGCCACGTTCACCCAGTCCGCCCGCACGCCCGCCACGCCGAAGGCGGTGTTGATCAGCATCGGCCAGATCGAGCAGATGAAGATCACGAAGATCGCGCTCGCCTCGCTGTCCTGGATGATGAACAGCGCCAGCGGCATCCAGGCCAGCGGCGAGATCGGCCGCAGCACCTGGATGAACGGATTCAGCGCCCGCCAGGCCACCGGCGACATGCCGATGAGAAAGCCCAGCGGGATGGCCACCAGCGCCGCCAGCAGGTAGCCGCTCAGCACCCGGTAGATGGAATAGCCGATCTGGATGCCGATGCCCTTGTCGTTCGGCCCCGCGTCGTAGAACGGGTCCGACAGTTCCGCCCAGGCCTTCGCGATCACCTGCGAGGGGGGCGGCACACCGGCCTTGGGCGCGCCGCCTCCCGTGAGCTTCTCGTATTCGGTGAGCTCGGCCGACCCCGCCCCGCCGGCGGCGATCGACACCTCCCACACCAGGAGGCCCGCCAGCAGAAGCACCACGGAGAGCACCGCCGCGCGCTGGTTGAGCGTGAGGGTCATCTCAGGCCTTCCGGATCGCGAAGCTCTCGACATAGGCCTCCGGCGCGGCCGGGTCGAAGGTCTTGCCCATGATGGTGTGCGAGCGGTAGGTCTCCGCCGGGGCCTCGTAGCCGAGGTCCTCCATGATCTTGCGGCAATCGGCGGCGAGATACACCTGCTCGGCCACGCCCCTGTAGTCCACGTCGCCCTCGATATAGCCCCAGCGCTTCATCTGGCTGAGGATCCACACGCCCATGGAATGCCAGGGGAAGGGGTCGAAGTCGATGCGGTCGGGCACGTCCTGCACGTTGCCCAGCCCGTCGGCGAAGCGCCCCGTGAGCACCTGCTCGATCACCGGCACCGGCTGGTTGAGGTAGTTCGTCGGCGCGATGGCGGCCGAGATCTCCTTCCGGTTCGCCGGGTCGGAGGCGTATTGCGTGGCGTCCACGATGGATTTCAGCAGCGCGCCGTAGGTGTTGGGCAGCTCGGTGGCAAAGCTCAGCGGCGCGGCGAAGGCGCAGCACGGGTGCCCCTCCCAGATCTCCTTGGTGAGGATGTGGATGAAGCCGATGTTCTCCCACACCGCGCGCTGGTTGAACG
Organism: Paroceanicella profunda; assembly: GCF_005887635.2. Lineage (GTDB taxonomy): Bacteria > Pseudomonadota > Alphaproteobacteria > Rhodobacterales > Rhodobacteraceae > Paroceanicella > Paroceanicella profunda. The sequence continues at coordinate 425,614 of NZ_CP040818.1, read as the reverse complement.
GGTCGGGGGAAAGGTAGCCGTCCAGGTTCCCGGCCCGCAGGTTCGCCACCATCTCCGGCGGCGGCACCACGCGGATCTGGATGTCCACGTCCGGGTCCAGCCCGTGCTCGGCCACGTAGTAGCGCAGCAGGAAGTTGTGCATGGAGAACTCGAAGGGCACGCCGAAGGTGAAGCCCTTCCACTGCGCAGGGTCCCGCTTGTCGAGATGCTCGTTGCTCAGCACGATGGCCTGGCCGTTGATGTTCTCCACCGCCGGCATGATGTAGGGCTCGGCCACCGAGCCCGCGCCCAGCGTCATCGCCAGCGGCATCGGGGTGAGCATGTGGCTCGCGTCATACTCGCCGTTGAGCGACTTGTCGCGCGCCACCGCCCAGCCGGCGGTCTTGATCACCTGCGCGTTCAGCCCGTATTTCTCGTAGAAGCCCATCGGCTGGGCCATGATGATCGGCGTCGCACAGGTGATGGGCACGAAGCCGATGGTGAGGTCGGTCTTCTCCGGAGCACCCAGCGTGTCGAGGATGGCGGCCTTCGCCTTGTCCATCGGGAACACCGAGGCCAGCGCCGCGGCCACCGTGGAGCCGCCCACCATCCCCATGAAGGAGCGGCGCGAGACATCCGAATGCCCGAACATCGAGCGGACGACCGCGCTCTCGATGGCCCGTTCCAGCATCGCCTCGCTGTCCGCCGCCACGGTCTCCGCCGCGTCGGAGCGGCAGCCCTCGCAGCCGCAGGCGGCGCCGTGGCGCAGGTCGGTCTTGGCGGCGAACGGATCTCCCAGGCTCTTGATCGGCATCGGCTGTCCTTTCCCTGTTGCTCTCTTCGGTCTCGTTGCCCTCAGCGTAGCGAGACGATTGCCGCGCCCGCAAAAGGTTAATGTCGGAGCGGAGGTTTGGTTAAATAGATGTAATAAAACACTAAAGATCCGTGGCACACGTGTGCCGAATTATGAAATATCGTGAATCACGAAATATCGTTGCCGCAGCCGCGGCAACGCGGCAGGCTTGGGGGCATGTCCCTGCACGGCGATTCTGTCCTGGCCCTCCAGCCCTTTCCCGCGCTGCTCGTCGATCCGGGCCGTGACCGGATCACCGCGGCCAATGCGCTGGCGGCCGCGCTGTTCGGCGGGCCGCTGGAGGGCGGCTCGTTCCTCGCGCGGCTGGAGGACGGCGCGGCCGACCTCATCGTGTTCGCCGACGCCGTGGCGCATTACGGCCAGCACTGGACGCGCAGCCTGATCTACCAGCGCCATGACGGCAGCCGCCTGGCCTGCGAGACCCGTGGCAGCCTGACGGACTGGCCGGAGGGCCCGCGCCTGCTGATCTCGCTCATCGACCTCGGCGAGATGGAGAGCCATGCCCAGGCGGCGGAGGCGGCGGACCTGCTGCGCTCCGGCCTGCTGGAATGGAAGCGCGCCCAGGCGTTCTTCTCCGAGCTGGAGCGGCAGAACCAGCTTATCCTGAATGCCGCCGGCGAGGGCATCTACGGCATCAACGCCGATGGCAAGACCACCTTCGTGAACCGCGCCGCACAGGAGATGCTGGGCTGGGCGGCGGAGGACCTGCTGGGCCGCGACACCCACGCCATCATCCACCACCACCACCTGGACGGCGCCCGCTACGACCATCGCGACTGCCCGATCTACCATTCCTTCCGCCACGAGATGGTCGCCCGGGTGGAGGACGAGGTGTTCTGGCGCAAGGACGGCCGGCCCATCCAGGTGGAATATGTCTCCACCCCGATCTACGACAACCAGGTGCTGGCCGGCGCCGTGGTGATCTTCCGCGACATCTCCGAGCGCAAGGAGGGCGAGCGCCGGCTGCGCGAGGCGCTGGCCGAGGTGGACGCCCTGCGCACCCGGCTGGAGCAGGAGAACGCCTACCTGCTGGAGGAGATCACCTCCGAGCGGGCGCATTTCGACATCGTCGGCACGTCGCCCAGCATCACCCGCACCCTGGCGCAGATCGAACTGGTGGCGCCCACGGAGGCGAACGTGCTCATCACCGGGGAGAGCGGGTCCGGCAAGTCGCTCACCGCCTCGGCGGTGCACAAGGCCAGCGCCCGGGCGAAGCGGCCGCTCATCCGGCTGAACTGCGCGGCGCTGAGCCATGTCGACGTGGAGAGCGAGATCTTCGGCCATGTGCGCCGCGCCACCCGTGGCATCCTCGATGACCGTGCCGGCAAGATCGAACTGGCCAACGGCGGCACGCTGCTGCTGGAGGACGTGGGAGAGCTGCCGCTGGAGGTGCAGGGCCGGCTCTTGAGCGTGTTGCGCGACCAGGCGGTGGTGCGGCTGGGCGAGGAGCGGCAGCGCCGGGTGAATGTCCGCATCATCGCCTCCTCCACCCGGGACCTGGCGCGGGAGGTGGCGGCCGGGCGGTTCCGCGAGGACCTCTACTTCTTCCTCAACGTGTTCCCCATTCCGCTCACCCCGCTGCGCGAGCGGCGCGAGGACATTCCGCTGCTGGTGGCGCATTTCCTCGAACTGGCCTGCCGGCGGCTGAACCGCCCGCGGCCCGTGCCCACGCAGGGCACCATCCGGCAACTGTCGGACTATGCCTGGCCGGGCAACCTGCGCGAGCTGGAGAACGTGATCGAGCGGGCGGTGATCGTCTCGACCGGCGAGAAGCTGCGCGTGGGGGCGATCGGCCCGCGCAGCCTGCCGCGCCCGGAGACGGCCGGCGCGGGCCGGTTGCTGACCGAGGAGGAGATGCGGGCGCTGGAACGGGCCAACCTCGTGGCCTGCCTGCGCGAGACCGGCGGCCGCGTCTCCGGCCCCGGCGGTGCGGCGGACCTGCTGGGCCTGCGCCCGACCACACTCTACTCGCGCATCGCCAGGGCCGGCGTGACGGAGGCGGACTGGGCCCCGCCCGGCTGAGCGCCGGCCGCGCCGGCGCGCGGGTGGCGTCGCCTTACCGCACGCGCGGCCCGGGCGGGGAGGGCCCCGGCGAATTCCGCTGCGTGGAAGGCGGCGGAATTCACCTGCGCCGCGAAACGCTCTACACAGGAGCGCTCCAGACCCAAGCGAGGCTCCCTTGACCCTGCCCGACATCCTCGAACCCGCGCGCCGGACCCCCGTCATCCACCAGACCGATGTGCTCGTCGTCGGCTCCGGCCCCGGTGGCCTCGCCGCCGCGCTGGCCGCGGCGCGCTGCGGTGTCTCGGTCACCCTGCTGGAGCGGTTCGGCTGCTTCGGCGGCAACATCACCGTGGTGGGGGTGGAGGGCTTCGCCTGGTACCGCCACGAGGAGACGGTGGAGGCCGGCGGCATCGGGCGGGAGTTCGAGGACCGTGCCCGGGAGATGGGCGCCGCGGTGCCCGAGAGCCAGTCCCTCAGCCACGAGCTGGACAGCGAGGGCTTCAAGCTGGTGGCCGACACGCTGGTGGAGGAGGCCGGCATCCACCCGATGATGCACCGCCAGTTCGTCGCCCCGATCATGGAGGGCAACGTGATCCGCGGCGTGATCGTGGAATCCAAGGCCGGCCGCGAGGCGATCCTGGCGCGCCGGGTGATCGACGCGACCGGCGATGCCGACGTGGCCCTGCGCGCCGGCGCGCCCACCCTCAAGACCCCGGTGGAGCAGATGCAGGCGGCCAGCGTGATGTTCCATCTCGCCGGGGTGGACAAGGCCGCCTTCATGGCCGGCGTGCGCGCCGATCCGCAGACCTACAAGGACTGGTCGACGGGCGAGTGGCAGGTGGAGACCGACCGCAAGGAGGACGACATGTTCTCGCCCTTCCTCGCGAAGCCCTTCGCGCAGGCGATCCGCGACGGCATCATCCCGCCCCATCTCAACACCATCGGCGGCACCTGGGGCGCGGTGCATGACAGCGGCGAGATGACCTACATGAACCTCGTCCACCTGGCCGGCTGCGACGGAACGGACCCCGACAGCATGACCCGTTTCGAGATCGAGGGCCGCAGGCAGGCGATGCATGCCATCGAGGCGCTGCGCCGCTACACGCCGGGCTGCGAGGCGGTGCGCCTGCGCAACTTCGGCATGTCCATCGGCATCCGCGACACCCGCAAGATCGACGCGGCCTACAACATGACCGAGCGCGACGTGCGCGGCCAGGCGCGGTTCGAGGACAGCATCGGCATCTACCCGGAGTTCATCGACGGCTACGGCGTGCTGATCCTGCCCACCACCGGGCGCTACATGCACATTCCCTACCGCGCGATGCTGCCCGGAGCGGTGAAACACCTGATCGTGGCCGGCCGCGCCATCGGCGGGGACCGCATCGCCCATGCCGCGACGCGCAACATGGCCTGCTGCGCGGTGGCGGGGCAGGGCGCGGGCGTGGCGGCGGCCTGGGCCGTGCAGCACGACCGGGATTTCGCGGAAGTGGACATCCCGGCGATCCAGGCGATTCTGCGCCGGCAGGGCACCCGCATCCACTGACGCACCACGCCGGCGGACACCCGGACCGCCGCGCCCCGCAGTGGACCGGGCCGCCGCGCCCCGGCGAGGAGCTTGCGCACCGCGCCCCGGTGGCAGACCGGACCGTCGCGCCTGGCGGTTGACCTGTGCACTGCGTCCCGGCGGTGGCCCGGACCGTCGCGCCCCGGCGGCGGACCTGTCCCCCGGCCCCGACGACGGACCGGGCCGTCACGCCTGGCGGTGGACCTGCGCACCGCACCCGGCGGGGGAACGCCCGCCTCGCCGAGGGGGCCGTTCGGCCCCCGCAGCCCGGCGGTCGTGGCGAAGGCCCTGCCGGGCCTCCGCGTCGCGGGCGGTGAAGGGGTTGACCCGGGGGTGAAAGGGGTGCTTGTCCGGCTCCCGGCTCCCGGCTCCCGGCTCCCGGCTCCCGGCTCCCGGCTCCCGGCTCCCGGCTCCCGGCTCCCGGCTCCCGGCTCCCGGCTCCCGGCTCCCGGCTCCCGGCGCTGCGCGTCAGCGGCGCGTGGCCACAGCGGCGCGTGGCGACAGGGCGGGGCGGGCCGCGCGGGCCCGGTCATGCCTTCGGGATCACTTGCCGTCGAGGCGCTCCACCCGGGCGAGCTGGGGGAAGAGGCGCATCCACATCAGCACCACGGCGATGGTGCCCATGCCGCCGATCAGCCCGGCGGCCACCGGGCCGAATGCGCCGGCGACCATGCCGCTCTCGAATTCGCCCAGCTGGTTCGACGTGCCGATGAACAGCGAGTTCACGGCATTCACCCGGCCGCGCATGTCGTCAGGCGTGAGGAGCTGGACGAGGGAGGAGCGCACCACCACGCTGATCGTGTCGGAGGCGCCGACGACGAACAGCGCGAGCACCGAGAGCGGCACGCTCCGCGACAGGGAGAACACGATGGTGGCAAGGCCGAACACCCCAACCGCGAGGAACATCCGGCGGCCGGCGCCGCGCTCGATGGGATGGCGGGCCAGCCACAGCGACATCAGGAGCGCGCCCACGGCGGGTGCGGCGCGCAGCATCCCGAGCCCGATCGGCCCGGCCCGCAGGATATCGGCCGCGAAGACCGGCAGCAGCGCCGTCGCCCCGCCGAGGAGCACGGCGAAGAGATCGAGCGAGATCGTGCCCAACACCTCCGGCCGGCTGCGGATGAAGGCCACGCCGGCGAAGATCGTGCCGAAGCTCATCCGGGCCCGCTTCGGCGCGGGGCCCGCCCGGCGGATCAGCGCGATGCTCGCCGCCGCACCGCAGAACAGCAGCGTGGAGGCCGCGAAGACCGTCCCCGCGCCGAAGCCGTAGAGCAGACCGCCCAGCGAGGGGCCGATGATGAGCGCGGTCTGCATGAAGGAGGTCGAGGTCGCCACCGCCCGCTGCAGCATTGCCGGCCCGACGATGCCGGGCAGGAGGGCGGCCATGGTCGGCCGCTCGAAGGCCACCGCCGCGCCGAGCAGCGCCGCCGCCGAGAGGATGAGCGGCGGGCTGAGCGCGCCTTGCCAGAACAGAACGCCCAGCAGCGCCACTGTCACCGCCTCCAGCCCCTGGCAGGCGAGCCCGATGCGGCGGCGGTCGAACCGGTCGGCCGCGGCGCCGACGACGAAGGTGAGGGCGGCCATGGGCAGGAACTGCGCCAGCCCCAGAAAGCCCAGCATGTAGGCGTTCCCGGTCCGGTCATAGAGCATCCAGGCCAGCGCCACGGTGATGGACTGGAAGCCGAGCGAGGAAAACACCCGCGAGGCGATGAAGGCCCGGTAATTGCGATCCTGCAGCACGCCCTGCGCGGGGGGCAGGGCGCCGGCCGCGGGGGGCAGGGCGGCGGGCGGCATCCCGTGCCGGGTGTCCGGCCCCGCGGCGGGCGGTTCGGTGTGGGTCATGGTCTCCCGGAGGTGCAGAGGCCTCCTGGCGACGCACTGGGGGCACTGGCGCGAAAGCTAGATCCGCGCCCCGGGAGTGTCAATCGCACCCGCGCTGGGCCCGCGCGCCCGTGCGTCCAAGCGCCGGATCGCGCGTGGAGCACCGCCCGGAGGGCCTCCGACAGCAGCGCCCGCAGCCGGGACCCGGCCCGCCGTGACCGAACCGCGGGAGAGTTGCGTGCCGCGAGGCAGATGGCACGTACGCGGGCTGCGCCGGTGGTTCGGCCTCGGGGCACGTCCGGGCATCATGGTTCAGGGGGACGCCGCGCAAGGGGAACGCTGGCGGCCAAGCCTGCAGCCGGGGCCCGGACCGTGGCGCCGGAACCTTGGGGGCGTTGCGTGCCGCGAGGGTGGCGCGAGCGGGATCCACGCCGGTGGTTCGGCTGTGAGGGCGCGTCCGGGCGCCATGGCTCAGGGGGGTCGCTGCGCAGGGCGCCCCCCGGCGGCACCGCCCGCAACCGAGAGCCGGAGCGCCGCGCCGGAACCGTGGGAGAGCCGCGTGCCGCGGGCGGGTGGCGCGCCGGTCGCGCGGTCGCGTCCGGGCACCATGGCGCAGGGGGGATGCGAGGGCCTCATGCGGCATGTCCGGCTTCGGCCGATCCCGGGCGGGCGGATGCGCAGTGGTCGAGGCGGAGGCTGGTTTCGGTCTGACGGGGCGGGCCTGTGGGGGACTGGTCAGGGGCCCGTGGACGCGCGGCGGGGAGAGCGACGGGTGAGACACCTGTGGGGACGACGCTTGCGGGGGAGGTTCTTGCAAACGCGGCGCTTGCGGGGGAGCTGCTCGCAAACGCGGCGCTTGCGGGAGCCGCCCTTGCGCGGGCGCTGTGCGGCTGGCGTGGAGACGTCAGCCCCGCCATGCACAGGTGCGATCAAGGCGGGGCAGAGGGTGCCGCCAGCGCCGGGGCGCGGCGTGCCGGCGGGCGGGGGCAGGCAGCGGTGTGCCGTCAGGCGGGACGCGCCCCGATGTTTCGGCCGGCCGGGAGGGCTGCGGCGTGTCGGCAGGCCGGGCGCTCAGCCGGGGTTCGCGAAATGGTGCTCCAGGATCGGGCGCTGGAAGGGCACGATCTCGTAGCGGGCCACCTGGGCCGGGGTGAGAAGGGCGAAGCCCGCGCCCTCGCCGAGGCGGATGGCCGCGGGGTCCACCGCGCGCGCGAGGCGGTAGACGTAGAGCCGGGTGCGCGCCGGCGCGGTGGAGACCGCGCGCAGGAACGGCGTGAGGCCGGCGGCCGGCGGGGTGAGGCCGGTCTCCTCCTCCAGCTCGCGCAGGGCGGCCTCCAGCAGGCTCTCGCCGGGCTCCACCCCGCCTCCGAACAGGCACCACTGGCCCCGGGCGGCGACGGTGTCGATGTCGTCGCGCAGCTGCATCAGAACCCGGCCGGCGGCATCGTGGATCAGCACGGCCGCGCCGCGCCGCGCGCCGGGGGAGGACCAGTCCCCCATCGGCGCGAAGGCCTCGGCTTCCGGGCCCTCGGCGGGCAGGGGGGCGCTCATTTGCGGCGCTGGTGCTCGTCGAGCCGCGGCATGATCTCGACGAAGTTGCAGGGCATGTGACGATAGTCGAGCTGGGCCTTCAGGATGCCGTCCCAGGCGTCGCGGCAGGCGCCGGGCGAACCGGGCAGCGCGAAGAGATAGGTGCCGCCCGCCACGCCGCCGCAGGCCCGGCTCTGCACGGCCGAGGTGCCGATCTTCTCCATCGAGACCAGGGTGAACACGGTGGCGAAGGCGTCGATCTCCTTCTCGTAGACATCGCGGTGGGCCTCCACCGTCACGTCGCGCCCGGTGAGGCCGGTGCCGCCGGTGGAGAGGATCACGTCGATGTCCGGATCGGCGATCCAGGCGCGCAGGCGCCCGGCGATGCCGGCGCGGTCATCCGGGCAGATGTCGCGGGCGGCCAGGTGGTGACCGGCCTCGGTGATGCGCGCGGCGAGCGTGTCGCCGGAACGGTCCTCGGCCAGGCTGCGGGTGTCGGACACGGTGAGGACCGCGATCCTGACCGGGATGAACTCTCTGGGGGGCCGGGCGGTGCTCATGGCGTCTCCTCGGGCGGGCTGGAGGTGTGGTGAGGCGAGGGCGGAACCTGTGCGGGCGGGGCCGTCAGGGCCCCGGGCGGGCGGGGGCGGCGGGCAGGCCCATCCGCTCCGCCACGGCCAGCAGGTCGGCCCAGACGGGGCGCTTCTGCAGCGGGTTGCGCAGCAGGGCGGCGGGGTGGAACGTGGGCATGGCCGGCAGCCCGTCCACCTCCGCCCAGGTGCCGCGCAGCCGGGTGATGCCGGTGGCGGTGCCCAGCAGGGTGGAGGCGGCGGTGCGCCCCATCAGCAGCAGCACCTCCGGCCGCGCCAGCGCGATGTGCCGGTGCAGGAAGGGCGTGAGCATGGCGATCTCGTCGGAGGAGGGGTCGCGGTTCTGCGGCGGCCGCCAGGGCAGCACGTTGGTGATGTAGACCGCCTGGGCCGGGTCCTCGGCGCGGCGCGACAGGCCGATGGCGGAGAGCATCAGGTCCAGCAACTGGCCGGAGCGCCCGACGAAGGGCCGGCCGGCGGCATCCTCCTCGCGGCCCGGGGCCTCGCCGATCACCATCAGCCGGGCGGCGGGGTTCCCGTCGGCGAAGACGGTGGTGCGCGCGCCGCGCTTCAGGGCGCAGCCGTCGAAGGCGGCCAGTGCGGCTGCGAGCCCGTCGAGCGACACCGCGGCGCCGGCCGCGGCCCGCGCGGCGCGAATCTGCTCCTCGGCGGGGTCCTCCGCGGCGCGGCGGATCTCGGGGGCGGCGACGGGGGGTCGCCCGGCCGGCGCGCGCGCCGTGGGTGTGGCGCCCCGGGCCGTGCCCGCCGGCGCCGGAGCGCCGCCCTGGCGCGCCCCCGCGGGCGCCGCCGGTGCGTCTGACGGAGCATACGCCGGGCCATGCGCCGGATCTGGTGTCAGGTCCGGCGCCGCCTGCGGGGCCGGCGCGGGGCCGTAGCGGCACACGGGGTCCTCGCTCGAGGCCTCGTCGACGCCGAGTTCGATCAGCCATTCCAGCATGGCGAGGTCGGCGTGGTAATCGCTACCGGTGTCCTGCATGCCTCCGGATTACTCCATCCGGGACGGCGAGGGAAGCGGCTGCGGGCCGTCCGCCCGTCGGCGCACCGTCGCCGGAGCGACCGACGAGGGACCGGCCGGGTCGCGAGGGTGGTCAGGTGCGGCGGCGCGGGCCGTGCTGCGGGCGGGATGAGGGCCGGCAGGCGCGGCGGAGCGGCGCCGTGCTGCGGGCGGGGGACGGAACGTATCCGGATGTCCGCGGGCCGGGCGCCGGCGCCGCGAGGCGGTAACGGATGCGCGAAAACGTGCCGGGCGGCGCGCGGGTCGGCGGAACTTTGCGTGGCCTGCGGCGTTCTCCCCCCGATACGTACCCCGAAAGGAGAAGTCATGAAACGCTCTAGTGTTCTGGTTGCCTCGATGATCGCCCTCGGCGGCTTTGGCGTTGCGGCCCAGGCCGAAGATGCAGCCAAGATCGACGTGGGAGTGCTGACCTGCGATCTCACCGGCAAGTCGAACATCGTCGTGCTGAGCAACAGCCAGTATGTCTGCACGCTCGACGCTCAGAATGACGCCTGGGACCAGGTTTACGTGGGAGATATCGACAAGATCGGCATCGATCTGAACGCCGTCAGCCAGCAGACCATCAAATGGGGTGTTCTCACGACCAGCGGCGAGTATAATCCCAAGATGATGGAGGGCACCTACATCGGTGCCAGCGCCGATGCGGCCCTCGGCCTCGGGGCGGGTGCGAAGGTGCTCGTCGGGGGGTCCGGAGATGCCATCTCGCTGCAGCCGCTGTCCGTTTCCGGGCAGGAAGGCATCGGTATCGCTGCCGGGCTGGAGCGGATGACCCTGACCAAGGTCGGTGAAAAGACCGAGGGGTGATTCCGGGAGGAAACACCACGACTGCAAGGGGCCGTGCGCGCGGCCCCTTTTCTTTTGCGCCGATGCCCGCCGGCACGGGGGGGGGGCGCGCCCCTCGGGCGCCCGGCGCCGCCCCGGCTGTCCGCCCTCGCCCCATGCGCGCGCGCATGCCGGGCCGCCTGCCGCTCCGGCTGCGCGGACGGGTTGCACCGGCCAGGGCGCGGGCCTAGGCTCCGGCCCGGTATCACCCCGGAGGGCCCGCCATGACCACGCGTATCGGACTGCTGCTGTTTCCCGATCTCACCCAGCTCGATCTCACCGGCCCGCTGGAGGTGTTCAGCCGCATGCCGGACGCCGAGGTCTCGCTGCTGTGGAAGAGCCGTGAGCCGGTGGCCTCGGACCGCGGCCTGGTGATGCTGCCCACCGCCGGTTTCGCGGAATGCGCGGGCCTCGACATCATCTGCGTGCCCGGTGGCCCGGGCCAGATCGCGCTGATGGAGGATACGGAGGTGCTGGACTTCCTGCGCCGCATCGCGCCCGGCTGCAGCCTGGTCACCTCCGTGTGCACCGGCTCGCTGGTGCTGGGCGCGGCGGGGCTGCTGACGGGTTACCGGGCCACCTGCCACTGGTCTTCCCTCGACCAGCTGGCGCTGTTCGGCGCCACGCCCGTGGCGGAGCGCGTGGTGCGCGATCGCAACCGCATCACCGGCGCCGGGGTGACCTCGGGCATCGATTTCGCCCTTGCCGTGGTGGCCGAGGTGCTGGGGGAGGAGGCCGCGCGCGAGGTTCAGCTGCAGATCGAGTATGACCCCGCGCCGCCCTTCGACAGCGGCTCGCCGCGCAGCGCCGGGCCGGAGCTGCTGGAGCGGGTGTCGGCGCGCATCGCGCCCTTCATCGCCCGGCGGCGGGCGGCCTCCGAAGCCGCGGCGCGCCGGCTGGGCTGAGCCCGGCCCACCCCTTCGGGGTCGCAGCCGGTGGCCCGCGCGCCGCGGCCGCCTGCCGTCCCGCCCGGGGCGGCGGAGCCTCCCGCCCGGCCGGGGAGGGGCGGGCACGAGACCCTTGCTCCGCGCCCGTGCCGATGCCATAACCCCCTCGCACAGCACCGAGCGGGGAGGCGGCCCATGCGGCACCTACTGGGTATCGAGGGCCTTTCCCAGGGCCAGATCACCGACATTCTCGACCTCTCCGAGCGATACGTCTCCCGCAACCGCCAGAACGACAAGCATGCCGGCGGGCTGGAGGGCAAGACCATGGTCAACATGTTCTTCGAGAACTCCACCCGCACCCAGGCGAGCTTCGAGATCGCCGGAAAGCGGCTCGGGGCCGACGTGCTGAACATGTCCATGGCCACCTCCAGCGTGAAGAAGGGCGAGACGCTGATCGACACCGCGCTCACCCTCAACGCGATGCACCCCGATCTCCTCGTCGTGCGGCACCAGAATTCCGGCGCCGTGGCCCTGCTGGCCGAGAAGGTGAACTGCGCGGTGATCAACGCCGGCGACGGCCGGCACGAGCACCCCACGCAGGCCCTGCTCGACGCGCTCACCATCCGCCGCCGCAAGGGCCGGCTGCACCGGCTCACCGTGGCCATCTGCGGCGACATCGCCCACAGCCGGGTGGCGCGCTCCAACCTGTTCCTGCTCGGCAAGATGGAGAACCGGGTGCGCCTGGTGGGCCCGCGCACGCTGATGCCCACGGGGGTGGACAAGTTCGGCGTCGAGGTGTTCGAGGACATGCGCGAGGGCCTCGCCGGCGCCGACGTGGTGATGATGCTGCGCCTGCAGAAGGAGCGGATGGACGGCGGGTTCATCCCCTCCGAGCGCGAGTATTTCCACCGCTGGGGGCTGGACGCGGAGAAGCTCTCCTTCGCCAGGGACGACGCCATCGTGATGCACCCCGGCCCGATGAACCGCGGCGTGGAGATCGACGGCGAGATCGCCGACGACATCAACCGCTCGGTGATCCAGGAGCAGGTGGAGATGGGCGTTGCCGTGCGCATGGCCGTGCTCGACCTGCTCTCGCGCCACAACGGCCCCACGGGGATCGATGTCTGATACGCTGACCGGACCGTCAGCCCCGCAGGAGGACCGTGACATGCGCCGCCTTCATTGCCTGACCACCTGCGCGCCCACCCCGCTCGGGATATCCCGCCGGGCCGGGAGCCGTCTGCTGACCGTCTTCAAACCCCGAGTGGATGCCCTGACCCGATGAAGACCCTGTTCGCCAATGCCCGCCTCATCGACCCCGAAGCCGGAACCGAGGGGCGCGGCGCGTTGCTCGTGGAGGAGGGGGGCATCGCCGCCGTCTTCCCCGAGGGCGCCGGGCTGCCCGCGGCGGACGAGACCGTGGAGTGCGGCGGGCGCTGCCTTGCCCCCGGCATCATCGACATCGGGGTCAAGATCGGCGAGCCGGGCGAGCGCCACAAGGAAAGCTTCCGGACCGGCGGGCTGGCGGCGGCGGCGGGCGGGGTGACCACCATGGTCACCCGCCCGGACACGCTCCCCCCGATCGACGACCCGGAAACGCTGGAATTCGTCTCCCGCCGCGCGCGGGAGGCGAGCCCGGTGCGGGTGCTGCCCATGGCCTCGCTCACCAAGGGGCGCGAGGGCCGCGAGATGGTGGAGATGGGCCTGCTGGGCGACGCCGGCGCCGTGGCCTTCACCGACGGGGTGCGCCCGGTGCACAACACCCGCCTGCTGCAGCGCGCGCTCACCTATGCGCTGGGGCTCGACGCGCTGGTGATCTTCCATCCGCAGGAGCCGGTGCTCTCGGCGGGAAGCGCGGCCACCGCGGGGGCCTTCGCCTCGCTGCTGGGGCTGCCCGCCGTGCCGGCCATGGCCGAGAAGATGCAGCTTGCCCGCGATCTCGCCCTGGTGGAGCTCACCGGCGGGCGCGCCCATGCCGACCAGATCTCCACCGCCGCCGCCCTGCCGCTGCTGGCGGCGGCGAAGGCGCAGGGGCTGCGGGTGACGGCGGGGGCGAATGTTCACCACCTCACGCTGAACGAATACGACATCGCCGATTACCGTACCTTCTTCCGGATCACCCCGCCGCTGCGCCCGGAGACCGACCGCGTGGCGCTGGTCCAGGCGGTGGCGGACGGGCTGATCGACGTGATCGGCTCCTTCCACACCCCGCAGGACGAGGAATCCAAGCGCCTGCCCTTCGAGGAGGCCGCGCCCGGCGCCGTGGGCCTGGAAACGCTGCTGCCCGCGGCGCTGCAGATGGTCCATTCCGGCATGGTCAGCCTGCCGCGGCTCTTCGCCTGCCTGTCGACCAACCCGGCGCGGCTGCTGGGGCTCGACGGCGGGCGCCTTTCCGCCGGCGCCCCGGCCGACCTGGTGCTGTTCGACCCGGACGCCCCCTTCGTGCTTGACCGCTACACGCTGCGCTCCAAGTCGAAGAACACGCCGTTCGACCAGCGGCGCATGCAGGGACGGGTTTTCGGCACCTGGGTCGGCGGACGCCGGGTGTTCACGCGGGAGCAGGGCTGATGGACGCATACATTCCGGATCTGGCCGCCCGACCGGGGCTGCTGCTGCTCGCGCTGGCGATCGGCTATCTTTGCGGGTCCATCCCCTTCGGGGTGCTCTCCTCGAAGCTCTTCGGCCTCACCGACCCGCGCAAGCAGGGCTCGGGCAACATCGGGGCCACCAATGTCCTGCGCTCCGGCCACAAGGGCGCGGCCGCGGTCACCCTGCTGGGGGACGCGCTGAAGGGCACGATCCCGGTGCTGGTGCTGGGTGCGACGGCCGGGCCGCTGCCGGCGCAGGTGGCGGCCATCGGCGCCTTCCTGGGGCATCTCTTCCCGGTGTGGATCGGGTTTCGTGGCGGCAAGGGGGTGGCGACCTATCTCGGCATCCTCTTCGCGCTCAGCTGGCCGGCCGCGCTGATGGCCTGCGCGACCTGGCTCGTGGTGGCCTTCACGCTGCGCTATTCCTCGCTCTCCGCGCTGGTGGCGGCGGCGCTGTCGCCGGTGTGGCTGGCGGTGGCGGGCGCGCGCGGGGCGGTCTGGGTCGGGGTGCTGCTGGCGGTGATGATCTTCCTCTCCCACCGCGCGAACATCGCCCGGCTGCTGCGCGGTGCGGAACCGCGGATCGGCAAGCGCGCCTGACGCGCGGGGCCCCCGCCGCTCCCGCACGGGCGGAGCGGGCGGGCGCCCGCGGGGGGATCGGCCGGCGCGTGCCTTAACCGGCCATTAACCCGGATGCGGCCTGAATTCCGGGTCCCAGCCCGGAAGGCGCCCGCATGAATTCTCCCCTCTCCCCCCTCCCAGACCCCATGTCCTTCACGCCGCCGCGCAGCGGGGCGGAGGTGCACGCCTGGCTGCGCCTCGCGCGCAGCCGGAACGTGGGCCCGCGCGGCTTCCGGGCGCTGGTGACACGGTTCGGTTCCGCGGAGGCGGCGCTGGAGGCCCTGCCGGGGCTGACGACGGAGAGCGGCAAGCGCTTCGAGCCCGCCGCGCCCGGCGCGGTGGACACGGAGTTGGAGCGGGCGCGGGCACTGGGCGCGCGGCTGCTCTGCCTCGGCGCGCCGGAGTATCCGGCGCTGCTGGCGCAGATCCCCGACCCTCCGCCGCTGCTCTGGGCCCGGGGCGCCCCGGGGCTGGCCTGCGGCTCCTGCATCGCGGTGGTGGGGGCGCGCAACGCGTCCTCGACCGGGCGGCGCATGGCCGCGCTGCTGGCGCAGGAGCTGGGCGGGCGCGGCCACACCATCGTCTCGGGCCTGGCGCGCGGCATCGACACCGCGGCGCACCGCGTGTCGCTGGCAAGCGGGACGATCGCCGTGCTCGCCGGCGGGCTGGACCGGGTCTACCCGGCCGAGAACGCCGATCTCGCGGAGGAGATCTCCCTCAACGGCCTGTTGCTGAGCGAGGCGCCGCTGGGCGAGCAGCCCACGTCCCGGCATTTCCCGCGCCGCAACCGGATCGTCTCCGGGCTGTCGCGCGCGGTGGTGCTGGTCGAGGCGGCGGACCGGTCCGGCTCCCTCATCACCGCGCGGCTGGCGCTGGAACAGGGCCGGGAGGTGATGGCGGTTCCGGGGTCGCCGCTGGACCCGCGCGCCGGCGGCTGCAACCGCCTGTTGCGGCAGGGCGCCGCGCTGGTGCGCCATGCCGATGACGTGGAGGAGGCGCTGGGCTACGCCGGCACCACCGCGCTGCGCGTGGCCCATTGGCCCGATGCCGGGGACGCGCCGGACGCGCCGCCGGAACCCGGCCCGCGCGACATGGCGGGCGATGCCGGACCCTGCACGCCCGATGGCGCCACGCCGCTGCTGACGCGGGTCGAAGCCCTCCTGTCGCACACCCCGGCCTCGGAGGACGACATCCTGCGCCAGGCCGGTGCGCCGCCCGCGCAGGTTCTGCAGGCCATCGGCGAACTGGAACTCACCGGCCGCGTCGAGCGCCGCCCCGGCGGCGGGCTGGTGCTGGCAGACTGACCCTGCGGAGCGGCGGGAAACGCCCCGGGCTTCCACACCCGGGCAGGGCGCTGCCGGCTGGGGCATCGCGCCTCGGCGGACCCGGCGACCGGGCAGTGCAGGCGGGGGCGGTGCAGCCGGCAGGCCGCCCGGACGGCACGGGGCCGGCCCGGCGGCGCGCGCAAGCACGCCGGCGGAGCGGTGGGGTGCGGGACTCGGCGCGCCGCGGATGGCCGGGGATGCGGGGTTCGGCGGACACCTGGCGCGCCGGGCATGACCGGGGAGGCGGGCGCGCGTCGCATCTGTCGCCGGGTTGGCCCGGCGGGCCACGGCCCGGGGGGCCATGGCGTCAGGGCGTGGACGCGCGCGCCTGTCGCGGTGCCGGGCGGTCAGACCACCCGGGAGACGACGAAATCGGCGAGGTCCGAGAGCAGGCTGGTCAGCTCGCCGCGCGGCAGGTCCTCCAGCCGGGCCTTGGCCTCGGCGGAGATGTCGAGCGCGCGGGCGCGCGTGCTCTCCAGCGCGCCGTGGCGCTGCATCAGCGCGAGGGCCTGTTCGAGGTCGCCGTCGCGCTGGTCCCCGGTTTCGATCACGCGGGTCCAGAAGGCGCGCTCCTCCTCGGCGGCGGCCTCCAGCGCGTAGAGCACCGGCAGGGTGACCTTGCCCTCGCGGAAATCGTCGCCGGTGTTCTTGCCGAGCTGGGCGGACTTGCCGCCGTAATCCAGCAGATCGTCGGCGATCTGGAAGCTGATGCCGAGCGCATTGCCGTAGTCGCGCAGGGCCGCGGCATGCATTGCATCGGCGCCGGCGATCTCGGCACCCGCCTCGCAGGCCGCGGCGAAGAGCGCCGCGGTCTTGCCGCGGATCACCTGCATGTAGGTGGCCTCGTCCATGTCGAGCGAACGCGCCTTCGCGAGCTGCAGCACCTCGCCCTCCGCGATCACCGCGGCGGCGTTCGAGAGGATGGAAAGCACCTTGAGGTTGCCCGGCTCGACCATGAGCTGGAAGGCGCGGGCGAAGAGATAATCCCCCACCAGCACGGAGGACTGGTTGTCCCAGAGCAGGTTGGCCGTGGGCCGGCCGCGGCGCTGGCTGCTCTCGTCGACCACGTCGTCATGCAGCAGGGTGGCGGTGTGGATGAATTCCACCGTGGCGGCGAGGCCGAGGTGATGCGGGCCCTCGTAGCCGCAGATGCGCGCGGCGGCCACGGTGAGCAGCGGGCGGATGCGCTTGCCGCCGGCCTCGATCAGATGGGCGGTCACTTCCGGGATGCGCGGCGCGTGCTCGCTGGCCATGCGCTCCCGGATCAGGCGGTTCACGGCGTCAAGGTCGGTGCCCAGCCGCGACATGAGTTGTTCCAGCGGATCCCCGGTCAGCATACGTCCCCTCTCGCATTCCCGTGCAACGCGGTCTCGACCTGCAGGCTCCGGCGAAGTATCACCGTTGGCATGCAGGAACTCCTCCGAACCAACGACCCGACGCTCATCGCCCTCGTCACCGCCTTGCTCGAAGGCGAGGATATAGACTGCTTCGTTCTGGACGTCCATATGAGCGTGCTGGAGGGCAGTATCGGCGTATTGCCGCGCCGGATCATGGTGGCGCGGAGCGGGCTGCACATGGCGCGCCGCATGCTCGAGGACCACGGAATCGAGTGGTCGCCCGACCCATGACGGAAGCGCTCACGCGCGATGCCTTCCTCGATGGCCGCCTGATGCTCTGGCAGCCGCGCGACGGGTATCGCGCCGCGACCGACCCGGTGCTGCTGGCCGCGGCCGTGCCCGCGGTGGCCGGCGCCCGGGTGCTGGACCTGGGCTGCGGCGTGGGGGCGGCGGGGCTGTGCCTTGCCACCCGGGTGCCGGGGCTGGAGGTGCACGGGCTGGAGCTTCAGCCCCTCTATGCCGACCTCGCCCGGCGCAACGCGGCCGAGGCCGGGCTGGAACTCACGCTGCATGACGGCGACCTCGCGGACCCGCCGGCCTCGCTGCGCACGCTGAGCTTCGATCACGTGATCTCGAACCCGCCCTATTTCGCCCCCGGCAGCCCGGCGGCCTCCGACCCGGGCCGCGACCGGGCCAACCGCGAGAGCGCCACGCCGCTGGCGCTCTGGGTCGATGCCGCGCTGCGCCGGCTGCGCCCGGGCGGGAGGCTCACCTTCATCCAGCGCGCCGAGCGGCTGCCCGAGATCCTCGGCGCCCTCGGCACCCGCGCCGGCCACGCCTGCGTGCTGCCGGTGACCGCGCGCGAGGGGCGGGCGGCGGGCCGTGTCATCGTGACGGCGCGCAAGGGCGGGCGGGGCCCGTTCCGGCTGCTCGCGCCCCTCGTGATGCATGACGGCGCCCGGCACCTGCGCGACGGCGCGGATTTCTCCGCCGCAGCCCTCGCGGTGCTGCGCGATGCCGCCCCGCTCGATCTCCCGGAGAGTGACGCCGCAAGGCGCTGATCCGTCAAAATCATTTCCGGTTGAGTGAAGTTCCCCCTGCACGCCACAGGTGTTAACGCGAGGGTTTCCATAACTCATTGTTAATAAGTGTGTATCAACTCTTGCGCGATCAATCTCCGGTCTAGTAAGAATGGAATCATCCTCTGGTTGCGCGCGGCGTCATTTTTGCTGCGGCCCATGGCCGAAAAACAGATTTGAGACAGGGTAGACAGATGAAGAATGGTATCTGGTTCATTCTAGCCGCTATGTCGCTCACTCCGGCGCTCGACGGTGTCGCGAAGGAAATGTCCCTCACCTACGCGCCGATCTTCATCTGCTTCACCCGCTACCTGTCCGCCGGGCTTGTCTCGCTCGCCGCGGCGCGCCTGCGCGGCGAGAGGCTGCGCGTCGAGCGTGCCGGGCTCGGCGGCCAGCTGCTCAGCGCCGCGCTGATGATGGGCGCGATGACCAGCTTCATCATGGCCCTCTCGATGGTGCCGATGGCCGAGGCCGTGGGCGGGTTCCTCATCGCCCCGATCGTCTCCACCGCGCTGTCGGTGATCTTCCTGGGCGAGCGGCTCACCCGGACCCGGGTGATCGGCTCGCTGCTCAGCATCCTGGGTGCCGTGATCATCATGGACCCGGGGATGGGGCTGGAGCAGGGCACGCTGCTGGCGCTGGCGGGGGGCGCGATGCTCGGCGGGTTCTACACCGTGTCGCGCGCCCACCGCGCGGCCTCCGGCACCTTCGCCCCGCTGGCGCTGCAGAGCCTGATGGGCGCGGCGATGATCGCGCCGCTGGCCCTCGCCGAAGGCGTGCCCGCCATCGATGCCACCTACCTGTGCTGGGCGGCACTCCTGGGCGTGCTCTCCGCCATGTGCCACCTGCTCACCATTCTCGCCTTCCGGCTGAGCGAGGCCACGGTGCTGGCGCCCTTCACCTATTTCAACGTGATCGCGGCCGTGGCCGTCGGGATCGTGTTCTTCGGCGAGATCCCCGGCGAGGCGACGCTGAGCGGCCTCGTGGCGCTGGTGGCCGGCGGGCTGATCACCGCCGCCGGGCCGGGCCAGGTCTCCGCGCTGCTCGCGCGGCTGGACGTGCTGCGCCCGACGCCGGTCAGCGTGCGCGTGCGGGTGCCGGTCTCAGTTCCGGCGCGGTGAGCCGAAGGCGGCGGCCAGCGCGGCGCGGGCCTCCTCCGAGCGGATGCGCTCGAAGAACAGCTGCCGCTCGCGCCGGCTGACGGCGAGCCGCTCCTCCACCGATCCGCGCACCAGCGCCCGGGCCGCCTCCAGCGCGCGCGGCGGCTTGGCCGCCAGCCGTGCCGCCACGGCGCGGGCGTGCGGCTCCAGCTCCTCCACGGGAAGCACCGCGTTCACCAGCCGGGCGGCAAGGGCGCGCTCCGCGTCGAAGGTCTCCCCCAGGCACAGCAGTTCGAAGGCCCAGAGCGGCCCCATGATCTGCGGGGCGATCAGCGACGAGGCGTTCTCCGGCACGCCGCCGAGATCAGTGAACGGGGTTCGGAACACCGCGCCGGGGCTGCAGAATACCATGTCGCACTGCAGGAGCAGCGTGGTGCCGATGCCGATGGCCAGCCCGTCCACCGCCGCGACCATGGGCTTGCGGGCCAGCACCTGCGCGTCGAGGAAGCGGTCCAGCTGCGGCGGCACGCCACTGCCGGGTTCCAGGAAGGCGGAAAGGTCCTGTCCGGCGCTGAACACCCCCGCGCTGCCGCAGAACAGGTGGGCGCCCACGCCCGGGTCCGCGTCACCGGTGGTGAGCGCGTCGGCGATGGCGCCGTACATCTGCTCGGTCACCGCGTTCTTCTTCTCAGGCCGGGTGAGGCGGATGGTCTGAACCCCGCCCTCACGACTGATCTCGACATGTGTGTCCGGGCTCTGCATGGCCGCTGTCCTCCCTCTCGCCGGTTTGCAGCATGAGAGCACGCGCCGCGCGGCCTGTCGCGGATGACGTGGCGGAGCGGGGGGAGGGGCGCCGCCGCCGCCCGTGCGAAACCGGCTGCGGGAGGGCTTGCAGGCCGGTGCGATGCGAGGCTATATGAAGCCCGACGCGGGTGTAGCTCAATGGTAGAGCCGAAGCCTTCCAAGCTTAAGACGTGGGTTCGATTCCCATCACCCGCTCCATCCTCCCCACGCCCTGCCCGGCGCGGGCCCTCGCACCCGGTCCCGCAGGCCTCCCGCTCCACCGGAGCGGGACGAAACCGCGCATCCGGGGGACATTCCTGTTGTCATGGGGCGCTTTTCTGCCTAAGTGACCCACGCGTGAATCTTCCGGACCACTTCCCGGTCCGGCGAAACTGGGACGAAGGCGATGGCAAAGGCTAAATTCGAGCGGAACAAACCGCATGTGAACATCGGGACGATCGGTCACGTTGACCACGGCAAGACGTCCCTGACCGCGGCGATCACGAAGTTCTTCGGTGACTTCAAGGCGTATGACCAGATCGACGCCGCGCCGGAAGAGAAGGCGCGTGGCATCACGATCTCGACCGCGCATGTGGAATACGAGACCGCGGCGCGCCACTACGCGCATGTGGACTGCCCGGGCCACGCCGACTACGTGAAGAACATGATCACGGGTGCGGCGCAGATGGACGGCGCGATCCTGGTTGTGAACGCGGCTGACGGCCCGATGCCGCAGACCCGCGAGCACATCCTTCTGGCGCGCCAGGTCGGCGTTCCGGCGCTGGTGGTGTTCCTCAACAAGGTCGACCAGGTCGACGACGAGGAGCTGCTGGAGCTGGTGGAGATGGAAGTGCGCGAGCTGCTTTCCTCCTACGACTTCCCGGGCGACGACATTCCGATCATCGCGGGTTCGGCCCTGGCCGCGCTCGAGGAGCGGAACCCGGAAATCGGCGAGAACAAGGTGCGCGAGCTGATGGCGGCCGTGGATGAGTACATCCCGACCCCGGACCGCCCGATCGACCAGCCGTTCCTGATGCCGATCGAGGACGTGTTCTCGATCTCCGGCCGCGGCACGGTCGTGACCGGCCGTGTGGAGCGCGGTGTGGTGACGGTTGGCGAGGAAATCGAGATCGTCGGCATCCGCGACACCCGCAAGACCATCTGCACCGGCGTGGAAATGTTCCGCAAGCTGCTGGACCGCGGAGAGGCGGGCGACAACATCGGCGCGCTGCTGCGCGGTGTCGACCGTGAGGGCGTGGAGCGCGGGCAGGTGCTGTGCAAGCCGGGTTCGGTGAAGCCGCACACCAAGTTCGAGGCCGAGGCCTACATCCTGACCAAGGAGGAGGGTGGCCGTCACACGCCGTTCTTCACCAACTACCGCCCGCAGTTCTACTTCCGGACCACGGACGTGACCGGCAACGTCGAGCTGCCCTCGGGCACCGAGATGGTGATGCCGGGCGACAACCTGAAGTTCACCGTGACCCTGATCAACCCGATCGCGATGGAAGAGAAGCTCCGCTTCGCCATCCGTGAAGGCGGCCGCACCGTCGGCGCAGGCGTGGTCTCCAAGATCATCGAGTGATCGGTTCCGGGCTCCGGCCCGGACCCTGGTTTGCAACGGGCCGTCCTTCGGGGCGGCCCGTTCGCGTTTGTTGCGGCCGGTGCCGTGGGTCGATGGGCCCCCTCGCGCTCGGCAAGGGCACCTCCGCGTGCCCGGGCGCACTGGGGTGGCGAACGCCGGACCGCCACCCGTCCTGGAGCTGCCGCCACCACCACTATCTGCGAAGCGATGCTGCCGGAGCGCTGCGCCAGCATGACTGGGAGGTCGGTGATGGCGGCGACGCGGCCGCCGGCACGGAACGCGTCACCCGTCCCCGGCATCGGCGGCCCGACCATGTCGTCCCGACTCGCAGCAGGCGCCGAAGGCGAGTCGGGGCGCGGGGCAGACTTGCGGAAAGGGCCGGCATGTCGACGCCGGAACGGCAGCCGGGGGAGAGGGCCTCCGGCGAGGGGGCGGCGCGGCGGCCGACCTTCTGCCGCATCGGCCGCGGCGACGGGGCTGATCCGGGGTGTCAGGGGGGCTCTTCCGGGCCGTTCGCGCCCGACATCCGGCCTGCCGGGCCGGGCGGAGCCAGGTTCCGCGGGAAAGACGCGCGCCGCCTGAATTCTTGGCTTGAAACGGCGCAGGCTTGTCGGTAGGAAGCGGGGGCTCGCCGGAGCGCCCCCGTCCTGGGGGAGCCGGCGTCACGCAAGCTTGGCCGCGCGGGCCTTGCACCCGACGAACAGCCTTCGGGCCGGAAGCGGGCGCACAGGGGTGTAGCTCAGTTGGTAGAGCATCGGTCTCCAAAACCGAGGGTCGTAGGTTCGAGCCCTATCGCCCCTGCCAGCGCGGACAAGACGGGAAGGTAGAGTGATGGCGCGCAGCAACCCATTCCAGTTCATGCAGCAGGTCCGGGCCGAGGCCGCCAAGGTGGTGTGGCCCTCGCGGCGCGAGACGGTGACGACCACGATCATCGTCTTCATCATGGCCACCATCATGGCCATCTTCTTCTTTGCGGTTGATCAGGTCATCCAGCTCGGACTCGAAGGTCTGCTGACCGTCGCCTCTTGATTTCTCCCGGAGTCGCCGTTAAGTGCGTCACTCCGACGAAGAGAGGGGCGCGCGCTGATTCGGGTTGCGCGCTCAAATTTATTGGGTGAGAGCGCCGGAGAGCCGGTCTGTCGCCCTTAATACACGGTGAGGACGGGGTCTCATGGCCAAGCGCTGGTACTCGGTACATGTTCTTTCGAATTTCGAGAAGAAGGTGGCCGAGTCGATCAAGGAAGGGGCCGAGCAGAAAGGCCTGTCCGAGCTGATCGAGGACGTGCTCGTTCCGACCGAAGAGGTCGTTGAGGTTCGTCGTGGCAAGAAGGTGCAGACCGAGCGGCGTTTCATGCCCGGGTATGTGCTGGTGAAGATGCAGCTGACGGATGAGACCTATCACCTCATCGCCAATACCAACCGCGTGACCGGGTTCCTCGGTCCGCAGGGCAAGCCGACCCCGCTGCGCGACGCAGAGGTGGCCCGCCTGCTCAACCAGGTCGAGGAAGGGATCGAGCGGCCGCGTCCGGCCATCACCTTCGAGATCGGTGAGCAGGTGACCGTGGTCGACGGCCCGTTCGAGAGCTTCGCCGGCATGGTCGAGGAGGTGGATGACGTGAACGCCCGCCTCAAGGTGACCGTGTCGATCTTCGGCCGGGCCACCCCGGTCGAACTGGAATACGGCCAGGTGCAGAAAGCATCCTGACCGTCTCGTGCGTGGGAGGTCGTCGCGGCGCGCCGTGACACCGCACCACGAACCGCAAGCCCCGGAGGTCGCGTCCTCCGGGTGGTAACTGGAGGATGGCCCCATGGCCAAGAAAGTCATTGGCTCCCTGAAGCTTCAGGTGAAAGCCGGCAAGGCGAACCCGTCGCCCCCGATCGGTCCGGCGCTGGGTCAGCGCGGGATCAACATCATGGAATTCTGCAAGGCCTTCAATGCGAAGACCGCAGAGATGGAGCCGGGCATGCCCGTGCCCTGCATCATCACCTACTATCAGGACAAGTCTTTCACTTTCGTGACGAAGACTCCGCCTGCCTCCTACTACCTGAAGAAGGCCGCGAAGCTGGACGGCGGGTCGAAGACCCCCGGCCGTGCGACGGCCGGTTCGGTGTCGGCGAAGCAGGTGCGCGAGATCGCCGAGGCGAAGATGGCCGACCTGAACGCCAATGACGTCGAAGGTGCGATGCAGATCATCCTGGGCTCTGCCCGGTCGATGGGTATCGAGGTGAAGGGTTAATCATGGCCAAGCACGGAAAACGCATCACCGCCGCCCGCGCCAAGTTCGCCGGCAAGGCCGATCTCGCGCTCGCCGAGGCCGTGGCCCTCATCAAGGGTGCCGCCTCCGCGAAGTTCGACGAGACGGTCGAGATCTCGATGAACCTCGGCGTGGACCCCCGCCATGCGGACCAGATGGTTCGCGGCGTGGTGAACCTGCCGAACGGCACCGGCCGCACGGTGCGCGTCGCCGTTTTCGCCCGCGGCCCGAAGGCCGATGAGGCCACGGCGGCCGGCGCGGACATCGTGGGCGCCGAGGACCTGATGGAGACCATCCAGGGCGGCACCATCGAGTTCGATCGCTGCATCGCGACCCCGGACATGATGCCGATCGTCGGCCGTCTCGGCAAGATCCTCGGCCCGCGCAACCTGATGCCGAACCCGAAGGTGGGCACGGTGACCATGGATGTCGCGACCGCGGTGAAGAACGCCAAGGGCGGCGAAGTCCAGTTCAAGGTCGAGAAGGCCGGCATCATCCAGGGCTCGGTCGGCAAGGCCAGCTTCGATGCCGAGAAGATCGCCGAGAACGTGAAGGCCTTCGTTTCCGCGGTGAACCGCGCGAAGCCGGCCGGCGCCAAGGGCGTCTACATGAAGAAGATCTCGCTCAGCTCCACCATGGGGCCGGGCGTCTCGGTGGCCGTCGCAGACGCGGTGACCGAGTAATGGAATTCCCCGGGTTCTAGGCCCGGGGATGTCCGGCCCGCTCTCCTCCGGGGGAGGGGGCCATCCGTCCGAGACGGTGGGTGCGCGGGGGCTTCGGCCCGCGAGCTTAATACCCTGCCATAGACGGGGAACGGACAGGATCGAAATGGCGCTCCTGCGTCATGAGGATCTTGGCGGGACCCCGGACGGGACCTGAGAGACCGGGAGACTTCTCCCGGTTCACACGAGCCGGCGGCGAGGGGGCAACCCCGGACCGCCACTGTACTGGAGCAAGACTGTGGAAAGAGCCCAAAAGGAAAGTGTGGTCGAGGAACTCGGCCAGATCTTTGCGGACTCTGGTGTCGTCGTGGTGGCTCACTACGCCGGTCTCACAGTTGCTGAGATGCAGGATTTCCGTGCCCGCATGCGTGAAGCAGGTGGGGCGGTCCGCGTCGCGAAGAACAGGCTCGCCAAGATCGCCCTTGATGGGAAACCCTCCTCCGCGATGGGTAACCTGCTCAAGGGTCAGACGGTGCTCGCTTATTCCGAGGACCCCGTTGCAGCGGCGAAAGTCGCGAAGGCCTATGCCAAGGACAACAGCAAGTATGTGATCCTTGGCGGCGCAATGGGTGAAACGGTTCTCGACCCCGCAGGGGTCGATGCGGTCGCCAGCATGCCGTCGCGCGAAGAACTCATCGCGACCATCGTCGGCATGATCGGTGCACCCGCAAGCAACATCGCTTCTGCGATTGGCGCGCCTGCTTCGAACATTGCAGGGATCCTCAAGACCCTGGAAGAGCGCGAAGCGGCCTGAGTAACAGCAATGTGAACCCGGTCGGGCAACCGACACCGGATACATTCAACGAACTGAACGGAACATAGCCATGGCTGATCTGAAGAAACTTGCTGAAGAGATCGTGGGTCTCACCCTTCTCGAAGCTTCCGAGCTGAAAAACATCCTCAAGGACGAGTACGGCATCGAGCCCGCCGCCGGCGGCGCTGTGATGATGGCTGGTCCGGCTGCCGAGACCGCAGCTGTCGAGGAAAAGACCGAGTTCGACGTGATCCTGCTCGAAGCTGGCGCGCAGAAGATCAACGTGATCAAGGAAGTCCGCGCCATCACCGGTCTTGGCCTGAAAGAAGCCAAGGACCTGGTCGAGGCCGGCGGCAAGGCCGTCAAGGAGCAGGCTCCGAAGGCCGAAGCCGAAGAGATCAAGGCGAAGCTGGAAGCAGCCGGCGCCAAGGTCGAACTCAAGTAATCTGGACTGCGGGCCTGATTACCCGCTAAAGGATTGCTCTCTGCATGGCTGGAGCCGCTCTTTTGCGGCTTCAGCCCGTGTCGTCTCGGGCAGCCGCTGGAAGGGCTGTCCTGGAGGGCACGAAGGATCCGGGAAAAGCGGAGTGGGAACCCGTTTTACGTATTGGATCCGACCCCCAGGCGGAACGCTGCGCGATGGTTCTCCCCACCCGTCGCGGCAACAGCATAGGTAAGGACGAGCATGGCTCAGACGTATTCCGGCCGCAAGCGCATTCGGAAATTCTACGGCAAGATCGCGGAAGTCGCGAAAATGCCCAATCTCATCGAGGTCCAGAAAAGCTCCTACGACCTCTTCCTGAAATCCGGCGATGCAGCCACCCCGACCGACGGGGACGGTATCCAGGGCGTCTTCCAGTCGGTTTTCCCGATCAAGGATTTCAACGAGACCGCGGTTCTCGAGTTCGTCCGCTACGAGCTTGAGCATCCGAAGTATGACGTCGAGGAATGTCAGCAGCGTGACATGACCTACAGCGCGCCGCTGAAGGTCACCCTGCGCCTGATCGTCTTCGAGGTGGACCCCGATACCGGCGCCCGCTCCGTGAAGGACATCAAGGAACAGGACGTCTACATGGGCGACATGCCCCTGATGACCTCCAACGGCACCTTTGTCGTGAACGGCACCGAGCGCGTGATCGTGTCGCAGATGCATCGCTCTCCCGGCGTGTTCTTCGACCATGACCGCGGCAAGACCCACTCCTCCGGCAAGCTGCTCTTCGCCTCCCGCGTGATCCCCTACCGCGGGTCCTGGCTGGATTTCGAGTTCGACGCCAAGGACATCGTCTTCGCCCGCATCGACCGGCGCCGGAAGCTTCCGGTGACGACGCTTCTCTATGCCCTGGGTCTCGACCAGGAGGGCATCTGCGACGCGTTCTACAAGACCATGACCTTCCGTCGCGAGCGTTCCGGCTGGGCGGCGCCCTTCTTCCCCGAGCGCATCCGCGGCTCCAAGCCCGCGCATGACATCATCGACGCCGCCTCCGGCGAGGTGATCGCCGAGGCCGGCAAGAAGGTGACCCCGCGCACCGTCAAGCAGCTCATCGACGAAGGCAAGGTGACCGAGATCCTCGTGCCCTACGAGGGCATCCTGGGCCGCCACATGGCCAAGGACCTGGTGAACCCCGAGACCGGCTTCATCTATGCCGAGGCCGGTGACGAGATCACCGACAAGCTTCTCCAGGAGCTGATCGACGCCGGCTACGACGAAGTGCCGACGCTGGACATCGACCATGTGAACGTGGGTGCCTACATCCGCAACACCATGGCCGCGGACAAGAACTACAACCGCGAGAGCGCGCTCATCGACATCTACCGGGTGATGCGCCCGGGCGAGCCGCCCACCGTGGAAGCCGCGGACGCGATGTTCTCGACCCTGTTCTTCGACCCCGAGCGCTACGATCTCTCGGCCGTCGGCCGGGTGAAGATGAACATGCGTCTCGACCTCGACGCGCCGGACACCACCCGTGTGCTGCGCAACGAGGACATCATCGCCGTGATCCGCGCGCTGGTGGACCTGCGCGACGGCCGTGGCGAGATCGACGACATCGACCATCTCGGCAACCGGCGCGTGCGCTCGGTCGGCGAGCTGATGGAGAACCAGTACCGCGTCGGCCTGCTGCGCATGGAGCGCGCGATCAAGGAGCGGATGTCCTCCGTCGAGATCGACACGATCATGCCGCAGGACCTGATCAACTCGAAGCCGGCCGCCGCGGCCGTGCGCGAGTTCTTCGGTTCCTCGCAGCTCAGCCAGTTCATGGACCAGACCAACCCGCTCTCCGAGGTCACGCACAAGCGGCGTCTCTCGGCGCTCGGGCCCGGCGGCCTGACCCGTGAGCGTGCCGGCTTCGAGGTGCGCGACGTGCACCCGACCCACTACGGCCGCATGTGCCCGATCGAGACGCCGGAAGGCCCGAACATCGGCCTGATCAACTCGCTCGCGTCCTTCGCCCGCGTGAACAAGTATGGCTTCATCGAGACCCCGTACCGAAAGGTCGACAACGGGCAGGTGACCGATGAGGTCATCTACATGTCCGCGACCGAGGAGATGAAGTACACGATCGCCCAGGCGAATGCCCAGCTGGACGAGAATGGCCGCTTCATCAACGACATGGCCTCCACCCGCAAGGGCGGGGAGTTCCAGCTCGCCCCGATCGACCACATCGACTACATCGACGTGTCGCCGAAGCAGCTCGTGTCCGTCGCGGCCTCGCTGATCCCGTTCCTGGAGAACGACGACGCCAACCGCGCCCTGATGGGTTCGAACATGCAGCGCCAGGCGGTTCCGCTGCTGCGCGCCGAGGCGCCCTTCGTGGGCACCGGCATCGAGGAAGTGGTTGCGCGCGATTCCGGTGCGGCCATCACCGCGCGGCGCGGCGGCGTGATCGATCAGGTCGACGCCACCCGTATCGTCGTGCGCGTGACGGACGAGATGGCGGAGCCGGGCGATCCGGGTGTGGACATCTACCGTCTGCGCAAGTTCCAGCGCTCGAACCAGAACACCTGCATCAACCAGCGCCCGCTGGTGAAGGTGGGTGACACGGTGCGTGCCGGCGACGTGGTGGCCGACGGCCCGTCCACCGACCTCGGCGAGCTGGCTCTCGGCAAGAACGTGCTCGTCGCGTTCATGCCGTGGAACGGCTACAACTACGAGGACTCCATCCTCATCTCCGAGCGCATCGTGAAGGACGACGTGTTCACCTCGATCCACATCGAGGAATTCGAGATCGCGGCGCGAGACACCAAGCTCGGGCCCGAGGAGATCACCCGCGACATTCCGAACGTCGGCGAGGAAGCCCTGCGCAACCTCGACGAGGCCGGGATCATCTACATCGGCGCCGAAGTGGGGCCGGGCGACATCCTGGTCGGCAAGATCACCCCGAAGGGCGAAAGCCCGATGACGCCGGAGGAAAAGCTCCTCCGCGCCATCTTCGGCGAGAAGGCGGCGGATGTGCGCGACACTTCCATGCGCATGTCGCCGGGGGATTACGGCACGGTCGTGGAAGTTCGCGTGTTCAACCGTCACGGCGTGGACAAGGACGAGCGTGCGCTGCAGATCGAGCGCGAGGAGATCGAGCGGCTGACCCGTGACCGGGCCGACGAGCTCGCCATCCTCGAGCGCAACATCTACGCGCGTCTGAAGGACCTGATCCTCGGCAAGCCGGCGGTGAAGGGCCCGAAGGGCGTGAAGTCCGGCTCCGAGATCACCGAGAACCTGCTGGGCGAGCTGTCGCGCGGCCAGTGGTGGCAGCTGGTGATCGGCGACGAGGCCGAGCAGGCGAAGATCGAGGCGCTCAACAAGCAGTTCGACGCGCAGAAGAAGGTGCTCGACCGCCGCTTCGAGGACAAGGTGGAGAAGGTGCGCCGCGGCGACGATCTCCCCCCCGGCGTGATGAAGATGGTCAAGGTGTTCGTCGCGGTGAAGCGCAAGCTGCAGCCCGGTGACAAGATGGCCGGTCGTCACGGCAACAAGGGCGTCATCTCCCGCGTGGTGCCGGAGGAGGACATGCCGTTCCTCGCCGACGGCACCCCGGTGGACTTCGTGCTCAACCCGCTCGGCGTGCCGAGCCGGATGAACGTGGGGCAGATCCTGGAGACGCACATGGGCTGGGCCGCGCGCGGCCTCGGGCTCACGGTGCAGACCGCGCTCGACGAGTACCGGTCCAAGGGCGACATGACCCCGGTCAAGGACGCGCTGAAGTTCGTCTACGGTGACGAGACCTACAACGACGCGACCGCCGACATGACCGATGCCGAGCTGCTCGAGGCTGCGGGCAACGTGACCCGCGGTGTGCCGATCGCCACGCCCGTCTTCGACGGGGCGAAGGAAGCGGATGTGAACGAGGCCCTCACCAAGGCGGGCTTCGAGACCTCCGGCCAGTCGACCCTCTATGACGGTCGCTCGGGCGAGACCTTCGCGCGCAAGGTCACCGTGGGCATGAAGTACCTGCTCAAGCTCCACCACCTCGTGGATGACAAGATCCACGCACGTTCGACCGGGCCCTACAGCCTCGTCACGCAGCAGCCCCTGGGCGGCAAGGCCCAGTTCGGCGGCCAGCGTTTCGGCGAGATGGAGGTCTGGGCGCTCGAAGCCTACGGCGCCGCCTACACCCTGCAGGAAATGCTGACGGTGAAGTCGGACGACGTGGCGGGCCGCACCAAGGTCTACGAGGCGATCGTGAAGGGCGAGGAGAACTTCGAGGCCGGCGTGCCCGAGAGCTTCAACGTCCTCGTGAAGGAGATCCGCTCGCTCGGCCTGAACGTCGAGCTGCTGGATTCCGGTACCGAATGATGAACGGGGCGGGCAGCCGTTCGTGCTGCCCATCCACCCCGGCGGGCGACCGCCACGTGAAAGGACGAAAGGTTACGAGATGAACCAGGAAGTCATGAACCCGTTCAATCCGAGTGCCCCTCCGCGGACGTTCGACGAGATCAAGATCTCGCTCGCGAGCCCGGAGCGCATTCTTTCCTGGTCGTACGGTGAGATCAAGAAGCCGGAAACGATCAACTACCGCACGTTCAAGCCGGAGCGGGACGGGCTGTTCTGCGCCCGTATCTTCGGCCCGATCAAGGACTACGAGTGCCTGTGCGGCAAGTACAAGCGCATGAAGTATCGCGGGGTGACCTGCGAGAAATGCGGCGTCGAAGTCACGCTCCAGAAGGTGCGTCGCGAGCGGATGGGTCACATCGACCTGGCCGCTCCGGTGGCGCATATCTGGTTCCTGAAGTCGCTGCCCTCGCGCATCGGCCTGATGCTGGACATGACGCTGCGCGACCTCGAGCGCATCCTCTACTTCGAGCAGTATGTCGTCATCGAGCCGGGCCTCACCGACCTGAAGCATCGCCAGATGCTGACGGAGGAGGAGTACCTCGACGCGCAGGACCAGTACGGCGAGGACGCCTTCACCGCCGGCATCGGCGCCGAGGCGATCCGCGAGATGCTGGCCGCCATCGACCTCCAGCAGGAGGCCGACCAGCTGCGCGAGGATCTCTCGGTCGCGACCGGTGAGCTGAAGCCCAAGAAGATCATCAAGCGCCTGAAGCTGGTGGAGAACTTCCTCGAATCCGGCAACCGGCCGGAGTGGATGGTCCTGACCGTGGTGCCGGTGATCCCGCCCGAGCTGCGCCCGCTGGTGCCGCTGGACGGGGGCCGTTTCGCCACCTCGGACCTGAACGACCTCTACCGCCGCGTGATCAACCGCAACAACCGCCTGAAGCGGCTGATCGAGCTGCGCGCGCCCGACATCATCGTGCGCAACGAGAAGCGCATGCTGCAGGAAGCCGTGGACGCGCTGTTCGACAACGGCCGCCGCGGCCGCGTCATCACGGGGGCCAACAAGCGCCCGCTGAAGTCGCTCTCCGACATGCTCAAGGGCAAGCAGGGCCGGTTCCGCCAGAACCTGCTCGGCAAGCGCGTGGACTTCTCGGGCCGCTCCGTCATCGTGACGGGGCCGGAGCTGAAGCTGCACCAGTGCGGGTTGCCGAAGAAGATGGCGCTTGAGCTGTTCAAGCCCTTCATCTACTCGCGGCTTGACGCGAAGGGGCTTTCGAGCACCGTGAAGCAGGCCAAGAAGCTGGTGGAGAAGGAGCGTCCGGAAGTCTGGGATATCCTGGACGAGGTCATCCGCGAGCACCCGGTTCTGCTGAACCGTGCGCCCACGCTGCACCGTCTGGGCATCCAGGCCTTCGAGCCGATCCTGATCGAGGGCAAGGCCATCCAGCTTCACCCGCTGGTGTGCTCGGCCTTCAACGCCGACTTCGACGGCGACCAGATGGCCGTGCACGTGCCGCTTTCGATGGAGGCGCAGCTCGAGGCGCGCGTCCTGATGATGTCCACGAACAACGTGCTGTCGCCCGCCAACGGCAAGCCGATCATCGTGCCGTCGCAGGACATGATCCTCGGCCTCTACTACATCACCCTCGAGAAGGAGGGGATGGCCGGCCAGGGCATGGTGTTCCGCGATATCGAGGAAGTGGACCACGCGCTGGAATCCGGTGCCGTCACGCTGCACTCCAAGATCACGGCCCGCCTTGAGCAGGTCGACGAGAATGGCGAGTTGGTGATGCAGCGGTTCGAGACCACGCCGGGCCGCCTGCGGCTGGGCGCGCTGCTGCCCAAGAATGCCAAGGCGCCGTTCGAGATCGTCAACCGCCTCCTGCGCAAGAAGGAAGTCGGCGAGATCATCGACACCGTCTACCGCTATTGCGGCCAGAAGGAGTCGGTCATCTTCTGCGACCAGATCATGACGCTGGGCTTCCGCGAGGCGTTCAAGGCCGGCATTTCGTTCGGCAAGGACGATATGGTGATCCCGGACACCAAGTGGACCATCGTGAACGAGACCCGCGATGCCGCGAAGGAGTTCGAGCAGCAGTACCTTGACGGTCTGATCACCCAGGGTGAGAAGTACAACAAGGTGGTCGACGCCTGGTCCAAGTGCTCGGACAAGGTGGCGGACGCGATGATGGCCGAGATTTCCTCGGTGAAGTTCGACGCCGAAGGGCGCCAGATGGAGCCGAACTCGGTCTACATGATGGCGCATTCCGGCGCGCGTGGCTCTCCGGCGCAGATGAAGCAGCTGGGCGGCATGCGCGGCCTGATGGCCAAGCCCTCGGGCGAGATCATCGAGACGCCGATCGTGTCGAACTTCAAGGAAGGCCTCACCGTGCTCGAGTACTTCAACTCGACCCACGGCGCGCGCAAGGGCCTGGCCGACACCGCGCTCAAGACCGCGAACTCCGGCTACCTCACCCGCCGCCTGGTGGATGTGGCGCAGGACTGCATCATCAAGATCGATGATTGCGGCACCGACGCCGGCATCACCGCCGCGACTGTGGTCGAGGGTGGTGAGGTCGTCGCCTCGCTCTCCGACCGCATCCTGGGCCGCGTGCTGGCCGAGGACGTGATCGACCCGATCAGCCGCGAGCTGCTGTTCAGCCGCGGTCACCTGCTCGACGAGCGCGATTCCGAGATCATCGAGACCGCACAGGTCCAGACTGTCAAGATCCGCTCGCCGCTGACCTGCGAGGCCGATGACGGCATCTGCGCCCAGTGCTACGGGCGTGACCTGGCGCGCGGCACCAAAGTGAACCCGGGCGAGGCTGTCGGCATCATTGCCGCGCAGTCGATCGGTGAGCCGGGCACGCAGCTGACCATGCGCACCTTCCACATCGGGGGTATCGCGCAGGGCGGCAGCCAGTCCTTCGTCGAAGCGTCGGTGGAGGGCAAGGTCGCCATCCGCAACCGCAACCTGATCGAGACCGCCGATGGCGACATCCTCGTGATGGGCCGCAACGTGGTCATCGTCATCACCGACGACCAGGGCGTGGAGCGCGCGACCCACAAGGCCGCGTATGGTGCGAAGCTGCTGACCAAGGAAGGCGACATCGTCTCCCGCGGGACCAAGCTGATGGAGTGGGATCCGTTCACCCTGCCCATCATCTCGGAGAAGGCGGGCCGCGTGAAGTTCGTCGACCTGATCCCCGGCATCTCGGTGCGCGAGGATACGGATGAGGCGACCGGCATCAGCCAGCGCATCGTGTCGGACTGGCGTTCGGCGCCCAAGGGCAACGAGCTGAAGCCCGAGGTGATCGTGATGGATGCGGAGACCGGCGAGCCGATGCGGCTCGATAACGGCAACCCCGCCCATTACGGCATGTCGGTGGACGCCATTCTGTCGGTCGAGGACGGTCAGGACGTTCCCGCCGGCGGCATCCTGGCGCGTATCCCGCGCGAGGGGGCCCGGACGAAGGACATCACCGGCGGTCTGCCGCGTGTGGCCGAGCTGTTCGAGGCCCGTCGTCCGAAGGACCACGCCATCATCGCCGAGATCGACGGTACGGTGCGGTTCGGGCGCGACTTCAAGAACAAGCGCCGGATCACGATCGAACCGGCGGAAGAAGGTGCGGATCCGGTCGAGTACATGGTGCCCAAGGGCAAGCACATCCCGGTGGCCGAAGGCGACTTCGTCCAGAAGGGTGACTACATCATGGACGGCAACCCGGCGCCGCATGACATCCTGGCGATCATGGGCATCGAGGCCCTGGCCGATTACCTCATCAACGAGGTGCAGGACGTCTACCGGCTGCAGGGCGTGAAGATCAACGACAAGCACATCGAGGTGATCGTTCGCCAGATGCTGCAGAAGATCGAGATCACCAAGTCGGGCGGCACCACGCTGCTGCCGGGCGAGCAGGTCGACCGCGTCGAGTTCGACGAGGAGAACGCCAAGTCGATCCGCGAGGGGCGTGAGCCCGCCGAGGGTGGGCCGGTGCTGCTTGGTATCACCAAGGCCAGCCTGCAGACCCGCTCGTTCATCTCCGCCGCCTCCTTCCAGGAGACGACGCGGGTGCTGACCGAGGCCTCGACCCAGGGCAAGCGCGACAAGCTCGTGGGCCTGAAGGAGAACGTCATCGTCGGCCGGCTGATCCCGGCCGGCACCGGTGGCGCGATCCAGAAGATCCGCCAGGTTGCCGCGGACCGCGACGCCCGGGTGATCTCCGAGCGCCAGGCCGAGGCGGCGGCCGCCGCCGAAGCCGCCATCGCCGCGGCACCGCCCGAGGAAGAGACGGCGCCGACCGGGGATCCGTTCTTCGATTGATCGCCTGAACCGCCGCCGGCACCGCCCGGCGGCGGAGCATGAGACGCAGGTCCCGGGCCGGGGTGGAGCGATCCGCCCCGGCCCGTGCCGTTCCGGGGCAGGTATTCCGCGCTCCGGGCGGCGGCTTCCGGCCTTGTTGGCAGTTAGGGGTGGAAATGCCCGGCGAATCCGCGTAGACGGACCACGCGCGCTTCTCCGGAAATGTCAGCAAGTTGCTATGCGGTTGACATCCGGAGCCCTACTCCGTAGGTTCCGCGCGCTCGGGTACGTGATTCCGCAACGGGGAATCTGTTATCCGGTTGCCAAATGACTGGCGGTCAAGACCCAGGGCTCACCCCTCGGTCCTCTGGAATTTCGCCGCGGCGGATCCTTCGGGTCCGGTGTCGGCCCTTTTTGCGTTTCGCGAACTCTTCGCGGATCGTGCGATGAAACTGGTTGAACGGGGTCTAAGCCCAATGCCGACAATTCAGCAGCTGATCCGCAAGCCGCGGCAGCCCCGAGTGAAGCGTCAGAAATCCATGCACCTGCAGGCTTGCCCGCAGAAGCGCGGTGTCTGCACGCGTGTCTACACCACCACGCCGAAGAAGCCGAACTCGGCCCTTCGCAAGGTTGCCAAGGTGCGCCTGACGAACGGTTTCGAGGTCATCTCCTACATCCCCGGTGAAGGCCACAACCTTCAGGAGCACTCTGTCGTGCTCATCCGCGGCGGTCGTGTGAAGGATCTTCCCGGCGTGCGTTACCACATCCTGCGCGGTGTGCTCGACACGCAGGGCGTGAAGAACCGGCGCCAGCGTCGCTCCAAGTACGGTGCGAAGCGGCCGAAGTGATCTGATGGGCTGGCCTCTCATTCGGAGGCCACCTGTTTCGCCACGACTGCCGGCGCCGGTATGGCGCGCATTGCTTCCCCGGGACCACCGGGCCGGATCGCCTCAGGCGGCCCGGGCAGGGCAGGGGAAAGCTGCCGCGGAACTGTGATGCGGCAACATGGTTCAGCACCGCCAAGAGCGCGCTGGCCGTGGCAGACGGGACCGGAGGCAAGGCCGGCCCATTGAACACCGGACGGACAGGGCGCCCCGGCGCCAGGCCCCGACGGGACTGAAGAACAACACGGGATGCAGGTCCGCGCTTCGCGACTGCTCCAGCCAGAAAGAGCCTAGTCGCTCAGGAGACAACGAGATGTCGCGACGCCACCGCGCAGAGAAGCGTGAAGTTCTCCCCGACGCCAAGTTTGGTGATCGGGTGCTCACCAAGTTCATGAACAACCTCATGTACGACGGCAAGAAGTCCGCCGCCGAGCGGATCGTCTACGGTGCCCTCGAGCGCGTCGAGACCAAGATCAAGCGGGCTCCGGTGGAAGTGTTCCACGAGGCCCTCGACAACATCAAGCCGTCGGTGGAAGTGCGCTCCCGCCGCGTCGGTGGTGCCACCTACCAGGTGCCCGTCGAAGTGCGCCCGGAGCGCCGCGAGGCTCTCGCGATCCGCTGGCTCATCACCGCGTCGCGCAACCGCAACGAGAACACGATGGAAGAGCGCCTCGCCGGCGAACTGCTCGACGCCGTGAACTCGCGCGGTACCGCCGTGAAAAAGCGCGAAGACACCCACAAGATGGCCGACGCGAACAAAGCGTTCAGCCATTACCGCTGGTAATTCAACGTCAGGACTTGACCGATGGCACGCGACTTCTCCCTGTCACGCTACCGTAACTTCGGCATCATGGCCCACATTGATGCCGGCAAAACCACGACCACCGAGCGTATCCTCTACTACACCGGCAAGAGCCACAAGATCGGCGAGGTGCATGATGGCGCCGCGACGATGGACTGGATGGAGCAGGAGCAGGAGCGCGGGATCACCATCACCTCGGCTGCGACGACCACCTTCTGGTTCCGCACCGAAGACGGCGTGAACCCTACCGGCATCTACGGGGACACCCCGGAAGAGGCGAAGTTCCGCTTCAACATCATCGACACCCCGGGCCACGTGGACTTCACGATTGAAGTCGAGCGTTCGCTCGCCGTGCTCGACGGTGCTGTCTGCGTGCTGGACGCCAATGCCGGCGTGGAGCCGCAGACCGAGACCGTGTGGCGCCAGGCAGACCGCTACAAGGTTCCGCGGATCGTGTTCGTCAACAAGATGGACAAGATCGGCGCGGACTTCTTCAACTGCGTCCACATGATCAAGGACCGCACCGGTGCGCGTCCGATGCCGATCCAGTGCCCGATCGGGTCCGAGACCGAGCTCGAGGGTCACGTCGATCTCATCACCATGGAAGAGTGGGTGTGGGAAGGCGAAGACCTCGGCGCGACCTGGGTTCACCGCCCGATCCGCGACGAGCTCAAGGACAAGTGCGAGGAAATGCGCGCTGAGATGATCGAGCTCGCCGTCGAGATGGACGACGCGGTCATGGAAACCTACCTGGACGGCGAAGAGCCGGACCAGGCGACCCTGCGCCGGCTGATCCGCAAGGGCACGCTGGAGATGGCCTTCGTGCCGGTTCTCTGCGGCTCCGCGTTCAAGAACAAGGGCGTCCAGCCCATGCTCAACGCAGTGATCGACTTCCTGCCGGGCCCGCTCGACGTTCCCGCCTACATGGGCTTCGCCCCGGGCGACGAGACGGAAACCCGCGACATCCCGCGCTCGGCCGACGATGGCCAGCCGTTCTCGGGCCTTGCCTTCAAGATCATGAACGACCCCTTCATGGGGACGCTCACCTTTGTGCGCATCTACTCGGGCCAGATTGCCAAGGGCGGCACTCTCCTGAACTCCACGAAGAACAAGAAAGAGCGCATCGGCCGCATGGTGATGATGCACGCGAACAAGCAGGAGGAAATCTCCGAGGCGTTCGCGGGCGACATCATCGCGATCGCCGGTCTCAAGGACACGACCACCGGTGACACCCTGTGCGACATCGCCAAGCCGGTCGTTCTCGAGACGATGAGCTTCCCGGCTCCGGTGATCGAGATCGCCATCGAGCCGAAGTCGAAGGCCGACCAGGAGAAGATGTCTCTCGGTCTGCAGCGGCTTGCGGCCGAGGACCCGTCCTTCCAGGTCTATTCGGACCCCGAGTCCGGCCAGACCATCATGAAGGGCATGGGCGAACTCCATCTCGACATCCTCGTCGACCGCCTGAAGCGCGAGTTCAAGGTCGAGGCCAACATCGGTGCGCCGCAGGTGGCGTATCGTGAGACCATCGGCCACGAGGCCGAGATCGACTACACCCACAAGAAGCAGTCGGGCGGCTCGGGCCAGTTCGCGCGCGTGAAGCTGGTCATCCAGCCGACCGAGCCGGGCGAGGGCTACAGCTTCGTCTCCGAGATCGTGGGTGGTTCGGTGCCGAAGGAATACGTCCCCGGTGTTGAAAAGGGCATCAAGTCGGTCATGGACTCCGGTCCGCTCGCCGGCTTCCCGGTGATCGACTTCAAGGTGAAGCTGATCGACGGTGCCTACCATGACGTCGACTCGAGCGTTCTCGCGTTCGAAATCGCGTCGCGTGCAGCGATGCGTGAGGGCCTCAAGAAGGCCGGCGCGAAGCTGCTCGAGCCGGTGATGAAGGTCGAGGTCGTGACCCCGGACGAATACACCGGCGGCGTGATCGGCGACCTGACCTCCCGTCGTGGTCAGATGCAGGGGCAGGACACCCGCGGCAACGCGAATGTCGTCACCGCCTTCGTGCCGCTCGCGAACATGTTCGGCTACATCAACGACCTGCGCTCCATGTCCTCGGGCCGCGCGCAGTTCACCATGCAGTTCGACCATTACGAGCCGGTGCCGGCGAACATCTCTCAGGAAATCCAGGCGAAATTCGCGTAGCGCGGTGGGGGAAACCCCACCCTGTGCGAATGCCGACGAAAGGATACGGAAATGGCTAAAGCTAAATTCGAGCGGAACAAACCGCATGTGAACATCGGGACGATCGGTCACGTTGACCACGGCAAGACGTCCCTGACCGCGGCGATCACGAAGTTCTTCGGTGACTTCAAGGCGTATGACCAGATCGACGCCGCGCCGGAAGAGAAGGCGCGTGGCATCACGATCTCGACCGCGCATGTGGAATACGAGACCGCGGCGCGCCACTACGCGCATGTGGACTGCCCGGGCCACGCCGACTACGTGAAGAACATGATCACGGGTGCGGCGCAGATGGACGGCGCGATCCTGGTTGTGAACGCGGCTGACGGCCCGATGCCGCAGACCCGCGAGCACATCCTTCTGGCGCGCCAGGTCGGCGTTCCGGCGCTGGTGGTGTTCCTCAACAAGGTCGACCAGGTCGACGACGAGGAGCTGCTGGAGCTGGTGGAGATGGAAGTGCGCGAGCTGCTTTCCTCCTACGACTTCCCGGGCGACGACATTCCGATCATCGCGGGTTCGGCCCTGGCCGCGCTCGAGGAGCGGAACCCGGAAATCGGCGAGAACAAGGTGCGCGAGCTGATGGCGGCCGTGGATGAGTACATCCCGACCCCGGACCGCCCGATCGACCAGCCGTTCCTGATGCCGATCGAGGACGTGTTCTCGATCTCCGGCCGCGGCACGGTCGTGACCGGCCGCGTGGAGCGCGGTGTGGTGACGGTTGGCGAGGAAATCGAGATCGTCGGCATCCGCGACACCCGCAAGACCATCTGCACCGGCGTGGAAATGTTCCGCAAGCTGCTGGACCGCGGAGAGGCGGGCGACAACATCGGCGCGCTGCTGCGCGGTGTCGACCGTGAGGGCGTGGAGCGTGGTCAGGTGCTGTGCAAGCCGGGTTCGGTGAAGCCGCACACCAAGTTCGAGGCGGAAGCCTACATCCTGACCAAGGAGGAGGGTGGCCGTCACACGCCGTTCTTCACCAACTACCGCCCGCAGTTCTACTTCCGGACCACGGACGTGACCGGCAACGTCGAGCTGCCCTCGGGCACCGAGATGGTGATGCCGGGCGACAACCTGAAGTTCACCGTGACCCTGATCAACCCGATCGCGATGGAAGAGAAGCTCCGCTTCGCCATCCGTGAAGGCGGCCGCACCGTCGGCGCAGGCGTGGTCTCCAAGATCATCGAATAAGGCGCGAGCCTGGAACCCCTTGGCCGGGGGATACGCCCCCGGCCATTACGTTTGAAGCTACCTAGCGATCCCAAAGAGGCGGTCACATGCAAGGTCAGAACATTCGCATCCGGCTCAAGGCCTTCGACTACCGTGTGCTGGACGCCAGCACTGCGGAGATCGTGAGCACGGCCAAGCGCACGGGTGCAACGGTACGCGGTCCTATCCCGCTGCCGAACAAGATCGAGAAATTCACCGTTCTTCGGGGTCCGCACATCGACAAGAAGAGCCGTGAGCAGTTCGAAATCCGGACGCACAAGCGTCTCCTGGATATCGTTGATCCGACGCCGCAGACCGTGGACGCGCTGATGAAGCTCGACCTCGCTGCCGGCGTTGATGTCGAAATCAAACTCTGAGGGGACGCGGAACGATGCGCTCTGGAGTACTCGCAAAGAAGCTGGGCATGACCCGGCTGTTCATGGAGGACGGGAAGCAGATTCCCGTGACCGTCCTTCAGATGGAAAACGTACAGGTCGTCGCGCAGCGTACGGCCGAGAAGGATGGCTACTCCGCTGTTCAGCTCGGTGCCGGCACGATCCGCGCGAAGAATGTCAGCCAGCCGATGCGCGGCCATTTCGCCAAGGCGAGCGTGGAACCGAAGCGTCGCCTGGCCGAGTTCCGCGTGACCCCGGACAACCTCATCGAGGTTGGTGCCGAGATCACCGCCGACCACTACC
Source organism: Paroceanicella profunda (assembly GCF_005887635.2). Lineage (GTDB taxonomy): Bacteria > Pseudomonadota > Alphaproteobacteria > Rhodobacterales > Rhodobacteraceae > Paroceanicella > Paroceanicella profunda. Next base: position 385,513 of record NZ_CP040818.1, on the reverse strand, counting down.
TTGCCGGCCAGAAGGTCGACATTGCAGGCACCTCGATCGGTAAGGGCTTTGCCGGTGCGATGAAGCGGCACAACTTCGGCGGCCTCCGGGCGTCGCATGGTGTGTCGGTCAGCCACCGTTCGCACGGCTCCACCGGCCAGTGCCAGGACCCCGGCAAGGTGTTCAAGGGCAAGAAGATGGCCGGCCACATGGGCGCCGTGCGCGTCACGACCCAGAACCTGGAAGTCGTGCGCACCGACGTCGATCGCGGCCTGGTCATGGTCAAGGGCGCCGTTCCCGGCTCCAAGGGCGGTTGGGTCACGATCAAGGACGCCGTGAAGACGCGTGCGCCCGAAGGTCTGCCGATGCCTGCCGCCATCCGGGCCGCCGCTGTCGCGGACGCTCCGGTTGCAGCCCCCGAAGGAGGCGCGGAAGAATGAAGGCCGATGTGATCAATTTTGACGCCGCCTCGGCGGGCGAGATCGAGCTCGCCGACGACGTCTTCGGGCTCGAGCCGCGCGCCGACCTGCTGCAGCGCGTCGTGCGCTGGCAGCTGGCCCGGCGCCAGGCGGGAACTCACAAGACCAAGACCCGGTCCGAGGTGAGCTACGCCTTCAAGAAGATCTACCGCCAGAAGGGCACCGGTGGTGCCCGTCACGGTAGCAAGGGCGTGGCGCAGTTCCGCCACGGTGGCACCACGAAGGGGCCGGTCGTGCGCTCGCACGCCCATGAGCTCCCGAAGAAGGTGCGCGCCCTTGGTCTCAAGCACGCCCTGTCTGCGAAATACGCAGCGGGTGAGCTGGTGATCATCGACTCCGCGTCGATGGAAGAGGCCAAGACTGCCCAGCTCCGCAAGAGCCTCACCAAGCTCGGCCTCGAGAAGGTGCTGTTCATCGACGGCGCCGAGGTGAACGAAAACTTCGCCCGTGCGGCACGCAACCTCGACAATGTCGATGTGCTGCCGAGCCAGGGCGCCAACGTCTACGACATCCTGCGTCGCACCAAGCTGGTGCTGACGAAGGCGGCCGTGGAAGCGCTGGAGGCGCGCCTGAAATGAGTGCGAAGCCCGAACAGTACGACGTGATCCGACGCCCGATCGTGACCGAGAAGGCGACCATGGCTTCCGAGAGCGGCGCTGTCGTTTTCGAAGTCGCGATGGACGCGACGAAACCGGCGATCAAGGCTGCCGTGGAAACGCTCTTCAATGTCAAGGTGAAGGCGGTCAACACCACCATCACCAAGGGCAAGGTGAAGCGTTTCCGTGGCCGGATCGGCCGCCGGAACGATGTGAAAAAGGCCTATGTGACGCTTGTCGATGGTGCAACCATCGACGTCACCACCGGTCTCTGATACATGCCTGCGGTGCCCGATTCGTCGGGTGCCGCATACAAACGTCTTGAACAACCAGTGAAGCGGAAGACAGCAAGATGGCGTTGAAAAAATACAAGCCGACGACGCCGGGCCAGCGAGGTCTGGTTCTGATCGACCGTTCGGAGCTGTGGAAAGGTCGCCCCGTCAAAGCCCTCACCGAGGGTCTGACGAAGAATGGCGGCCGGAACAACACCGGGCGGATCACGATGCGTCGCAAGGGCGGTGGGGCGAAGCGCCTCTACCGCATCGTCGATTTCAAGCGTCGCAAGTGGGACGTGCCCGGGCTCGTTCTGCGGGTCGAGTTCGACCCCAACCGGACGGCGTTCATCGCGCTCGTGCGCTACGAGGACGGCGAGCAGGCCTACATCCTGGCCCCGCAGCGCCTCGCAGTCGGTGACAGCGTGATCGCGGGCTCCCGCGTCGACGTGAAGCCGGGCAATGCGATGCCCTTCTCCGGCATGCCGATCGGCACGATCGTGCACAATGTCGAGATGAAGGCAGGCAAGGGCGGGCAGATCGCCCGCGCTGCCGGCACCTATGCCCAGTTCGTCGGTCGCGATGGCGGCTATGCCCAGCTCCGCCTGTCCTCGGGCGAGCTGCGCATCGTGCGCCAGGAGTGCATGGCCACGGTTGGCGCGGTGTCGAACCCCGACAACTCGAACCAGAACATCGGCAAGGCTGGCCGCAACCGGCACAAGGGCATCCGCCCGTCGGTCCGCGGTGTCGCAATGAACCCGATCGATCACCCGCACGGCGGTGGTGAAGGTCGGACTTCGGGCGGCCGCCACCCGGTTACCCCGTGGGGCAAGCCGACCAAAGGTCATCGGACGCGCAGCAACAAGGCGACCGATAAGTTCATCCTCCGCTCGCGCCACCAGCGCAAGAAATAAGGAGCCAGCCCTATGTCACGTTCCGTCTGGAAAGGCCCCTTTGTCGACTCGTATGTCCTCAAGAAGGCAGCGAAGTCGCGCGAGAGCGGCCGTAATGAAGTCATCAAGATCTGGTCCCGCCGGTCGACGATCCTGCCTCAGTTCGTGGGTCTCACCTTCGGCGTCTACAATGGCCAGAAGCATATCCCGGTGAATGTCACCGAGGAAATGATCGGTCAGAAATTCGGTGAGTACAGCCCGACCCGCACCTACTACGGGCACGCCGCCGACAAAAAAGCGAAGCGGAAGTAAGCCATGGGACAGAAGAAAAACCCCCGTCGCGTGGCGGAAAACGAGGCAATGGCCAAGACGCGGATGCTGCGCACCAGCCCGCAGAAGCTGAACCTCGTCGCGCAGCTCATCCGGAAGAAGCCGGTCGGCAAGGCGCTGACCGATCTCACCTTCTCGAAGAAGCGCATCGCGGCTGACGTGAAGAAGTGCCTTCAGTCTGCCATCGCCAACGCCGAGAACAACCACGGGCTCGACATCGATGAGCTGGTTGTGGTCGAAGCCTATGTCGGCAAGAACCTGGTCCTGAAGCGCGGTCACCCGCGTGCCCGCGGCCGGTTCGGCAAGATCATGAAGCCGTTCAGCCAGATCACCATCAGGGTCCGTCAGGTCGAGGAGCAGGCATAATGGGACAGAAGGTCAATCCGATCGGTCTGCGCCTGCAGATCAACCGTACCTGGGATAGCCGCTGGTATGCGGACACCAAGGACTACGGCCGCCTGATGCACGAGGATCTCAAGATCCGCGAGTTCATCAAGAAGCGCTGCGCCCAGGCCGGCATCAGCCGCGTGATCATCGAGCGCCCGCACCGCAAGTGCCGGGTGACGATCCACTCGGCGCGCCCGGGCGTGATCATCGGCAAGAAGGGCGCCGACATCGAGACGCTGCGCAAGGAAGTTGCGAAGCTCACCGATTCGGAGCTGCACCTCAACATCGTTGAAGTGCGTCGCCCGGAAGTGGACGCCCAGCTGGTCGGCGAGAACATCGCCCAGCAGCTCGAGCGTCGCGTGTCCTTCCGTCGCGCCATGAAGCGCGCGGTGCAGAACGCGATGCGCATGGGTGCCCTGGGTATCCGCATCAACCTCGGCGGCCGGCTCGGCGGCGCGGAAATCGCCCGCGTCGAGTGGTACCGCGAGGGCCGCGTTCCGCTGCACACGCTGCGTGCCGACATTGATTACGCGACGTCCGAGGCGCTCACCGCCTACGGCATCATCGGGATCAAGGTCTGGATCTTCAAAGGCGAGATCATGGAACATGACCCCGCCGCACGCGACCGTCGCCAGGCCGAGCTGCAGGAGGGTGCCGGTGGGCGCCCGCAGCGCGGCGCTTGAGGAGGATAGAAGATGCTTTCACCGAAGCGCACAAAATTCCGCAAGCTCCACAAGGGCCGGATCCATGGCGAAGCCAAGGGCGGTACTGACCTCAACTTCGGGTCTTTCGGCCTGAAGGCGACCGAGCCTGAGCGCATCACCGCGCGGCAGATCGAGGCGGCCCGCCGCGCGATGACCCGCCACATGAAGCGCCAGGGCCGTGTCTGGATCCGCATCTTCCCCGACAACCCGGTGACGCAGAAGCCCACCGAAGTTCGTATGGGTAAGGGCAAGGGCTCCGTCGAGTACTGGTCGGCCAAGGTGAAACCTGGCCGCATCATGTTCGAGCTTGACGGCGTGGCCGAAGATGTGGCAAGGGAGGCCCTCAGATTGGCCGCCATGAAGCTGCCGATCAAGTGCCGGTTCGTCCAGCGCGAGGATTGGTAAGGGCAGGGCCCCGGAAATTTCCGGGGCCTCGGCCTTTATTTTGGTTGGAAAAGCATGGGGCTGATTCCCATGACTTCTGATGAAGGGATATGGCGATGAACGCCGCCGAACTGCGCGACAAGACGCCCGATGAGCTGCGCGATCAGCTCGTCGCGCTCAAGAAGGAGGCCTTCAACCTCCGCTTCCAGCAGGCCACCGGCCAGCTCGAGAACACCGCACGCATGGGCGTCGTCCGCAAGGACGTTGCTCGCGTGAAAACGATTCTGAACCAGAAAGCCGCTTCGGCGGCCGAGTGATCGGAGAGAGACGAGAATGCCGAAGCGCATCCTGCAGGGCACCGTCGTGAGCGACAAGAACGAGCAGACCGTCACGGTTCTGGTCGAGCGTCGCTTCGCGCATCCGGTCATGAAGAAGACCGTCCGGACGTCCAAGAAGTACCGGGCTCATGACCCGCTCAACACGTTCAAGACCGGCGACACCGTGCGCATCGAAGAGTGCGCCCCGGTCTCGAAAAGCAAACGCTGGGCTGTGGTGACCGAAACCGCGTAAGCGGTCTTCCCCACATGCCCGGTTAGTCGAAACCGTGGGGCAGGTCCCCACAGGTCGGGAGTAACCCAATGATCCAGATGCAGACCAATCTGGATGTCGCTGACAACTCCGGCGCACGCCGGGTGCAGTGCATCAAGGTTCTCGGCGGCTCGCATCGCAAGTATGCGTCCGTCGGCGACATCATTGTGGTTTCCGTCAAGGAAGCCATTCCGCGGGGACGCGTGAAGAAGGGTGACGTCCGCAAGGCCGTGATCGTTCGCACCGCGAAGGAAGTGCGTCGCGAAGACGGCACCGCCATCCGCTTTGACCGCAACGCCGCCGTCATCCTGAACAACCAGGGTGAGCCGGTCGGGACCCGTATCTTCGGCCCGGTCGTGCGCGAGCTGCGCGCCAAGAACTTCATGAAGATCATTTCGCTGGCTCCGGAGGTGCTCTGATGGCTGCGAAACTCAAGAAGGGCGATACCGTCATCGTTCTTGCCGGCAAGGACAAGGGCAAGCAGGGCGAGATTCTTTCGGTGATGCCGAAGGATGAGCGCGCTGTGGTGAAGGGTGTCAACATGGCCATCCGCCATATTCGCCAGACCCAGACCGACCAGGGCGGCCGCGTCTCGAAAGAGGCCGCGATCCACCTGTCGAACCTCGCACTCGTCGACCCCAAGGAGGGTGGCGCGACCCGCGTCGGCTTCCGCATGGAGGGTGACAAGAAGGTGCGTTTCGCGAAGAAGTCCGGGGAGACGATCGATGGCTGATTACACGCCCCGTCTGCGCGCTCTCTACAAGGAGAAGATCCGCGCGGCGCTGAAGGAAGAATTCTCGTACAAGAACGAGATGATGGTCCCGAAGCTCGAGAAGATCGTCCTGAACATGGGCGTCGGTGAAGCGGTTTCTGATTCCAAGAAGATCAAGTCCGCCCATGACGACCTGATGGCGATCGCCGGGCAGAAGCCCGTCATCACCAAGGCGAAGAAGTCCATCGCGGGCTTCAAGGTGCGCGAAGACATGCCGCTCGGTGTGAAGGTGACCCTTCGCGCGGACCGCATGTACGAGTTCCTGGACCGCCTGACCACTATCGCGATGCCCCGTATCCGTGACTTCCGCGGCGTGTCGGGTAAGAGCTTCGACGGCCGTGGCAACTACGCCATGGGCCTGAAGGAGCACATCGTGTTCCCCGAGATCAACTTCGACAAGGTCGATCAGGTCTGGGGCATGGACATCGTCATCTGCACCTCCGCTGCTTCTGATGCGGAAGCGAAGGCGCTGTTGAAGCACTTCAACCTGCCCTTCCAGAACTGAGGCGGAGGAGAAAATGGCCAAAGTAAGCATGATCGAGCGCGAGAAGAAGCGCGAGAAGCTGGTTGCCAAGTACGCCGCCAAACGGGCAGCGCTGAAGGCGACCGCGACTGATGAAAACCTGGAGATGTCCGAGCGGTTCAAGGCGCGCCTCAAGCTCGCCAAGCTGCCCCGCAACTCCTCGCCCACCCGTCTTCACAACCGGTGCCAGATCTCGGGTCGTCCGAAGGCCTACTACCGGAAGCTGAAGATGTCCCGTATCGCCCTGCGCGATCTGGCCTCCATGGGTCAGGTTCCGGGCATGGTCAAATCCAGCTGGTGAGGAGCGCAAAATGTCTGTGAACGATCCTCTCGGCGATATGCTGACCCGCATCCGCAACGCGCAGATGCGCGGCAAGACGAAGGTGATCACGCCTGCGTCGAAGCTGCGCGGCTGGGTTCTCGATGTGCTCGCCTCCGAAGGCTACATCCGGGGCTACTCCCTGGATGACAGCGTCAAGGGCAAGCCGAACTACTTGATCGAACTCAAGTACTTCGACGGCACCCCGGTGATCCGCGAAATCAAGCGCGTCTCCACGCCCGGTCGTCGCGTCTACAAAGGCGTGAAGGAGCTCCCGTCGGTCCGCAATGGCCTCGGCGTGGCGATCCTGTCGACCCCCAAGGGTGTCCTCTCTGATGCGCAGGCCCGCGCCGGCAATGTCGGTGGCGAAGTGCTCTGCACCGTGTTCTGAGGGAGCTGGCTATGTCTCGTATTGGCAAGAAACCGGTTCCGATCCCTGGTGGCGTCTCCGCCTCCGTTTCGGGCCAGACCATCGAGGTGAAGGGGCCGAAAGGCGTCCGCACCTTCCGCGCGACCGATGATGTCGACATCAAGGTCGAAGAGAACACCGTCGTGGTGAAGCCGCGTGGCACGTCCAAGCGCGCCCGCCAGCAGTGGGGCATGTCCCGGACCCAGGTCGAGAACCTGGTGACGGGCGTGACCACCGGCTTCAAGAAGGAGCTCGAGATCCAGGGTGTCGGTTACCGCGCCCAGGTCCAGGGCAAGATCCTGAAGCTGGCGCTCGGCTACTCCCATGATGTCGACTTCCCGATCCCGGAAGGCATCTCGATCGTCTGCGCAAAGCCGACCGAGATCGCGATCGAGGGTATCGATCAGCAGGAAGTCGGCGAAGTGGCGGCCAAGATCCGCGACTGGCGGCGTCCGGAGCCCTACAAGGGCAAGGGCATCCGCTACAAGGGTGAGTTCATCTTCCGCAAAGACGGCAAGAAGAAGTAAGGAGCAACAAGATGGCTATGAGCAAACTTGCGCTGTTCCAGAAACGCCGTATGCGCGTGCGGAGCAGGCTCGCGAAGGTCAGTGGCGGCAAGCCCCGGCTGAGCGTCCACCGGTCCTCGAAGAACATCTCGGTCCAGGTGATCGACGACGCGCAGGGTCGGACCCTCGCCGCGGCGTCGACGCTGGAGGCCGGGTTCGGTCTCGCGGGCAAGAACAACGTCGAGGCTGCCGCGAAGATCGGCTCCGCGATTGCCGAGCGCGCGAAAGCCGCCGGTGTCGAGGAAGTCGTGTTCGATCGTGGCGGCTACCTTTTCCACGGCAAGGTGAAAGCCCTTGCGGATGCCGCCCGTGAGGGCGGTCTCAAGTTCTGAGGAGGCGATAATGGCACGGGAAGACAACCGTCGGGACCGTCGCGACCGCGACGAAACCCCGGAATTCGCCGATCGCCTCGTCGCGATCAACCGCGTTTCGAAGACCGTGAAGGGCGGCAAGCGCTTCGGCTTTGCAGCTCTCGTGGTTGTCGGTGACCAGAAGGGTCGCGTGGGCTTCGGCAAGGGCAAGGCCCGCGAAGTTCCGGAAGCGATCCGCAAGGCCACCGAGCAGGCGAAGCGCCAGATGATCCGGGTTCCGCTCCGCGAGGGCCGGACGCTGCACCACGACCAGGAAGGCCGCCACGGCGCCGGCAAGGTCGTGATGCGCGCCGCCCCGCAGGGTACCGGCATCATCGCGGGTGGTCCGATGCGCGCCGTGTTCGAGATGCTCGGCATCCAGGACGTGGTCGCGAAGTCCATCGGCTCGCAGAACCCCTACAACATGATCCGCGCCACCATGGACGGGCTCGTCGGTGAGTCCAGCCCGCGTCAGGTGGCTCAGCGTCGCGGTAAGAAGGTGGCGGACATCCTGCCCCGGCACGACCATGACGCCCCGGAAGCGGCTGAAGCGTAAGGAACCGGAGCAATGGCAAAGACCATCGTCGTCAAGCAGGTCGGTTCGCCGATCCGCCGCCCGGACGTTCAGCGCCGCACGCTGATCGGCCTCGGCCTCAACAAGATGCACAAGACCCGTGAACTGGAGGACACGCCGTCCGTCCGGGGCATGGTCAACAAGATCCCGCATCTCGTTCAGATCATCGAGGAGCGCGAGTAATCGCCCTCCTGCCCTCCTCGGGGGGCACTGCCATTCGGGGTCCCGGGCCATGCCCGGGACATCCGCGTTCCGGGGCCGGCGTCCGCCTGCCCGCAACATGCCGTGTCCGGGAGCTCTGACGCTCCGCTCCCGCGTCCGGCCAGAGGAGACAGCGTCATGAAACTTCACGAACTCGCCGATATGCCCGGCGCCACCAAGGCTCGCAAGCGCATCGGCCGTGGCCCGGGTTCGGGCAAGGGCAAGACGGGTGGCCGCGGTATCAAGGGGCAGAAGTCCCGCTCGGGCGTGTCCATCAACGGCTACGAAGGCGGCCAGATGCCGATCTACCGGCGCCTGCCGAAGCGCGGCTTCACCAACGCGCCCTTCGGCAAGCACCATGCCGTGATCAACCTCGGCCTCATCGAGAAATTCATCGCCGCCGGCAAGCTCGACGCCGCCGCGACGATCACCGAGGATGCGCTGATCGCCTGCGGTGCCGTGCGCCGCAAGCTCGACGGCATCCGCGTTCTCGCCAAGGGCACCGTCACCTCGAAGCTGACCCTCGAAGTGACCGGCGCCTCGAAGTCGGCCATTGCCGCGGTGGAAGCCGCCGGCGGTAGCCTGAAGGTGAGCGCTCCGGACACCGCATCGGCGGAATAAGGCTTGTGGGTGCGCGCTGCGCACTTTAGATCGGATACGTCTGCAGCGCCGCCCCGGTCATCGGACCCGGGCGGCGCAATTTTGGAGGGTGGAGCATGGCATCGGCCGCGGAACAGATGGCCCAGAACCTCAGTTGGGGCAATTTCGGGAAGGCCAAGGACCTGCAGAACAGGATCCTGTTCACCCTGGCCCTGCTGATCGTCTACAGGCTGGGCACGCATATCCCCGTTCCGGGGGTGGATACGGTACAGCTCCAGGCGTTCTTCGAGCGCGCGGGGCAGGGCATCGGCGGCATGCTCAACATGTTCACCGGCGGGTCGCTGGGTCGCATGGCGATCTTCGCCCTCGGCATCATGCCCTACATTTCGGCCTCGATCATCGTGCAGCTCATGGCCTCGATGGTCCCCCAGCTGGAAGCCCTCAAGAAAGAGGGTGAGGCGGGCCGTAAGAAGATCAACCAGTACACCCGCTACGGCACCGTGCTGCTGGCGCTGTTCCAGGCCTATGGCATCGCCGTGGGGCTGGAGAGCCAGAACCTGGTGCTGGAGGCCGGCTGGTTCTTCCGCGCCACCTGCGTGGTCACCCTGGTGGGCGGCACGATGTTCCTGATGTGGCTCGGTGAGCAGATCACCGCCCGGGGCATCGGCAACGGCATCTCGCTGATCATCTTCGTGGGCATCGTGGCCGGGCTGCCGCGCGCCCTCGTGCAGTTCTTCGAGCTGGGCCGCCAGGGCCAGATCTCCGCCGGCATGATCCTCGGCGTGATGGTGATGGCTGTCGCCGTGGTCGCCTTCGTGGTGTTCATGGAGCGGGCGCTGCGCAAGATCGTCATCCAGTTCCCGAAGCGCCAGGTGGGGATGAAGGTCTACGACAGCTCGAATTCCAACCTGCCGATCAAGGTGAACCCGGCGGGTGTGATCCCCGCGATCTTTGCCTCCTCGCTGCTGCTGCTGCCGACCACGGTCACCAGCTTCGCCGGCAGCGATTCCACCGGCGTGCTGAGCTATGTCGCGGCCTATCTGGGTCATGGCCAGCCGCTTTATCTGGTGCTGTTCGCGGCGATGATCGTGTTCTTCACCTATTTCTACACTGCCAACGTCGCCTTCAAATCCGAGGACGTGGCGGACAACCTGAAGAAGCAGGGGGGCTTCGTGCCCGGCCTGCGCCCGGGACCGCGCACGGCCGATTATCTCGATTATGTCGTCTCGCGCCTTCTGGTGATCGGGTCCGGGTATCTTGCGGCTGTTTGTCTCCTGCCGGAAATCCTCATTTCGCAGGCGGCGGTGCCGTTCTACTTTGGCGGGACCTCGCTGCTGATCGTGGTTTCCGTGACCATGGACACCATCAACCAGATCCAGTCGCACATGCTGGCGCACCAGTATGAAGGCCTGATCGAGAAGTCGCGCCTGCGGGGCAAGGGGAGAGGAAAACGCAAATGAACATTATCCTTCTAGGTCCGCCGGGTGCCGGCAAGGGAACCCAGGCCCGGATCCTGATGGACACCAAAGGCTTCATCCAGCTTTCGACGGGCGACATGCTGCGCGCCGCCGTGGCCGCCCAGACCGAGGTGGGCAAGCGGGCGAAGGCGGTGATGGATGCCGGCGGGCTGGTTTCCGACGAGATCGTGAATGCCATCGTCTCCGAGCGGCTGGACGCGCCCGACGTGGCGAATGGCGTGATCTTCGACGGCTTCCCCCGCACCGCGGCCCAGGCCGAGGCGCTGGACGGCATGCTCTCCGCGAAGGGCATGAAGCTGGACCGGGTGGTGTCGATGGAAGTCGACGACGAGACCCTGGTCGGCCGCGTTTCCGGGCGCTACACCTGCGCGAAGTGCGGCGAGGGCTACCACGACAGCTTCAAGAAGCCCGCCGTGGAAGGCACCTGCGACAAGTGCGGCAGCCATGAGTTCAAGCGTCGGGCCGACGACAACGCGGAGACCGTGCGCGGCCGCCTCGTTGCCTATCACGCCGAGACCGCCCCGCTGATCTCCTATTACGAGAAGCAGGGCAAGCTGGTGACGGTGGACGGGCTGGCGGATATCGGGGACGTCACCGCGTCCATCGCCTCCGCGCTCGACTCCTGAAAGAAACCTTGACGATCGCGGGATTCCTGCCTTGACGGCAGGGTCCCGTTTTCTATACTCCGCGCTCTCTCTGTTGAGAGTCGCTTCCACCTACGATTTCACCTCGGGAGCGCGGGATGCCTTGGGGCCCGGGACGGGGCCCGTTCAGCCGGACTTGCTTTCCTCGCCGAGGGCAGCAGGGTCGGCTTTGATTGTGACATAGGCCCCTCGCGCGGGCCGAGAGATGAACGGAGCTTGAGACGTGGCACGCATTGCGGGCGTAAACATCCCAACCGGAAAACGCGTTGAGATCGCCCTTACCTATATTCATGGCATCGGTAACACGACGGCCAAGGAAATCTGCTCTGCGGTCGGGATCGAATCCAGCCGCCGGGTGAACGAACTGTCTGACGCCGAAGTCCTCGCCGTGCGCGAGTTCATCGACGCCAACGTGGCGGTGGAAGGTGACCTGCGGCGTGAGCGCGCCGTGAACATCAAGCGCCTGATGGACCTGGGCTGCTACCGCGGCCTGCGCCATCGTCGCGGCCTTCCGGTGCGTGGTCAGCGGACCCACACCAATGCCCGCACCCGCAAGGGTCCCGCACGGCCCATCGCCGGCAAGAAGAAGTAAGGAGGCCGGTAGATGGCACGCGAAAAACGCGCAGCGCCCAAGCGCAAGGAACGCAAGAACATCGCATCGGGCGTGGCCCATGTGAATTCCAGCTTCAACAACACCAAGATCCTGATCGCCGACGCGCAGGGCAATGCGATTGCATGGTCCTCCTCCGGCACGATGGGCTTCAAGGGCTCCCGCAAGTCCACTCCCTACGCCGCGCAGGTTGCCGCCGAGGACGCCGCGAAGAAGGCTCAGGAGCATGGCATGCGCACCCTCGAGGTCGAGGTGCAGGGTCCCGGTTCCGGCCGTGAGTCCGCCCTTCGCGCCTTCCAGGCCGCCGGTTTCACCGTCACCGCGATCCGTGACGTGACCCCGATCGCCCATAACGGCTGCCGTCCTCCGAAGCGCCGCCGGGTCTGACGCCCCCATTCAGCGCGCAGGCCGGGATGCGAATCCCGGCCTGCGTGCCTTTTGTAATTTTCCTCGAGCGCCCGGATCGCGGATCCGACCCAGGGCAAGGATGGAGGACCAAGACATGATCCACAGGAACTGGCAGGAACTGATTCGTCCGCAGCAGCTTGACATCCGCCCCGGCCACGATCCGCGCCGGCAGGCTGTTGCCGTTGCGGAACCGCTGGAGCGGGGCTTCGGTCTCACGCTCGGCAACGCTCTGCGCCGGGTGCTGCTGAGCTCCCTGCAGGGTGCCGCGATCACCTCTATCCAGATCGACGGCGTGCTGCACGAGTTCTCCTCGATCGCTGGCGTCCGTGAGGATGTTACCGATGTCGTCCTCAACCTCAAGGGCGTTTCGCTCAAGATGGAAGTGGACGGCCCGAAGCGTGTCGTGCTCTCGGCCACCGGCCCGGGTGTCGTGACCGCGGGGGACATCTCGGTGACCAACGGGATCGAGGTGCTGAACCCGGACCACGTCATCGCCCATCTCGATGACGGTGCGACGCTCCACATGGAGCTGACCATCGCCTCCGGCAAGGGCTATGTCGCCGCCGACAAGAACCGCCCCGAGGATGCCCCGATCGGGCTGATCTCGGTGGATGCGCTGTTCTCGCCGGTGAAGAAGGTGAGCTACAAGGTCGAGCCCACCCGCGAGGGCCAGGTGCTGGACTACGACAAGCTCACCCTCACGGTGGAGACCGACGGGTCGCTGACCCCGGATGATGCGATCGCCTACGCGGCCCGCATCCTTCAGGACCAGCTGACCGTGTTCGTGAACTTCGAGGAACCGGAGACGCACACCCGCTCCGACGCCGCCGAGGAGCTGGAGTTCAACCCGCTCCTGCTCAAGAAGGTCGACGAGCTGGAGCTCTCCGTGCGCTCGGCCAACTGCCTGAAGAACGACAACATCGTCTATATCGGCGACCTGATCCAGAAGACCGAGGCGGAGATGCTCCGTACCCCGAACTTCGGCCGCAAGTCGCTGAACGAGATCAAGGAAGTGCTCACCACCATGGGCCTTCACCTCGGCATGGATGTTGTGGACTGGCCGCCCGACGATATTGACGAGCTGGCCAAGAAGTACGAAGACCACTTCTGATTTTCGACGCGGCCGCCCCGGTTTCCGGGGCGGTCGTGACTGCCCGGGTATCCGCCCCAAGGAGGCCTCCGCCAGATGAGGCCGGACAAAGCACAACACGCAAAAGGACACATGACATGCGTCACTCCAACGGCTACCGGAAGCTGAACCGGACCCATGAACACCGCAAGGCGATGTTCGCGAACATGGTCTGCTCGCTCATCGAGCACGAGCAGATCAAGACCACCCTGCCGAAGGCCAAAGAGCTGAAGCGCGTGATGGACAAGGTCATCACCCTCGGCAAGCGCGGTGATCTGAACTCCCGCCGTCTCGCCGCCGCCCAGCTGAAGCAGGACGTGCCGGTGCAGAAGCTCTTCGCCGTGCTGGCCGAGCGTTACAAGGACCGCGCCGGTGGCTACACCCGCGTCCTGAAGGCCGGCTTCCGCTATGGCGACATGGCTCCGATGGCGATCATCGAGCTGGTCGACCGCGATCCGGCCGCCAAGGGCGCCGGCGACAAGGCCCGCGTGGCCGAGTTCGAGTCCGCCGACGAGGAGTGAGCCGCCCGCGGGTTTCCCGCACCAGGTTCCGTCATCGCAAGGCCGCCCCCGTCCCGGGGCGGCTTTTTGCTGTCCGGGCTGCGCGCCCCGGCTCAAGACGGGCCCTCACGTGGGGGGAGGGCGGAAGCGGCGCAGAGGCCGCCGGTTCCCGGCCAGCGGCTCGGGCGTGCCGGCGTGCGCTCCCCCGTGGCCCCGCGCGTTGCACGCGCACCCTGTGCCGAGCGGGCCGCGGTTGCGCCGCGGCGTGGTTCGGGCAGACGGGATCGTGGTCCCGACACGGCGTGTCCCGCCGGGGAGGCGTGTTGCCTGCACCCCTGTCATGCGGCCAGAGCGGTGCACGCCGGTGCGTGGCCCGGACGGCCGCGGTGGTGTGCCCCGCCGGGGGCTGTGTTGTCGGCACCCCAGTCATCCGGCCAGAGCGGTGCATGCCGGTGCGTGGCCCGGACGGCCGCAGCGGTGTGCCCCGCCGGAGGGCCGTGTTGTCGGCACCCCTGTCACGTGGCCCGGGCGGTGTGTGCCGGCGAGGTGCCCGGGTAGCCGCGGCCCGCTCTTGCCAAGCCCGCCCGTCTGGCGCATGTGAGATCCATGGCTGACCTTTTCGACAGTGATCCCGCCTCCCCGCCGCCGGCTGCCGGCGGTCCGCGCCCGCTTGCCGACCGGCTGCGCCCGGCCACGCTGGCGGAGGTGATCGGGCAGGATGCGCTGATCGGTCCGGAGGGGCCGCTCGGGGCGATGCTGGCCTCCGGACATCTCTCCTCGCTCATCCTCTGGGGCCCGCCGGGCGTGGGCAAGACCACCATCGCCCGGTTGCTCGCCTCGGAGACCGATCTCTCCTTCGTGCAGATCTCCGCGATCTTCACCGGCGTGCCGGAGCTGCGGAAGGTGTTCGAGGCCGCCCGCCTGCGGCATGGCCAGGGCCGGGGCACGCTGCTTTTCGTCGACGAGATCCACCGTTTCAACAAGGCCCAGCAGGACGGGTTCCTGCCGCACATGGAGGACGGCACCATCGTGCTCGTAGGCGCGACGACGGAGAACCCCTCCTTCGAGCTCAACGCGGCGCTGCTCTCGCGGGCGCAGGTGATGGTGCTGCGGAGGCTCGACGCCGCGGCGCTTGGCGAGATGCTGGAGCGGGTGGAGCGGGTGTCCGGGCCGCTGCCGCTCGATGCCGGGGCACGCGACGCGATCCTGGAGATGGCGGATGGCGACGGCCGCGCCCTCCTCAACCTCGCCGAGCAGGTGATCGGCGCCCCCGCCACGCTGGACCGCGAGGCGCTCACCCGGCGGCTGGCCCGCCGCGCCCCGCGCTACGACAAGTCCGGCGACGAGCATTACAACCTCATATCCGCGCTGCACAAATCGGTGCGCGGCTCAGACCCCGACGCGGCGCTCTACTGGCTGGCACGGATGCTCACCGGCGGCGAGGACCCGCGATACCTGGCCCGGCGCATCACGCGCATGGCGGTGGAGGATATCGGCCTGGCGGACCCGGAGGCGGCGCAGCTCTGCCTCACGGCCTGGGAGATCTACGAGCGGCTGGGCAGCCCGGAGGGAGAGCTGGCGCTGGCACAGGCGGTGCTGCATCTCGCGCTCGCACCCAAGTCCAACGCCGCCTACACGGCCTTCAAGTCCGCCATGGCCGCGGCGCGCCAGACGGGCTCGGAACCGCCGCCCAAGCACATCCTGAACGCCCCCACCAGGCTGATGAAGCAGGAGGGCTACGGCGCCGGCTACCAGTATGACCATGACGCCGAGGACGGCTTCTCCGGCCAGAACTACTTCCCCGACGGCATGAAGCGGGGCATTTACTACATCCCCGTCGAGCGCGGGCATGAGCGCGAGCTGAAGAAGCGTGTGGATTATTTCGTGAAGCTGCGGGCACAGCGGATGAAGGCCGGCGGCTGACGGCCAGCGCCGGAGCCTCCGCGCCGGTCGGACCCGCTTGCAACCGCCCCGATAGTACGATGTTCTTCCCGGCACCCGGCACCCGGCACCCGGCACCCGGCACCCGGCACCCGGCACCCGGCACCCGGCACCCGGCACCCGGCACCCGGCACCCGGCACCCGGCACCCGGCACCCGGCACCCGGCACCCGGCACCCGGCACCCGGCACCCGGCACCCGGCACTCGGTGGGGCAAGCAGTACTCGGCAGTCAGCAGGGCAAGCCGCGCTCGCCGCGGCCCGGGCGCTGCCGGGGTGACCACCGGGAGGTGCCGTCGGGGCGACGCGCGGCGCCGGATGCGCAGCATCCGGCCGGGCCCAAAGGGGCGGACACCGACAGGTGGCCGCATCACGGGAGCGCTCCGGATCTGCCAGGGGGTCTGCGGCAGAGCGGAGATGGCGCGCGCGCCGGGCCGATGCCCCGGGGTCGCGGCAGGGCCGCCGCCTGTCAGATCACGTTGAGTTCGACCACGCGCCGGCCCTCGGCGAGGCGGGTGGCGGCGAAGGCCGAGAGATCGAGCGTCTGCCAGGCTCCGGTGAGGATCAGCTCCGACAGGCCCCGGCCCACGCCGGCGGCCTGTTGCAATCCATGGCCGGAGAAGCCGGACATGTGGAACAGGTTGTCGATGCCGGGAAGGGGCCCGAGCAGGGCGTTCTGGTCCGCGCGGTTCCAGTCATAGTGGCCGGCCCAGGCGCCGGTGGCGCGCAGGCGCTCGAAGGCCGGGACGCGGGCGGCGAGCAGCGGCCAGACGGACTCCTCGAACTGTGGCCAGTCGGGCTCGAAGGCCCAGGGGTCGGTGGCCGGGGCAGGGGCCTCCATGCCGGCGATGAAGCCGCGGCCCTCCGGCCGGAACCAGACACCGCCGGGGTCCACGGTGAGCGGGGCGGTGGCGTTGATCTCGCCGGTGTCGGGCGAGGAGAGCACGAAGACCGTGCGCAGGTCCGGCCCCACCGGCAGGTCCTGCCCCGCCAGCGCGGCGACGGCGCCCGATTGCCAGCCCGCGGCGTTCACCACGACGTCGGCGGCCAGCCGCGTGCCGTCCTGCAGCCGCACGCCGGTGGCCCGGCCGGCGGAGACGTCGATGCCGGTCACCGTGCCCTCCGCCCAGTGCGCGCCGCGCGCGCGGGCGCCGGCGCGGAAGCCGCCGTGCAGAAGGGCCGGGTCGAACCAGCCCTCGTCGCGCCCCAGCGCCCCGAGGGCGATGTCCCCGAGGGAGAGCCAGGGAAACTGCCGTGCCAGCGCCTCCGGCCCGAGCAGGGCGGTGGCCACGCCCTCGGCCTGTTGCAGGGCGGTGTTGGCCTCCAGCGTGGCGCGGCCGGTCTCGGTGGCGAGGATGAGGTAGCCGCGCCGCTTCAGCCCCACGTCGACCCCCAGCAGCTCCGGCGCCGCGCTCAGGAACTCCCAGCCGAAGCGCGACAGGTGGATGTTCTGCGGCGTGGAATACTGCTGGCGGATGGAGGCGGCCGAGAGCATGGAGGAGGCCCGCGCCAGGGTCGGGTCGCGCTCGATGACGGTGACGGCAGGCACTCCGGCCTCGGCGCCCGCGCCGCGCGTGAGCCACCAGGCGAGCGAGGCGCCCATGATGCCGCCGCCGACGATCACCACCCGCAGGGTCATGGTTTCAGGCCTTCATCACGATGCAGGTCGTGGAGCCGGTGGCGTAGAGCTTGCCGCCCGCGTCCTCCATCCGCCCGTCGGCGATGCCGGTGGAGCGGCCGGCGTGGTGGGCCTTGCCGATGGCGAAAACCTCGGTGCCCAGCGGGATGGGGCGGATGATGTTCACCTTGTACTCCAGCGTGGTGTAGAAGGTGCCCGCCTTCAGGCAGGTCATCACCGCGCAGGCCATGCAGCTGTCGAGCAGGGCGCCGTACCAGCCGCCATGCACCGTGCCCATCGGGTTGGTCACCGAGAAATCCGGCGTGCCGGCGAAGACCACCCGGCCCTCGGCAACCTCGCTCACCCGGAAGCCCAGCGTTCCGGCGATGGCCGGGGCCGGCACGCGGCCCTCCAGCATTTCGGTCATGATCTCGAGGCCGGAAAGGCGCCCGTAGGCCTCGCGCGGCAAAAGGTCGGCTTCGGAGCGGGCGGTGAGCGGTGCGGTCATGGGCGTGGTCCGGGTCCCGTCAGTCGTCGAGCAGGGCGAGCATGCGCTCGGCCCGCAGGAAATCGGCGCGTTTCAGCGCGGCATGGGCCTCGGCCTCATCGTCGCGGCCCCATTGCTCACTCTGCCAGTCTTCATCGACGCGAGACAAGGGCCAGGCGGCCCCGGCGTCGAGATGGCGGTGGGCCACGGCCAGTCCGAGCACCAGCGATCCGGAGATCGACACCAGGTCCGCCAGCGCCGTGAGCCGGAACGGATCCTGCCCGGAGACGGCGTCCGTCAGCCGGGCCAGCGCCTCGGTGGGCTGGGCCAGATGCATCACCCCGGCCACGGGCGTGAGCCGCGCGCCGAAGGTGGCGTCGGCCCAGTCCAGCAGCGGGTCCCAGGCCTCCGCCTGCCGGCGGGCGAGCGTGGCCGGCGTCACGGCGCGGTAGCAGGTGAGATCGGCACCGCCATACTCTGCGATCATCGCGACCACCGCGCCATGCTGCGGGCCCACCCGGTCCAGCGAGGTGTTCGACAGCCGGGTGAAGGGCATGGAGGCGGGGTCCACCCGGTCCTCCTGCGCGTCCCATTCCGCGGCGATGGCCTCCGCCAGCGCCCGGGAGGGCAGCACGAGCGGCGCTTTCGCGGGGGTGCGCACCGGCCGGCCGTCCAGCGTCACGGCATGGCCGCCCTCGGCCTCGCGCACCTCGGCGCGGGTCCAGAACCGGCGCGGGGCCCAGGCATCGGCGCTCATGCCGGAACCCCCAGGCGCTCCAGCGCGTCGTCCAGCGCGTCGTAATGGTCGATGATGATGTCCGCCCCGGCGCTGCGCAGGCGCGCGACCGGGTGATAGCCCCAGCTCACCCCCACGGTGCGGAAGCCCGCGGCGCGGCCCATGGCGATGTCGAATTCCGTGTCGCCGACCATCACCGCATGCGCCACGTCCACGCCGGTCTCGTGCAGGCAGGTCTCCAGCATGGAGGGATGCGGCTTGGAGGGGTGCAGGTCCGCGGTCTGCGCGGTGGCGAAGAAATGCCCCAGCCCGTGGGCGTGGAAGGCGTGGTCCAGCCCGCGGCGCGCCTTGCCGGTGGCGACGCCGAGCAGGGTGTGCGCCTCGGCGTGCAGCCGCTCCAGCGCGGCGCGCGCGCCGGGGTAGAGCGGCGCGTCCGCCTCGCCGCCGCGCTCCGCGCGCAGGTCCGCGAAACCCTGCTTGTAGTGCCCGGTGATCTGCAGCACCACGGCGGGCGGCAGCTGCGGGGCGATGGTGGCGATCGCCTCGGGCAGCGACAGGCCGACGATGGAGAGCGTGGCCGCGTCGGAGGGCGCGGGCAGGCCGGCGGCGGCAAAGCCCCGGCGCATCGCCTCCAGGATGAATTCCTGGCTGTCGATCAACGTGCCGTCCATGTCGAATACGACAAGGCGCAGGGGGCGGGTCATTCCAGCTCCTCGAACGGGTCGGCGGCGGCGTCGCGCGGGTTCCAGCCGAACATCTCCCAGGTGTGGGCCATGTGCTCGGGCAACGGGGCGGTGAAGCTCACCCGCGCACCGGTGATCGGGTGGTCGAGCGCGATGGAGCGGGCGTGCAGGTGCAGCTTGCGGCTCACCGAGCCGCCGAGCTGGGCGCCCCAGCCGTCGCCCTCATTGGTCTGGCGGTTGGTGCCGTACTTGCCGTCGCCCACCACCGGGTGGCCGATCTCGGCCATGTGGGCGCGCAGCTGGTGCGTGCGCCCGGTGATCGGCGCAAGGGCGACCCAGGAGGTGCGCTTGGCGGCCGCGTCGATGATCATGTAATCGGTCGTCGCGCGCTTCGCGCCCGGCGTGCTCTCCACCTCGTTGGGGTGGATGCAGTGCATCTTCTCCATGTCGCCGCCGGATTTCACCAGCCCGAAGCGGATGGTCCCGGCGCTGGGGTGCGGCGCGCCGGCCACGGCGGCCCAGTAGATCTTCCGCGTGGTCTTGGCGTGGAAACCCTTGGCGAGCGCCGCCGCCGCGCGCCCGGTGCGCGCCAGCAGGATCACGCCCGAGGTGTCGCGGTCCAGCCGGTGGACGAGCTTGGGCGGGTCGCCGTCGAAGGCCAGCGCCTCGGCCATGCCGTCGAGATGGCGGATGGTGTTGGTGCCGCCCTGCACCGCGAGGCCCGGCGGCTTGTTGAGCGCGATCAGGTGCTCGTCGCGCCACAGCACGCAGTCGCGGATCATCCGCGCATCGGCGTCCGACACGGTGGCGCGCGGCGCGTCCTCCAGCATCCAGGAGGGCTCCGGCGCCTCGTCGGGCAGGGGGGGGACGCGGATGGTCTGCCCGCTTTCCAGCCGCTGGTTGGACTTCGCCCGGCCGCCGTCCACCCGGATCTCGCCCTTGCGCAGCAGCTTCTCGATGCGGCCCTGGTTGATCTGGGGAAAGCGCCGGCGGAACCAGCGGTCGAGGCGCTGGCCGGCCTCGTCTTCGGCAATCTTGATCTGCTGGACGCCGCTCATTGGGTTCCGATCCTTGCTAGGGCCATCCCGGCCACGAGCCCGCCCATGGACAGCAGCACCGAGCCGCCGACGTAGAACAGCGCCAGCGCGTGCCGGCCGCGCTCGAAGAGGTATATGGTGTCGAGGGAGAAGGCCGAGAAGGTGGTGAACCCGCCCAGAAGCCCCGTCATCAGCAGGGGGGACAGCCTGCTCCAGCCCCCCGGCAGCCGCTCCATCAGCAGCACCGCCAGCAGGCCCATCACGAAGCTGCCGAGGACATTCACGAAGAACGTGCCGTAGGGGAATGCCGTGCCGAGGCTGCGCATCAGCGCCATGCCGGCGAGATAGCGCAACGAAGCGCCGATGGCGCCGCCGAGGGCAACCTGGAGAAGGATCATCACAACCTGCCTTTCTCCCGCCTCTTCGCGCGCGCGCCGGCCCATGTCAAGGCAACCCGCCCGGGTGGGGCTGGCCTGCGCGGCGCGGGGCGGGAAATCCCGCGCCGCAGGGGCCGCGGGCCGCTCCGAATCGGCGGCGCCTGGCCGGGGCGCCCGATGATTCGGAGTGGCGCGCCCGCCCCGATCTGCCCGCTCCGGGGCAGGCGCACGGGGGGAAGCGGCCCGTCTCCGGCCCGTTCCGGGCCCGTTTCGCACGGGCAGGGCGCGTTCGGGCGGCGCGGGAGATGATCTCACGCTGCCATAACAATAATCGATGCAGCCTATCACGGAAGCATATAGATCAGTCAGACTGATTTGGCGGCCCGCGACGCGGCGTCCCCCTTGACGCCGATCCGCCGAAACGTTCAGAATCCGTGCAGTCAGGTCAGCGGGGGCTGACCCATAACCGGACTGCAAGGTCCAGATACGGTCCCAACAGGACCAACAGGGAAGAGGTTTGTTATGCAGAAATCCGTATTCTTCGGCACGTTCGCTGCCGCCGGCCTGCTCGCCGGGATGGCGTCCGCAGCGACGCTGGAGGACGTGAAGGCGCGCGGCATGGTCAACTGCGGTGTCGCCACCGGCGTTCCGGGCTTTGCATTCACCGATGCTTCGGGCGAGTGGGACGGGTTCGACGTCGCCGTTTGCCGCGCCGTGGCCGCCGCCGTTCTGGGCGATGGCAAGAAGGTCAACTTCGTGCCGACCACCGGCAAGACCCGCTTCACCGCGCTCGCCTCGGGCGAGGTCGACATGCTGGCCCGCAACACCACCTGGACCTACTCGCGCGACGTGGACCTGAAGTTCACCTTCGTCGGCGTGAACTACTATGACGGCCAGGGCTTCATGGTGCGCAAGGATCTCGGTGTCACCTCCGCGAAGGAACTGGACGGCGCGACCGTCTGCATCCAGACCGGCACCACCACCGAGCTCAACCTGGCGGACTACTTCCGCATTAACGGCATGAGCTACGAGCCGGTGCCGATCGAGACCAACGCCGAGGCGCAGCAGAAGTACCTCGCGAACGCCTGCGACGTCTACACCACGGACGCCTCCGGCCTCGCCGCCACCCGCGCCACCTTCGAGACCCCGGCGGACCACATCATCCTGCCCGAGATCATCTCCAAGGAACCGCTCGGGCCGCTCGTGCGCCAGGGTGACGACCAGTGGGCCGACATCGTGCGCTGGACCTTCAACGTGCTCGTGATCGCCGAGGAACTGGGCGTCACCTCCGCCAACGTGGTGGAAATGTCCAAGGCCCCGACCAACAACCCGGAAATCAACCGCATGCTCGGCACCGAAGGCGAGTACGGCGCGATGATGGGCCTGGAGAAGGACTGGGCCGTGAAGGCGATCGCCGCCGGCGGCAACTACGGCGAGATCTTCGAGCGCAACATCGGCGAGAAGACCCCGATCGGCCTCGCGCGCGGGCTGAACGCCCAGTGGACCCAGGGCGGCCTGCTCTACGCCCCGCCGTTCCGCTGATCTGATCCCGAAAGGGCCCGCGCCGCCGCTTCAGGCCGGCGGCGCGGGCCGAGCTGGCCGCCCCCCGCACGTGCGGGGCGGCTCAGACACAACCGTCCCTCACGACAGCGCAGGACCGGGACCAACCGGCCGCGACGGGGAGAGTGGGGTCGGCCTTATCCAGCCAGCGAGGGAGAACAGGGCGCCATGGCTGCAACAACGGACCCGCATGCGTCGGAGTCGTTCCGCATCGGAATGCTCCTGTACGACACAAGATACCGATCCATCACCATCCAGATCATCGCGCTCGTGCTGTTCATGCTGGCGCTCGGATGGCTGGTGACCAACACGATCAGCAACCTGGAGGCGCTGGGAAAGACCTTCGGGTTCGGCTTCCTCTGGACGCCCGCCGGCTATGACATCAACCAGCAGCTGATCGAGTACCAGAACACCGACACCAACGCCCGGGCCGCCATGCTCGGCATCCTCAACACGCTGCTCATCGCGGTGATGGGCTGCGTCACGGCCACGCTGCTCGGTGTGGTCGCCGGCGTGCTGCGCCTGTCGAACAACTGGGTCGTCGCCCGGCTGATGACGCTCTACGTCGAGGGGTTCCGCAACGTTCCGGTGCTGATCTGGATCCTGCTCTTCGCCGCCGGCATCAACGAGAGCCTGCCCGCCCCGAACGCCTTCCGCGGCGACAATTCCGACGCCTCGATGGTTCTCGGCTCCATGGCCTTCACCAACCGCGGCTTCTACGTGCCCGAGCCGCTGTTCTCACGCAGCCTCGGCACGCTGGACGTGAACGGCTACTTCGGCATCAGCCTCGACCTCATCCTGATCGTCCTCGTGCTGGTGGCCTCCATCTGGGGCGTGCGCCGCCTCGCGGCCCATGCCACGCGGCGCCAGGCCGAAACCGGCGACCGGCCGAAGACCTTCTGGCCCAGCGTCGGGCTGATCGTGCTGCCGCAGGTGGTGGTTCTGGTCGCGCTCGGCTTCCACCTCGGCTATCCCGCGCTGAAGGGCTTCAACTTCCAGGGCGGCATCCACATGCGCGACAGCCTCATCGCGCTCTGGCTGGCCCTCTCGCTCTACACCGGCGCGTTCATCGCCGAGATCGTGCGCGCCGGCATCCTCGCGGTCTCCAAGGGCCAGACCGAGGCGGCCAGCGCCCTGGGGATGCGCCCCTCCTGGACCATGCGGCTGATCGTGCTGCCCCAGGCGATGCGGATCATCATCCCGCCGCTGATCTCCAACTACCTCAACCTCACGAAGAACTCCTCGCTCGCCATCGCCGTGGGCTACATGGACGCAACCGGCACCCTGGGCGGCATCACGCTGAACCAGACCGGGCGCGAGATGGAATGCCTGCTGCTGCTGATGGGCTTCTACCTCATCGTTTCGCTCACGATCTCGGTGGTGATGAATGTCTACAACGAGCGCATGAAGCTGAAGGAGCGTTGAGATGAGCGACACGCAATCCAACACCATCCGCTTCGTCGCCACGTCGCAGATACCGCCCTCGCCGCCGCCGGCCTCGGAGACGGGCCCGGTGAAATGGCTGCGCGAGAACATGTTCTCCACCATCCCGAACGCCGCGCTGTCGCTGATCTCGATCGCGGTCATCGTCTACGCGGTGGCGAGCATCGCGCCCTGGTTCATCCACTCGGTCTGGGTGGCCGACAGCCTGGCGCAGTGCCGCGAGATCGACACCGGCGCCTGCTTCGCGGTGATCAACGAGCGCTTCAACCAGTTCATCTTCGGCTTCTACCCGTCGGATGCCTACTGGCGGCCGATCCTCGCCTTCGTGCTCCTCGTGGTGGCCGCGGCGCCGATCCTGGTCTCCGGCCTGCCGCGCCGGATGCTCTACTTCACCGCCGTCTTCCCGATGATCTGCTACTTCCTGGTGTTCGGCGGCTCGCCCTGGGGGCCGCTGCTGGTGGTGGCCACCTTCCCCATCGCCTGGTACGTGTTCAGCTACGTCACCGACCACGGCGGCCCGCTGGGCGGGCTGGTGGCTGCGACGGTGGTGGCGGTGGTCTGGCTGCTGTTCGTGGTGGACCCGCTGAGCGGCCTGCTGGCCGACATCATCCCCATCGGGCTCGCCCAGGTGCAGACCCGGCTCGTGGGCGGCTTCCTGCTCACGCTCATCATCGGCATCGTGGGCATTGCCGGCTCCTTCCCCATCGGCATCCTGCTGGCGCTGGGGCGGCAATCCAACCTGTTCATCGTGAAGACCATCTGCGTGGGCTTCATCGAGTTCATCCGCGGCGTGCCGCTCATCACCCTGCTGTTCGTGGCCTCCACGCTGCTGAACTACTTCCTGCCGCCGGGCACCAACTTCGACCTGCTGGTGCGCGTGCTCATCCTCGTGGTGCTCTTCGCGTCGGCCTACATGGCCGAGGTGATCCGCGGCGGGCTTGCGGCCCTGCCCAAGGGCCAGTACGAGGCGGCGGACGCGCTGGGGCTCGACTACTGGATGGCCACGCGGCTGATCATCATGCCGCAGGCCCTCAAGATCTCGATCCCCGGCATCGTGAACACCTTCATCGGCCTGTTCAAGGACACCACGCTGGTCTCGGTCATCGCGATGTTCGACCCGCTGGGCGTCATCGCGCCGATCCGCGCCGACCAGAACTGGAACGGCATCGTCTGGGAGCTTTACGGCTTCGTGGCGCTGTTCTTCTTCATCTGCTGCTTCGGGATGTCCCGCTATTCGCAGTATCTCGAGCGCAAGCTCAAGACCGATCATCGCTGAGGAGATCATCATGGCCGACGCTGCCATCGCACCTGCCCCCAAGATGACGATCTCCGACGAGGTCGCCATCCAGATCACCGGCATGAACAAGTGGTACGGGGAATTCCACGTGCTGCGCGACATCAACCTGACCGTGAACCGCGGCGAGCGCATCGTCATCTGCGGCCCCTCCGGCTCGGGCAAGTCCACGCTCATCCGCTGCATCAACCGGCTGGAGGAGCACCAGAAGGGCACCATCATGGTCGACGGGACGGAGCTTTCCTCCGACCTGAAGAACATCGACAAGATCCGCTCCGAGGTCGGGATGGTGTTCCAGCACTTCAACCTGTTCCCGCATCTCACCATCCTGCAGAACTGCACGCTGGCGCCGATCTGGGTGCGCAAGATCCCGAAGAAGGAAGCCGAAGAGACCGCGATGCACTTCCTGCGCAAGGTGCGCATCCCCGAGCAGGCCAACAAGTATCCCGGCCAGCTCTCCGGCGGTCAGCAGCAGCGCGTGGCCATCGCCCGCTCGCTGTGCATGAAGCCGCGCATCATGCTCTTCGACGAGCCCACCTCCGCCCTCGACCCCGAGATGATCAAGGAAGTGCTCGACACCATGATCGAGCTCGCCGAGGAGGGGATGACCATGCTCTGCGTCACCCACGAGATGGGCTTCGCCCAGGCGGTGGCGAACCGGGTGATCTTCATGGACGCGGGCCAGATCGTGGAGCAGAACGAGCCGAAGGAATTCTTCAACAACCCGCAGTCGGACCGCACCAAGCTGTTCCTGAGCCAGATCCTCGGCCACTGACCCCACGCCGCCCAGAGTAACGCAAAGGCCCGCCTTCAGCAGAAGGCGGGCCTTTTTGCGCGCGGGGCGCCGGGTGACGCGGCCCTGCGCGCGGGGCGCCGGGTGACGCGGCCCTGCGCGCGGGGCGCCGAGCGATGCGGCCTTGCGCGTGGCGCGCGCCGGGCGATGCGGCTTTGCGCGCTGGCGCGGGGCGGTGCGGGAGCCGTCACCCTCTGCGGGCCTGCGGGCCTGCGGGCGCAGCGGTGTCGCGCACGGACCGGCCGCGGGACGCTGCCGCGTGACGGCGGGCGCCCCGGTTCGCGGCGGGTGCGCCGTTCCGTGCGCGCCCGGCCGGCCCGGGGAGTTGGACGGGGGTCCGGCCGCGGCAGGCGTCTCTCAGACCAGTTCCTTCGGCGTGGCGAAGGCGTGGTAGCGGCCGGAGGCGAAGGTGGTTTCGCTCCAGGGGCCGTCGTCGAAATCCACCAGGGCCACGGCGCCGGTGGGGAACTTGGTGAAGGCACGCGAGCAGCGCGCGGGGGTGGAGCGGTCCGCCAGCCGGCGCAGGAAGCTCGCCAGCCCCGGCTGGTGGCCCAGCATGAACACGGTGGTGGCGCTGTCCGGCGCGGTGTGCAGCACTTCCAGCATTGTGGCCGGGTCAGCCATGTAGAGCCTGTTCTCCACCGTGGGGGGCGGAACGTCGTCGAACTGACGGGCCACGCGCGCCCAGGTCTCGGTGCAGCGCCGCGCGGGCGAGAGGAAGACGTGGTCGGGACGGAGAGCCCGCTCGGCCAGCCAGGCGCCGGAGATCGGCGCTGCAAGCCGGCCGCGCTCGTTGAGCGGCCGGTCCATGTCCTCCAGCGAGGGGTCGGACAGGGAGGATTTGGCGTGTCGCATGAGGACGAGATGTTTCATGGGGCAAGATTGGCCCGATTTTGCTGCGTTGCGTCAAGCGCCGGCGGCCCGGTTTCCGAAGTTATCCACAGGAAAGGACGTCATGAAAATGACGCAGTCCGCCTGCCCGTGCGGCCGCCGCCGGGGAAGGCAGCGCCGCATCGGGCCTGATGCCGGAGGGGGCAGCAGAAGGGGCTGCGCCCGCATTTCGGGCAGGACGGGAAGGTTCCGCCCGCCCCGGGGCAGCGGGGCCGTCCGGGGGCGCGACGGCGATCCCGCCGGGGTGGTACGACGGCGATGCCGCCCGGACGTGTGACGGCAATGCCGCCCGTGCCGCGGCGGGGCCCGGTTTCCTGTCGTCTTCCATCCGGGGGGAGCACCGGCACCGGCCTGTGGCGGGCCGGATTCGCGCGATGGGCAGGGCGCCCGCCTGCTGCACCGGGCGGCGGTCAGCTCCGCTTGTGGACCGGCAGGTTGGCCAGGAAGGCGGCGAGGTTGCGGGAGGGCGTGTCGGGGAAGGTTTCGCCGGTCGGCTCCAGGCTCAGCAGCCGGTCGAAGCGGAAGGTGCGGAAGTCGTCGCGCAGCTCGCACCAGGCCGCGAGGGTCCAGACGCCGGTCCAGCCGATGAGGCCGAGGGGCCAGATCACCCGGCGGGTCTCGGTGCCGTCCAGCGCGTGATAGCGGCAGGCGAGCTTCCGGCGGGCCTCGCAGGCCTCGCGCAGGCGCTGGTGGCGGGCGCGGTCCGCGTCGTTGCGGGCCAGCTGCGGCACGCAGTAGGGCTGGCGTTCGGCCAGGGCGCGGGCGTCGTCGTCGAGGATGGCGCGGATCTTCGCCTCCGCGCTGGCGGCGGCACCGCCGAGGCCGGGGTCGGTGAAGGCCCGCACCATCTGCCCGCCCACTAGCAGCGCCTGAACCTCGGCGCGGGTGAACCGCACCGGCGGCAGGTCATAGCCCGGCGAGAGCCGGTAGCCCACGCCGGCCGCGCCGTCGATGGGCACTCCGGAGGCCATCAGGTCTGCGATGTCGCGGTAGATGGTGCGCTCGGAGACCTCCAGCGCCGTGGCGAGCTGCGCGGCCGTGACGGCAAGCCGCCGGCCGCGCAGCTCCTGCACGAGGCGGAACAACCTGTCCGCCCGCCGGCTCACGCGGCCTCGAGATCCCGGGGGAGGGCGCTGAGCAGCTCCGGCAGGAGGGAGCGGCTCAGGCTCTCCGGGTCGACGAGCGCCACGTAGGCGGCGTTCGGGGCGTGGCTGAAGAAGGCGGCGTCGGAGGCCGCGGCGGCCTCCGCGTCGCGCCAGAACGCCATGTCGTGCCACAGCCCGTCCGGTTCCCGCGTGAGGGTGCGGTAGGCGAAGCCGGGCCGCTCGGTGAACCAGGCCATCGTGGCTGCGGCGGCTTCGAGGAGCGCAGTGTCGCTCACATCGGCGCGCTTGCGGAAAACGTAGTGCTTGATCATACCCATGTCGGTCTCTCCCTGAAGGGGTCCGGGCCGCCGACTGCCGGCGGCCACGGGAGGACATTGGGCGCCCCCTCCTGACAGCATGCTGTCAGGAGTGATCAGGGCCGGATCAGGCTTCCGGCGCCGTGTTCGGTGAAGAGCTCCAGCAGGCAGGCATGCGGGGCGCGGCCGTCGAGGATCACCACCGCGCCGACGCCGGAATCGATCGCCTTCATCGCCGTCTCGGTCTTCGGGATCATGCCGCCGCGGATCACGCCCTCGCGGGTGAGGGTCTCGACATCGGCGCGGGTGAGCTGGGTGATCACCTCGCCCTCGGCGTTCTTCACGCCGGAGACATCGGTGAGCAGCAGCAGGCGCTCGGCCTTCATGCCGCCGGCGATGGCACCGGCCATCGTGTCGCCGTTCACGTTGAAGGTCTCGCCGTTGCGTCCGGCGCCGACGGGGGCGATGACGGGGATGAAATCGCTCTCGATGAAGGTGCGCAGCACCTCCGGGTGCATCTCCACCGGCTCGCCGACCAGCCCGAGGTCCAGCACGCTCTCGATGTTGCTGTCCGGGTCCTTCACCGTCTTCATCGCCTTCTCGCAGATCACCAGGTTGGCGTCCTTGCCCGAAAGGCCCACGGCCTTGCCGCCCTGGGCGTTGATCGCCTGCACGATGCGCTTGTTGATGCGGCCGGAGAGCACCATCTCCACCACCTCCACGGTGGCCTCGTCGGTCACGCGCAGGCCGTTCACGAATTCGGAGCGGATGGCGAGGCGCTTGAGCATCTCGCCGATCTGCGGCCCGCCGCCATGCACGATGATCGGGTGCAGGTTGCACTGCTTCATCAGCACGATGTCGCGTGCGAAGGCTGCCATGGCGGTGTCATCGCCCATCGCGTGGCCGCCCATCTTGATGACCACGGTCGCCCCGTCGTAGCGCTGCAGGTAGGGCAGGGCTTCGCTCAACGTGCGGGCGGTGGCGATCCAGTCGCGTTTCATGGCAGAGGATTTCTCCATTCTCGGTCTCCGGGATGGCGGGAATGATCGCTTTTAGCGGCAGAGCGCGCCTCTGGCCAGTTCTTTGCCCGGCGGGGGGAACAGAGTTTCTGTCGCTATTGTGAAGAACTGAAACACCAATTCGCGGTGTCATGCCTTACATGATCAGCGCACGCAGCTTGCCGGAGGACCGCCGCATGGACACACCCTGGACCGATCGCGCCGGGAGATTCTCCTGGATCCGGACCATCGCCTTCGCCGGGGCGCTGGCGCCGGCGCTCTGGCTGGCCTGGCTCTGGATGTCGGGCGGGCTGGGGCCGCGCCGGCTGGAGGAGGCGATCCACTTCACCGGGCTCTGGACCATCCGCCTGCTGCTCATCACCCTCGCCATCACGCCCCTGCGGCGGCTGGGCCTGCCGCGGCTGGTGATCGCGCGGCGCATGCTGGGACTGGCGACGCTGTTCTACGTGCTCGCGCACCTGCTGCTCTACGGGCTGGACACCGGGAGCATCGGCAAGACGGTCTCGGAAATCCTGGCGCGCTGGTACCTGCTGGTGGGGTTCGTGGCGCTGAGCGGCCTGGTGGTGCTGGGGGTCACCTCGACCGATTCGGCCATCCGCCGTCTGGGGCGCAACTGGCAGCGGCTGCACCGCATCGTCTACGTCATCGCGGTGCTGGGGCTGCTGCACTTCTTCATGCAGTCGAAGATCGACGTGACCGAGCCGGTGCTGATGGCCGGGCTGTTCGTGCTGATGATGGCGGCGCGCGGGGCGCAGGCGGCGAAGCTCCCGCTGGCCTCGCCGGTGGTCTGGGCCGGGATCGCGGTGCTCTCCGGCCTCGCCACCGCCGGGCTGGAGGCGGGCTGGTACGCGGTGGCGACCAATGCGCCGGCCTCCGCGGTGCTGGCGGCGAACCTGCAGTTCGACTATTCGATCCGCCCGTCCTGGTACGTGTTCGGCGTGGGGGTGGCGCTGGCCCTCGTCGCCGGGGGGCGCTGGCTGCGGCAGGGCCGGAGGCTGAGCCCCGCGGGGTGAGCCCCGCCGCCGGGGCTGCGGACAGGGGCAGGGGGCCTGCGCCGCCGCCCGGCTCAGCCCTGCTGGCTGAGCGTGAGGATGGCCGCGCGCAGGGTGGCGAGGCCGTCCCCCTTTTCCGAGGAGGTGAGGATGATCTCCGGGAAGGCCGTGGGGTGCTGCTTCAGCGCCTCGGCGGTCTTCGCGATGCTGCGCTCCAGCTCGGCGGCGCCGGGCTTGTCGGCCTTGGTCATCACGCACTGGAAGGAGACCGCGGCGCGGTCCAGCAGCTTCATGATCTCGTGGTCCACCGCCTTCACGCCGTGGCGGCTGTCGATCAGCACATAGGCGCGGCGCAGGGTCTGGCGGCCGGCGAGGTAGCTCTTCAGCAGCTCCTGCCATTTCTTCACGATGGCCAGCGGCGCCTCAGCATAGCCGTAGCCGGGCAGGTCGACCATGTACATGAGCCCGCCGGCGAGATCGAAGAAGTTGATCTCCTGCGTGCGGCCGGGGGTGTTGGAGGCGCGCGCGAGGCCCTTGCGCCCGGTCAGCGCGTTGATCAGCGAGGACTTGCCCACGTTGGAGCGCCCGGCGAAACAGATCTCCAGGCGGTCGGCATCCGGCAGGCCGGACATCGCCACCACGCCCTTCACGAAGTCGCACTGTCCGGCGAAGAGCTTGCGCCCGGCTTCGGCCGTGGCCGCATCCGGCGCTTCGGCAAGGGTGAAAACCTGTTCCATCTCGGTGTCCTCAGACGTGGGCGAGCGTGTCGCCGACGCGCACGAGGCCGGGCTCGACCACTTCGGCATAGACGCCGAACTGGGTGTGGCCCCAACCCTCACGCAGCAGTTTCAGGGTGTCGATGTCGACCTCGCCGGTCTCCGGGTTGGCGGTGGTGGCGGAACAGCGGCCCACGCGCTCGGCCACGCGCAGCCGCGCGCCGCCCAGGGTGAACTGGTGGCCCACCCAGTCGAACTCCTCCCAGGGCGGGGTGCCCTCGAACCAGAAGTTCATCCGGAAGCGCACCGGCGAGAGCACGTGATGCGCCGCCTTGGAGAGCGCGTGCAGCGAGGAGAGGCTGCCGAGCGAGACGGACGGAAAGTCGCTGTCGGTCATCCCGCGGCCCGGGGCGCGGGCGATGGCGGCGGGCCGGGCACGGCCCGCGGGCACCAGGGGCGCCATCCAGGCGAGGATGCGGGCGGCGTCCGCGGCGCTGTCGGGCCGGGCGGTGAGCGCGGGCCGGGCCGGGTGGGTGAAGGTGACGGTCTCGCCATCCTCCGCCAGCCGGGCGGTGACGGCGCCGAGCTGCGGTGCCTTCGCCACCCGGGCGAAATTCGCGCAATGCGCCCAGTCCGGCGCCGCGGGGTCGAACTTCGACGCCTCATGCGCCACGGCCCAGGTGCGGTCTCCCGGCATGGTCTGCCCCGCCAGCAGGCGCACCTCCCCCAGTTCCTCGACGCCGAGGCTCTTCACGGGATGGCGGTAGATGGTGGCGAGGCGGGCGGCCATGTCAGGCGTCCTTCTTCTTGCGCTTGAAGCTCTTCTTCACGTTGCCGAACACGTCCACGTCCACCCCCTGCGATCGCATGATCAGGTATTGCTGGGTGAAGGTGAGGATGTTGTTCGCGCACCAGTAGATCACCAGGCCGGAGGCGAAGGAGCCCAGCATGAACATGAACACCCAGGGCATCCAGGCGAAGATCATCGCCTGGGTGGCGTCGGCCGGGGCCGGGTTCAGCTTCTGCTGCAGCCACATGGTGACACCCATCACGATGGGGAACACGCCGATGGAGATGATGGCGAACATCGACCCGGCTTCCGGCGCCGGCCAGGGCAGCAGGCCGAACAGGTTCACGATCGAGGTCGGGTCCGGGGCGGAGAGGTCGTGGATCCACCAGATGAACGGCGCGTGGCGCATTTCCAGCGTCACCGTCAGCACCTTGTAGAGCGAGAAGAACACCGGGATCTGCAGCAGGATCGGCAGGCAGCCCGCGGCGGGGTTCACCTTCTCCTTCTTGTAGAGCGCCATCATCTCCTGCTGGAGCTTCATGCGGTCGTCCCCGGCGCGCTTCTTCAGCGCCTCCATCTCCGGCTGGAGCTTCTTCATCTTCGACATAGACACGTAGGACTTGTAGGCGAGCGGGAACAGGAGCGCCTTGATGCCGAAGGTCAGCAGGATGATGGAGAAGCCCATGTTGCCGATGTGGCTCTGCAGCCAGTGCAGCACCTCGAAGATTGGCTTGGTGAGGAAGTAGAACCAGCCCCAGTCCACCGCGTCGTCGAACTGCGGGATGTTCAGCGTGTCGCGGTAATGCTGGAGGGTCTTTACTTCCTTCGCGCCGGCGAAGAGCCGGGTGGTGATGGAGGCGGTGTCGCCGGCGGCAACCTGCACGGTGGGCAGGCGCACCTCGGTGAGGTGCTGGGGCTGGTCGCCCACGGTCTCGTAGCGGTAGGTGGCCTCGAAGGGCTGGCCGAACTGCGGCACCAGCGCGGCCATGAAGTACTTGCCGGTGAGGCCGATCCAGCCGGTCTCGGTGACGTTCACCTTCTCGAAATGGCTGCCGTTCGCGTCCACGGACTCGAAGTCCTCCATGTCGCTCCAGCCGGGGTAGGTGAGCTTGCCGTCCGAGGCGCCGATGCCGCCCTCGTGCACCAGGCGGTTGTGGGCGTCCGGCGGGGTGCCGCGCCGCGCGACATAGCCGTAGGGCACCAGCGAGACCGCGGCATCGGAGGTGTTCTCCACCGTCTGCTCGATGGTGAACATGTAGCGGTCGTCGAGCGAGATCACCCGGCGGAACACGAGGCCGGCGCCGTTGTCCCAGGACAGCGTGACCGGCGCGGAGGGGGTGAGCGTGTCATTGCCCTCCACCTGCCAGGGCGTGTTGGGGTTCGGCGTGGGGGTGTCGGTGCCCGGGGCCACCAGCCAGCCGTAGGTGGCGAAGTAGGGCTCGGCGCTGCCGGTGGGCGAGAACAGCACAACCGTGTCGGAATCCGGCTCCAGCGTGTCCTTGAAGGCGTTCAGGTGCAGATCGTCGATGCGCCCGCCCTTCACGGAGATGGACCCGGAGAGCAGCGGGCTCTCCACCTTGATGCGCCGGGTCTGGCCGAGCGCCTCGGCACGCACGGCCACGGGGTCCTGCGGCAGGGTGGGGGCAACGGGCTCCTGGCTCTGCGCCGCGGTCTGCTCGGCCGGGGCCGGGTCCTGCGGCGGCTCGGGCGGGAAGATGGCATACCAGCCGATGAAAACCACGAGACTCAGCGCAATGGCGAGGATCATGTTCCTGTTCTGGTTGTCCATCAGGGGCTCCGGCTGGAAAGGGGTCTGGGAAGTCCGCCCGGTTTGAACAGTCTGGGGGCGTGGACGTCAAGGGGAATTGGGGCACGCCCGCCTGCGATACAAGCGCCGGTGCGGCCCGCAGAGGGGGCAGGTTCAGTCCGCCGCCGGGGGCGGGAGATCGCGCATCAGCGCCGCGAAGTCGAACAGCGCGGGGTCCGGCAGGTGGCTGGGCCGGGCGTTCATCAGGGCGCGGAACATCACCTGGCGGCGGCCGGGGCTGTTGCGTTCCCAGCCGTCGAGCATCTGCTTGACCTGGGCGCGCTGCAGGCCCTCCTGGCTGCCGCAGAGGTCGCAGGGGATGATCGGGTAGTTCATCGCGCGGGCGAACTTCTCGCAATCCGCCTCCGGGACGAAGGCGAGCGGGCGGTAGAGGAACAGGTCCTTCTCCTCGTTCAGCAGCTTGGGCGGCATGGTGGCCAGCCGCCCGCCGTGGAACAGGTTCATGAAGAAGGTCTCGAGGATGTCGTCGCGGTGATGGCCCAGCACCACCGCCGAGCAGCCCTCCTCCCGCGCGATGCGGTAGAGGTGGCCGCGCCGCAGCCGCGAGCACAGCGCGCAGAAGGTCTTGGTGGAGGGGATCTTGTCGGTGACGATGGAATAGGTGTCCTGGTACTCGATCCGGTGCTTCACGCCCATGCGTTCCAGGAACTCCGGCAGCACGGTGGCGGGGAAGTTCGGCTGGCCCTGGTCGAGGTTGCAGGCCAGGATCTCCACCGGCAGCAGCCCGCGCCACTGCAGCTCCGTGAGGGCCGCGAGCAGGGTGTAGCTGTCCTTGCCGCCGGAGAGGCAGACGAGCCAGCGCGCGCCGCGTTCAACCATGTGGAACGTGTCCAGCGCCTCGCGGGTCTGGCGCACGATGCGCTTGCGCAGCTTGCGGAACTCCGTGCTGTCGGGAGCGCCGTGGAAGAGCGGGTGGATGTCGGATGTGTCGAGCATGGCGGTTGATACCAAGGAGCCGGCGCCTGCGGCAAGCGCCATGTGGACGGGGCGTCAGTCCGGCACGTTGTCGATGCCCGAGCCGCCGAGCGGGTGGCAGCGCAACAGCCGGCGCAGGGTGAGCCAGGAGCCGCGCAGGGCGCCGTGGCGCTCCAGCGCCTCCAGCGCGTATTCCGAACAGGTGGGGGTGAAGCGGCAGTTCATCCCCACCCAGGGCGAGAACACCAGCCGGTAGGCCCGCACGGGCAGGGCCAGCAGCCGCGCGCCAGCGCCGGCCCGGGCGCAACCGCAGTGCGGGGCGTGTCCGGGCCCGGCGCTCATTTGCGCGCCGCGTGCAGCTTGGACACCGCGGCGCGGAAATCCTCGGTGAGGCTGTCGAACGGCCGCGCCGCCGTCACCTCGTTGCGGCCGATGAGAACATAGTCCCAGCCGTCATGCCCGATGCCGGCAAGGGTGAGCCGCGCCACCTCGCGCAGGCGGCGCTTGGCGCGGTTGCGCGCCACGGCGTTGCCCACCTTCTTGGAACAGGTGAAGCCGACGCGGATACCCTCCGCCTCGCCCGGCGCGCGCCGGCGCGCCTGGACGATCATCCCGGGCATGGCCTGCCTGCGGGCGCGGGAGGCCGCAACGAAGTCACGCCGCTTGCGCAGCGTGTC
This sequence comes from Paroceanicella profunda, assembly GCF_005887635.2. Lineage (GTDB taxonomy): Bacteria > Pseudomonadota > Alphaproteobacteria > Rhodobacterales > Rhodobacteraceae > Paroceanicella > Paroceanicella profunda. The sequence goes on along the minus strand of NZ_CP040818.1, from coordinate 350,621 downwards.
CACGCGCGGCGGCGTGTCCGTGGCGTCTCTCGCCCGGTCCGCTTCCGGCAGGCTGTCAGGCGCGCAAAATGAAACCGCCGGGGGCGTGTCGGCCCCGGGGTTTCCCTCGGCCGAACCCGTTCCCGGCGGTGTCATTTTCTCGAACCCTGTCAACCGCCTCAGGCGGAGATCTTCTTCCGGCCCTGGGCGCGGCGACGGTTCAGGATCAGACGGCCGTTCTTGGTGGCCATGCGAGCCCGGAAGCCGTGGCGACGGGCGCGGACGAGCTTGCTGGGCTGATACGTGCGCTTCATTTTATTCGCTCCTGCTTCGTGTCGTCCCGACCGAAGCCGGGCGGGGCGCGCCCGTTCGGGGGCCCCGGTCATTCCGAGCGGCTTCCATAGAGGCAAGTGCGCGGGCTGTCAATTCCGGATGCACGCAACGTCACCCTGTTCCGCGGCGCCCGGGCCGCATCCGCGCGCCCTTCGGCAGGGGGACGCGCGCGCCAGGTCCCGGCGGGTCGCGGCCGCGCGTGCGACAATGCACTTCGGTTAACCCTGAACGTGATATGCTGCAAAATCATGACGGTGCGACACATCAGCCTCCTGCTTCTCCTCCTCTGCGCCACGGCCCTCCCGGCGGCGGCGGTGGAGGGCGGGTTCGGCACGGGCGCGGGCGCCGAATTGCGCGCCGTCTGCCGCCATTACGAGAATCGGGCGCGCTTCCGCCCGCGCGAGGGCGTGGCGGAACTGGTGGTGATTCTGGCGGAAAGCTGCGGCTCCGCGCTGCGCACGCTCGAACGCGGGCCGGGCGCCGGCCCGGACGCGGCGGCAGCCCGGGCCGGCGCCCGCGCCTATCTGCGGCGCCTGCACGCCTTCAAGGCCCTGATCACCGGCATCAACACCGGAAGGTTCCTGTCCTCCGACGCGGGCACGCGCGCGATTCGCAGCACCCGGCCGGTGTCCGCGACGGGCGAATACCTCATCGCCCGGCGCTTCGGGCTGATCTCGGCCTACCATGAGTGGCTGCGCGGCGCGCCGGAATATGCCGGCCCGGTCCTGCCGGAACGCCCGGCCGGGAACTGATGCCGCCCGCCGCCTGCGCCGCCTTTCCGGGGGGCTCCTATTGTCGCGCTGCCTCGCAGGCCCTACTTTTGCGTGAACGAGGCGTGTTTTACGCGAACAGGCACAGGCCCTATGCTTTTCAATACCCTGTCCGGGCGGCTGATCCTTCTGACGACGCTGTTCGTCATCCTGGCCGAGGTGATGATCCTCGTGCCGGCGGTCTCGCGCTTCCGGGTGGAATACCTGCGCGAGCATCTCGAACGCGCGCAGATCGCCTCGCTCGCCCTGCTGGCCACGCCCGATGACATGGTCGAACCGGATCTCGAGGCCGAGCTGCTGGACAATGCCGGCGTGCTCAACATCGTGCTGCAGCGCGACAAGCGCCGGGAACTTGTGCTGTCCTCGCCGTTCTCCGGCGCGGTGGACGAGAGCTTCGACCTGCGCGAGGCCACCGAATACACCCTCTTGCGCGACGCCGTGCGCTGCCTGCTGGCGCCGCCGGGCCGCATCATCCGGGTGATCGGGCCACCGGTGAAGGGCGGCGGCATGGTGATCGAGGTCACCCTGCCGGAAAACCCGCTGCGCGCCGAGCTCATCGCGCATGGCCAGGGCATCCTCGCGCTGTCGCTCGCCGTGTCGAGCGTGGCCGCCGTGCTGCTGTTCCTCGCCCTGCGCCGCTTCATCACCCGGCCGATCCAGCGCGTGGCGCAGAACATGTCGCGTTTCCAGGAGGCGCCGGAGGACGCGCGCCGCATCATCCGCCCCTCGTCGCGCATGCGCGAACTGGCGGAGGCGGAACACGCGCTGCAGGACATGCAGTCGCGGCTGAACTCGGCGCTCAAGCAGAAGGAACGGCTGGCGCAGCTTGGCGGCGCCGTGGCGCGAATCAGCCATGACCTGCGCAACATGCTCACCACCGCGCAGCTGCTGGTGGACCGGATCGACATGAGCCGGGACCCGAAGGTGAAGCGCGTGGCGCCCAAGCTGGTCGCCTCGCTGGACCGGGCGATCAACCTGTGCGAGCGCACGCTCGACTTCGGCCGCACCGAGGAGCCGCCGCCCGAGCCGCGCCGCGTGCTGCTGCGCCCCTTCGTGGACGACCTGGGCGAGGGCGAGCTGCTGGCCGCGCAGAACGCCGGCATCCGCTTTCGCAACGACGTGCCGGAGGGGCTGGTCTGCGAGGCGGACCCGGACCAGCTTTTCCGCGTGCTGGGCAACCTGATCCGCAACGCGCGCGAGGCGCTGGAGCATGTGGTGACCGGCGGCTGCATCTGCCTGTCCGCCGTCACGGTGGAGGGCGGGGTGGAGCTGATCGTGGCCGATGACGGCCCCGGCCTGCCCACCTCGGCGCTGGAAAACCTGTTCCAGCCGTTCCGCGGCTCCGTGCGCCGGGGCGGCAGCGGGCTCGGTCTCGCCATCGCGGCCGAACTGGTGCGCGGCCACGGCGGCCGGCTGGAACTGCTCGACACCTCCACCGAAGGCACCCGGTTCCGCATCTTCCTGCCGGGCGCGCACCCGCTTCCGGGAGGGGGCGAAAAAACTGTCACGTCACCGCGAAATTCGCCCTTGCATACCCCCGAGTCGCCCGATAGATAGCTCCCCACAGCGCACCCGTAGCTCAGCTGGATAGAGCACCAGACTACGAATCTGGGGGTCGGGCGTTCGAATCGCTCCGGGTGCACCATTTACCCCTTGTCAGTTGCCAAGCAAAACCGACTTTTGTTACATGTAACTGACCCAATCGGTAGAATTTCCTGAAATCATAGCAGCGTTGCTCAGTTGAGCGGGTGATCGTAAGATCAAGCCAAGTCAGCCTTTGTTTGATCTCGGAAGCTTCGCTTGGTCAAAAGCCTACCTGCCACACCCGGAACGAACTTCCTGCAATTGCCACTGACGGTGGCACATGCCGCGTGCGAGTCGGCACCTTCCTTGCTGTCGCGGCTTGCGGCCAGGAACGGCGCCATTTCGATGCAGAGGTTTTGCGGCGACATTGCCTTTCCGATCGACCCGCTCTTTCGGGGTGAGAAAGTGGCTATTGATCAATTGGCGCAGCTTGCAGGGTGTGACGTGGGCGCATTGGAGCGGGTGTCTATCCGCCATCTCGGCAAGGGCCATTTCCGACTGCGGGATGAATTCGCATCCCTTCAGAGCTTTCAGCGCACGCGCATCTGCGTCTGTCCGGAATGCATACGGTCCGAGATGCCGTCAGCAGCGGAGTCGTGGCGTGTGCCGCGTCGCCTCCAGTGGAAATTCTCGTCGATCAGGAGTTGCCCGGAACACGGCTGCATGCTCATGAGCCTTCCAGCCGAGAAATTCCACAAAGACGCCAGAGATTTCGCGGCGCAGCTGCGAAAACACCACGTTTGGATTTTGGATCAGCCGGTGGTCCAGGCAAACCACAGCCCTTTCGAGGCGTATATTACGAACCGCATCCTGAGCGGGCGGGGCGACCGATGGATCGACCGCCTCGAACTCAACGTGGCGTCGCGGGCATGTGAGGTGCTGGGCCTGCGTGTCGCAAAGGGGCCAGATGCTGCGCTGGCGGGGCACAGTGAGCCAGACTGGATGACCTATGGTTCCTTGGGCTACGACACACTGAAAGACGGACCTGTAGCCCTTTCCAATTGTCTTGCCGATATGGCTCGCGAGGACGTCACGGACGGCAGGTTTTTCGGTCGACTCTTTGGCCCCTGGATGGCGTGGCTGAAGGGCCGGAGTCTCGGCGATGAGTTCGAGCCCCTGCGTGACGTCGTGCGGCGACACGTCTTTGACAATTTTTCCGTCAGAAAAGGGGTGCTGGTGCTTGGCGTGCCTTCGGAGGGAATGGCTTCGTCGAACCCACAGCAGTCCGTTTCGCTGGAGGGGGTCGCCAAGCGCAATGCGGAGGATCTGATTTACCGAGGTCTCGCAAAGCGTGACGCTGGTGGCGGTATCGTACCAATGAATTTTGTAACCCAGCAAATGCTCGACGCCTACGAACGCTAGAAGAAGTTCTTTCGAAACGCAAAGCGTTCATCTGAAGGTGGAAAATCCAGAACATTTGTTTCGGACGAAACCAATGCGGCAGGGCAGAGCCGCCTTTCCATCGGTGACGCCGCCGGGCAGTTAAGAGTGACGATCAAAACAGTAGGGTATTTGATCCAACATGGAATGTTGTGCGGAGTGGATGCCTCCGAGCAATACCGCCGAGGGGCGACTGTTGTCACAATTGACAGTTTGGCGCGCTTCCAAGAGAGCTTTATTTCCTTGGGCGAGTTCGCAGAACTCGTGCAGCGCCCACAAGGTGAACTTTCGATGAAGCTTAGAAATGCCAATGTGGCCCTGTTGGCGATGCCCCATGATCTGAGCCAGATTTACTGGCGCGAAGACGTGAGCGCCTACGCAACAACCAAAATTTGACCCTTTCGGCCCCAACCGGACCTTGCTGATACCGTGAATATGCTGCGGTTGCAGCCCGCATTGGGGACATTCATGCGTCCCGCAGAATTCTTAGGGGGGCGATGGCGAGTTCGCAGAAAAAAGCTGCAAAGGCCGGCAAAAAAAACAATAGTTGCCGGCGGCTGCCGCCACTCTCGTCGACCGAAAAGAATGGGCACTGTTGGATGTCACTGAGAACTGACCCAGCATTGTCATCGAGATTTGACCCGCCTGTCAGTATGTCGGTCGGTTCATGATGGGGTCAACATTGGCGTCTCCTTCCTCTTTTTTTTCGCGGTCTCGGAGCTGGCCTTGAAGCGATAACTGTCGTTTCCGGTTTCCAGGATGTGGCAGCGGTGTGTGAGGCGATCGAGGAGCGCCGTGGTCATCTTGGCGTCACCGAAGACGCTGGCCCATTCGCTGAAGCTTAGGTTCGTGGTGATCACGACGCTGGTGCGTTCGTAAAGTTTGCTGAGGAGGTGGAACAGCAAGGCGCCGCCCGAGGCGCTGAACGGCAGGTATCCGAGCTCGTCGAGGATCACCAATTCGGTTTTCACCAACGCCTCGGCGATTTTCCCGGCCCTTCCCAGCGCCTTTTCCTGTTCCAGCGCGTTCACCAGCTCGACTGTGGAGAAGAAGCGCACGCGTTTGCGGTGATGCTCAATCGCCTGGACTCCGAGGGCGGTCGCCACATGGCTTTTCCCGGTGCCGGGCCCGCCAATCAGGACCACGTTTTCGGCAGCATCGAGGAACTCGCATCGATGAAGCTGCCGAACGAGGGCCTCGTTGACCTCGCTGGCCGCGAAGTCGAAGCCTGACAGGTCCTTGTGGGCCGGGAAGCGCGCTGCCTTCATGTGATAAAAGATGGACCGCACTTCACGTTCGGCCATTTCAGCCTTCAGCAGCTGGGACAGGATCGGGATCGCCGCATCGAACGCAGGCGCGCCCTGTTCCATGAGGTCATGCACGGCTTGGGCCATGCCTGGCATCTTCAGACTGCGGAGCATGATGACGATGGCAGCTCCGGCGGGATCATGACGCATGGCGTTTGCCTCCGGATGTGCGCAGCCCATCGTAGCGTGCAACATTGGCCTCGGGCTCCTTGCTCAGCGTCAAGGCCGGAGGCGGCGTTACGTCTGGCAACTCGACTGAAGTGCCGTTCACCAGCCTGTGCAATAGGTTCAGCACGTGGGTCTTTGTCGGCACGCCGGCCTTCAACGCCATGTCCACCGCGCACAGGACCGCCTGTTCGTCGTGATGCAATACCAACGACAGGACGTCGACCATCTCCCGATCACCGCCGGGTCTGCGCAGCATCTGATCCTGCAGCTCACGAAAGCCCCTCGGCATCTCAACAAACGGGGCGCCGTTACGCAGCGCACCGGGCTTGCGCTGGATCACGGCCAGGTAATGCCGCCAGTCATAGATGACGCGGCCCGGTTGCCGATGCGACCTTTCAATGATGCGCTGGTGCTCGCAGACGACATGCCCTTCAGCAACGACAACCAGCCTTTCGGGGTAGATGTGCAGGCTGACTGGCCGGTTCGCAAAGCTGGCAGGCACGGAGTAGCGATTGCGATCAAACGTGACGAGGCAGGTTGGGGACACCCGCTTGCTTTGCTCGACATAACCGTCGAACGCGGTGGGCAACGGCATCAGCGAGGGCTTCTCCGCTTGCCAGACGTCTGCGATGCTGCCGGGCAAACCGCCATGTGCGGTTTCGGCCCACAGCGCCTTGCACCGTTCTTCCAGCCAGCAGTTCAGCGCATCGAGATCAGGGAAGGTGGGCATCACCTGCCACATCCTGCTGCGCGCATCGCGGACGTTCTTCTCGACCTGGCCCTTTTCCCATCCCGCCGCCGGATTGCAAAAGTCGGGTTCGAACACGTAGTGGCTGGTTATCGCCATGAAGCGCGCATTTACATCGCGCTTTTTGCCGACGCCCACGCGGTCCACCGCCGTGCGCATATTGTCGTAGATCCCGCGGCCCGGCACGCCTTCGAAGATTCTGAACGCATGCCAATGCGCGTCGAACAGCATCTCGTGTGTCTGCAGCAAATATGCCCTGACCAGGAACACGCGGCTGTGCGACAGCTTGATGTGTGCGACCTGCAGCTTGGTCCGTTCACCCCCGACGATCGCGTAGTCTTCGCTCCAATCGAATTGGAAGGCCTCGCCCGGCTTGAACACCAGAGGCACGAATGTCCCGCGATCCGTCGTGTTCTGCGCGCGCTGCCGGTCCGATTTCCAGGCTCGGACAAAGGCTGAGACCCGCTCGTAGGACCCATCGAACCCCAGCTGAACCAGATCCGCGTGCATCTGTTTCGCCGTCCGCCGCTCTTTGCGCGATTTGCGCTGTTCGGCCAGCAACCAGCCCGACAGCTTCTCCGCGTACGGGTCGAGCTTGCTCGGCCTCGATGGTGCCTTGAACTTGGGCTCGACGATCCCGGCACGCAGGTAACGCCTGATCGTATTTCGGGACAGTCCAGTCCGCCGCGAAATCTCGCGGATGGGCATCTTGTCCCGCAGTGCCCACCGTCGAATGACGCTCAAAAAATCCATGTCGATCACTCCAATGACCCCCGACAAATCTCGTCAGGGGGAGGGTTCCACATGGGTCAATTCTCAGTGACATTTCCTATCGCTGCTGGGTCAGTTCTCAGTGACATCCAACACCGAAGATTTGTATTCAAATTCTTCGGGATCATATCCAAGTTTCCGGAAAACGGAAGCGATATGCTCTGTCGGATCAGTGCCGCAGATTACAAACGCTGCCACCGAAAAACCAAAGCGATGATGTTTACTGTCATCCAAATAAAAATATGCCATGTAGCGAAAATAAGCGCCATTGGGTTGCTCTTAAAGGTTATTCTCAAAGAATATCTAAACATTTCGACGATAGAAGCGCGATATCCGCATGCGGGCTGCAATCTCAGCACCGCGTCGAGTGACCGCAATGGGCTGAGGCCTACTCCAACAAGGTCAGGTTCTCCGGTACCAACGGAGATTTTCACCGTCTTTTCCTTCGTCTTCCACCTCCGGAAAGTCACGCAAGTTGGCTCGAAAATCTCTGCCGAGTTGCCGAGCGGCACCTTGGCCATCTGGCCAATCTTCACCCAAAAGGTCACGGATATTGAAGCGCGATCCGACCTCCAGCTCGTTGACCTTTTGCGCAATGATCGCTCGTAGCTCTTCAAACACAGTCTCTTGCTCCTCGCCAAAGATTTTATCTGTCTACCAACTGATCTGTGCGTAGTCGAATGTCGGGTTTGCCGAAGCTGTGCGGCAGCGTCGATCGGTAGAACGGACGGCAGCTTTGGACCGGGGAGCGACGCCGCGCGAGGGGCGATTAGGTTCTTGGCCCTGCCGTGCAGCGAAGGTCCGGAACGAGCCCAGCGTAACGGATGCTGCGCTGTCGACGAATGTCCGGTTGGGTCGGAAATGCTTGGCATTTGGGTCGGAATTGCTTGGCACAGCGCACTGACAAGATTCAAAAAATTTGCCGGAAAGAGTCGGAAATGCGCGGCATTCGACACCCCTTTTTTATTGCTGGCCTTCGGTTTTCGCCCTTCGGGGCGGAGTGAACCTGTCGGTTTGCGGGCGTTCTCCGCGCGGCCGGGTTCCGGGCCGGGAGGGGGGCGCTTTCCCCGCGGGCGCCGGTGTTTCGCGTGCGACATCCCTGGGCGGGCCCACGAAGACATTGCCGGATGGCGATGCGGCGCGTCTCGCTTCCGGCCCGCCGGGCGGGACCGGTCTGCCAGGCGTGATGCGCCCGGGCGGCCGTGCCCGCGACACGGCCCGGCTGGCGCGCATCCATTGCAGGACGGAAGACGGCACTTGGGCCCGGGCGCGCGTGGCCTCCGGGGCGCCGGGGGTCCGATCCTCCGATTGCATCCGGGCGGCTTTGCGGCATATGTCGTGGGGGCGTACAGGGCGTCGCTTGCAGCGGGATCGGGAGTGCGGACGTGATGGATACACTCCTGATTCTGGCAGCGACACTCGTCGCCGTAGCGGCGCTGCTCTGGCTTCACAGGCGCGGGGGCAAGGGCTGGCGGGCCACGGTGACGCCGCTGGCCTCGATCATCGGCAGCGGCTTCCTCGTGCTTGGCCCGATCCTGGACGCCGCCTTCGGGGCCTGGGCGCCGATCGCGATGCTGGGGCTCTGCGCCGTGGCCTGGGCCTTCGGCAGCGCCATCCGCTACAATATCGCCGTCATCGATGCGGGGGAGGACAGCCGCAGCCGGGCCGAGACCTGGCTGGAAACCGCCTCGTCCTGGGCGCTGGCCTTCGCCTATTTCATCTCCGTCGCCTATTATCTCAACCTGTTCGGCGCCTTCGGGGTGAGCCTCACGCCGGTGAACTCCGATGTCGCGGCGCGGGTGCTGACCAGCGTCATGCTGGGGCTGATCCTGCTGGTGGGCTGGACGCGGGGATTTTCGGCGCTGGAGCGGGTGGAGCAGGTGACGGTGAGCCTCAAGCTCGCCATCATCGCCGGGCTGCTGATGGGGCTGGCGCTGCATTTCGGCCGCGGGCTGCGGGCGGAGAGCCTCGTCTTCCTCGCGCCGGAGCGCACGGGCTGGCCGGCGGTCACGCTGCTGTTCGGGCTGATCGTCACGGTGCAGGGGTTCGAGACCTCGCGCTACCTCAGCGCCAGCTATGACGCGGCCACGCGCATCCGCTCCATGCGCTGGTCGCAGGTGCTCTCCACACTCATCTACGTCGCTTACATCTGCCTCATCGCCTATGTCTTCGAGCGCGACGACCTGCACCTGGAGGAGACGGCGATCATCGGCATGATGGCGGTGGTGGCGCCGGTCCTGCCGCTGATGCTGGTGGTCGCGGCACTGGCCGCCCAGCTCAGCGCGGCGGTGGCCGACACCAGCGGCTCCGGCGGGCTGATCACCGAGCTCTCGGGCGGGCGCATCGGTCCCCGGAAGGGCTACGCGGTGCTGGTGGGGGTGGGGCTGGCGCTCACCTGGGTGTCGGACGTGTTCGAGATCATCTCCTACGCCTCACGGGCCTTCGCGCTCTACTACGCGCTGCAATCGGCGGTGGCGCTGGCGGGGGCGCGGCGGCGCGGGGCGGGGCTGGCGGTGCAGGCCGGGTTCGGCGCGCTGGCGCTGCTCGGGGCGGCCATCGTGGTGTTCGGCGTGTCGGTGGAGTGAGGCCACCCGCCCGGGGCGGGGCGGGCAGCCTCCGGCCGGTCAGCCCGTGGCGGCCGTGCGCCCGGCCACGAAGGCCCGGTCCAGCAGCATCAGCACCAGCAGCACGGCGCCGGTGAGCGGGAAGATCACCCCGCCGATCATCAGCAGGGCGAAGAGCCCGGCCAGCGCCCGCCCGTCCGCACGGCAGGGCGGAATGCCGAGCCGGCCCGCCGGCCGGCGCTTCCACCACATCACCGCCGCCGTCACCGTGAGGCCGAGGATGGCCAGGCAGGCCGCCAGCAGCACCAGCTGGTTCGCCAGCCCGTATTGCTGGCCCATGTGCACGTTGATGCCCCATTCCAGCCCGCGGCCCAGCGGTCCGTAATCGGCATAGGTCATGTCGATCAGCGGCGTGCCGCTGTACTGGTCAAGGTGGATCACCTGCTGGCGCGACAGGTCGTCCGGGTAGACCGAGGCGGACCACACGCCCCGCGGGCCGGAGGGCATGGCCAGCGTGTAGCCCGGCGCGATGCCGCGCGCCTCGACGATCCGCGCCGCGCGGTCGATGCCGATGGGCGCACCGCCGGTGGCCCCGGAGAGCGGGATGCGGGCCTGTTCGAGCGACCATGTCGTGGGCGTCACGGAGGTGAGGGGCACGTCGGACATCGGCACCTGGACACGGACCCCGGCCGGGTATCCGGAATTGGTGCCGTTCGCGAGCGCGTTCACCTTCGCCCCCCAGATGCCGGACCAGGGCATGCCGGTGATGGCGAGGAACAGGATGAAGCCGCCGGCCCCCAGCCCCAGCACCGCGTGCAGGTCTCGCCAGAACACCCGGCGCCGGGGCGTGCCGCGCACGCTGACCACGCCGCCGCCCTGGCCGCGCGGCCACCACAGGAACACGCCGGTGGCCACCATCAGCACGCACATGCCGCCGGTGATCTCGATCAGCGCCCGGCCCCAGGGCCCGGCCAGTTTCAGGCTGTGCAGGTTGCGCACCGTCCACATCAGGGTGCCGCGATAGGGCAGGGTGCCGAGCACGCGGGCCGAGCCCGGGTCGACGTAGACGGCCGTCACCGCGCCGGAGGCGGTGCGGATGTCGATCTCGGCGGAGAGGTCGGGCGCGGCGGGGGAGACGTATTTCGTCGCCGTGCCCGGCACGCGCTCCAGCGCGGCGGCCACGAGGGCGGAAGGCGCGAGCGCCGCCTCCGCCTGCACGGGCGTCACGTTCAGCAGGTCGCGGTGGACGAGGCCGTCGATCTCGTCACGAAAGAGGTAGAGCGCGCCGGTGACGGCGAGCAGCGCCATGAACGGCAGCACCAGCAGGCCGGCGTAGAAGTGCCAGCGCCAGACGGCCTGGTAGAGCGGGCGGGCCGCCGGGGCGGAGGGAAGGGGGGAGGACATGTCCTTCGGGCTTTCAATGCGGGCCGGGGCGGGGAGGCGGCGCGTGCCCGACAGAGGCGCGGCCGGCCGCCGGCACGCGCAACGGCGGCCGGGCCCCGGGGGATCAGACGGGAAGTGCGGAGCGCGGGGCCGCAGCGGTGGCGCGGCTCAGCCCCGTGCCGGCGGCCCGCGCGGGGCGGGCCCGCACGCGGGCCCGCGGCCACGGGCCGCGGCATCCGCCTGCAGGGGGCGGCCGAGGCGCAGGGCGATGCCCGGCGCGGGGCGGGCCGGCAGCAGGGCCGCGGCGGGGGCGGGCAGGCCCGGCCCGCCGGGCTGGCAGCAGGCGCCGCAGCAAGGGCAACTGGCGCGATGGTCTGCGGGAGGGTCGGCCGGAGCCGGCCCGGCATGGTCCGCCTCCGCGCCGGGAGGGTGCTGCGCCACGGGCACCGCGCGCAGGCCCTCCGGCGTGCAGATCACCATCGTGTCCGCCGGGGCATCGGGCATGGCCTGCGTCATGGCGCCGGCCATCGCGGCGCCGGTGAACCGGGCGCTGAACAGGGCAAGGACGATGAGCAGCCGCAGCACGAGGCCCGGCCAGCGCGAGGCGGGGCGGCGTCTGTGCGGGGAGGAACGGGCGGCGCGGCTCATGCCCCGTTCATGCCCCGCCTTCCCGTGCCTGTCACTGCGGCATGTCGCGTCGCCCCGCGGGGGGCGTAGCGGAAATGCTCCGAAACCACGGCGAAACCCCGGGATGCGGGCAGCGGACATGTGCGGAAAGGGCCGGGCACGGCTGTGCCGGCGCTGGAAAAAGGCGGGCGCGGTTCCCACATACCGGGCAACCGCGCCCCTAGTCCAACAAGGAATACATCCCTAGATAGAATATGGAGCGTGGCAGACAAGTCTTGCGCGAAAAATAACTACTGCAGATGGTATTATCGAACGATCCTGCGTCGTTTCCGCAACAGGGGCCCTTGCTCCGCGCGCGGCGGGGGTCTCAAGGAAACCTGATATGATTCTCTCCTGTGACAAGACCGGCCGCTGGTGGCAGGTCTCCAGCGCGGCCGAGGCGATGCGCCTTGCGCGCACTCTCGGCCTGGCAACCTTCATGATCGGGGCTGGCGAGGCGGTGTCCACCGGCGCCGCCCCGTCACCGCGCCCGGAGGCGCCTGCCTCCGGCGCGGTGTTGCCCGACATCCCGGTGCCCCGGCCGCAGCGGGGCTGAGCGGGCCCGCGGAGGGCGGGGCCAGGTCAGAGCGCGCCGGCGATCATCGCGCCGCCGCCGAGCACCAGCGCCGCGCCCGCGATGCGGGCGATCCGCCGCCCGCCGGGGGCCAGTTTCTCCAGCGCCACGAACAGCGCCAGCCCGGCGATCCAGTAGAGGTTCATCACCCCGCCGACGAAGAGCAGCGCCATCAGCGCCCAGCAGCAGCCGAGGCAATAGGCGCCGTGCACCAGCCCCAGCCGCGCCGCGCCCCAGGGCCCGCGCAGGCCGCGCCCGGCGAGGAACGCCGCCGGGCTGCGGCAATGGGTGAGGCAGGCGGCCTTCAGCGGCGTGAACTGGAACAGCCCGGCCGCCACCAGCAGCCCCCCGGCCGGCAGGCTGGCGGTGAGCGCCATGCCCGCCGGCGAGACCAGCCCCAGCGCCACCAGCAGCCCCTGCGCCAGCGCGGCGGCCAGGCTGAAGCCGGCCCAGCAGGCGAGGTATCCCGCCACGAAGCCCGCGGTGGTGGCCGCCACCCGCTCCGCCCCGGTGCGGCGCAGCAGCGCCGCGTAGAGCAGCACCACCGGGGCCGCGGCGGGAAGCATCATCGCGATCATCATCAGCCACCACATGAGGAACAGCAGCAGGGGCGCCACCGGGGCCATGCCGCCCATGCCGCCCGTTCCGGGGGCGCCCGTTGCGGGAGCCATCGCCATGTCCGCGCCGGCGGGGGCGCGGGGCGGCAACAGGCCCCCGGTCATCTCGATCGCCGTCATCTCCATGCCCACGCCGAACAGGGTGTAGAGGGCGCAGAGGAGGAACAGCAGCGCCAGGGGCGCCGCGACGAGCAGGGTGTCCCGGCGCAGGACACCCTCGATGCCGGGCATCGGGCCGCTCAGGCCGCGATGTCGCGGATCGGCCCGTTCTGCGACAGGTGGAGTTCGCAGAACTGGGCGTAACTGTCGATGTTTCCGGAGATCTCGACCGCTCCGAAGGTGCGGGAGGTGCCGCTGCCCACCTCGGCGATGTTGTATTCGAACCCGTGCGGCAGGTCGATCCGCGCCCGGTGTTCGGCGCCGGTGACGGGATTGCGGATCGGCTCCGCCCGGGTTTCGAACACGCCCTCCACCGCGATGACCCCGGTGCGCGCGGCGATGTCCACCTCCATCCGGATCGGACGGTAGAGCGTTTCGTGTTTCCTTGGCGCCATGGCGGAGAACACCCACCACATGGTGGCCATGTCGGCGGTGTCGGCGCCGGTCATGATGCGCTCCAGCGCCGTGCGCTGTGCGTCATCGGCGCGCGGATCGATGATGATCTGCATTTCGCCGTTGCCCTCGTGCACGGCCCCGGGCCATTTGTATGTGGCGGCGGTCAGGAGGCCGTCCAGCCGGGTATCGCCGTAAAAGCCGGTATCGATCGCGAAGGCCACAACCGCCTCGCACGTGCCGTGCGTGGGGAGGGCATTGAACTGGCAGGGGCACCCGTAGGCGCAATTGCAGTTTGCCAGTTCCCGGCCATGTATCTGCCAATCAGTCATGGAAATACTCTCCTCGCCTGGAGTTGAAAAACATCATCAGCTTTCGAGAAACATGCATGCAATCTACTTTAAACCGGCGGAGGTTACCATGACTGTGTTCATCCGCACGCCAGGAGCCCGATGATGCGCGAAGATCCGGTTCTGGAGTGGCTGACGGGTGCGGGCCTTGCCGGGCTCGGGGAGCAGGCGCTGCTGCGGGGCATGTGCGAAGCCTGCCGGGCCAGCGGCCTGCCCGTGGCGCGCGCGCTGCTGCTCGCCGACATGCTCGACCCCACGCTGGAGGGCCGTGGCGCGAGATGGCGGGAGGACACGCCGGAGGGCGAAAACTTCGAATACGGCCGTTCCGGGGAGGACGATGAGGGCGCCGTGTCCTGGGCGCGCAGCCCGCTGAACGCGCTCGCCCGCTCCGGCCAGACCATGCTGCGGGTGCGGCTGGAGCGCGGTGAAACCGGGGAGTGGCCCCTGCTGGCCGAGCTGGCCGCCAGCGGCATGACCGATTACCTGTGTTTCGTGCACCGGATCGCGGAGGAGGACGTGATCGGCGAGATGGACTGCGTGTATTCCAGCATCGCCACCCGCGCCCCGGGCGGTTTCACCGAAGCGCAGGTGGCGCGGCTGCTGCGCTGCACGCGGGCGTTGGCGCTGGCGCTCAAGAGCGTGGCGCAGGGCCGCGTGGCGCGCACGCTGGCGCGGGTCTACCTCGGGCATGACGCGGCGGAGCGGGTGCTGGGCGGCGGCATCCTGCGCGGCATGGTCGAGCGGATCGAGGCGGTGCTCTGGTTCTCGGACCTGCGCGGCTTCACCACCATCGTCGAACAGGCCAGCCCGGCGGAGATCATCCCCTTCCTCAATGACTACGCCGAGGCGGCGATCACCGCCATTCACGGCGCCGGCGGCGAGACGCTGAAGCTGATCGGTGACGGGGTGCTGGCGGTGTTCCGGCAGGGCTCGGCGGCGGAGCGCGGCCGGCAGGCGCTGGCCGCGGAGGCGGATTTCCGCACCCGCCTCGCCGCGCTGGCCGAGGCCCGCGGGGCACGGGGCCAGCCCGTCACCTCCGCCTATGTGGGCCTGCATGTGGGCGAGGTGTTCTACGGCAACATCGGCGCGCGCGACCGGCTGGATTTCACCGTGGTCGGCCCGGCGGTGAACGAGGTGAGCCGGATCGCCGCGATGTGCCGCTCGGTGGACCGTGACCTGCTGGTCTCCGACACGCTGCGCGACCTGCTGGGAGAGGCCGAACGCACCGCGCTGGTCTCCACCGGCCGCTTCGCGCTGCGGGGCGTGGGCCGGGCGCAGGACCTCTACACCCGCGATCCCGAAGCCTGACCCCGCGCCGCCACGCGCCGCGGCCGGATCGGTTTCGCCGCCCGGCGAGAGACACTCTTGTTCCGCCCGGCGCGCACCCCGGCTCGCCCGGCGCCGCCATACCGCCGGAAAGAACGGGGCGGCGACGTCGGTCGGCGAGGGGCACTCTTGTCCCGTCCGGCGCACACCCCGGCTCGCTCGGCGCCGCCACACCGCCAGACAGAACGGGGCGGCGGCACCGTTTGGTGCGGGACACTGCCATCCCTCCGGCGCACACCCCGGCTCGCCCGATGCCGCCACACCGCCAGACAGAACGGGGCGGCGACACCGTCTGGTGCGGGGCACTGCCATCCCTCCGGCCCGCGCCCCGGCTTGCCCGGCGACGCCGCACCGCCGGACAGAGCGCAGCGGCCGCACCACGGGCGAGGGACATTCCCATCCCCCCAGCCTGCGGTCCGGCAGTCCCGGCGCCGCCACACCGCCGGGGCCACTTGGCGCGGTGGCACTGCCGACCCACCCGCCGCAGGAACGCGCGCCGTCCCGCCCAGCGTGGCGAGGGATCCTGCACGGTGTGACGACAGGGCGCGATCCGCCCGACGGAGCGACATCGCCTCATCTGCCCGGCGCGACGCCGGGTTCGCGACCTCCCGCAGTGCCCACCCGCTCGTCCGGCGCGGCACTTCTGCTCCGGCTCGCGCCCGGCGCGGGACTGCTGCGCGCGGCACGGCACGGCGACGCCGCTCGCGCAAGCGGCCCGAGGGGGGCGTCAGCCGTTGCGGGCCGCCTGTATCGCGGCCACGTCTATCTTGCGCATCTCCATCATCGCCGCGAAGGCGCGCCGGGCCTCGTCGCCGCCGGCGGCCAGTGCGTCGGTGAGCACGCGCGGTGTGATCTGCCACGAGATGCCCCACCTGTCCCTGCACCAGCCGCATTCGCTTTCCTGGCCGCCATTCTCCACGATGGCAGTCCAGTAGCGATCCGTCTCCTCCTGGTCATCGGTGGCGATCTGGAAGGAAAACGCCTCGGAATGCGTGATCCCAGCGCCGCCGTTCAGGCCGATGCACGCGATCCCCGCCACCGTGAAGGCGACCGTCAGCACATCGCCGGCCCGGCCGGCAGGGTAATCCCCCGGTGCGACGGTCACCGCGCCGACGGCACTGTCGGGGAAGGTTCGGGCATAGAAGCGGGCGGCTGCCTCCGCCTCGCCGTCGAACCACAGGCAGACGGTGTTCCTGGCCTGAGCCATCCTCTTTCCTCCTCCGGTGAAGCCCGGGTGGGCCGGCGCGCAACGCGACGGGAGGCCGGGCGGTTTGCGGGTTTGTACGCGCCGGGGGCGCCGCGGGTTCCCTGCGCTGTCCGGGAGGGGCGCAGCGGGCCGCCTGCGCAGCCTGTGGGCGGGCCCGTTCCCTGCTTCCGGCGGGTCCGGTGCGCGGGGGGAGCCGAGATGGGGAGTTGCCATGTCGCCCCCGCCCGGCGTTACTGGTGGGAGCGCGGCGAGGAGGGACAGTCATGGCCACCACATTGTTGTTCACCCAGGCGAAGGGCGGCGCCGGCAAGACCATGCTGCTCACCCAGCTCGCCGCGCTCTGGCTCGGGCAGGGGCGCCGGGTGGGCATCGTGGACCTCGACCCGCAGCGCTCCGCCTCCGGCTGGGCGGCGATGCGTGCCGCCGCACCCGATGCCCGGCCGCTCGCGGTGCTGATCGAGAGCGCGGACTGGCGCGCCTCCTCCGACCTGCGCGAGGCGCAGGGCAAGGCCGATCTCGTGCTGGTGGACACTGCCGGCCACGCCGAGGCGCTGCGGCTCACGGTGATGTCGGGCGCGGATGCCGCCATCGTACCCTGCCAGCCCTCGATGTCCGATGTCTGGGCCACCGCCTCCACCCTCACCGCAATGCGGGACGGCAAGTTGCCCTTCACCGTGGTGCTCAACCGCATGCCGCCGCGCGGCCGCACCGCCGAGGCGGCCATCGCCGCGCTGGAGGAGGCCGGCGCGCCCCTGGCCGAGGCGCGGGTGGGCAGCCGCTCCGCCTTCGCGGATGCCTTCATGCAGGGCGCCGGCGCCACCGAGATCGCCGCGCGCAGCCGCGCGGCCCAGGAGATCCGCGCGCTGGGCGGGGAGATCGGCCGGCTGGTCGGGCTCTGAGCCGCCGCCCGGGCTTTCCAGCGACGCGGCCCTGTGGCAGGGAAGGCGCATGATCCGCATCACCGACCAGATCTCGATCGCCCCCTGGGAGATCACCGAAACCTTCACCCGCGCCTCCGGCCCGGGCGGGCAGAACGTGAACAAGGTCTCCACCGCCGTGGAGCTGCGCTTCGAGGCCGCCCGCTCGCCCAACCTGCCGGGGGACGTGAAGGCCCGGCTGCGCCGCCTCGCCGGCCGGCGCTGGACCACCGAGGGCGCGCTCATCATCACCTCGGACCGCCACCGCCTGCAATCGCGCAACCGCGAGGACGCGATGGAGAAGCTCGTCGCCCTGCTGGCCGCTGCCGCGGAGCGCCCGAAGAAGCGCGTGCCCACCCGGCCCACGCTCGGCTCCCAGCGCCGCCGCCTCGCCGCCAAGACCCAGCGCGGCCAGGTGAAATCCCTGCGCGGGCGGGTGGAGGACGACTGAGCCCCGCCCCCGGCCGGGGCAGGGCGCCCGGGCCGCGCCCCGCGGCCTCGTTCCCCGAGCGGGGGCTCGATGCCCCCCGAGGGGAAGGCTCCCGGCTGCGGAGCCGGGCGTGACGGGCGGGCTTCGGGCCGCGCCGCGAGCCGCGCCTGCAATGCTCCCGGCCTCGCACGCGGCGTGAAGGCGCCGCCCTGTCGCGGCTGTCCGCGCCGGCCCCCGGGATTGCCTCCGCCCGGCGCGACACTACGTAAGGAGCGCGCGCCGCTGAGAAGGGAGATACCGCTGATGGGCCTGTTCGATTTCCTGTCCGGCCAGTTCATCGATGTCATCGAGTGGACCGACGACACCCGCGACACCATGGTCTGGCGCTTCCCCCGCTACGGCCACGAGATCAAGTACGGCGCCAAGCTCACCGTGCGCGAGGGCCAGGCCGCCGTCTTCGTGCACGAGGGCAAGCTCGCGGATGTCTTCACCCCCGGTCTCTACATGCTCGAGACCAACAACATGCCGGTGATGACCAGCCTTCAGCACTGGGACCACGGCTTCCGCTCGCCCTTCAAGTCCGAGATTTACTACGTCTCCACCGTCCGCTTCCAGGACCTGAAGTGGGGCACGCGCAACCCGATCATCTGCCGCGATCCGGAGTTCGGCCCGGTGCGCCTGCGCGCCTTCGGCACCTACACCGTCCGGGTGAAGGACCCCGCGCTGTTCCTGCGCGAGATCGTCGGCACCGACGGCGAGTTCACCACCGACGAGGTGACCAGCCAGCTGCGCAACATCATCGTCTCGCGCTTCACCAACAAGATTGCCGCCTCCGGCATCCCGGTGCTCGACATGGCGGCGAACACCGACGAGCTCGGCCGCCTGCTGCGCGACCGCATCGCGCCGGAGCTGGAGGCCTTCGGGCTGGAGATGCCGGCGCTCTTCGTCGAGAACATCTCGCTCCCCGACGAGGTGGAGAAGGCGCTCGACCGCCGCACCTCCATGGGTGTCGCGGGCGATCTCTCGCGCTGGACGGAGTTCAACGCCGCCGAGGCGATGCGCGACGCCGCCCGTACCCCCGGCTCGGACATGGGCGCGGGGCTCGGGATCGGCATGGGCATGGAGATGTCGCGCCGCATGGCCGCCGCCACCGCGCCCGGCCCCGCCGCACCGCCGCCCCCGCCCGAGCCCGAGCGCGTCTGGCACATCGCCGAGCGCGGCGAGACGAAGGGCCCGTTCTCGAAGGCCGCGCTGGGCCGCATGGCCGGCACCGGCGCGCTCACCCGCGCCACGCTGGTCTGGTCCCCCGGGCTCGACGGCTGGACCGCTGCCGGCGAGATCGACGAGCTCGCCCGGCTCTTCACCGTGATGCCGCCGCCGCCTCCGCCGCCCCCGGCACCGGAGGGCTGAGCGCAGCCCCATGGACGGACCCTCCGAACACCGCTTCCCCTGTCCCACCTGCGGGTCGGACATGCGCTATGCCCCTGCGCAGGACCTGCTCACCTGCGACCATTGCGGCCATACCGAGGACATGCATGCCGAGGGCGGCCCCTGGGGCAGCCCGGTCATCGCCGAGCTCGATTTCCGCGCCGCCCTCGCCGGTGCGCTGGACACCCAGGAGATGGAGGAGAGCCGCACCGTCACCTGCCAGAGCTGCGGCGCCGAGTTCGAGTTCGCCCCCGACACCCACGCCGCCGAGTGCCCGTTCTGCGCCAGCCCCGTGGTCACCGACACCGGGGCGAACCGCCACATCAAGCCGCGCGGCGTGCTCCCCTTCCTGCTCGACGAGGCCCAGGCCCGCGCCGCGATGAACCGCTGGCTGGGCAAGCTGTGGTTCGCCCCCTCGGGACTTGCCCAATACGCCCGCGCGGGGCGCGCCATGCAGGGCATCTACACCCCCTACTGGACCTATGACGCGCGTACCGACAGCAGCTACACCGGCCAGCGGGGCGACGCCTATTACGTCACCCGCCCGATGACCGTGATGCGCGACGGCAAGCCGGTGACGGTGATGCGACAGGAGCGCCGCATCCGCTGGCGCCCTGCCTCGGGCCGGGTGAACCGCGTCTTCGACGACGTGCTCGTGCTCGCCTCCCGCAGCCTGGAGACGGACGAGGCCGAGGGCCTCGCCCCCTGGGACCTCTCCGCGCTGGAACCCTACCGGCCGGAGTTCCTCGCCGGGTTCCGCGCCGAGGCCTACACCGTGCCGCTGGACGAGGGCTTCGCCGAGGCGCGCCAGGTCATCGACCGCACCATCCAGCGCGACGTGCGCTTCGACATCGGCGGCGACGAGCAGCGCATCCAGTCCATCGACACGCGAATCGACGCGATCACCTTCAAGCACATCCTTCTGCCGGTCTGGACCGCGGCCTACCGCTACCGCGGCACGTCCTACCGGTTCGTGGTGAACGGCCGCACCGGGCAGGTCCGCGGCCAGCGCCCCTGGTCGGCCTGGAAGATCGCCGCGGCGGTGGCGGCGGGCCTCGCCGTGGCGGCCGTGATCGGCTTCCTGGTGGCCTCCGGCCGGTGAATGCGCCGGGGCCATTTTTGCCGCTTGCACTTGCTCCGGCACTTCGCTATCAGGCTGCACACGGTACGGAGTGTAGCTCAGCTTGGTAGAGCACTGTCTTCGGGAGGCAGGGGCCGGAGGTTCGAATCCTCTCACTCCGACCATGATTTCAACATGTTCAGCGCAAGGGCACTTGCCTGCGCGCGCCATGGGCAGCCCCTCGGGCGCCCTGGCATGGTCGGGTCTCCGCGTGCGGTGAACAGCCTGGTTGTGACGCCGCGCCGCGCCCGCTTCACGAAACATCAGCGGAATGCCGGGTCTTCGGCAGGGCAGGTGCGGTTCACCGGTGCCAGTTCGGGGTGAGGCGCCGTCACCGTGCCCCCACATCCCCGGTCTCACGCCTCCGCACCCGAAGGCCCGCTTCGCTCAGCCGGCCTCGGGCCAGGCCCGGGCGCGGGCGTTCCACGGGGCAATCCGGGCAGCGTCGCGCGCGTCACAGGCCCGCAGGGCCGCTTCCGGGTCTCCCACATCCGATGTCTCGCAATTCCCGGCGATCTGCGTCAGGCGCATGGTGTACCAGGCGGTGAGCCCGCCTTCCGGCGGGTTCTGGAGCGTCGGGAAGGCAGGGTCGCCCGCTGTGCCGGAGCGCCAGCCGTTCGGCAGCGCCGGCTCCAGCACCAGCGCGCGCGCGAGGCCGATCATGTCGACGCCCCGGTCGAGCGCATCCGCTGCCTGCCGCAGGGTCTTGAAGCCCCCCGTGACCATGAGCGGCGTCCGGGTCAGCGGCCTCACACTTTCGGCGAAATCGAGAAAATACGGCCCCCGGCCCGTGCCGTCCGATGCGGAGCGGGCTCCGGGGAAATACGTGCCGCCGCTGATGTCGATCAGGTCGAGCCCGGACCGGTCCAGGGTCGCGACGACGGCGCGCGCATCGTCCGCGGCGAAACCGCCCTCCAGCTGATCGGTGGCGTTGAGCTTGATCGCGACGGGGAAGCGCGGCCCGACGGCCTCGCGGACCTCCGCGACGACCTCGAGCAGCAGCCGCATGCGGTTCGCAAGGGCGCCGCCGTACCTGTCCTGCCGCCTGTTGAAGAGCGGGGAGAGGAACTGGCTCAGCAGGAAGCCGTGCGCCGCGTGGATCTCGACGCCGCCGAAGCCGTAGTCCTGCGCGAGGCGTGCGGTGCGCGCGAATTCCGATGGCAGGCTCTGCACCTCGCGCACCGTCAGGGCGGAGCAGGTGAGCCCGGGACTGTCGAGCGCGCTCGGCCCCCTGGGGCCGCTGGTGGGCGGATAGGCCATCGCCCCGGCATGGCCGAGCTGCAGCCACAACTGAGCGCCGTTGGCGGAGCCGCCACGGGCCAGGGCCCGGAACCGCGCCGCG
Organism: Paroceanicella profunda; assembly: GCF_005887635.2. GTDB lineage: Bacteria > Pseudomonadota > Alphaproteobacteria > Rhodobacterales > Rhodobacteraceae > Paroceanicella > Paroceanicella profunda. Next base: position 329,105 of record NZ_CP040818.1, on the reverse strand, counting down.
TCCGAGCCCGGCCCGAGCACGAGGTTTCCCGGCTTCTCGGCGAAATGCGGGCTGCCCTGCACCTCGCCGACGATGGAGACGGCCAGCCCGCCGGCCGCCCAGCGTTCGTAGAGCCGGATCTGCGCCTCCGTCGGGTCTCCGCGGCCGTCGCCCAGCGAGTCCGACATCGCGGATTTCGCGATGCGGTTCCTCAGGATGGTGCCGCAGGGCAGTTCCAGTGGCCGGAACAGCGCCGCCTTGCTTCGGGTCTTCATGGCCTGGAGCATAGCGGTCGGAGGCCGGCTTGTCCTGCCTCGCGGTCCGTCACTCCCGCAGCGGCACCGGGGGAGCGCGCGGGCGAAACCGGGGGAGCGCGCCGGTGGCCCGGCCCCGGCGGCTCACCGGGGGGCGGCGCCCGGCCGATGCCGTTCCCGGATCCGTCGCGGAGCCCGTGGCGGCGGGGGCGCTGGCCCGATACACCTGTGGAGGCCCGGCCCGGTCCGTCCGCGCCGCACATGACGCTTTCACGCAGGAGCCCGGCCCGCCGATGTCCTTTCTTGCCTCCCATGTCCTGCCCGTGCTGGCGCCGCTGGGCCTCTGGTCCTGCTGGATCATCGGTCTCGCGGCCTTCCTGGAGGGCTTCTGGGTCACCGGGGTGGTGCTGCCGGGCGCGCTGGTGGTGGTGGCGGGCGGTGCGCTGGCCCGGCTGGGGTATCCCGATGTGCTGGCCCTCTGGGGCTTCGCGGCGGCGGGCGCCGTCCTGGGCGGCGAGGCGAGCTGGCGCAGCGGCCGGCTGGCGGGCCTGAGGACGCGGATGCCGCCCGGGCGCGCCGCCCAGCGGGCGCAGGCGCTGGTGCGCACCCATGGCCCGCCGGCGCTGGTGATCGGGCGGCTTCTCGGGCCGGTCGGCGGCCTGACCGCGCTGGCGGCGGCGCTTTCGGGGATGGGGCGGCGGCGCTTCGTGGCCTGGAACATCCTCGGCGGGCTGGTCGGCGGGCTGGTGCATCTGGCGCTGGGCTACCTGGCGGCGGATATTCTGGCCCGCGTCACGCCCTACCTGCCCCGGCCGGTGCTGCCGCTGGTGCTGCTGGCGGCGCTGGTGCTGGTCACCCGGGCGATCACCCGGCGCGCGCGGCGCGGCGCCCCGGCGCTGCGCGATGCCCTGGGCGCGCTGCGCGCGGCGCTGGCCGACTGGCCGCCGCTGCGGCGCTTGGCCGGGTGGCATCCGCGCCTTGCGGCCGGCCTCGCGCGGCGGCTGGACCCGGGGCAGGGCGGCGGGCTGATGCTGACCGGCATCGCGGTGCTGCTGGTCTACCTCGTCGGCCTGTTCGTGGACGGCGCGCTGGACCTCGCCTTCGTGCCGGGCACGGCGGCGCTGGACCACCGGGTCTCGAACCTCGCCCATGCCTGGTGGACGCCGGACGGGCTGCGGCTGGCAGCCTGGTTCACCCGGCTGGGCTACGTGCCGGTGGCGACGCTGGTGGCGCTGGGCAGCGTTGCGGCCTTCGCCGGGTTCGGGCGGCGCGCCGCCGCCGCGGGGCTGGCCTGCGCGGCGCTGGGCAATGCGGTGACGGTGACCCTGCTGAAGCTCGCCTTCGGGCGGGACAGGCCCGCGATCGGCTACTTCCTCGAAACCTCGGCCAGCTTCCCCTCCGGCCACGCCGCCATCTCCACCGCCCTCTACGGCAGTCTCGCGCTGATGCTCTGGCGCGAGCGGCTGATCGGGCCGACCCTGGCGATCTCGGCCGGCGTGGGCGTGGCCTTCGGGCTGGGGCTCACGCGGCTCTACCTCGCGGAGCATTTCCTCTCCGACGTGCTGAACGGCTGGGTGGTGGGCGGCATCTGGCTGGTGATCGGCCTCGCGGTGTCCGAGGGCGTGCGGCCGCGCGTGGCGGCCGGCGGGCGGCGCCGGGCTGTGCCGGGCCTCGCGGTGCTGGGCGCCTGCCTGCTCGCCGCCGCCTGGGCCGGCGCTACGCACCGTCCCAGCCCGGCGGTGCGTGAGACCGGCCCCGCCACGGTGCTCTCCGACCTGCCCGGCGCCATCGGCACCGGGGCCTTCCCGGTGGAGGTTCTCACCCTCGGCGGCGCGGCCCTGCCGCCGGTATCGGTCGTCTCCACCGGGGCCGCGGCTGCGGACGTCGCGCGGCGCCTCGCCGGTGGCGGCTGGGCGCGCATCCCGGACCCGGGCCCGCTCTCCGTGTTCGCCGCGCTGCGCGAGGACCTGACGGGGGCCCGCCGCGCCGGGGCGACGGTGCCGCTGGCCTTCCGCGCCGCGCGCCCGGCGGACGTGACCCTGCGCGCCCCCGGCTCCGGCGCCATCCTGCGGCTCTGGAGCGCCGGGCAGGACGCCGCCGGCGGACCCATCGTGGCCTGGGCCTTCGCGCCCTCGGGCCACCCCGCGGACTGGTCGGCCGACGCGGCGCGGTCCGGGCGCTCGCCCGCTTCGACGGCCCGCGCGCGCCTGTCTCCCGCGCGCCGCGGCGGGGGCGGGACGACCGCTCGGGCACCGCCTGGCACACCGACGGCACCGTGCTCCTGATCCGCCTCGCAGGCGGGCAGGGCTGAAGGCCTTGCGGCCGGGGGCCGGAGGGTGTGCCCGCGGTCTCGGGTCTCGGGTCTCGGGTCTCGGGTCTCGGGTCTCGGGTCTCGGGTCTCGGGTCCGGATCCGGGTGTCGCGTCCGGATCCGGGCCGGCGCGGGGCCGCGCCGCGGCGCCCGTCAGCCGAACAGGCGCCCGAGCATGCCGCCGGCCCGGGCGAGGCGCGGGGCGGAGCGGTCCTTCAGCTCGATTCGCTCGTTCTCCGGAACATGGGTGAGGAACTCCAGCGCGAGCGGCCGCTGGCCGTGCCGGTTCAGGATTTCGGCGAAGCGGTTGAGCAGCGCGGAGGCCTTCACCTTGGCCGGATCGACCTTCATCAGGATCTCGACCGCGTCCTCGGACTTGCGCTCGGTCAGCAGCCAGCGCGTGGAGCGGTGAACCACCGAGGCGCGGAACCAGTTGCGCCGGCGCAGGTTCTCGTCCAGCCACTTCTCGCCCAGCTCGCGGCCGCCGATCTGCTTCCACACGCTGTAGCGCAGGAATTCGAGCTGGTTCAGCCCGGCCTTGTCCTTCTCGCCGGTGTCGGCCTCCAGATGCGCGCGGGCGAGATCCGTCTGGCCGCGCTCGGCGGCAACCACCGCCGCAAGGGTGTGGAAGTTGTCGCTGGTGTGGGTGAGCGGCGAGACGATCTGGTCATAGGCCGCGCCGGCGGCCGCGAAGTCATGCGCCTGCACGGCCTCGATGAACCGGCCCTCCAGGTCGCCCAGCATCCGCTCCTGCGAGGTGTCGACACCGGTGTAGGTCTCCTCCACCCGGGCCATGATCCGGTGGATGAACTGCTCGGAGACATGCTTCAGGTCGTCCTGCCACACGCTGTTTGAGCGGGTGAGCATCACGCTCTCGAAGCTCGGGAAATAGTCGAGAGTCGGGTATTCGGCGACCAGTTCGCCGGTCACCGCGCGCAGCACCGCCTTGGAATGGGTGTTGGCGATGAGCACGTCGTCACTGGTATAGGTGCGCGAGAGCACCACCGGCGAGGTGGTGATCAGGATGTTGGGCGACCGGTCCCGGGTGATCAGCTCGATGGTCTCGCGCATGAAACCCATGCATTTCGCGAAGCTCAGCCGCTCGAAGAAGAACCGCCCGGCCTCGCGCTGCATCGGGCGGGTGGGGGTTTCCTGGATGTAGATCTTCAGCACGTCGTCCCACCAGGCCTCGATGAGCCCGAGGGTGATCACAACCACGTCGGCGCGAAACAGGTTGCGGTAGGTCTGGTAGACCACGCGGCGGCGCTCGATCGCCTCCTCCAGCGGCTTCTGCTCGAAGACATGCAACTGGGTGTCGATGGCGCGGCCGTCCTCGCAGATGAACAGCACGGCGCGGGCGTCCTCCTCGGTCATCCTGTCGTCGCGGTCATAGATCGCGCGGGCCCAGGACACCTCCTGGTGGATCGCGGCCGGGGTGTACTTGTTCAGGTGCCCGGGCAGCACGGAACTGCCCTTGATGGCGTTGCGCGACAGCATGGTATAGCCGCGCGCCTCCAGGTAGTTCTCGATGTTGGTCGCGAAGCAGGAGCCGATCACGAACATCCCCGAGTCCTGGTCGAAGGTGAACCCGGGGTTGAGCGCGGGCCAGCACTCCGGCTCCAGCCGGTTCTCCGCGCCGCGCACGGGGGGGCGGGCGTTGCGGTTGCTCTTCGATGTGGCGATCGCCTCTTCGAGCGGCGTGCGTACAGTGGACATCTGGCGTCTCCCCGTTCTGGTCAGGCCCCGCGTATTGCGGACGGGGGCGGATTTCCGCCGATTCTGGACCGGTGCCCGGCCCTGACGCAAGAGTGAATTCAGGTGAATGCCGTCCATCCCGGAGACGGCGCGCGGCCCCGGGCGCCGCCGCTCCCCCCGGGGCCATGGCGCGCGCCTTCAGGGTGCCGTGCACGGGGCCGGTGCGCCGGGGCGCGTCCTTCCGGCTCATTGCCGGGTGGCCGGGCCGCGCTATCCTTGTGCCAGGGTCAACCGGCGAAGGGCAGGGCATGAGCGGACTTCTGGCGCTACTCGACGATGTGGCAGCGATCGCGAAGGTCGCGTCCGCCTCGGTGGACGATGTCGTGGGGCAGGCGGTGAAGGCGTCCTCCAAGGCCGCGGGGGCGTTGATCGACGATGCCGCGGTCACCCCGAAATACCTGCAGGGCTTCAGCGCGGATCGCGAGCTCCCGATCGTGTGGAAGATCGCGCGCGGCTCGCTGTTCAACAAGATCGTCATCCTGCTGCCGGTGGCGCTGCTGCTCTCGGCCTTCGCGCCCTGGGCGATCTCGCCGCTGCTGATGCTGGGCGGCGCCTATCTGTGCTTCGAGGGGGCGGAGAAGGTCTGGCACGTGCTCAACCCGGCCGACCACCATGAGGAGGAGCTCTACGACCAGAAGCTCCAGGGCGCCCGGCTGGAGGAGAGCAAGGTGCGCGGCGCGATCAAGACGGATTTCATCCTCTCCGCCGAGATCATGACCATCATCCTCTCGGCCCTGCCGAAGGGCCAGTCGATCTGGATCGAGGCCTGTGCGCTGGCGCTGGCCGGGGCGGCGATCACCTTCGTGGTCTACGGCGTGGTCGGGCTGATCGTGAAGGCCGATGACGCGGGGCTCGCCCTCGCCAGGCGCTCCGGCTCGGCGCTGCTGCGCGGGCTGGGGCGGGGCGTGGTGCGCTACATGCCGTGGTTCCTGAAGCTGCTGGTGATCGTGGGCACGGCGGCGATGATCTGGGTCGGCGGGTCCATCATCACGCATGGCGCGTATGAACTGGGCCTGGAGGGGCCCTACCTCGGCATCCACCACCTCGCCGTGGCCGCGGCGGAGGCGGTTCCCGAACAGGTGGCGGCCTCCGTGGAATGGCTGGTGACGGCGACCATCGACGGGGTGATCGGCCTTGCCATCGGAGCCCTGCTCTTGCCGGTGGTCGCCTATGTGCTGGAGCCGCTGGCCGGGCTGTTCACCCGCAAGGCTTGAGACGGGCCTCTGCCCGTCCCCGGCGCGCACCGCGCGATGGCGCGGGCGTCTGGGGCGGTCGGACCGGGCGGCCGCCCGGAGCGGCGTTTCGCTGGAGTGGGGAGCCGCCGCAACGACCTGCCGCCGCCAGCCCCGGAGGCTCTCCCCCCATCGTCGCAACAGAGGACACCGGGCGTGCAGAACATGCCGAACGGTGCCGGCCCGGGCCGCAGGGCCGGGGCTTCCGCGCATGAGACGCCCGGAGGTGCCGGGATGATCGGCTGTTCCCCACCGCGCCGCCTCGGGCCCCGGCCCGGAAGCCGCGGCGCCGGGGCTGTCGCTCCTCTGCGCCGGAGAGGCAAGCGGCGGGCCGCTGCCGGCCCGGCTCACCCTCCGGTGCGAGATTGTCACTGTTCCGCCCCGGCGCCGGGCCCGGGCAGCGCGCGGCGCCGGGTGGCCGGGCCTGTGCCGAAGCGGCGGCGGAAGGCGCGGGAGAAATGGCTGCGGTCGGCGAAGCCGGTGGCCTGGGCGATGCTCTCCACCGAGAGGCCGGTCCGCCGCAGGATCTCCTCCGCCTTGTCCAGCCGCAGGTCGCGGTAGAAACGCATCACCCCCGCCCCCAGCCCGACCTTCGACAGGCGTTCGAGCTGGCGCGCGCTCACCCCGCTGAGCTTGGCAAGGTCGTCGAGGGTGAGCGGGTCGGCGATATGGCTGGTCATCAGCCCCAGCATGGCCACCAGGGCGGGGTGATGCACGCCGTAGCTCAGCACCGGGTCCGCCTGCTGCGGGGCGCCGGCTTCGCGGATGCCGGTATGGATGAACCAGTCGCTCACCGCCCCGGCGAGGGCGGCGCCGTGCCGCGCGGTAATGAGCGCGTGCATCATGTCCAGCGGCGCCATGCCGCCGGCGCAGGTGTAGCGGTCACGGTCGATCACGAACAGCCGGCGCTCGATCATCGCCTCCGGGTAGAGCGCGCGCATCTCGTCCACATGCATCCAGTGCACGGTGTAGCGGCGGCGGTCCATCACCCCGGCGGCGGCAAGGATGGCCGCGCCGCCGGAGATGCCGCCCAGCGGGGTGCCGCCCCTGTCGAGCCGGCGCAGCCAGGAGAAGAGGCGCGGGTCGTCGAAGCCGAGCGGGTTTCCGCCGGCCACCACGAAGAGCATGTCCGGCGGGCTGCCCATCCGGGCGAATGCCGTGGTGTGGAACGCCCCGTGCACTGAGCTGTGCAGCCACCCCCCTTCGGCGGAAAGGAACTCCGGCTGGTAGAGCCGCCGCCCGCTGAGCAGGTTGGCCGCGCGCAGCGGCTCCACCGCCGAGGCGGCGGACATCAGCGCGAAATCCTCCACGAACAGGAAGCCGATGCGTTGCGGGGCGGCGGGCGGAAGAGGGATGGAGGCCATGTCCCGAAATGTCACGAAAGCGGCGTGAACGGCAACAGATTTCGCCCGCCCGCCCGGCGATCCTCCGCCCGGTGAAGGAGCAGGCATCATGAGATTCTCCGGTTTTCGGGTCATGCGGGAAGCCCTGAGGGGGCACAGGGGCTGGGGGCCGCTGTGGCGGAGCCCGGCGCCGCAGCCGCAGTATGACATCGTCATCGTGGGCGGCGGCGGGCACGGGCTGGCCACCGCCTTCTACCTGGCGAAGGAATTCGGCGCCGCCCGGGTGGCGGTGCTGGAGAAGGGCTGGCTGGGCGGCGGCAACACCGGGCGCAACACCACCATCATCCGCTCCAACTACCTGCTGCCGGGCAACGAGCCGTTCTACGAGTTCTCCATGAAGCTCTGGGAGCGGCTGGAGCAGGAGACCAACTTCAACTCCATGGTGAGCCAGCGCGGCATCGTGAACCTCTACCACACCGATGCGCAGCGCGACGCCTACCGCCGCCGGGGCAACGCGATGCTGCTGGCCGGCGCGGACGCGCGGCTGCTGGGGCGCGAGGAGCTGCGCGCCATGATCCCGTTCCTGAACTACGACAATGCCCGCTTCCCGGTGAAGGGCGGGCTGATGCAGGCCCGTGCCGGCACCGCGCGGCATGACGGCGTGGCCTGGGGCTATGCCCGCGGTGCCGATGCGCGCGGCGTGGACCTGATCCAGAACTGCGAGGTGACCGGCTTTCGCATCGAGGCCGGCCGGGTGCGCGGGGTGGAGACCACGCGCGGCTACATCGGCGCCGGGCGCGTGGGCGTGGCGGTGGCCGGCTCCTCGGGCCGGGTGATGGGCCTCGCCGGGCTGCGCCTGCCGCTGGAGAGCCACGTGCTGCAGGCCTTCGTCTCCGAGGGGCTGAAGCCGGTCATCCCCGGGGTGATCACCTTCGGCGCCGGGCATTTCTACATCTCGCAGTCCGACAAGGGCGGGCTGGTGTTCGGGGGCGACATCGACGGCTACAATTCCTACGCGCAGCGCGGGAACCTCGCCGTGGTGGAGGACGTGGCGGAGGGGGGCATGGCGCTGATGCCGATGCTGGGCCGCGCGCGGCTGCTGCGCGCCTGGGGCGGGCTGGTGGACATGACCATGGACGGCTCGCCGATCATCGACCGCACCCCGGTCGACGGGCTCTACCTCAACGGCGGCTGGTGCTACGGCGGGTTCAAGGCCACGCCCGCTTCCGGCTGGGCCTTCGCGCATCTGCTGGCGACCGGCGAGAGCCACGAGACCGCCACCGCCTTCCGGCTGGACCGGTTCGCCCGCGGCCATGTCATCGATGAGCGGGGCGCCGGCGCCCAGCCCAACCTGCACTGAGGCGCGCGCATGCTGATCCCCCATCCCCTTCTCGGCCTGCGTGACGCGCAGGAGTTCACCTGTCTCGGCGACGCCGCCCTGCTGGCCCGGCCGGACCCGGAGGCACCGGGCGCGGAGGCCGCCTTCTGCGACTACGTCTACCTGCGCGACAACCCCGCCGGGCTGCACCGCGAACTGTGGTTCCACGAGCAGGGCGACCGCTCCTGGCTGGTGGTCACGCGCAACACGCTCACTCACGAGATCTTGCGCGCGGAACTGGCGCGCGACGTGCCGAGGAGCGAGGCCGGCGCGCGGAGCACGGGCCGCGAGGTGACAGGCGGCGCAGGCCGCGCGATGGCGGACGGCGCGAGCCGCGATGCGGTGGACGGCGCGGTGGCGGGCGGCATGGGCCGCGATGGGGCGGACAGCGCGGTGGTGGACGGCGCGGGCCGCGATGTGGCGGAAGGCGCGGTGGCGGACGGCGCGGGCCGCGATGTGGCGGAAGGCGCGGTGGCGGGCGGCATGGGCCGCGATGCGGCGGATGGCGCGGTGGCGGACGGCGTGGGCCGTGATGCGGCGGATGGCGCGGTGGCGAACGCGGCGAGCCGCGATGCGGTGGACGGCGCGGTGGCGGGCGGCATGGGCGGAGACCCGGGCCCCGGACTGTCGGGCAACCTGTCCGGGGGCGCGGCGCGGAGCCTTTCCGGGGCGCCGAACGCCGGTCCGGCGGGGGAGGTGCCCGAGAGCCCGGACGGCGACGTGATCCGCGGGGCGGTCGAGGGCCGGAGCCCTGGCCCGGCGCGGGGTGCGGGCGGGCGCATGGCGGGCGGCGCGACGGGTGACGTGGCGCCGGAGGGGCGGTCATGAGCCGGCTCGCGGGCGGGCTCATCGACCGCAGCCGCACGCTGGGGTTCACCTTCGACGGGCGCGCCTACACCGGCCACCCGGGAGACACGCTGGCCTCGGCGCTGCTGGCCAGCGACGTGACGCTGATGGGGCGGAGCTTCAAGTATCACCGGCCGCGCGGGCCGGTCTCGGCCGGGTCGGAGGAACCGAACGCGCTTGTGGAACTGCGCACCGGCGCGCGGGCCGAACCCAACACCCGCGCCACGGTGGCCGAGCTCTACGACGGGCTGGAGGCACGCAGCCAGAACCACCTCGGGTCCCTGCGCTGCGACCTGCTGGCGGTGAACGACCTCGCGGCGCCCTTCCTGGCGGCCGGCTTCTACTACAAGACCTTCATGTGGCCGCGCGCCTTCTGGGAGCGGGTCTACGAGCCGATGATCCGCCGCGCGGCCGGGCTGGGCCGGCTCTCCGGCCTGCCGGACCCCGACGGCTACGACCGCGGCTTCCTGCACTGCGACCTGCTGGTGATCGGCGCCGGGGCGGCGGGGCTCAGCGCCGCGCTCACCGCCGGGCGGGCCGGGGCACGGGTGGTGCTGGCGGAGGAGGATTTCGCCCTGGGCGGCCGGCTGCTGGCGGAGGCCGACCCGCTGGACGGCGCCCCGGCGGTGGCCTGGGTGGCGCGAGTGCGCGCCGAGCTGGAGCACCTGGGCTGCGTGCGCATCCTGCCGCGCACCACGGTGTTCGGCGCCTATGATCACGGGGTCTACGGCGCGGTGGAGCGGGTGGCCGACCACCTGGCCGCGCCCGGCGCGCTGGTGCGCCAGACGCTGTGGCGCATCACCGCGCGCCGCACCGTGCTGGCCGCCGGCGCCACCGAGCGCCATATTCCCTTCGCCGACAACGACCGGCCGGGCGTGATGCTGGCCGGCGCGCTGCGCGCCTATGCCAACCGCTGGGCGGTGTGCCCGGCGCCGGCGGGCCGGCCGGTGGCGGTGTTCACCAGCGGTGACGACGGCCACCGCACCGCGCGTGACCTGCTTGCCGCCGGCGTGCCGCTGCTGGGCGTGGTCGACAGCCGGGAGGACGCGCCGCGCGGCGCGGGCTACGAGGTTTTCGCCGGGGCACGGGTGACGGGCACGCGCGGCAGGCTGGGGCTGCGCGCGATCGAGATCAGCCGCGGCGGGCGGGCGGAGTGGCACGATTGCGCGGCGCTCGGCGTGTCCGGCGGCTGGAACCCGAACCTGCACCTCACCTCGCACCACCGCGGGCGGCCGGTGTGGGACGACGGCCTCGCGGCCTTCCTGCCCGGGCCGGAGGGCCCTCCGGGCCTGCACGCCGCCGGGGCCTGCGCCGGGCAGGGCAGCACCGCCGCGGCGCTGCGCGACGGCGTGCGCGCCGCCCGCGCCGCGCTGGCGCAGATCGGCATCGGGGCCGCGGCCCCCGCCCTGCCGGAGGCCGAGGACGCCCCCCTGCGCCAGGAACCGCTCTGGCACGTGCCGGGCCGCCGCCGCGCCTGGGTGGATTTCCAGAACGACGTGACGGTGAAGGACATCGCCCTCGCCCACCGCGAGAACATGCGCGCCGTGGAGCACCTCAAGCGCTGGACCACGCTGGGCATGGCCACCGACCAGGGCAAGACCGCGAACGTGACCGGCATCGCGGTGATGGCCGGGCTCACCGGCCGCAGCATTCCGCAGACCGGAACCACGGTGTTCCGCCCGCCCTACACCGGCGTGTCGCTCTCGGTGCTGGGCGGCGGGGACAGCGGGCCGGAGTTCCGCCCCCGTCGCCTCACGCCCACGCATGGCTGGGCGGCCGCGCGCGGCGCGGTGTTCACCGAGGCCGGGGCCTGGATGCGGGCGCAGTATTTCCCGCGGCCCGGCGAGACCCACTGGCGCGAGAGCGTGGACCGCGAGGCCCGCGCCGTGCGCGCCGCCGTGGGCCTGTGCGACGTGACCACCCTGGGCAAGGTGGACGTGCAGGGCGCCGATGCGGCCCCGTTCCTGGACCGGATCTATGCCAACACCATGTCCACGCTGAAGGTGGGCCGGGTGCGCTACGGGCTGATGCTGCGCGAGGACGGGTTCGCCTGGGATGACGGCACCTGCGCCCGGCTGGGGGCGGAGCATTTCGTCGTCACCACCACCACGGCGAACGCGGGCGCGGTGTACCGGCACATGGAGTTCGCCCGGCAGGGGCTGTGGCCGGGGCTGGACGTGCAGCTCATCTCCACCACCGACGCCTGGGCGCAGATCGCCGTGGCGGGGCCCGCTTCGCGCGCGCTGCTGGAGCGGGTGGTGGAGGGGGCGGACCTCTCGAACGAAGCCTTCCCCTTCATGGCCTGCGGCGCGGTGCGGGTGGCGGGGCTGCGCGCCCGGCTGTTCCGCATCTCCTTCTCCGGGGAGCTGGCCTACGAGCTGGCGGTGCCCGCGCGCTTCGGGGCGGCGCTGATGCAGCGGCTGGTGGAGGCGGGCGCGGACCTCGGGGCCACCCCCTACGGCACGGAGGCGCTCTCGGTGCTGCGCATCGAGAAGGGCCACGCGGCGGGCGCCGAGATCAACGGCCAGAGCACCGCGGCCATGCTGGGGCTGGGGCGGATGGTCTCGGCGAAGAAGGACGCCATCGGCGCCGTGATGTCGCGCCGCGCCGGGCTGGCGGGCGACGCGCGCCGCCTCGTCGGGCTGGCGCCGGTGGCCGAAGCCGGGCGCGTGACGCCCGGGGCGCATCTCTTCGCGCGCGGCGCCGTGCAGGACCTGCGGGGCAGCGAGGGCTGGGTCACCTCGGCCTGCCACTCGCCGCACCTGGGCCATGCCATCGGGCTGGGCTTCCTGGAGCGCGGGGACGCGCGGCTGGGCGAGGTAATCCTCGCCGCCAACCCGCTGGAGGGCGACAGCGCCGCGCTGCGCGTGGTCCCGGCGCATTTCGTGGACCCGGAAGGAGAACGTCTCCGTGGCTGACCGCACTCCCCTCACAGCCGGCATCTCCGGCACTCCCGTTACGGCCGACGCCCCCATCGCCGCTGGCGCTCCCATCGCCGCCAACGCTCCCATAGCCGCTGGCGCCCCCATCGCCGCCGGCACCTCCGTCACCGCCGGCATTCCCGCCTCGGCCGGCGCTGCCCTGTCTGCCGATGGCGCTGACACTCGCCCCACCTCCGTCACCGCCGGTGCCCCCGTGTCCGCCGGCCCCGCGCTCTCCGCCGTCAGCGCCGGAAGTGCGCTCTCCGTTGGCAGCGCCGACATTCCACGTCCCGCCAGCGGCGCCGACATCCCGCTTCCCGGCGGCAGCGCCGACATCCCGCTTCCCGCTGGCAGCGCCGGCATTCCGTTTCCCGGCGGCAGTGCCGGCATCCCGCGCTCCGCCGGAATCGCGCACTTCGCCGGCAGTGCCAGCGCCCCGTTTCCTGCCGACAGCGCCGGTGATCCCCCTGTTTCCGGCGGTCCCCCCGTCGCGGGCGGCACCGGCGGTCCCGCCGCGCCTGGCGGCATCGGGCTTGCCTTCGACGGCATCGGCCGTCCGTCTGCCTCGGGCGGCCGTGCGCCCCTTGAGGCAGGCCCGCCGCTCGCCGCCGTCACCGCGCTGGGCGACGGCGCGCCGCGTCGGGCGGTGCACGGGGTGCTGAGCCTGGAGGAGACGCCGGACCTGGCACTGGCCTCGCTGGCGCTGCGGCGTGGCGCGCCGGTTCCGGCGCCTTTCGGGCTGGCGCTGCCCGGGCCGGGCGGGCTGGCGGCGGGTGCCGGTGCCGGCGCGTTCTGGACCGGGCCGGAGCAGTGGATGATCGAGGCGCCGGGCCGGGGCACCGAGGATTTCGCGGCCCTGGTGGCCGCGGCCGCGCCCGGCACCTCCGTCACCGAGCAGACCGACGGCTGGGTGGCCTTCGACATCGCCTCGACGGCCGGGGCGGCGCCGGTGGAGGCCCTGCTGGAGCGGCTGGTGAACCTGCCGCCCGCGGCCGTCGCGCCCGGGCGGGCGGCGCGCACCGGGCTGCACCACATGTCGGTCTTCGTGCTGCGCCGGGCGGAGGACCGCCTGAGCCTCCTGGGCATGCGCTCGGCGGCGCAGAGCCTGTGGCACGTGCTGGACCAGGCGCTGGCCCGGCAGGCGGCGCGGCCGTGAGGGCCGCCGGTGGCACAGCGGTGAAGGCCGTGGGTGGCGTGGCGCGGAAAGCGGCGGGCGGCGGGGTGATGAGAGCCGCGGCTCGCGCGGCAGCCAAGGCCGCGGGAAGCGCGGTGGTGAAGGCCGCGGGGCGCGCGAAGGTGGAGGCCGCAGGCGGCGTGGCGGGGAAAGATGCGGACGGCGGGTCTATGAGGGCAGCGAGGCGCGTGGCGGCGAAGGTCACGGGTGGCACGACGGTCAGGGCAACGGGCGGTGTGGCGGGGAAAGCTGCCGGCGGCGTGGTGGTGAGGGCAGGGGGCCGCGTGGCGGCGAAGGCCGCGGGGCGCGCGGTGGTGAAGGCCGCGGGGCGCGCGGTGGTGAAGGCCGCGGGGCGCGCGGTGGTGAAGGCCGCAGGCGGCGTGGCGGTGAGGGCAGTGGACCGGGTGGCAACCAAGGCCGCGGGTCGCACGCCGGTGAGGGCCGCGGGCGGTGGGCCGGTGAGGGTCCCGGGCGCTGCGGCGGTGATGGTCCCGGGCGGCGCGGCGGGGGTGCGGGCGTCGCGCGGTGGCGCCGCCGCGTCGCTTGACGCCGTGACGCCCGCCTCCGCGCGTGGCATGACAGGGACCGAACCGCCGGGCCCCGGCGCGCGCCCCAGATCGCTGGCCGGAGCTCCGGCCGGCCGCATTCCGAAGGATCACCGATGACCAGGTACTGCCTCACCGTCACCTGCCCGTCCACCCGCGGCATCGTTGCCGCCATCTCGGCCTTCCTGGCCGACCGGGGCTGCAACATCACCGACAGCTCGCAGTTCGACGACATGGAAACCGGCAACTTCTTCATGCGGGTGAGCTGCACCTCGGAGACCGGCACCGACCTTGCCACCCTGCAGGCGGAGTTTGCCGGCATCGCCGAGCGCTTCGGCATGGCCTTCGCCTTCCATGACGAGGCCTGGAAGATGAAAGTGGTCATCATGGTGTCGCGCTTCGGGCATTGCCTGAACGACCTGCTCTACCGCTGGCGCATCGGGGCGCTGCCCATCGACATCGTGGCGGTGATCTCCAACCACATGGACTACCAGAAGGTGGTGGTGAACCACGACATCCCCTTCCACTGCATCCGCGTGACGAAGGAGAACAAGCCCCGGGCCGAAGCGCAGATCATGGCCGTGGTGGAGGAGACCGGGGCGGAGCTGATCGTGCTGGCGCGCTACATGCAGATCCTGTCGGACGAGATGTGCCGGAAAATGTCCGGGCGCATCATCAACATCCACCATTCCTTCCTGCCCAGCTTCAAGGGCGCGAACCCCTACAAGCAGGCCTTCGAGCGCGGGGTGAAGCTGATCGGGGCCACCGCGCATTACGTGACGGCCGAGCTGGACGAGGGCCCGATCATCGAGCAGGACATCGTGCGCATCACCCATGCGCAGAGCGCCGAGGATTACGTGAGCCTGGGCCGCGACACCGAGGCCCAGGTGCTGGCCCGGGCCATCCACGCCCATGCCCACCACCGCTCCTTCCTCAACGGCAACAAGACGGTGGTGTTCCCGGCCTCGCCCGGCTCCTACTCCTCCGAACGCATGGGCTGAGGCGGATGGGGCCGCGCGCGCAGCACCGGGGGTCACAGCATCCGCGAGATGTCCTGCGCCGTGGCGCGCACCTGCGCGATCATCTCCGGGTCCGGGCGGAGCTGCTGCTCGTGGCCGGAGAGGTTGATGGCGGCCACCACATCCCCGTGCCCGGAGACGAGCGGCGCCGCGATGGCGAAGGTGCCGGTGGCCACGTGCGAGCGCTGGGCGACATGGCCGCGCGCCCGGTCCGCCACCAGCAGCCGGCGCAGCGCGTCGAGCGAGCCGGGCGCGCGCGGGCTGCGGCTGGCGAAGGCGTAGCCGGCGAAGCGGCGCTCCAGCTCCTCCTCCGCCAGCCCGGCCAGCAGCACCCGCCCCATCGTGGTGGAGAAGGCTGGCAGCCGCGCGCCCACCGGCACGTTCGAGACCATCGCCAGGCTGGAGGGGGCGCGGTAGACGTAGACGATCTCCGTGCCCTCCAGCACCGCCACGTGCACGGTGAAGCCGGTGGCGTCGCGCAGCCGGTCCGCCGGGGCGCGGGCGATGTCGTAGACGTCCAGCGAGCGGACGTAGCGGTAGCCCAGCTCCATCACCCGCGGCGCCAGCCGGTAGCGGTTGGCGTGCCGGGCGAGGTAGCCCTCCTGCTCCAGCGTCACCACGAAGCGGTAGGCCGCCGAGGAGGTGACGCCGATCGCCTCGGCGATTTCGCCCAGGGTCATCTCCGGGTGGCGCGGGTCGAAGCACTGCAGGATGCTCAGGCCGCGCACCAGCGAGTTGGAGCGGTAATCGGCTTCCCTGCCCATTCAGGCCTCCGCGGGGAGCGGCGTGCGCTCCGCCAGCCGGGCGGCCACCCGGGCCATCGCGGCGGCATAGTCGCGCAGGATGCGCTCCTCCTGCGGGTGGTGCCCGGCGCGCAGCACCGGGCGGCCGCGCACCCAGACATCGCCGGCGTGGCAGCCCCGGCCGGCGAAGACGTGATGGTCCAGCGTGGCCTCCGCCGCCACGACGGCCATCGCGCCGGGCTCCGGGTGCACCAGTTCCACGAAGCTCGCCATGCCGCCGGGGGCGAGGGCGCCTTCCGGCCGGCCCGCCGCCCGGGCCCCGCCGCGCGCGGCCCGCGCCCAGAGGTTGGCGGCCACGTGCGGCTGGTCGGCGGCGGCGAGCACGTTGCGCTGCCGGTCGCGCAGGCGCTGGCTGTACTCGAGCTGGCGCAGCTCCTCCGCCGCGCTGGTGGCGATGTTGGAATCCGAGCCGATGCCGAAGGCCCCGCCCTGCGCGAGATATTCCGGCGCCGGGAAGATGCCGTCGCCGAGGTTCGCCTCCGTCATCGGGCACAGGCCCACGGTGGCGCCGGAGCGGGCGATGGCGCTCACCTCCGCGCCGGTGAGATGGGTGGCGTGGATCAGGCACCAGGCGCCGTCCACCGGGGCGATGTCGAAGAGCTGCTCCACCGGGCGGCGGCCGTTCCAGGCCAGCGCGTCCTCCACCTCCTTCACCTGCTCGGCGACATGGATGTGCACCGGGCAGCCGGGCAGCAGCGCGTCGCGCAGCGCCATCAGGCCGGACATTTCCTGCGCCGTGACCGCGCGCAGCGAGTGCGGCGCGAGGCCCAGCACCTGGCCCGCCCGGGCCGCCGGGCCCTTCAGCGCCTCCAGCAGGGCGGCGAAACCGTCCAGCCCGTGCAGGAACCGGCGCTGGCCGGGGGTGGGGGGCTTTCCGCCGAAATTGCCGTGGGCGTAGAACACCGGCAGGTGGGTGAGCTCCAGCCCCGTGGCCTGCGCCGCCTCCATGATGGCGAGGGAGAGCTCCTCCGGGCGGGCGTAGGGCGTGCCGTCGAGGTCATGGTGGAGGTAGTGGAACTCCACCAGCCCGGTGTAGCCGCCCTTCAGCAGCGCGAGGCAGAGCCGCGCCGCGATGGCCTGCACATCCTCCGGCGAGAGGGTGAGGGCGAAGAAATACATGATGTCGCGCCAGGACCAGAAACTGTCCACCGGGTTGCGCCGCACCTCGGACAGCCCGGCCATCGCGTACTGGAAGGCGTGGCTGTGCAGGTTGGTGATGCCGGGCACCACCGGGTTCTCCAGCACCGGCAGGCCGAGCGGGTTCGCGTCCTCCGTCAGCGTGGCGATGGTGCCGTCCGGCGCGAAGCGGGCGGAGAGGTTGCGCCGCCAGCCCTCGGGCGTGAGGGCGAGGCGGAAATGCGCGCCCTGCGGGGGAAGGGAGGTCATCGGTGATCGGCCTCCGGCACGAAGGCGGACATCACGCCCACCAGCCCCGCGAGTGCGGCGCGCAGCCGTGCGGCCGGGCCGGGCTGCAGGGTCCAGGGCGGGCCCTCGCGCATGTAGCACTCCTGCGCGATCTCGATCTGCAGGGCGTGGACGCCCTGTTCCGGCCGGCCGTAGTGGCGGGTGATGTGGCCGCCCTTGAAGCGCCCGTCGCGCACCGCGGTGAGGCCGCTGGCCTGCAGGGCGGCGAAGGCGGCCTGCGCCAGCGCCGGCGCGCAGCTGGCCCCGGAGGCGGTGCCCAGGTTCAGGTCCGGCAACCGGCCCTCGAACAGCCGCGGCACCCGGGAGCGGATCGAATGCACGTCCAGCAGCAGGCAGTAGCCATGCGCGGCGCGCAGCCGGGCGATCTCCGCGTCCAGCGCCGCGTGGTAGGGCCGCCAGACCGCGGCGAGCCGGGCCGCGCGGTCCGCCGCGTCGGGCTCCTGGCCCGGGCGGTAGAGCGGGGTGCCGTCGAAATCGATGGTGGAGACGAGGCCGGTGGTGGCGCCGGCGTAGAGCGGCGTGTCATCGGCCGGGCGGTTGAGGTCGACCACGTAGCGCGAGGGCAGGGCGGCCAGCAGGCCGGCGCCCTCGGGCAGCACGTCGCGGGCAATGGCGTCCATGTGCCAGTCGGTGTCGCGCAGCTCCAGCGCGTCGGGGCGCAGCCGGGCGCGCAGCGCGTCGGGCAGCGCGGTGCCGGCGTGCGGCACGTTCAGCAGCAGCGGCGTGGTTCCCCGCACCTGCTCGAACAGAGGAAGATCGGCGTAATCGCTCACGAGGACTCCTTTCGCATCTGAAAACGGTTATTGACATGCAAAACGTGAGCGTCAAGAAAGTTTCACCTGACCGCCGCCCCGCGGCCGCTCCGGCGGCCCTGCGGGAGCGGGGGCGACCCCCGTCCGACAAGGAGGACACAGCATGACCTTTTCCCGGCGCAAATTCCTGGGCACCACGGCCGCTGCGGCGACGCTGGCGGGCCTGACCTCCGTGCCCGGCCTCGCGCAGAGCCGGCTGTTCTTCGGCATCGCCACCGGCGGCACCGGCGGCACCTACTACCCGCTCGGCGGCATGCTCGCGCAGCTGATCTCCAACACCGCGGAGATGCCGGACACGAAGATCTCCGCCACGGCGGAGACCGGCAACGCCTCGGTGGCCAACGCGCAGCTTCTGGGCCGCGGCGAGATCGAATCCGCCTTCGTGGCCGCCGACATCCTGGACGCGGCCTACCGCGGCGTGGCGCAGTTCGACTCCGGCGCGCTGGAGAACCTGCGGGCCATCGGCGCGCTCTACCCCGAGACGGTGCAGCTCGTGGTGCGCGCGGACAGCGGCATCGAGACATTCGAGGACCTGAAGGGCAAGACCGTGTCCTCCGGCTCCCCCGGCTCCGGCCAGTGGCAGCTGCTGGGCGACCTGCTGGAGGCGCATGGCATGACCCGCGAGGACGTGTCGGAGGATTACTCCTCGTTCGCCCAGTCCGTGGACAAGATCAAGGACGGCAACCTGGACGCCTCGCTGATCACCGCCGGCCTGCCCACCTCCTCGGTGACCGACCTTGCCACCGGCCATGACATCCGCATCGTGCCGCTGCACGGGCCGGCCATCGCCAGGCTGCAGGAAACCCAGCCCTACTACGCCAACGCGGTCATCCCGGCCGGCAGCTACAAGGGCGTGGACGCGGATGTGGACACCCTGGCCGTGCGCGCGATCTGGGCCACCCATGCCGAGGTGCCGGAGGACCTGATCTACGCCGTGACCAAGGCGCTTTACGAGAACACCGAGACGCTGGGCAAGGTGCACCCGATGGGCAAGCAGATCTCGCTCGACAAGGCGCTGGAGAGCGTCTCGATCCCGGTGCATCCGGGCGCAGAGACGTACTACGCCGAGAAAGGCGTCTCGAAGTAATGCCGCTGCGCAGGAAACTGCGCATGGCGGGGGTGGCGGCGCTGGCCGCCGCCTCCCCCGTGCCGCTTCTCACGCTCACCGCCGGGACGGGCCACGCCGCCACGCCCGGCGGCGCGGATGCCGTGGCGCCTCATGCCGGTGCCGCGAGAGGGCCTTCCGGCCCGGCAGTCGCCGTCCCGATGGCAGCCGCACCCTCCGTGGCACCTGCGCCGGGTGACGCCGCCGGAGCGACGGGCGCCATGGTGGCAGCGCTCTCCGTGGCGGGCGCCGCGCCCGCAATGGCGCCTGTGCCGGGTGACGCCTCCGGAGCGCCGGGCGCCATGGCGGCAGCGCTCTCCGTGGTGGGCGCCGCGCCTGCAATGGCGCCTGCGCGGGGTGACGCCGCCGGAACGCCGGGCGCCACGGATGCCGCGCCCGTGGGCGAAGGGCCATTCCCCGGCCGTGCGGCCGCGGGGGGGGCACCCGCAGCCGCGGGCGGCGGACGCGGCGCGGACGGCGTCGCCATCCCGGCCATGGCCAGCGCCGCTCCGGCCTCCGGGGAGGGCGTGCGCGCCTGGCTGTGCCTCACCGAGACCCGGGGGCAGGGGCGTGAGATCGCCCGGCTGCCGCTGGGGCCGGGGGGCGATTTCTCGCTCAGTTTCATCCACTCGGTGTCGCGCACGCCGGTGGTGGATTTCTACCGGGTGGAGGGCGGCGAGATCGTCCAGACCTCCGAGGTGTTCCAGGCGCATGGCGCGGGGCTTCCCTCCATCGCCGGAGACATCGACGCCACCGGCTGGCGGCACGAGGACGGCCGCTTCATCCTGGACATGAACCGGCGCACCGGCCCCATCCCGCTGCGCATCCAGGCGCAGTTCGAAAACACGCTGCACGTGGCCGGCACCGACCTGCCGCTGGCCGAACTGGGCCACGGCGCCCTCACCCTTGCCCCCTGCGACGAGGAGACACCGCATTGACCAAGGGCACGCCCCCGGCCGACACGCGCGGCCAGACCACGGCTGACACCGACCCCGCCCTGACCGCCGACGAGGTGGAGGCGCTGGTCCGGGAATACGACCAGGAATCGAACTTCCGCAAGCTGGTCGGCCCCACCGCCATCCTGGTGACGGTGGCCTCGGTGGCGCTGTCGCTGTTCCACGTCTACACTGCCGGCTTCGGCCTGCTCAACGAGGTGATGCACCGGACCATCCACCTCTCCTTCGTGATGGGGCTGATCTTCCTCGTCTTCCCGCGCAAGCGGGCGCGGCCCACCGGGCGGCTGTGGGTGGACTCCGCCATCTTCGCGGGCTTCTACCTCTACCTGCTCTACGACCTGGTGCAGGCCCTGCCGCCGGGCACGCTGCGCATCGTGTTCAGCGCGGTGATGCTGGCGCTCATCGTGCTCACCCTGCCGTTCAACCGCCCCGGCGCGGACCCCGAGAAGGTGGCGCTGCGCGACTGGGTGTTCGCCGCCTTCGGCGCGGGGTTCTCGGCCTACCTGTCGATCTTCTTCAAGCACATCTTCATCGAGAACGTCGGCAGCCCGCCGGAGCCGGTGTACATGATGGGGCTCATCGCCATCGTGATGACGCTGGAGGCGACGCGCCGCACCATGGGGCCGACGCTGGCCTACATCGGCGTGGCCTGCCTCGTCTACGCGCTGGTGGGGCCCTACCTGCCTGGGATACTCGCGCATCGCGGCTATTCCATCACCCGCATCGTGAACCACCTCTTCGTGGGCACAGAGGGCATCTACGGCGTGGCGGTGGGCGTGGTGGCGACCTACGTGTTCCACTTCGTGCTCTTCGGCATCCTGGCGCAGATGAGCGGGCTGGGGCAGCTGTTCATCGACCTCGCCACCATCATCGCCGGCCGGGCCTCCGGCGGCTCGGCGAAAGTGTCTGTGGTCTCCTCCGGCTTCTTCGGGATGATCTCCGGCTCGCCCATCGCCAACACGGTGACCACCGGGGCCTTCACCATCCCGCTGATGAAGAGATCCGGCTTCTCCGGCCGCTTCGCCGGGGCGGTGGAGGCCTCCGCCTCCTGCGGCGGGCAGGTGACGCCGCCGATCATGGGCGCCTCGGCCTTCGTGATGACCGAGATGCTGGGCATTCCCTACAACGAGCTCATCCTGATCGCCATCGTGCCGGCCTGCTTCCACTACGTGGCCATCCTGCTGATGGTGCATCTGGAGGCGAAGCGGCTGGGGCTGCAGGGCCTCTCGAAGGACCGGATCCCGCAGTTCCGCGCCATCCTGGCGCGCTCCTGGCACCTGTTCATCCCGCTGGGCGTGATGGTGGCGATGCTGCTGATGCAGTACACGCCCTTCCTGGCCGCCTTCTGGGGCATCATCCTGACCATCGTGTTCTCCTACGTGCCGCTGGGGATGCGCGCGCTCGGCAACACCACGATGGACACCTCCACCGTGCTCACCCCGCCGCGGCTGCTGCGCGGCTTCGAGGACGGGGCGAAATTCGCGCTCGCCATCGGCGCGGCCTGCGCCTGCGTGGGCTTTCTCCTGGGCATGACCACGCTCACCGGCCTGGGCTTCAAGTTCTCCGCCGCGGTGGTGCAGCTTGCGCATGACGTGGCCACCCTGGCCGTGGGGCTGGATTTCACCGGGCTGCTGTCCGAGAACGGGCTGGCGCTGTTCTTCGGGCTGCTGTTCGTGGCCATCGCCTGCATCGTGATGGGCGCGGGCATCCCCACCACGCCCACCTACATCATCCTGGCCTCCATCGCCGCCCCGGCGCTGACCGAATTCGGGGTGCCGCTGATCGCCACGCATTTCTTCGTGTTCTACTTCGGCGTGCTGGCGGACGTGACACCCCCCGTGGCGCTGGCCGCCTATGCCGCGGCGGGGCTGGCGCGCAGCGAGCCGATGAGCACCGGCACCACGGCCTTCCGCCTGTCCATGGGCAAGGCGCTGGTGCCGTTCATGTTCATCTACGCGCCCAGCCTGCTGTTCGTGAACTTCACCTGGGTGGAGTTCATCACCGCGCTGCTCTCCGGGCTGCTGGGGGTGCTGGCGCTCTCGGCGGCCTACATCGGCTGGTTCCGGCGCGACCTGGTGCTGTGGGAGAAGATCGCCCTCTCGCTGGCCGGGCTGCTGCTGATCTCCACCCACTGGGCGGCGATCTCGGCCGGAGCGATCGTGGTGCTGCTGATCCTGCTGCGCGGCGACCGGGCCCGCCCCGGCGTCGCCTGACGCCCCCCCGCGCGGCCCGGACCGGCGCCGCGCGGGAGACACCATCCCGCCGCGCCCCCGGCGCCCGCGCGGCGGGAGCGCCGCCCGCCCGGCCCGTGCGGCGCCTCGCTCCCCGTGCCCGATCAGGCCGACGACGCAGAAGCCCGGCAGCGCCGCCCCGCTGCAATGCACCGGCCCCGGCGGCACCTCCCCCGCCGCAAGGCTTCGGCCCCCGGCGGCAGCCGCCCCGTGCAGCGCACCCACCCGGCGCATCCACCCCGCCGCGAGGCCCCGGCGGAGCCTGCCCCGTCGCGATGCCTCGGCTCCCGGCGGCAGCCCCCGACCTGCAGCGCGCCGGCCCGGCGGCATCCGCCTCGCCGCGAGGCCTCCTGGGTCATCCCTCCTCTCCCTCTCCCTTCAGGCCGGCCGTGCCGCAGGGTGCCCGCGTCGCCGGGAGGCTGGCCGCGCCCGGTGCCGGGGCCTCGCGACGGGGCAACGGCCTCCGGAGCCCGGGAGCGCGACGGCTCCGGCATGGCATCCGGAGACGACATCCCCTTTGGCAAAGCCGCGCGGCTCGGCTAGGTCTGGGAGGCGCCCGGGCGGTCCTCCGGGCGGTCAGTCCCGGGGAAGTCCATGTCCGATCCAGCCGCGCCGCTCACCTTCACCTGCGAGAAGCGCCCCGCCACAGGGGCCGGGGGCATGGTCGTCACCAATCACCCGCTCGGAACGCTGGCCGGGCAGCAGGTGCTCGCCGAGGGCGGCAACGCGGTGGACGCGGCGGTGGCCGCGCTCATGGCGCTCACCGTGGTGGAGCCGATGATGGTGGGCGTGGCCGGCGGCGGCCTCGCGCACATCCGCCTGCCCGGCGGCGAGCACGTGGTGGTGGACGCGCTCTCCACCGCCGCCGCCGCCACCCATCCGGAGATCTACGAGCCGGTGGAGGAGCCCGACGCCACCTTCCCCCCCACGAAGGACCGGCGCAACCTGGTGGGCGCCTCCGCCGTGGCCGTGCCGGGAAACCTCGCCGGCTGGCACCACATGCAGACGCGCCACGGCCGCCTATCCTTCGCCGACGTGGTGGCGCCGGCCATCGCGCTGGCCCGGCGCGGCTTCACGGTGACGGATTACCTGGCCGGGGCCATCGCCAGCCAGGCCGCGGACCTCGCGGCGGACCCGGAGATCGCCGCCGTCATGCTGCCGGGCGGCGCGCCGCCGCAGCCCGGCGCGCGCCTGGTGATGGGGGACTACGCCGCCAGCCTGGAGCTGATCGCGCGCGAGGGAGCGGCGGCGCTGCACGGCGGCGCGCTGGGGCGGGCGCTGTGCGACCGGCTCGCCACCGGGGGCGCGGATGCGGGCTATGTCACGCTGGCCGATCTCGCCGCCTACCGGCCGCTGGAGCGCGCGGCGATCTTCGGGCGCTACCGCGGGCATGACATCGTGGGGCCGCCGCCGCCGGCCTCCTCCGGAGTGCACGTGGTGCAGATGCTCAACATGCTGGAGGGTTTCGACCTGGCCGGCATGGGCTTCGGCAGCCCGGAGCTGCTGCACCTCCTCGCCGAGGTGATGCGCGTGGCCTTCGAGGACCGGCGCGCCGCCTCCGGCGACCCGGAGTTCGTGGATGTGCCGGTGGCGCGCTACATCTCGCAGGCCCATGCGCGCGCCGGCCGCGCCCGGGTGCGCGCCATGGGCGGCATTGCCGAGGCGCCCCAGCCGGCGGAAAGCCGCGACACCACCCATGTCACCGTGGCGGACCGCGACGGCATGATCGTCTCGGCCACGCACACCATCAACGGGCTGTTCGGCGCGCGCTTCATGGTGCCGGGCACCGGGATCATCCCGAACAATTACATGTGCAACTTCGACCCCGTGCCGGGCCGCGCGCTCTCCATCGCGCCGGGCAAGCGGGTGCCCACCTCCATGGCGCCGATGATGGTGCTGAAGGACGGCCGGCCGGTGTTCGCGCTGGGCCTGCCGGGGGCGGTGCGCATCTTCCCCTCCGCCATGCAGGCCATCGTGAACCTGCTGGACCACGGCATGGACTTGCAATCGGCGGTGGAAGCGCCGCGGATCTGGACCCAGGGCGGCGCGGTGGAGATCGAACCGGGCTATGCCGGCGCCCGCGCCGCGCTGGAGGCGCGCGGCCACCAGGTGCGGGTGGAGCCGCATATCGGCGGCGGCATGAACGCCATCGCCTTCGCCCCGGACGGCATGATGACCGGCGCCGCCTGCTGGCGGGCCGACGGCACGGTGGGCGCGCTCGGCGGCGGGCTGGCCCGCCCCGGCGTGCGCTTCGCGATCTGATGGAGGGGGGCGGAATGACCCGGGTGGTGATGCTGGACCCGGTTGCGCCGGAGCGGCTGGCGCGGGTGGCGGCCCTCCTGCCGGAGGGATGGGAGATCGGCACCGCCGCGAGCCGGGCGCCGCGGGACCAGCTTGCGGCGCTCACCGGCGCGCGCTTCGCCATCACCGGCGACGTGCCGGTGACCGCGGCGATGATGGAGGTGCCCGGTCTCGCGGCCGTGCACAAGTGGGGCGTGGGCTATGACAACATCGACTGCGACGCCGCCCGGGCGCACGGGGTGCGGGTGCTGCGCACCACCGGCTCGAACGCGGTGGCGGTGGCGGAAACCGCGCTGGGCATGATGCTGGCGCTGGAGCGCAACATCGTGCGCGGGCACGTGGCCCTGCGCGGCGGGGCCTGGGCGAAGGGCGCGCTGGCGCCCACCTCCGGCACGCTCTCGGGCAAGGTGGTGGGCATCGTGGGGCTGGGGCACATCGGCACGGCGCTGGCCCGGCTGCTGCGCGGCTTCGGCTGCGGGCTGCTCTACACCAAGCGCCGGCGCCTGCCGGCGGCGGAGGAGGCGGCGCTGGGCGTGCGCTACGTGCCGCTGGACACGCTGCTGGCGGAGGCGGATGTGGTGTCGCTGCACTGCGCGCTCACGCCGGACACCACCGGGCTGATCGGCGCGGCGGCGCTGTCGCGGATGAAGCCGGGCGCGCTGCTGGTCAACCTCGCGCGCGGCGGCGTGGTGGACGAGGAGGCCCTGGCCGACGCCATCGAGGCCGGCGCGCTGCGCGGGGCGGCCACCGATGTTTTCGCGGTGGAGCCGATGACGCCGGGCCACCGGCTGGCGCGGCTGGACCGGGTGATCGTGACCCCGCATCTCGGCGCCGTCTCGGCGGAGAGTTTCGAGCCCACGCTGCGCCGGATCTTCGTCAACCTCGCCGCCATCGCCCGCGGCGCGGCCCCGCCGGAGCATGACGTGGTGGTGTGATCCGCGCCCTGCGCGGACCCGGTGGTGCGGACCCGCCCTGCGCGGACCCGGCCGCGCGGAACCGCCCTGCGCAGGGCCCGGCTTGCGCGCGCCCGGCTTGCGCGCGCCCGGCTTGCGCGCGCCCGGCCTGCGCGCGCCCGGCTTGCGTGCGCCCGGCTTGTGCGGGGGCCGGCCGCGCGGCGCTTCAGCCGCGCCCGCCCTTGCGGCCGCCCAGCATGACGG
This sequence comes from Paroceanicella profunda, assembly GCF_005887635.2. Lineage (GTDB taxonomy): Bacteria > Pseudomonadota > Alphaproteobacteria > Rhodobacterales > Rhodobacteraceae > Paroceanicella > Paroceanicella profunda. Next base: position 303,559 of record NZ_CP040818.1, on the reverse strand, counting down.
AGACCACCAGCAGCAGCACCGAGAGCAGGATCAGCATCGAGGAGATGGCGGCGATGGTGGGGTCCACCTGATCCCGCAGGCCGGAGAACATCCGCCGCGGCAGGGTCATGTTCTCGCCCCCCGCGATGAAGACGGAGATCACCACCTCGTCGAGCGAGGTGATGAAGGCGAAGAGCGCGCCGGAGATCACCGGCCCGCGCAGCTGCGGCAGGGTGACGGTGCGGAACGCCACCCAGCGGCTGGCGCCGAGGCTGCGCGCCGCGCGTTCCTGCGCCGGGTCGAACTGCTGCAGCCCGGAGGTGGTGGTGACCACCACGAAGGGCAGGGCGAGGGCGGCATGCGCCAGCACCAGCCCGGTCACGGTGTTCACCAGGTCCACCCGGGCGTAGAGGTAGAACACCCCGATGGCCAGGATGATCACCGGCACGATGAGCGGGCTGATCAGCATCAGGCTCACCAGCCGCGCCCCGCGCAGGCCGGACTGGTTCAGCCCGTAGGCCGCCGCCACCCCCACAGGCGTGGCAAGCAGGGTGACGAGGGCCGCCACCTTGAAGGAGGTGAGCGTGGCCCCCACCCATTCGAGGGAGGCGAAATAGGTCTCGTACCAGCGCAGGCTGAACCCCTCGGGCGGGAAGCGCAGGTAGCGCGAATCCGAGAAGGACATCGGCACCACCACCAGCACCGGCGCCACCAGGAAGGCCAGCACCAGCACGGCGAAGAGATAGAGCCACAGCCGCCCGAGATGGGTGACCTGGGTCTCGGACGCGGGGGAACGCAACATCTCACAGCCCTCCGAAGACGCGCTCGATGCGCGTGACCCGGCCCAGCAGCCAGAACAGCGCCACCGTGATGCCCAGCAGCACCACGCCGAGCGCGGAGGCGGCGCCCCAGTCGAAATACATCGCCGCGTTCTGCTGGATCTTCATCGACACCATGATCACCTTGCCGCCGCCCAGCAGCGCGGGCGTGACGTAGAAGCCCAAGCACAGCACGAAGACGAGCAGGCTGCCCGCGATTACCCCGGGCAGCGACAGCGGGAAGAACACCGTCCAGAACGCCTTCACCGGCCCCGCGCCCAGGTTCGAGGCCGCGCGCATCAGCGACACGTCCACCGCCCGCAGCGAGGAGACCAGCGGCAGCACCATGAAGGGCAGCATCACGTGCAGCATGCCGATCACCGTGCCGGTGTAGTTGTTCACCAGCCGCAGCGGCGTGTCGATGAGGCCGAGGTCGATCAGCCAGCCGTTGATCAGCCCGCGGCGCTGCAGCAGCACCATCCAGGCATAGGTGCGCACCAGGATCGAGGTCCAGAACGGCAGCATCACGAAGATCATCAGGATGGCCGCCGCGCGCTGCGGCATCTGGCTCAGCAGATAGGAAAGCGGGTAGCCCAGCAGCAGCGCCAGCGCGGTGACGAGGAAGCTGATCTGGAAGGTCTGCGCGAAGATGTTGCGGTAGGCGGGCTCCAGCAGCCGCTGGTAGTGCAGGAAGGTGAACTGCCCCTCGGAGACGAAGGACAGCCCGAACAGCCAGCCCACCGGCAGGAACACCAGCGCCCCCACCAGCAGCAGCGCCGGCAGGGACAGCGCGAAGAGCGAGAGCCGGTCGCGCAGCTCCTCCCGGCGGATGCTGCGGGCCTGGGCGTGCGCGTCGAACAGCCCGTCCCGGGCCTGTGCGTCATGCGGGAAGGCGGAGGTGTCGGGCAGGGAGGTCATGCGGGGCGCTCCGGCACGAGAATGGTGTCATCGGCGTGCAGCGCGAGGGAGATCCGCTCCCCCGGCGCGGGCATGCGCGTGAGGATCTCGCGGCGCGTGGTGCGGCGCAGCGTGATGACGCTGCCCTCGCCGATGTCGATCTGCGCCAGCAGGGTCTCGCCCTGGTAGATCACCGAGCGCAGCAGGCCGGAGAACAGGTTGTGCTCCGCCTCCATGCCCGGTTCGGCGAATTCCAGCTTCTCCGGGCGGATGACGAGGAAGGCCGCGTCCGGCTCCGCCCGCGTGGCCTTCAGCAGCGTGCCGCGGAAGGCGTGGCCGCCGGCGGCGGGGGTGACGGGCAGCAGGGTGGATTCGCCGATGAAATCCGCCACGAAGGCGTTTGCCGGCCGCTCGTAGAGCGCGCGCGGCGTGTCCACCTGCGAGACCCGGCCGCGGTCGATCACCACGATGCGGTCCGACATGGTGAGCGCCTCGCGCTGGTCGTGCGTCACGTAGACGGTGGTGATGCCGAGCTTGTCGTGCAGGGCGCGGATCTCGATCTGCATGCGCTCGCGCAGGTTCTTGTCGAGCGCGGAGAGCGGCTCGTCCATCAGCAGCACCCGCGGCTCGAACACCACGGCGCGTGCCAGCGCGATGCGCTGCTTCTGCCCGCCGGAGAGGGCGGAGATGTTGCGCTCCGCGAGGTGGGTGAGCTGCACGAGGTCCAGCGCCCGGCGCACCTGCGCGCTGATCTCGGCGCGCGAGAGGCCGCGCAGCTTCAGCGGATAGGCCACGTTTGCCGCCACGTTCATGTGCGGAAACAGCGCGTAGTTCTGGAACACCATGCCGAAGTCGCGCTTGTGCGGGGCGACGCGGGTCATGTCGGTGCCCCCCACGGTGAGGCGGCCGCTGCTGGGCCGGGTGAAGCCGGCCAGCACCATCAGCAGCGTGGTCTTGCCCGAGCCGGAGGGGCCGAGCAGGGTGAGAAACTCGCCCGCGCCGATCTCCAGGCTCACCTCCTCGAGGGCGTGGAACAGACCGTAGGTCTTGGTCACGCCCGAAATGGTGATGGGTTCGGCCCGGGGCGCAGGGGCCGGGGCGTCTGACAGCACGGCGGCAGGACGTGTCATCCGGGGTCTTCTCCTGATGCGGGTGCCTTGGGGAACGCGGCCGGCGCGGGGCCGGCCGCGATGTCTGGCGTGGGCGGGGGCCGCCGCCGGGCTCAGCGGGTCATGAAGGCGTCCCAGCGCTCCTGGATGGCCGGGCGGTGCTCGGCCCAGTAAGCGGCATCCGTGGGCAGCTGCGAGGCGATGTTCTCCGGCGCGGAGGGGCTGATCGCGGCCTGCTCCTCGGTGATCTTGCCCTGGTCGAAGGCCAGCGAGGTGGTGGGCCCGTAGTTGATCAGCCCGGGGATGTTGGCCTGCAGGTCCGGCGCCAGGATGCGCGCGAGCACCTTCATCGCCAGGTCCTTGTTCGGCGCGCCCTTCGGGATGGCCAGGCAGTCGAGCGAGAGGATCGCCTGGTTGAAGGTCTGCTCCGCCGGCACGCCGGAGGCCTTCACCGCGTCCAGCCGGCCGTTCCAGATCGCCTCCATGTCCACCTCGCCATCGGCGATAAGCTGGGCGGACTGGGCTCCGCTGGTCCACCACACGTCGATGTGGGGCTTGATCTCCTCCAGCTTGGCGAAGGCGCGGTCCACGCCCTCCGGGGTCTTCAGCACGGCGTAGACCTCCTCGGGCGCGACGCCGTCGGCCATGAGCGCGATCTCGAGGTTGCCGCCGGGGGTGTTCTGCAGCGCCCGGGCGCCGGGGAAGCCCTCCACGTCCCAGAAATCCGCCCAGCTCGTCGGCTTGGCCTCCAGGAACTCGGGGTTGTAGGCCAGCGTGGTGGAATAGTAGATCGTGCCGGCCCAGGTCTTCGAATAGGCGGTGTCCTTGAACCCCTCGGTGGAAATGATCGAATAATCCAGCGGTTCGAACAGGCCCTCCTTTTCAGCCAGGGCACAATCGTTCAGCCCCAGGTCCACGATGTCCCAGGTCACGGCGCCGGTCAGCACCTGGGCGCGCACCTGGGCGATGCCGGTGAGCGTGTCCTCGCGGATGGTGATGCCCAGCTCCTTCTCCACCGGGTCCAGCAGCGCCTTGCGCTGTGCTTCCTGGTAGGTGCCGCCGTAGGATGTGAACGTGAGACTGTCCTGTGCGACAGCGGCGGTGGCGAACCCCCCGAGGGCGGTCAGCCCGCCGGCCATCAGCGCCGCGTAGGCGGAGAATGCATGCTTCATCGGTCACCCTGTTGATTTTCAGTGTTGTTGAAATTTTGTCCTGATTGTTACAGCTTGAAGCACGAATCATGGAGTTGTCAAATTTTGCAAATCAAAAGTTCCGTGCCGCGCAGCCCGGGCGCCCGTCAGGCACCGGACGGGGAGGATGCGCCCGCCGGCGGGCAGGGCGGGGTGCGGATCGGCGCGCGGCTGCGCGACCGGCGCAAGCTGCGCCAGCTGTCGCTGCAGGAGGTCGCCGGGCGCGCCGGCATCTCCGTCGCGCTGCTCAGCCAGGTGGAGCGCGGCATCTCCGCGCCCTCGCTGGACACGATGGTGGCGGTCTGCGCCGGGCTGGACATGCCGGTGAGCTGGCTGTTCGACAATTCCGACCCCGCGCAGGCCGTGCCCGAGGAGGCCTTCATCGTGCGCCGCGCCGCGCGCCGGGTGCTGGACCTCGCCGCGCATGGCATGACGAAGGAGATGCTCACCCCCGACGCCTGCCGGCAGGTGCAGATGATGCGCATGCTCATCCGCCCCGGCGGCTCCAGCGGCGAGGCGCCCTACAACCACCCGGAAGGCGCGAAATGCGGCACCATGCTGGCCGGCGCGTTGTGGCTGGAGGTGGACGGCCGCGCGCATGTCCTGCGCACCGGCGACAGTTTCGCCTTCGACGCCACCGCGATGATCCGCTTCTGGAACGAGGGACCGGCGGACGCCGAGGTGATCTGGGTGGGCAGCCCCGCCTTCTACTGACGCAACGCGGGGCGCCCGATCGCTCCCCGCGCAAGCCCGCCGGTTCCGCCGCTCCGGGCCGGACCGCCCTCGCCGGCCGGCGCCTCTCCGGCAGCGTCCGGCACGCTGACCCCGCCGGCCCCCGCCGGCATGCTGACCTGCCGGCCCCCGCCGGCAGCCTGCTTTCCCGGCGGCTGCCGCCGGTGGGCAGGGTTCCGCGACCCTGCGCGGAAACCGAGACGTGCCTGCCCCGGCCCGCGAGCCGGACCCCGCCAAGCCCGGTCCGGCGGACCGGACCATTCCCGGCCCCGGCCGGCAGCGCCCAGAACGAGGACCCGAAGCGATGATTCCCGAAGAACGCCCCGTCGTGGCCGACAGTCTCTACACCGCGACGGCCAACACCCCGCCGGACACCCCGCCGCTCACCGGCACGCAGGAGACCGATGTCGCGATCGTGGGCGGCGGGTTCACAGGCCTGTCCACGGCGCTGCATCTCGCCGAGCGCGGGGTGAAGGCCACGGTGCTGGAGGCGCAGAGCCCCGGCTGGGGCGCCTCGGGCCGCAACGGCGGCCAGGTGAACCCGGGCCTGAAGGAGGACCCGGAAACGGTGCTGGCGCGCTTCGGCCCGCAGATGGGCGACCGGATGCTGCGGCTGTCCTCCGGCGCCCCGGACCTGGTGTTCGACATCATCCGCCGCCACGGCATCTCCTGCGACGCGGTGCAGCCCGGCTGGGTGCAGCCCGCGCATGACGCCGCCTCGATGAAGGTGATCACCGAGCGGGTGCGGCAGTGGAACGCCCGCGGCGTGCCCCTGCGCCTGCTCGATCGCGCGCAGACGCAGGCGATGATCGGCTCGGAGGCCTATGTCGGCGCGCTGTTCGACCCGCGCGGCGGCAACCTGCATCCGCTGAACTATGCCCTGGGCCTGGCGGAGGCGGCGCAACGGCTCGGCGCCACGGTGCACGGGCAGTCCCGGGTGACCGGCCTGTCGCGTGACGGGGCCACCCATGTGCTGCGCACCGCCTCCGGCGTGCTGCGCGCCCGGCGGGTGGTGGTGGCGACGAATGCCTACACCGACGGGCTGGCGCCGCCGCTGGGCCGCACGCTGGTTCCGGTGCGCTCGGTGCAGGTGGCCACGCAGCCGCTCTCCGACAACCTGCGCCGCTCCATCCTGCCCGCCCGGCAGGCCGTGGCCGACACCCGGCGGGTGATGGTCTATTACCGGATGGACGCCGACGGGCGGCTGCTGATGGGCGGCCGCGGCGCCTTCGACGACCGGGGCACGGAGCGGCTGTTGCAGGTGTTGCGCGACGTGTCCACGGACCTGTTCCCGCAGCTCGGCACACCGGACTGGGGGCATGCCTGGGGCGGGTTCCTGGCGCTCACGACGGACCATTTCACCCATCTCACCCCGCTGGGGGAGGGCATCCTCTCCGCCACCGCCTACAACGGCCGCGGCGTCGCGCTCGCCACCGCCATGGGGGGCGTTCTGGCCGACTGGGCCACCGACCGCCCGGTGTCGGCGCTGGATTTCCCGGTGACGGACATGCGCCCGATCCCCTTCCATTTCCTGCGCAAACCCGCGGTGCAGGCCACCATCCAGTGGTACCGCCTGCGCGACGCGCTGGGGTTCTGACCGGACCTCCCTCGAGCGTTCTCCGCCCCGCGAAAGCGGCCCCCCGCCCGGATGTGCCTCCCCGGCAGCCGGGCGGGGGGGCGCGGCGCGGGTGGGGGCGCGCGCTGTTCCCGGCACCGCGAAACGGGCCGGAGCGCGGGGTGCGGACTGTCCCTCCGGCGCGGCTGCGGGGGCGCACGACCGGGCCCCCGCGCCAGGTGCTCCGCATCGGCTGCCGCGCCGGCGCATGTGGCCGGGCGGATCCGGCCAAGCCCGGGGTGGGGTATCGGAGCGCGGGGGGGGCGTCCGGGGTCGGAGGAAGCTCACGTGCCGGTGGGGCGACAGCGCCTTGCACGGGTCCGAGCCCCCCTGACGATTGCGGATGCCCCCGTGTGTCCGGACATGCCCGCCACGGCGATTGACTGGGCCCGCCCCGCCGCCTAGCGTGGTGAACAATTCATACACATTGGCAAGCGATACGCGGCCGGAGGCATCCCATGACCCAGATCACCCGATTGACCGGCCGCACGGCCATCGTGACCGGTGCGGCCGGCGGCATCGGCCTTGCCACCGCCACGCGCCTGCAGGCGGAGGGCGCGCGGCTGGTGATGGCCGATCTCGACGCCGGCGTGCTGGCGCGGGCGGCGGAGCTGGGCGCCACCGGCCTCGTGTGCGACATCGCCGCGCCGGGCACCGGCGCGCGGCTGGTGGAGGCGGCCGGCGGCCGGGTGGACATCCTGGTGAACAATGCCGGCATCGGCGGCGCGAAGCCGCTCGCCCAGTCCGATGACGCGAATGTGGAGCGGCTGTTGTCGGTCAACCTCGGCGCGGTGATCCGGCTCACGCGCGACGTGCTGCCGCATCTGGCCCGGCCGGGCGGGGCCATCGTGAACACCGCTTCCATCTTCGGTGAGGCCGGCTACCCGGGCAAGGTGGCCTATGCGGCGGCGAAGGGCGGCATCAGCCAGCTCACCCGCCAGCTCGCCACCGATCTCGGCCCCGAGGGCATCCGGGTGAACGCCGTGGCGCCCGGCTGCATCGACACGCAGATGACCCATGACTGGATCGAATCCGACGCCTACTACCGCGCTGCCGTGGTCCGCGCCGCGCCGATGCGCCGGGCCGGCACACCGGCGGAAATCGCCTCCGTCACCGCTTTCCTCGTCTCCGACGACGCCTCCTTCGTGACCGGCCAGGTGATCGCGGTGGACGGCGGCTGGCTGATCGGCCGCCACCCGGAGCCCTTCGACTGAGGACGCCCGGGGCCGGTGTTCAGCCCGGGGGCACGAGGAGAACGCGCCGGTGCATGGCGGCTTCCGCTGTTGCCGGGCGGCAGCGCTCCCGGCGCGGCGTTCAGCCGGCGGGCACGAGGGTGATGCGCTGGCGCGTGGCGGCCTCCACCGCGGCGTCGGAGTAGAGGAAGGGCACATAGGCGCCCGTTGCCCAAAGCGGGGCGAGATCGGCGTAATGCTCCGAGCGCGGGTCGCCGGACTGGCCGGGGGCGTTGATGCACAGGCTCGCATCCCAGTTGCCCACGTCCAGCACGAAGCGCACGGAGGCGCCTGTCGTCACCCGGAAGTCGGAGCCGCGGTAGGCCGCGTGCATCACCGTGGAGGCGCTGCCGGGCTTTTCCAGCGGGCCGATGTCCAGCCCGGCGCGCAACTGCGTCAGCGGATGCTCGAAATAGCCGTGATGCAGCCCGCCCCAGCGCCAGTCCGCCACCGGGCCCTGCAGCGCGTGCAGGGCGGTGACGGCCTGTGCGAGCGTCTCGGCCAGAAGGGCGTCGCGCGCGGCCTCCGGGGCGGGGCCGAAGAGGGCGGCGGGCCGTTCCAGCGCGGAGAGGATGCCCTCCACGTCGCCCGGCGCGAAGAGCGCGCGCAGGGCCTCGTCGGGCACCAGGCGGGCCAGCAGGCCCGGCTTCAGGTGCTGCTCCCACCACAGTTCGCACAGCGCACCGGCGGCGGAGTCCACATCCATCCGGCCATCCCAGTCCGCGAAGAGCGCACGCGCCTCGGCCGGGGCGTCCGGCAGGGCGGCGACGAGGGCCTTCAGCCGGAGGCCGGGCAGCGAGAGCACGTCGGTCTGCAATGCGCAGGCATCGGCCACGTCATGCGTGCCGGAAGCGAGAGCCGCGCGCAGGCGTAGGGCGCGGCTGCTCTCCAGCCACTCGTAGCCCACCTGCACCGCCGTATGGTCCCAGTCCGGCGGCAGGTTCGCCTCGTTGGCGCTGGCCACGAACCCCTCCTGCGGGTCGCGCAGCATCGGCAGGTCGTCGAGGGAGAGGAAGCCGTCCCAGTCCAGGCTCCCGTCGCCGGGCACGGGCATCAGCCCGTCCCAGCCGCGGCGCACCGGGATCATCCCGGCCGGCTGCCAGGCGATGGTGCCGGAGACGTCGGCGTAGAGGTGGTTGAGGCTGGGCGTGGCGAAGCGGCGTAGCCCGTCGCGGAACGCGGGCAGGGTTTTCGCCCGCATGGTGGAGAGCCCGCCGAGATAGGCCGCCGAGCCGGGCTCGAACCAGACCGAGCGCAGGGCATAGGCGTGGCCCTCGCCCATGTGCAGCACCGGGCCGTGGCGGCTGAAGAGGAGGGTGCAGGGCTGCGCGGGTGCGCCCTTCACCTCGATCTGCTCGGTCACCTCCTCAAAGCTTTCCCAGCCGTCGCCCTGCCGGTAGCGGGCCCGGTTCGCGGGGTCGAGGGAGAGGACGAAGATGTCCTCCTGGTCGGCGGGAAAGATGGTCTGGGTGAAGGCGGCGGTGCCGTTGTGGCCCATGGAGATGCCGGGCACCGCGGGCTCGCCCGCGCCGATCACGTCCAGCCCCGGCGCGGTGAGATGCACGAGGTAGCGCAACGAGGGCAGGCCATGGGCGCGGTGCGGGTCCCCCGCCATCACCGGGCGCCCGGTGGAGGTGCGCGTGGCCGCCACGGCCCAGTTGTTCGAGCCGGTCCAGGTGGTGTCGGCCACCACCTGGGCCAGGCTGTCGACCCGGCGCCAGCGCTGCGCCTCCGGCAGGGTGGCGGCGAGGCGCTCGGGCGAGAAACTCACCCCGGCGGTGCCGAGGCGGAACGTGTCCAGCACCGCCATCGGCACGCTGCCGGGCGCGATGCCGGTGTCGCCGGGGGTCACCCTCGGCTCGAGGTTCTTGCGCAGCAGGTCGGTCTCCGCGTCCAGCCCGGCGAGGATCTGGTTGCGGATCACCTCGGAGATGGCGTTGCGGGTGAGGGCGTGGCTGCGGATGCGCACCACGTCCTCCGCCGCCCAGGGTTCCGGCGCCGAGCCGGTGAGGGCGAACTCCGGCGGCAGGCGCGCGGGGTCGTCCATCGCCCAGGCGATGTAGCCGTTCACCCCGGCCACGAAAGCCTCGCAGATGGCGCGGGTGTCGGGGGCGTAGGCCAGCCATTCCGCCTCCATGTCGCCACGGAACAGGAGATGGCGCGACGCGATGTCCTGCGCGAGGTAGCCGGGGCCGAAGCTTGCCGCCAGCCGCCCCAGCCCGCGCTTGCGCCACAGGTCGATCTGCCACAGCCGGTCGCGGGCCGCGTTGAAGCCCTGGGCCAGGAACAGGTCCGCCTCGCTGGCCGCGCGGATGTGGGGAATGCCCCATGCGTCCACCCGGATCTCCGCCGGCGCCGCCAGCCCCTCGATGGCGATCCCGCCCGTCATGCCGTCTTTCATGCTGTCCTCCGCTCTCGGTGCGATCAGCCTAGAGTTGAGCATATCTTTATGCAATACGATCAAATTGAAAAATTTCAGGTCCCGCATGCATGCGGCCTCATCCGGCAAGGGCTTGAAACGTAGGAATAATCCCGGGAGAGGCCCGTCTTCCGCATGCCTGCGATCCCTGATCCGAGCGCGTTGCACCGCAAATCTCTTTTGACAGGAAGAGCGACTCGCCCCAATCATTCGATATTGACGTATCGAACAATGATACGCATCAGCCAACAGAGAGGGCGCATGACCGAATTTTCCCGCCGCAGGATGCTCGGCCTCATCGGAGCCGGGCTCGCCACCCCCACCATCCTTCGCGCACAGGACACTTCGGTGCTCCGGGTGGGCGGAATGCTTCCCCTCTCGGGCCCCGGCTCCATCGAGGGGCACCAGGTGCTCAAGGGCCTGGAGATGGCCGTCGCCGAAGCGAATGCCGCCGGCGGCGTGTTCGGCCGCCAGCTCGAACTGGTGATGGAGGATGACGAGGCCAACTCCACCAAGGGCGTGACCGCAGTGCGCAAGCTCATCGAGCGCGACGAGGTGCCCTTCATCATCGGCACCTATCCCACCCAGGTGGTGATCGCGGCCATGCAGGTGGCGCGGGAGTACGGCGTGCCGATGCTCTCCGGCGGCTCCACCGGTGCCGCGGGCACCGAGGCGAACGAGGTGGGCGACCCCTGGTTCTTCCGCGCCTGGCCGGATTCCAACGGCCAGGGCGAGGACACCGCCCAGGCCATCGTGCACCGGTTCGGCGCGAAGCGCGTCGCCATCCTGCACGATTCGACCAACTACGGGAACACGCTGGCCGACCAGGTGACGAAGCTGGTGGAGGCCGAGGGCGGCGAGATCCTGTCGCGCGACAGCTTCAACGTGGGCGAGGCGGATTTCTCCCCCGTGCTGATCCGCCTGCGCTCGGAGAAGCCGGACGCGGTCTACATCGGCGGCTGGGCGGGCGACGGCGCGAACATCGTGCGCCAGTCCGCCGAGGTGGGGCTGCGCACCCAGTTCGTCGGCTCCGGCTCCATGGTCTCGGACGATTTCATCGACCTCGCCGGCCCCGCCTCCGAGGGGTTCGCGGTGGCCACGCTCTACGAATCGAGCACGCCCAACAGGTTCGGCTACGATTTCGGCCAGCGCTTCAAGGCGGCCAACGGCTACGAGGCCGGCACGCTGAACGCGCTCGGCTTCGACAGCACCAACATCGCCATCGAGGCCATGCGCCGGGTGGGCAGGCCCGACAGCCGCGCGATCCAGAAGATGCTCAAGGATGGCATGGCCGACTTCCCCATCACCATGGGCCCGGACGGCACCACCGCCGATTTCGATGACACGGGCAGCGTGCGCTTCCCGATGTTCATCGCCGTGATCAAGAACGGCAAACGCGTCATCTGATCGGACACCCCTGCAGTGGACCTGTTTCTCCAGTATCTCGCGAACGGGATCGTCATCGGCTCGGCCTACGTGCTGGTGGCGATCGGCCTCACGCTCATCTTCGGCATCCTCGGCGTGGTGAACTTCGCCCATGGCGAGTTCTACATGCTCGGCGCCTATGCCGGGGTGCTCACCGTCACGCTGCTGGGCCTGCCGCTCATCGCGGCGCTGGTGGTGGTGATCGCCTTCTCGGCGGTGCTCGGCGTGTTTGCCGAGGCCATCCTGCACCGCGCCTTGCGCGAGCGGGACATGACGAGTTCGATCATCGCCTCCTTCGGCCTTGCGGTGGCGCTGCAGAACGCGGCGCTGCTCACCATCGGGCCGCGGCCCATGCTGCTGCAGACCGACCTCTCGATGCTCGCCGTCGAGTTCGGGCCGGTCTACCTGCCGCTGCCGCGCGCACTCATCCCGGTGGCGATGGTGGTGATGGTGGGGCTGCTCTTCGCCGTGCTGCGCTACACCTGGACCGGGCGCAGCCTGCGCGCCATGGCCCAGCACCGCACGGTGGCCCGGCTCTGCGGGGTGCGGGTGGAACGGGTGGCCATGGTCACCTTCATGGTGGGGGCGGGGCTGGCCGGGGTGTCGGGCTTCCTGATGTCCTCGGTGCTGATGGTCACCCCCGTCATCGGCAACATGATCGTGCTCAAGGCCTTCACCGTGGTGATCCTCGGCGGCATGGGCGACATCATGGGGGCGGCGGTGGCCGGCCTGCTGCTGGGCGTGGTCGAGACGATGACCTCCGCCTATCTCACCAACGGGCTGCGGGACATCATCGGCTTCGTGATCGTGATCGCGGTGCTGCTGTTCCGCCCGCAGGGCCTGTTCGGCAAATCGGTGGAGCGCTCGTGATGAAGGCAGGTCTTTCGCTTCTCGTCGCCGCGGTGCTCGTCGCGGCGCCCTTCCTCACCGGCGGGTACGAGCTGCAGGTGCTCATGGTCGCACTGCTCTACGTCACCCTCACCACCGGGCTCAACCTGGTCTCCGGCTATGCCGGGCAGTTCTCCTTCGCCCAGGGCGCGTTCTACGGCATCGGCGGCTACACCACCGCCATCATGGGGCGCGACCTCGGCACCGGCTTCTGGATCAACCTTCCCGCCGGCATCGTGGTCACCGGGCTGTTCGGGCTCCTGCTCGGCATCCCGGCGCTGCGGCTGAAGGGGCATTTCCTCGCCATCGTCACCATCGCCTTCCAGACCATCGTCTACCTCGGGCTCATCCAGTGGAGCGGCTTCACCGGCGGGCAGAACGGCATCCTGGTGCCGCCCATCGGCGCGGTTTCGCTCTTCGGCGCCACGCTGTTCGACATCACCGGCCTCACCGCGCATTACTGGCTCACGCTCGTCTTCGCCGTGGTGGCGGTGTGGGTGGCCTGGCGGCTGGTGCACTCGCGGCTGGGCCGCGAATGGGTGGCGGTGAAGGACGACGAGACGCTGGCCGGCGCCATCGGCCTCGACACCACGCGCGCGAAGCTCACCGCCTTCGTGGCCTCCGCCGCCTTCGCCGGGGCCGCGGGCGTGCTCAACGCCCATGTGATGCGCGGCGTCACCCCGGATGACTTCACCATCTGGATCTCCTGCACCGTGGTGGCGATGATGGTGGTGGGCGGCCGGGGCACCTTCCTCGGGCCGATCATCGGCGCCGTCCTGCTCACCATCCTCCCCGAGCTCACCGGCAGTTTCGCGCAGTACAAGCTGTTCCTGTTCGGCGTGCTGCTGGTGGTGATCATCATCGCGCTTCCCGAGGGCCTCGTGGGCCGCTGGCGCAAGAGCAGGGAGGCACGGGCATGAGCGCACTTCTCGAAGTCACGGGGGCCACGAAGCGCTTCGCCGGCGTCACCGCGGTCGACACGGTGGACCTCTCGGTGGGGCAGGGCGAGATCGTCGGCCTCATCGGGCCGAACGGCTCGGGCAAGTCGACCATGGTGAACCTGGTGACGGGGGACCTGATGGCCGATACGGGCTCCATCCGCTTTCGCGGCGAGGACATCACCGCCCTGCCGGCCTGGAAACGGGCGCGGCTGGGCATGGCGCGCAGCTTCCAGATGATCCGGCTGTTCCGCTCGCTCAGCGTGTCGGACAACCTGCTGCTCGCCAAGCACGCGGGCATGGAGACCACGCTGGGAGACTCGCTCATGGGCCGCGCCGCCGCGCGCGAGGAGGAGGAGCGCCTGCGCGTGCGGGCGCGCGAGCTGCTCGCCTGGTTCGAGCTCGAGGCCTTCGCCGACCGCCCGGTGGGCGCGCTCTCCATCGGCCAGCAGCGCATGGTCGAGCTCGCGCGCGGTGTCATCGCCGACCCCACGCTCTTCGTGCTCGACGAGCCGGCGGCCGGCCTCTCGCCGCCCAACGTGGACCGGCTGATCGTGCTCATCCGCCGCATGCGCGACGAGTTCGGCATGGCCATCCTGCTGGTGGAGCATGACATGCGCGTGGTGCGTGACCTGTGCGAGCGCCTCGTGGTGCTCGACTCGGGGCTGAAACTGGCCGAGGGCGCGCCTGCGGCCGTGACCTCCGACCCGAAGGTGGTCGAGGCCTATATCGGAACGGGATGGAAACGTCATGCTCGCGGTTGAGGGGATCGAGGCCGGGTACGGCCGCACGCGCATCCTGCACGGGCTCAGCATCGACGTGCCGAAGGGCGGGCTCATCGCCCTCCTGGGCGGCAACGGCACCGGCAAGTCCACCTGCCTGAAGGTGATCGCCGGCCTGCTGACCCCCGGCGCCGGACGGGTGACGCTCGACGGCGAGGACATCACCACCCTTCCGGCGGAGGACCGGCCGGGCCGCGGCCTGTGCCTGGTGCCGCAGGGCAAGGAGGTCTTCGGCGCCATGAGTGTCGAGGAGAACCTGATGATGGGCGGCTTCCACCGCCGGCGCGACAAGGCGGACCTCGCGGAGGATCTCGAGGGCGTCTACACCCGTTTCCCGCGCCTGAAGGAGCGTCGGCGCGTCTCCGCCGGCATGCTCTCGGGCGGCGAGCGGCAGATGCTCTCCATCGGCCGGGCGCTGATGTCGCGGCCGCGCATGCTGCTGCTCGACGAGCCCTCGGCGGCCCTCGCCCCCAAGGTGGTGGAGGAGATCGCGGAAGCCATCCTCGGCCTGCGCGAGCTCGGCCTGTCGCTGCTGCTGGTGGAGCAGAACGTCGGCATGGCGCTGGAGATCGCGGACCATCTGCACGTGATCCGCGGCGGGCGCATCGCCTTTTCGCGCGTCGTGGACGGGGGCGTGGCCCCCGACGAATTGCGCAGCTTCTACCTCAGTGGGGGACATGATGACGAAAGCTGATGCCATGGTCTCGACGCCTGACGGCACGGGCCGCTTCGCGGGCCAGGTGGTCGCGATCACCGGGGCGGGCGGCGCGCTCGCCCGCGCCACGGCGGTGCGGCTCGCGGCCGAGGGGGCAAAGCTCGCGCTCTTCGACCGCGACACGGAGAAACTGGCCGAGACCGCCGCGCTCTGCCCCGGCGCGCTCACCGTGCCGGGCGACGTGACCTCGGCCGCCGACATGGCCGCCTTCGCCGAAGCCACGCAGGCCGCCTTCGGCCCGGCGCACAAGCTCGTCGCCGCCGCCGGCATCCTCGGGAAGGCGGGCCCGGCCATCGAGATGGAGGAGGAGATGTGGGACCGCGTCTTCGCCATCAACGTGAAGGGCGCCTGGCTCGCCGCGCGCGCCTTCATCCCGCAGATCCGCACGCATGGCGCGGGGGCGGTGGTGCTGTTCTCCTCCACCGCCGGGGTGATGGGCTCGCCCACGCTCTCGGCCTATTCGGCCTCCAAGGGCGCGGTGAGCCTGCTCACCCGCTCGCTGGCGCTCAACCACGCGGCCGAGAACATCCGGGTGAACTGCGTCTGCCCCGGCACCATCGACAGCCCGATGTCGGATTCGAGCTTCGACATGGCCGGCACCGGGGCCGCGCGCGACGCCCGCGAGGCGATGATGCTCGCCAAGATCCCCATGGGCCGTTTCGGCCTGCCCGCCGAGGTGGCCGACGCGGTGCTCTACCTGCTGAGCGACAGCGCCGCCTACACCTCAGGCGTGGCGCTGCCCGTCGACGGCGCGCGCCTCGCCTGAGCCCCGAGAGGAGAGAGACAGATGCATGACATGAGCGTGAAATGGCCGAACGGCGCCCGCTGCGCGGTGATGCTGACCTTCGATTTCGACGCCGAGACCCTCTGGACCTCGCGCGACCCGGCGAACGCGCACCGCCCCGGCGTGCTCTCCCAGGGCCGCTACGGCGCCGAGGTGGGCGTGCCCAAGATCCTCGACACGCTGGAGGAGGCGGACGTGAAGGGCACCTTCTTCGTGCCCGGCTGGACGGTGGAAAACCACACCGACAAGGTGGAGGCCATCCTGAAGGGCGGCCATGAGGTGGGCCACCATTCCTACTCCCATGTCTGGGTCTCCGACGACCCGGAGAAGGAGGTGGAGGAGTTCGAGCGCGGGCTGGAGGCGCTGAAGAGCTGCGTGGGCGTGGTGCCCAGGGGCTTCCGCTCGCCGGCGGGCGAGGTTTCGGCCGGGCTGTTCCGGCTGCTCAAAAAGCACGGGCTGCTCTACGACAGCTCGCTGATGAACCACATCAACCCCTATCGCCACACCGCCGAGGACGGCAGCCCCGGCGTGATCGAGCTGCCCTGGCACTGGAGCCTCGACGACGCGCCGCACGCGCTCTTCTCGGTGAAGTCGCCCCGGCCGATCTTCCCCAACTCGCACATGCTCGAGCTCTTCAAGGACGAGTTCCGCGAGATCTACCGCTGGGGCGGGCTCTACGACATCATCTTCCACCCCCAGATCACCGGCCGTCCCGGGCGCATCGCCATGCTGCGCGAGCTGATCGCCTTCATCCGCACCTTCCCCGATGTCTGGATCACCACCGGCGCCGAGGTGGCGGAGCATTGGGCCGGGCTCGAGGCGGAGGGCGCGGTATGAGTGCCGCGCCGCTGTCGGAGCCGCCGCTGCCGGCGCCGGTCACCGACATCGACCTCTTCTCCGACGAGAGCCTTGCCGACCTGCCCTCGGCCTGGGCCGCGATCCGCGATCTCGGCCCGGTGGTGTGGATGTCGCGCTACGGCGTCTACGCCATGGGCCGGCACGCGCATGTGCGCCCGGTGCTGACCGACTGGAAGACCTTCTCCTCCACCGGGGGCTCGGGCCTCGCCGACATCCGCCGCCCCGATGCCTGGCGCGCCGGCAGCCCGATCGTCGAGGTCGATCCGCCCGACCACACCGCGGTGCGCCGGGCGCTGCAGAAGATCCTCTCGCCGGTGCTGATCCGCGGCTGGAAGGCCGATTTCGAGGCCGCGGCCGAGGCGCTGGTCGACCGCCTTCTGGAACAGGGCAGCTTCGACGGGGTGAGCGATCTCGCGGAGGAATACGTCTCCTCCACCTTCCCCCCGGCGCTGGGCCTCGTCGACGAGCCGCAACGCCGCGCCAACCTCTTCCTGCTCGGCGAGTACAATTTCGACGGGCAGGGCCCGCGCAACGCCCGTTTCCTTGCCACCGAGGCGAAGGTCGAGGAGATCCGCGACTGGTTCAACGCCTCGATGACCCGCGAGGCCATGGTGCCCGGCGGCTTCGGCGCGCAGATCTTCGAGGCGGCGGACCGGGGCGAGATCGTGCCCGAGGTGGCCCCGCTGCTGGTGCGCTCCTTCCTGCGCGGCGGGCTGGACACCACCTCCTCGACCATCTCCGCCGCGCTGCGCCATCTCTCGGAGGACCCCGCGCAGTTCGCCCTGCTGCGCGAGGACCCGGACGCCCGGGTGAAATCCGCCTTCGACGAGGCGATGCGCCTCGAGGCGCCGATCCCCAACGTCGGCCGCCTCACCATGGCCGAGACCGAGATCGGCGGCGTGCCCGTGGCGGCCGACCACAAGATGCTCGTGCTCCTCGGTGCCGCCAACCGCGACCCCGAGGCCTGGGAGGACGCGGCCCGCTTCGACCTGCGCCGCAACACCAATGCCCAGATGGCGCTGGGCACCGGCATCCACATGTGCATCGGCCAGATGATCGCGCGGCTCGAAGGCGAGGCGGTGCTGAAGGCCGTGGCCGGCCGCGTGGGCCGCATCACCCCCGAGGGCGCCCCGGTGCGCAAGCTCAACAACAACCTGCGCTCCCTCAAGAGCCTGCCGCTGCGCTTCCACCCCGCCTGACGCGGGCCCGGGCGGCCCCCTGCCGGGAGCCGCCCCGCCAATCCCCGCCGCGCCGCGCGTCCTGGCTGTGCCGCGCGTCCCCGGCCGTGTGCGCCGCGCCCGGCTCACGGCCTCCTCCCGGCCCGCCGAACCGCCGCGTAGCCCTCCCGCCCCTCCGGCGACAGCCGCGCTGCGCGCGGAAGCCGCCTCCGCGTTGGGCCGTGCCGCTCCGCGCGGCGGAGCGGCCCCCCGCCCGGCACAAGCGTGGCCTTGACGTCGCGGCGCCGGGCACACTCCTGTTCTGAGCACTGAGCACTGAGCACTGAGCACTGAGCACTGAGCACTGAGCACTGAGCACTGAGCACTGAGCACTGAGCACTGAGCACTGAGCACTGAGCACTGAGCACTGAGCACTGAGCACTGAGCACTGAGCACTGAGCACTGAGCACTGAGCACTGAGCACTGAGCACTGAGCACTGAGCACTGAGGGCTGGGCACTGAGGGCTGGGCACCAAGGGCTGGGCACCAAGGGCCGCGCCCGACCCTGGGTGGGCGCAACCACGCTTGTGGTCAGCGGTTTATCCCGAAAGCCCCGCACGAGGGTTGAACGTCGAGCGACATCGCCATCGCGCCCTCCCGGGGGGAGGGTCGGGCGCGGCCCGGGCTGGTCGCCCGGGCGGTCGGGACAAGCCGGGGGGCATTGCCTTGCCCGAACGTCGTCGGAGACGCACGTTCGGCAAGCGGCAAGCGGCAAGCGGCAAGCGGCAAGCGGCAAGCGGCAAGCGGCAAGCGGCAAGCGGCAAGCGGCAAGCGGCAAGCGGCAAGCGGCAAGCGGCAAGCGGCAAGCGGCAAGCGGCAAGCGGCAAGCGGCAAGCGGCAAGCGGCAAGCGGCATGCGGCAGGCGGCATGCGGCAGGCGGCAGGCGGCAGGCGGCACCCTGTGTGCCGTCGGCGAGGCATGGGGCGGGCGGCATGCAGGGACGGAGCCACGCAAGCCCGTTGGCGATCACATCGGGGGGGAGGCGCGGGCGCCGGGTGCGCAGCACCCGGCCCGGCCCAAAGAGGCGGTCACCGACAGGTGGGCGCATCGCGGGAGCGCCCCGCCTGACCTGTCAGCCTGGTGTTCGACGGGGGCCCTCCCGCCCTGCGTCGACCCGCCCCGTGCGGGGCGCGTCTCCTGCGGCTTGGGCCGGGCCGCGCGTGCCGCGCGGCGGGCGCTCAGGAGGAGAGGGCGCGCGCGGCCTCGATGGCGAGGGGGGCGAAGCGTCGGCGGAAGTGCTCCGCGGTCCATTCGCTCAGCGATCCGGCGATGTGGATCGCGCCGATGGGCAGGCCGCCGGGGCCGGTGATCGCCGCGGCGAGCACGATCTCGCCGATCAGGCTCTCCTCCTCGGCATAGGCGAAGCCGTCACGCCGGGCCTCGGCCACCTTGGCGCGGATGCCCTCGGGCGTGGCGATGGTACGCTGGGTGACCATGCGCCGCTCGGAGCGGGCGATGATGTCATCCACCCGCTCGTCCGGCAGCAACGCCATGCAGGCCCGCCCGCCGGTGGCCGTGACGCTGGGCTGGCGGCGGCCCGAGAGCGTGGCGTAGAACGTCTCGCGCTTGCTTTGCAGCCGGGCGGCGTAGACGATGGACAGGTCGTCGTGCTTCGCGTCGAACAGGCTCAGGTCCACCCGCTCCTCGGCCATCTTGCGCAGGTCGGTGAGCACGGGCATGGAGCGTTCGATCAGCGGGTTGGAGCGCAGGTAGTCGAAGCTGCGGTCCAGGAACAGCCGCCCGAGCGTGAGCCGCCCGTTGTCGGCGAGCTCCAGATAGCCGCGGCTGAGCAGGGTCTGGCCGATGCGCTGCGCGGCGCTCTTGTTGATTCCGGCCGCCTGTGCGATCTCACCCAGGGATTTCGGCTGCGGCGCGGCGGCATAGGCCTCCAGCACGTCGAGGGCCCGCGAGACGGACTGCAGGAACAGGCGTTCGTCGATCTCGGGAAAGCGGTGCTGTTCGGTCATGCGGGTTCGCGGGCCTCCGGACTGCACTGCCTCTCAGACGGGCAGCTGACCCCCACATACAGCACGTCCGTATCGAATTGAAATACAAATATAGTGTCAGGCGCTGCACTGCACAGGCGCCCCGCTCCGCCCTGCACAGACCACCGAACCCGCCCCTCCGGCAGGCCCGGCGGGGGACGCCCGCGCCCTGCGCGAAGCGTCCCACGCTCCGTGGCCCCGGGCAAGGGAAACGCCCGCAGGCCGGTTCGCAAATGCCCGCCGTCCAGCCCGCGCGAGACCCCTCTCGGTCGGACCGCGCCGCGCAACCTCATGCGTGCCGCCGGTTGGCAGCGCGCGCCTCGCCGTGCCGGCCGGTCCGGCAGAGCCCGCCTCCGGAGAGGCCGCTTCCCGCCGCGGTCGGTATACTGTGCCGCGTGGCGGCTCCCAGCCGGCCGTTGGGACAGGTCTCACCGTCCCGACCTGTCCGGCACAGGGCGCTGCCCGAGAGGCTGCTCGCCCGCCGCGGCCCGCCTGAGAGCCCGTGCGGCGGTTCCCAGCCGCCCGTTGGGGAAGGCCTCGCCGCGCCGGCCGGTCCGGCACAGAGCACCTTCGGAGGGGCCGCCTTCCGTCGCGGCCGGCAAGCTGTGCCGGGTGGCGGTTCCCAGCCGCCCGTTGGGGACGGCCTCGCCGCGCCGGCCGGTCCGGCACAGGGCACCTTCGGAGGCGCCGCCTTCCCACCGCGACTAGCGTGCGGTGCCGGGTGGCGGTTCCCTGCCGTCCGTTGGCGGGGGCCTCACCGTGCCCGCCTGTCAACAGGACGCTTCCCGAGAGATCGTCTTCCCGCCGAAACCAGCGTGAGAGGCCGTGCGGGGAGGCACCCTGCCGCGGGGATGCGCGGAGCGACACTCCGCGTGCCATGCCGCGCGGCGCCTCGGGGCGAAGCGCCCTGGTCCGGGCTCTGCCGGAATGTGCGCCCCGTGCCCGCAGCCCCGTGCCCGCAGCCCCGGGAGGTCCGGCGCGGGGAGCGCAGGCGTGCTGTCGGCGAGGCGCCGGGAGCAGGGCGCGGGCCGGCCGGTCAGTTCAGCTCGTGCGGCGCGATGATCCCGAGTTCGACCAGCTGCAGGGCGAGGGCGTCGGGGTTGCGGAACCGGTGGATCTGCCAGCCGCGCTTGCGGGCGGCGGCGATGTTGTCGGAGCGGTCATCGGTGAAGAAGATGTCGGCGCCGGAGAGGCCGGTGCGCTCCTCCAGGATCTCGTAGATCCGCGGATCGGGCTTGATGGCGTGTTCGCGCCCCGAGATCACCGGAATGTCGAACTCCAGCAGCACCGGATAGAGGGTGCAGGCCAGATCGAAGCTCTCGGCGCCGAAATTGGACAGGGCGTGCACGGGGACACCCTTGCGGCGCAGCAGGCGCAGGAGGGTCACCGATCCCTCGATGGCGGGCTGGAACATCTCCGGCCAGCGGTCGTGCCAGGCGCGGATCAGCTCCGCATCCGCGCCACCGTGCCGCTCCGCATGGGCATAGATGTGCTCGCGGAACGGCGCGCCCCGGTCGACGTCGAGATTCATCTCGTCCACGCCGCTGCGGGCGAAGAAGGCGCGGCGCTCGGCCACATCCGGCAGGAGCTGGGAGTAGACCCGGTCCGGGTCCCAGTTCACGAGAACATTGCCGATGTCGAACACGACGGCACGGGGCTGATGCATGGAAGTCTCCCTCGGAAGGTGCGGTGCAACCTTGTGCCACGCAGGGCGGCGGGGGGGAAGCCCGCCGATCCGCCCGTGCCGCGGGGCCGGGCGGAGAGGCCGAAGGCGCGGGGGCGGACGCCGGGGGGAAGCGCGCGAACGGGGACCGGATGATGCTGGCGGGATGTCGGACTGCGGGTCCCGGATGGGTGTGGGACAGAGGGCTGGAGGTGAAGGTGAGGGGCGGACGCCGAGGTGGGCGAAGGACTCGGATGTGGCGACGGATACGGGGGCAGCGGATGGAGGAGCAGATGGGGGGATGCGGTTGTCCCGAGACGGATGCGGCCGTCCGGGGGACCACCGGGTCTTCCGGGGGCACGTCAGCCACCAAGGGGCCTGTCGCACCGGCGGGATCGCCCGGGCCGGCGCCGTTGCGCCCGGGAGGGGGAACGCCGGACGGGGGCATCGGGCCCCCGACCGGCGTGTCGCCGCGTGCCGCGCCTCCGGGCCCGGCCCGGCGGCGGGATCAGATGCCGAGGCCGTAGTAGGTGAGCACCGAGCGGTCCCAGCGGTTGTCCAGGTCGGGCAGGCCCTCCAGCGGCGGGCTGTTCTTCACGCCCTCGCGGTCGATGGTCACCACGGTGCGCCCGCCGGCCCAGTCGAAGGCGTCGATGCGCTCGACCGGCAGGACCACCTGACGGCCGGGCAGCCAGTTGCCGGTGTCGATCACGATGTGGCGCAGCTTCAGCCCGTCCACGTCGACGAGCACGTCGGAGATGGTGCCGATCTCGCCGTCCGTTGCCGAGATTTCGTGGCCCAGCAGGGCGTTGGTGGAGCGGATGAGCGCGGCGGAGGGGCGCTCTGGCAGCGCCTTGCGCGACTCGCTCTCTTCCGTCTCGTCATTCGCCCAGTGCTGGAGCTGGGCCTCCAGCATCAGCGGCGAGTAGGTCTCGCCCATCGGGCCGATGAGGATGGGGGGCATGGCGTCGAGGTCGAACAGGCCCCATTCCTCGGCGGAACGCTCCTCGGCGGGGAAACTCTCCGGGCGCGGGGCGGAGCGGATCTGCTCCTGGCTCACGCGGACCGGCCATTCCAGGGTCTCGAGGTCCGGGCTGCCGGCGAGGCCGACGCCGATCACCGTGCGGCGGCTCTCCAGCCAGGAGCCGGTGTCGGCGACGATATGGGTGAGGGTCCAGCGGCTGCCGTCGAAATAGAGATCCTCGACAGACTCGCGGCTGCCGTCGGTGGTCAGCAGCGCGCAGCGGGTGAGATCACGATAGCTCAGAAGCATGACAAGGCCCTTCTCGATCTGTCGGCCGAACGCCGGCCATGAGGGCAACGCCCGGGCGGGGGGAGAAGTTCCCTCCCGCCCGGGGTGCGTTCAGCCCTGCCGGCCGCGCGCCATGAGGTCCGGCAGGATGGCGGAGAAATCCTTCCCGCCGCTGCCGGCCGCCACGAAGGCCTCGTAGAGCGCGGTGGCGGCGGCGCCCATCGGGGTGGGGGCGTCGGCGGCCTCGGCGGCCTGCTGGGACAGGCGCAGGTCCTTGAGCATCAGGGCGGCGGCGAAGCCGGGCTTGTAGTCGTTGTCCGCCGGCGAGGCGGGGCCCACGCCCGGCGCCGGGCAATAGGTGTTGAGCGACCAGCACGAGCCCGAGGAGGTGGAGACCACGTCGAACATCGCCTGCCGGTCCAGCCCCAGCCGGTCGGCCAGCGAGAAGGCCTCGCAGACGCCCAGCATCGAGATGCCGAGGATCATGTTGTTGCAGATCTTGGCCGATTGCCCGGCGCCGGGCGCGCCGCAATGCACGGCCTTCTGGCCCATGATGTCGAACAGCTCCGCCGCCTTGGCGAAGCCTTCGTCGCTGCCACCCACCATGAAGGTGAGCGTACCGGCCGTGGCCCCGCCGGTGCCGCCGGAGACGGGGGCGTCGAGCGGCAGGAGGCCCGCGGCCTCCGCCTCCGCCGCCACGGCGCGCGCGCTCTCCACGTCCACCGTGGAACAGTCGATCATCGCGGTGCCGGGGGCGGCGGCGGGGACGATCTCGCCGTAGACGCTGCGCAGGATGGCGCCGTTGGGCAGCATGGTGATGACCGCGTCGCGCCCCGCTGCGGCCTCCGCCGCACCGGCGGCGGGGCTCACCCCCTCCGGCATCACGCCGGTCACGTCGAACCCGGTCACGGCGTGCCCGGCCTTCGCGAGATTGGCGGCCATGGGCGCGCCCATGCTGCCCAGCCCGATGAACCCGATCTTCATTGTCTTTCCTCCCCTTGGGTGATGCTGACCCTTCTCGCGGCCGCTCCCGCCCCGGAGGTGCCGGGCCGGGCGGCTGGCCGCAGCGCGGCCCACCCCGCGACCGCGAGAAGGGTCAGAAACTCAGTTCGTCCGCGCCCAGATGTGCGAGCAGGGCGGCCACGTGTTCCGGTGTCACCGCCTCCAGCGGCGCGAGGCGCCAGTGCGGGTTGCGGTCCTTGTCCACGATCGCGGCGCGCACGCCTTCCATGAACTCGCCCTGGTCCATGCAGCGCCAGGTGAAGCGGTACTCGCGCGCCAGGCAATGCTCGATCATCGGGTCCGCCCGCGCCGCGCGCACCAGCTCCAGCGTGCAGGCGATGGAGAGCGGGCAGCCGTGGCGCAGCGCCTTCAGCGCCGCCACCTGCCACTCCGCCTCGCCCGAAAGCGCGCCGGGCAGGCGCGACAGCTCCCCCGAGAACGCGTGGTCGATATCCGCCTGCAGCCCGGCCAGCACGCCGCCGGGCGGCGTGGCGGCGAAGCGGCGCAGCACGGCGCCCGGCTCCGGCTCCTCCACCAACGCCCGGGTGAGGGCGGGCAGCTCCGCCTCGGGCACGTACACGTCGGCGAAGCCGGCGAAGATCGCGTCCGCCGCCCCGATGCGCGTGCCGGTGAGGCCGAGATATTCCCCGATGCGCCCCGGCGCGCGGCCCAGGATCAGGCTGCCGCCCACGTCCGGGATCAGCCCGATGCCACATTCCGGCATCGCGAGCCTGGTGCTGTCGGTCACCACCCGGTGCGAGCCATGGGTGGAGATGCCCACGCCGCCGCCCATCACGAAGCCGTGCATCAGCGCCACGTAGGGCTTGGGGAAGCGGGCGAGCTTCGCGTTCATCCGGTATTCGTCGGCCCAGAAGCGGCGGCCGGCGTCGTAATTGCCCTTCACCCCTTTCGCGCGCACATGGCCGATGTCGCCACCCGCGCAGAAGGCGCGCTCGCCTTCAGCGTCGCACAGCACCATGGCGATGGCATCGTCATGCGCCCAGGCGTCGAGTGCGGCCTCGATCGCCAGCGCCATCTGGTGGGAGAGCGCGTTCAGCGCCTGCGGCCGGGTGAGGGTGATGCGCCCCACGGCGCCTTCGGTGCGGATGTGGATGTCGTCGGTCATTGTCTCTCCGCCAGCAGGGCGCGCGCGGTGATCAGGCGCATGATCTCGTTGGTGCCTTCGAGGATCTGGTGCACCCGCAGGTCGCGCACGATCTTCTCGATGCCGTAGTCGGCGAGGTAGCCGTAGCCGCCGTGGAGCTGCAGCGCGTCATTGGCCACGCGGAAGGCGGTGTCGGTGACGAAGCGCTTGGCCATGGCGCAGTACTTGGTGGCGTCGATGGCCCCGGTGTCGAGCTTCCAGGCGGCCTGGCGCAGGAAGACGCGCGCCGCCTGCAGCTCGGTCTCCATGTCCGCGAGGCGGAACTGCAGCGCCTGGAACTGGTCGATGCTCTTCCCGAAGGCCTGGCGCTCGCCCATGTAGGCGAGGGTCTTGTCCAGCGCGGTCTGGGCCGCGCCGAGCGCGCAGGCGGAGATGTTGAGCCGCCCGCCGTCGAGCCCGGACATGGCGTAGCGGAAGCCCGCGCCCTCGGCCCCGATCATCGCCAGCGCCGGCACCGCGTCCATCTGCACCTGGGCGGTGGGCTGGCTCTGCCAGCCCATCTTGCGCTCCGGCGCACCGAAGGAGAGGCCCTCGGCCCCGTCCTCCAGCAGGTAGGCGGAGATGCCCTTCGGCCCCTCCTCGCCGGAGCGGGCCATCACCACGTAGAGGTCGGAATAGCCGCCGCCGGAGATGAAGGCCTTGGTGCCGGTGAGCTCCCAGCCGTTGCCGGCACTCACCGCGCGGGTGCGCAGGGCGGCGGCGTCCGAGCCGGAGCCGGGCTCGGTGAGGCAGTAGGAGGCGATCTTCTCCATCGCGCAGAGCGCGGGCACCAGCCGGGCGCGCAGGTCGTCATCGCCGTAGCGGTCGATCATCCAGGCGCACATGTTGTGGATGGAGAGGAACGCCGCCACCGAGGGGCAGGCCATGGACAGCCCCTCGAAGATCAGCGTGGCATCGAGCCGCGAGAGGCCGGAGCCGCCGTGTTCCTCGTCGACATAGATGCCGGCCATGCCGAGGGCGGCCGCCTCGCGCAGCACCTCCCGGGGGATGGTGCCGGCGGCTTCCCAGTCGCCGGCGAAGGGGGCGATCTTCTCCGCCCCGAAGTCGCGCGCCATGTCGAAGATGGCGGCCTGCTCGTCGCTGAGCTCGAAATCCATGGTCTCCTCCCTGCTGCGGCCTTTGCGGCCGTCATTCACGGGGCGAGCCCTGCGGGCTGCCCATTCCGGCGTGGCTCCTGCGGGCCGTCGGATCCGCTCCGGCCCCGTCCCCCGTCACCGCCCGCGTGGTGCGTGCGGGCCGTGTGTCGCGAAACCCGCGCCCGCCGGCGGTGCGCCGGGCGTGAGCATGGCCGATTGCGCCGCGCCGGGGAAGCCCGCCCGCTCGCGAGGGGGCGTGCCCGGCGGAAGCGTCGCCACCTCATCCGCGCGGCCGGGGTGCGACCTCCCCGGCCGGCATGCTCAGCCCGGGGAGACCCGCCGTGCCGGCCGCGGCGCAACCGCCGCCGTTCCGGAGCCGGCAGGGCACCGCCCCGCCGCCTCCCTCGGCGCCCGTGGCCCCGGCCTCACCCCGCCGCGAACGCGCAAGTATGGCCGTGCCGCAGGCACCCGCAGGCACTCAGCCCATGGTGGGGATGGAGAATTCCGCGCCTTCCTTGGTGCCCGAGGGCCAGCGGGCGGTGACCGTCTTGGTGCGGGTGTAGAAGCGGAAGGCGTCCGGCCCGTGCTGGTTGAGGTCGCCGAAGGCGGATTTCTTCCAGCCGCCGAAGGTGTGGTAGGCCAGCGGCACCGGGATCGGCACGTTCACGCCCACCATGCCGATGTTGATGCGGCTGGCGAAGTCGCGCGCCGTGTCGCCGTCGCGGGTGAAGATGGCGGTGCCGTTGCCGTATTCGTGGTCCATGGCGAGGCCGAGGGCTTCCTCGTAGGTCTTCGCGCGGACCGTGGTGAGGACCGGGCCGAAGATCTCCTGGCGGTAGATGTCCATGTCCTTCGTCGCCTTGTCGAACAGGCAGGGGCCGACGAAGAAGCCGTTCTCGTAGCCCTGCAGGCTGAAGTCGCGGCCGTCGACCACCAGCTCCGCGCCCTGTTCCACGCCCGAGCCGATGAGGCCGAGGATCTTGTCACGCGCGGCGGAGGTGACGACGGGGCCGTAGTCCACGTCGTTGCCGGCGGTGTAGGGGCCCACCTTCAGCTTCTCGATGCGCGGGATCAGCCGCTCGATCAGCGCGTCGGCCGTGGCCTCGCCCACCGGCACCGCGACGGAGATCGCCATGCAGCGCTCGCCGGCGGCGCCGTAGCCCGCGCCGATCAGCGCGTCGGCGGCCTGGTCGAGGTCGGCGTCCGGCATCACGATCATGTGGTTCTTCGCGCCGCCGAAGCACTGCACGCGCTTGCCGTTCTCGCAGCCGCGGGCGTAGATGTAGGCGGCGATCGGGGTGGAGCCGACGAAGCCCACCGCCTCGACGTCCGGATGGTCGAGGATGGCGTCCACCGCCTCCTTGTCGCCGTTGACCACCTGCAGGATGCCCTCGGGCAGGCCGCCCTCCAGCATCAGCTCGGCCAGCATCAGCGGCACGGAGGGGTCACGCTCCGAGGGCTTGAGGATGAAGGCGTTGCCGCAGGCGATGGCCGGGCAGAACTTCCACATCGGGATCATGGCGGGGAAGTTGAACGGCGTGATGCCCGCCACCACGCCCAGCGGCTGGCGCATGGAATACATGTCGATGCCGGGGCCGGCGCCGTCGGTATACTCGCCCTTCAGCAGGTGCGGCGCGCCGATGCAGAACTCCGCCACTTCCAGGCCGCGGATCACGTCACCCTTCGCGTCCGGCAGGGTCTTGCCATGCTCGCGCGAGAGGGCCTCGGCCAGCTTGTCCATGTCCCGGTGCAGCAGGCGCACGAACTCCATCAGCACGCGGGCGCGGCGCTGGGGGTTGGTGGCGGCCCATTTCGGCTGGGCGGCCTTCGCACCCTCCACGGCGGCGGCGAGCTCGGCGGCGGAGGCAAGCGGCGTCTGTGCCTGCACCTCGCCGGTGGCGGGGTTGTAGACATCCGCGAAGCGCCCCGAGGTGCCCTTCACGTGCTTGCCGTTGATGAAATGGGTGAGTTCCATTGCCTTGATCCTCCCGAGGTTCGGTCTGCTCCGCCCGCCCGGGCCGTCGCGCTTGCGCGGCCCTGTCGCGGCGGGCGGTGTCCGGGGACTTCTAGCATCGCGCAAATTCGGCTATCAAACTGCGAAAATGCAAAATGCCCTTGCAGGAACGCAAGCGGCCGGTGGCCGGGGCTCGCTGTTGACAGCTGTCAACACGCGCAGGACGGGAGATGTGGTGATGAAATGGGACGATCTGCGCAGCTTCCTCGCCGTGGCGCGCGCCGGCCGGCTGGCGGCCGCGGGCAAGGCGCTCGGGCTCGACACGGCCACCGTCAGCCGGCAGCTTTCGCGGCTGGAGGGGGCGCTGGGCGTGCGGCTGTTCGAGCGCGGCGCGCAGGGCCATGCCCTCACCGAGGCCGGGCGCCGCCTGCTGCCGCGTGCCGAGGCGATGGAGGCCGAGGCCCGCAGCCTCGCCGCGCAGGTGGCAGGCGTCGACCAGGGCATGACCGGGCCGGTGCGCATCGGCGCGCCGGACGGTGTCGCCACCTGGCTGCTGCCGGCCATCGCGCTGGAGATCAGCCGGGCCTGGCCCCGGCTGGAGGTGCAGCTCGTCGCCATGCCGCGCAGCTTCGACGTGGCCCGGCGCGAGGCCGACATGGTGATCACCCTCTCGCCGCCCACCGCCGGGCGGCTGCGCGTGCGCCGGGTGGCCGATTACAGCCTGCACCTCTACGCCACGCGCGAGGTGGCGGCCTCCGCCGGCGGGCTCACGCAGGTGGCGGCGCTGAAGACAGTGCGCGGCATCGGCTATGTGTCCGACCTCATCTACCACCCGGAGCTGGACTATGTGCCGCTGGTGGGCCCCGACCTCACGCCGCGCCTCACCTGCACCAGCCTCGCGGTGCAGCTGGCCTGGGCACGCATGGGGGCGGGGGTGGCGATCCTGCCGGATTTCATGGCCCGGGGCTGCCCGGAACTGATGCGCGTGCTGCCGCGCGAGGTGAGCTTCACCCGCTCCTACTACCTCGTGAGCCATGAGGAGAACCGCCACGTGCCGCGACTGGAGGCGGTGGCCGAGCGGCTGGTCTCCGGCCTGCGCGAGGCCCTGGCCGAGACCACCCGGGCCGATCCGCTCGTCTGGCCGGCGGAAGGCGGCGTGGCCTCCGGCCCGTGACCGCAGGTGCCCGCCGGGCCGAATCGGGCGGGGGGCGGCGGCGCGCCGTCTGCCCGGAGCGCATCCGCGCCGCGCCCCGGGCAGGCCCGCGCGCCGCCGCCGGGCCCCGCTCCGAGGACGTGCTCCGGCAGCTTCCCGACGCCCCTGGGGTGCCCCCGCTTCCGCCTGCCGGGGCACCAGCCTGCACCGTCCGGCATGGGCGCAGGCAGTGGAAGGTCCGGCATGTGCGCAGGCAGTGAAAGGTCCCGCATGGGCGCAAGCGGTGAAAGGTCCGGCGCGGGGGGGTGGCAAAAGTCCGGCGCGGGCGCAGGCGATGAAAGGTCGTGCGCGGGCGCTGGCGGGAAGATGTCCACTGCGGACGCGGGAGGGAAAAAATCACCCGCCATGTCACATTCGCGCCCCTGCGGTTCGTCTTGTGGGTATCTTTCCCGAACCGCATGGAGATTGCGCCGATGACCCCCCGCCTGGACTACTTCGCCACCGCCCCCGACCTCATCAAGCCGCTCGTTGCCGCGGAAACCCGCCTCGCGCAGAGCGGGCTGGACCAGAAGCTGGCCGAACTGGTGCGCCTGCGCGTGTCGCAGATCAACGGCTGCGCCTTCTGCATCCACATGCACACCCATGCCGCGCGGCGCCTCGGCGAGAGCGAGGAGCGGATGCATCTCGTGGCCGGCTGGCATGATTCGCCGCTGTTTTCGCCCCGCGAGCGCGCGGCGCTGGCCTGGGCGGAGGCGCTCACCCATGTCTCGGCCACCCATGCGCCGGACGCGGACTACGCGGCGTTGGCCGCCGCGTTCAGCCCGCAGGAGCAGGTGGCGCTCACCGCCGTCATCGGGTTGATCAACGCCTGGAACCGGATCGCGATCGGCTTTGGCGCCGTGCACCCGGTCCCTGCCGTCGCGGCGGGCTGAGCGGTGCCCGCGCCCGCCGCCCGCCAGCTTGCCGCATTCGAGGCGGCGCGGCCCCGCCTGATCGGGGTCGCCTACCGCATGCTCGGCGCGATGGCCGAGGCGGAGGACGCCGTGCAGGACGCCTGGCTGCGCTGGCAGGCGGGCGACCGGTCCGGCGTGGCGGTGCCCGAGGCCTGGCTGGTGCGCGCCACCACGCGCCTGTGCCTGGACCGGCTGCGCGCCGCCCGGGCCCGGCGCGAGACCTACCCCGGTCCCTGGCTGCCGGAGCCGGTGGCCGCTCCGCCGACCGAGGACCCGGAGGAGGACATCTCCCTCGCCCTGATGCTGGCGCTGGAGCGGCTCAGCGCGCTGGAGCGCGCGGCCTTCCTGCTGCATGACGTCTTCGGCACGCCCTTCGAGGAGGTGGCCCGCACCCTGGGGCGCGACACCGCCGCCTGCCGCCAGCTTGCCGCGCGCGCCCGCCGCCATGTGCGCGCGGCGCGTCCGCGCTTCGCCGTGGCCGAGGAGGAGGGGCTGCGCATCGCCCACGCCTTCTCCGAGGCCTCGCGCACCGGCGACGCCACGGCGCTGGGCGCGCTGCTGGCCGGGGATGTGCGCTTCGTGAGCGACGGCGGCGGGCAGCGCCCGGCCGCGCCGCGCCCTCTGGAAGGGGCGGCCCGGGTGCTCCGGCTGCTGATCGGCCTTGCCCGGCTGTCGCGCGACAGGACGCTTCCGGCGCCGGAGTTCCGCTTCCTCAACGGCCTGCCGGGGATCGTGCAGGTCGCCGCCGATGGCGAGGTGCAGACCACCACGCTTCAGGTGGAGGAGGGAAGGATCACCGGCATCTACGTGATGCGCAACCCCGGCAAGCTGTCGCGCTTCCGCTCCGCGCCGCAGGCCTGACGCCGCGCCACGGGTCTGACCCCGCGCCGCTGGCCTTACCCCGCGCCGCAAGTCTGCCCGCGCCCCGCAAGCCTGACACCGCCGCGGGCCTGATCCCGCGCTTCAGCCCTGACCCCGCACGGCGGGGACCTGCCCCGGGGCCACGCGAGCGATGACGTGGCTTCCGGCGCCGGAGGGCCGGACGGGAGGGGGCGCGTGCCACCCGGGGGTTCGGATACCTCCCCTTCACAGGCATCGGCGTGATCTTCTCCGCGCGGAAGGTCCCCCGGACGTCCGTGCCAGTGCGGGACGCTGGGCGGGAGGGGGTGCGGGACGCCGGGCGGGAGAGAGCGCCGAGCCCGGCGTTCGGGCCGGCGCGGGACGCCGCCCGGTGAGCACGCGTGGTGTCCGGGAAGATGCAGGACGTGGGGGGAGGGGGGCGGAGCCCGGCGTTCGGGCCGGAGCGGGACGCCGGGGGCGCGCGGTGGCCGGGCTGGTGCGGAACGTGGGGGGCGGCTCCCGGAGCCGGTGGCTCAGCCCGCGCCTTCGCGCCGGCGCACGATGGCGTAGCCGGCCCGCCCGACGATGACGGCCACCACGATGCGCAGCACGTGATGCGCCGTGACATAGACCGCGGAGATGTTCAGCGACAGGGCGACGAGCGACATCTCCACCAGCCCGCCCGGCGCGAAGGAGAGCACCACCGCCTCCACGCTCTCGCCCACCAGCGGCCCCAGCGCCAGCGCCACCAGCGTGGCGAGCGTCAGCACCCCGGCGACCAGCGTGGCCGACAGGCGCAGCGCCCGCAGCAGGTCGCGGTGCCGCATCCCCGCGAAGCGCACCCCCAGCGTGATCCCGATCACCAGCTGCGTGGTGCGGATGGTCCAGACCGGCGGCTGGCCGTCCAGCACGCCGGTGAGATGCGCCGCGGCCGAGAGCACGATCGGCCCGGTGATCTGCCCCGCCGGCATGCCCGAGCGCGTGCCGATGATGTACCCCGCCACGCCGCAGCCGATCAGCACGGCCGCGTCCTTCAGGGTGAGCGGCAGGTCGGCGCCCGGCAGGCTCACGCCCGAGGCGCTGCCCACCTGCTGGCCCTCGATGATCGATAGGCCCAGCGGGATGAACAGGATGCAGATGATCAGCCGCAGGAACTGCATGGCCGCCAGCACGCCCTCGTTCGCGCCGTCGCGCTCGCCCATGGTGATGGCCTCCACGAAGCCGCCGGGCATGGAGCCGTACCAGGCTGTGGGCACGTCGAGCCCGCCGTAGCGGCGGCAGTAGAGGTAGCACGCCCAGTGCACCGCGGGGATGTAGACCAGCAGCGCCAGCAGGCTGGGCCACCATTCGGTGATGCCGGCCATCACCTCCGGCGTGAACGACCCGCCGATCGACAGGCCGATCACCGGCACGAAGAGCTGCCGGATGCGCCCGGGGAAGCGCAGCACGTCGCCGCCCAGCTTCAGCCCCAGGATCGCGGCCGCGCCCACGCAGACCACCGGCCCGAACAGCCAGGGCAGCGGCGTGCCGACGGCCAGCGCCGCCAGCGCGCCGCCGAGGCCGAGCAGGAGGCAGGCCAGCAGGCTCTGCCAGGCGTAGCCCTGGCCGTAGATGCGGATCATGCGGTGCCGGCCCGGGCAGGGAGGGGCCCGCGGGGGAGGAGCCGATCCGAGACGGCCCGGGCAGCGAGGGGGCGAGGCATGGTGCGGCAGGTCTCCGGAGCAGGGGCGCGAAGCGGAGCGCGGTACGCGAAGGGCTGATGCGCGGCGGCCGGGCCGGGCGCGCGCGGATCGGATCAGGGGACCTGATACGATCCGAGGCCCCGTCACTCAAGCCCCGTCAGCGGAATGCCTGCCCTGCACCGTGCGCGGGCCGGCCGGCGCAACGGGCCAGGGTGCCCGGCGGTCGCGGCATGGCGCGGGGGGCGCCGGCACAGCGTGCAAGGCGCACGGTGCAGCGCAGGAGACTGCCCGGAGCAGCACCCGAGGTGCTCGGCATGGCACGAGGAGTGCTTGGCGCTACGCGGGAGGGCGCACGGGGTAGAGCCCGGCGTACGCGTCATGGCGCAGGGGGCGCCGGCACAACGTGCAAGGCGCCCGGTGAATCGCGGGAGGCTGCCCGGTGCAGCACCCGGAGTGCGCGGCATCACGCGAGGGGAGCCCGGCGCTGCTCGGGAGGCGCACGACGCAACGCGGGAGGCGCCCGGTGCAGCACGGGACGGTGCGCAGGGTAGCGTGGGAGGGTGGCCCGGTGGAGTGCGGGAGGGTGGCTCAGTGCAGCACGGGAGGGTGGCCCCGGGGTGGGGACCGGAGTGCACCGAGCAGTGTGGGGGACGGCGCAGGGTTCGGGCGGCCCGATGCGGCGCGGGGGGCCGCGCAGTGGACTGTGGGCGCGGCATGAAATGAGGAGTGCCCGGCGTGGCATGTGGCCATCCCGGTGCAGCGCCCGGGGGCGGCTGAACGGGGGGGGCCGCTGGGGGTGTCGCACGGGGCGCGCGGCCGGGGGAAGGGCTTGCGTGCGACGCGGAGCGTCCGCGGCGTGCGGGCTCAGGCGTCGGGCGTCGCGCTCGGGTGCAGCAGCGGTGCGTAGCCCCGGGCGAGGACGGCCCGGGTGCCGGGAGGGGTGAGGGCGGTCACCTCCGCATCGGGAAGCGGGGTCTGCGGCCCGTATCCCTCCGGTGTCCACGGGCGCGCGCGCCCGGTCCCGGAGACGAGCCAGCAGCGCGCCGCGTGCAGGTAGAGCGCGCCGGGCGGCAGCGCGCCCGCGGCAAGGCGGATCCGGGGGCCGAGGCGCTCGCGGTGCAGGACGGCGTCGATCGCGTCGGCGCGCGGCGGGAGGTCCGCGCCGGTCGCCGCGGCCCAGAGGGCGGCGAAGCGCTGCGCCTCCGCCCGGCGACACTCGAAGCAGGGGCGGTGGCCCGCGGCCAGCGCGGTGGCCTCGTCGAGAAAGAAGAGCTCGGTGTATCCCGGCCCCATCACCTGCCGCCGCCGGCCCCGGAAGGCGAGGCGGCAGATGATCCAGCGCCGGCTCACCCAACGCCGGCGGGTGAGCGCGAAGCCCTCGTGCAGCCGCCCGCCGCGGTTGCCCATCAGCGTGCCGCGTGCGGCCAGCGCGGTGATGCAACCCTCCGGTGTGACGCGGTTCGGCAGCGGCGAGGGCCGGGCGGCGGGGTGGCTGGACATCGGGAGAAATCCGGTATTGAGTTCGCGAAACCAGAAACTGGAGGATCCCCATGACCGAAGCAACCGCCCCGTTCCGCGCCGACCATGTCGGCTCCCTCTTGCGCGCCGACAGCGTGAAGGCGGCCCGTCACAGGTTCTACGACGAGAAGAGCATCGCGCCCGAGGAACTGGCCGAGATCGAGGACGAGGCGATCCGCGACGTGATCCGCATGCAGGAGGACGCGGGCCTGCCCGTGGTCACCGACGGCGAGATGCGCCGCTCCTTCTGGCACTACGACTTCATGGGCGGGCTGGAAGGCTTCGAGCTGGAGGAACGCGACGAGGGCGTGCAGTTCGCCGGGGTGAAGCTGCGCCCGATCTTCCCCACCATCCGCGAGAAACTCGACTTTCCCGACGACCACCCGATGCTGGAGCATTTCAGGTTCGTGGCCGCGAACACGAAAGTGCAGCCGAAGATCTCCATCCCCGGCCCGTCCTGCTGCCATTTCCGCACCGCGCCCGCCGACATCCTGCCCGAGGAGTACAAGGACCCCGAGGCGCTGTTCGCGGACCTCGCGAAGACCTATGCCAAGGCGGTGAAGGCCTTCTACGAGGCGGGCTGCCGCTACCTGCAGATGGACGACATCTTCTTCGCCTACCTGTGCGACCCCAAGCACCGTGCCGACAAGGCCGCGCTGGGCCAGGACCCGGACTGGCTGATCGGCAAGTATGCCTGGATGATGCACGAGGCGATCAAGGACCGGCCGGCCGACATGAAGATCGGCATGCACATGTGCCGCGGCAACTTCAAGTCCACCCACGCCGCCGAGGGCGCCTACGACCTCGCGGCGGATGCGATCTTCAACCAGACCGGCGTGGACATCTACTTCATGGAATACGATGACGAGCGCTCCGGCGGGCTGGAGCCGCTGCGCCTGCTGCCCAAGGGCCCCAAGCGGGTGATGCCGGGCTTCATCACCACCAAGCGCGGCGCGCTGGAGACCGTGGACGCCCTGCGCCGCCGCTTCGACGAGGTGGCCAAGGTGGCCGATCTCGACCAGTTCGGCATCGCCCCGCAATGCGGCTTCTCCTCCACCGAGGAGGGCAACGCCATCACGCCGGACGACCAGCGCCGCAAGCTCGACCTCGTGGTCGAGACAGCAGAGAAGATCTGGGGCGGCGTCGCGGCCTGAGCCGGGCAGGGGGGAGCCGGGAGATGGAGATCGTCACGCGGCTCTCGCCCAATCGCGGGGCCCGGCGCCTCGGCGCCCGGGCCGACATGGTGGTGATCCACTTCACCGCGATGAAGACGGCAGAGGCGGCGCTGGACCGCCTCACCGACGCGGCGGCGGAGGTCTCCTCCCACTACCTCGTGGCCGAGGACGGGCGCTGCTGGCTGCTGGTGCCCGAGGAGGAGCGCGCGTGGCACGCGGGCGCGGGCGCCTGGGGGCCGGTGACCGACGTGAACTCCCGCTCCGTGGGCATCGAGCTCGCCAACCCCGGCGACCGGCCGTTCGACGCGCCGCAGATGGCGGTGCTGGAGGCGCTGCTCGACGGCATCATGGCCCGCTGGCAGGTGCCGCCCGAGCGGGTGATCGGCCATTCCGACATGGCCCCGGGGCGCAAGGACGACCCCGGCCGGCACTTCGACTGGCCGCGGCTGGCAGCGGCGGGACGGGCGGTCGGGGCGCAGGGCGCGCGCGGCCTGCAGGGCAGTCCGCGATCGGGCACGCCCGAACCGGCGCGCTTCGAGCGCGCCGCGCGCCGGTTCGGCTATGTCCCGCCGCAGGGCCGGGTGGCGCCGGTGCTGGAAGCCTTCCGCCAGCGTTTCCGCCCCCGGGCGGAGGGGCCGCTGACGCAGGAGGACATTGCCGTCATCGAACACCTCGCCGCCCGCTGGCCCTGCGCCCGGACGTGACCCCCCGCCGGTGGCCGGGGCAGCGCTTCCTCCCGCGCCCCTAGGCCGGTGCCCGTACCTGTGCCGCAACTTTCGCCTGCGCCGGTGCCCGCGCCAGCGACTGCGTCCGCGCCCGACCCTGAGCCTGAGCCTGAGCCTGAGCCTGAGCCTGAGCCTGAGCCTGAGCCTGAGCCTGAGCCTGAGCCTGAGCCTGAGCCTGAGCCTGCCTCCCTCTCTGCGCCCGGCTGCGCGGGGGCCTACGGGAGATTGACCGCGCCCGCGCCCCGGCGTAGGAGAGGCGCGCGCGGATGGCCAGGCGGTCGCGCTGCCCTTCGGGGCGGTGAGGAACGTCCGGACTTCACGGAGAAACGGCGCCGGATAACGTCCGGCCGGGGTAACCCGAGGGAAAGCGCCACAGAGAACAGACCGCCCCGGGTTCGCCCGGGGTAAGGGTGAAACGGTGGGGTAAGAGCCCACCGCCCCCCTGGCAACAGGGGGGGCATGGCAAGCCCCGCCGGAAGCAAGGCCGAATAGGGACTGCACGCCGCCCGCGAGGGAGGCAGGGGGTCTCCGCCCCGCGGTCCGGGTTGGCTGCCCGAGCCGGATGGTGACATCCGGCCCAGATGAATGATCGCCCGGGAGGCCTCGGCCTCCCCGACAAAATCCGGCGTATCGGCCATCCGCGCAAATCACTCCGCCGACGTCCCGGCCGGCCCCCCGGACGGGTGCCCGGCCTGACCCGTGGCCGGGTCTCGCCGCCGCGAGGCCGGGCGGGGCAGACCCGCGGGCTGAAAGCATCGCTCCGGGCGGGCCGAAGACGCCGTTCCGGCGCGATCGGGCGTGTTCCGGGGGCTGTTCGTGGGATTCGATGGGGTCTCGCGCCCACTGGGGGTGTACATGGTATTTCATCCCCCCGGGAGCGGCGGTCACGCGGGGAAGAGCGGCGGGAACCTCAATTCCTCATCACGCGCAGGTGATTCGAGGCAAATTCGCCGAAATATCACCTCGAATCCCCCGATCCGCGGGGCAGGTGGCGGGGAAATGGGGGCGCCATGGGAGGGGAAGGGAGCCCGGCCGGAAGCGCCACATCTTGTGGGCCGGGTTTCAGAACCTACCAGACCTGTCAGGCCAGCGCCGGTCCGGCCCTCGGCCAGCCCGCGCAAGGCCTCCGCAATTTGCGGCAAATGCGCAGTTTTTCCCACGCAGCCCCATCGTTAGGCTTGTTTTCCCATGAGGTGCCGGGTACCTTGAATGCACAGGACATCGAGATCACGAAAAGTGACCGATAATTGAGTGTTGAGGCAGGTTTCAACGCCAGCAGAACGAGCAAAACGATCGGACCAGGGTAGAGACGGAAAAAGCAGGCGCATACCCCGGAGTTACCGACGAGGGACGGCCAACGGGTCGCGCAGGGCAAGCGCGGCCCGTTCGCTTTTTCAGCCCCTCTCAACCCGGTCCGCAACAGACGGGACCGTTTGAGTGGAACTGCGTTTCAGAGGCGATGCGCTCCACAAGGTGGACAGCAAGGGCAGGGTGTCGATCCCGTCCGGCTTCCGCCGTGTGCTGGCCGCAGGCGACCCTGAGCTGGAACCCGGCAGCAGCACCCCTCCCACGATGATCGCCGTCCTCTCCGCCAATTCCGAGAGCCTCGACTGCTACTCGCTCGAGGGCATGGACCGGCTGGAAAGCCGCATCCTGAGGGTGGCGGACCCGGTGCGGCGCCAGAAGCTGCTCGACCTCATCCCCGCCCGCTCCATCGACCTGCAGCTCGACGACAACGGCCGCATCGTGCTGTCGCAGAAGCTGCGCGACGCGCTGGGCATCTCCGACCAGGCGCGGATGGTCGGCAAGCTGGAGTTCTTCCAGATCTGGCGGCCGGAGGTCTACGATGCCCGCCAGGCCGCGGTGCTGGCGGAATACGCGGCCGAGGGCGGGTCGCTCGACCTGTTCTCGCAGATCCCGGGGCCGGAGCTGTGACCGTGTCGGACCAGGCCCCCCACATCCCCGTTCTGCTCGATGACGTGATCGCGGCGGTGGCGCCCGTCTCCGGCACCTGGATCGACGGCACCTTCGGCGCCGGGGGCTATGCGCGCGCGCTGGTCGCCGCCGGGGCGGAGCAGGTGATCGGCATTGACCGCGACCCCGCCGCCCATGCCCTCGCCGCCGGCTGGCTGGCGGATTACGCGGGTCGCATCCGACTGGAGAGCGGCGTGTTCGGCGCGCTCGACAGCATCGCCGCGGGCCTGGGCTGCGAGACGGTGGACGGCGTGGTGCTCGACATCGGTGTTTCCTCCATGCAGCTCGACGAGGCCGGGCGCGGCTTCTCCTTCATGCGCGAGGGCCCGCTCGACATGCGCATGGGCCAGGACGGCCCCACCGCCGCCGATCTGGTGAACACGCTCGACGAGGCGGCGCTGGCGGACCTGCTCTACCTCTACGGCGAGGAGCGCGCCTCGCGCCGCATCGCCCGCCGCATCGTCGCGGTGCGCGCCACCACCCCCTTCGTGACCACGCTCGACCTCGCCCGGGTGGTGGAGAGCTGCCTGCCGCGCGCGCGGCCGGGCCAGCCTCATCCCGCCACCCGCAGCTTCCAGGCGCTGCGCATCGCGGTGAACGACGAACTGGGCGAACTGGTGCGCGGCCTTGCCGCCGCCGAGCGCGCCCTGGCCCCGGGCGGCCTGCTGGCCGTCGTCACCTTCCACTCGCTGGAGGACCGTATCGTGAAACGCTTCATCCAGTCGAGATCCGGCGAAGGGCAGGGCAATTCGCGCCATGCCCCCGAGGCCCGCGGCGAGGAGCCGCGCTTCGAGAAGCGCACCCGCAAGGCCATCGGCGCGGGCAAGGACGAGGCCCGGGCCAACCCGCGCGCCCGCTCGGCCAAGCTGCGCGTGGCCCGCCGGCTGGAGGCGCCCGCCGGCCCGGTCGACCCGCGCAGCCTCGGCTTGCCGGAGCTGCCCGAGGCCGGCGCACGGGGGAGGGGCTGATGCGCACGCTGTTCTTCGTCCTCGGCGCGCTGGTGGCGGTGGCCTTCGGCTTCTGGGCCTACCGGGTGAACTACGAGACCCAGGGCACGGTGAAGCGCGTCTCCGCGCTGCAGAACCAGATCGCCGCGGAGCGCGAGACCATGACCATGCTGCGCGCCGAATGGGCCTGGCTGAACCGGCCCTCGCGCATCGAGGCGCTGGTCGCGGCCAACAATGACACGCTCAATCTCGGGCCCCTGCAGCCCGATCACTTCGGCGAGGTGGCCATGGTCGCCTGGCCGCCGCTCGTTGCGAAGGACCTGGAGGAAGGCTGGGATGGCATCACCCGCGAGGACATCACCGTGACCGAGATCGCCGCCACAGACCCGACACCCCGCCCCCACCATCGCCCCGAAATCATTCAGGCGAAGGCCGCGCAATGACCAGAAGACCGCTCCGCCCCCTCGCCGGCATCATCGGCGCCCGCTCCCGCGGGGAAGACCCCGCCCGCATCGAGGCCCATCGCAAGGCCGAGCGCCTGCACGCCGAGCGCGCGCAGGAGCGCCGCCGCGCGCAGTGGCGCCTCACCCTGATGGGTGCCTTCTTCGTGTGTGCCTTCGGCACCGCCACCGCGCGCATGGCCGTGGTGGCGAACTCGGACCCGGAGGAGCCGTCCTCCGTCTCCACCTCCGTGCCGGTGAGCGCGGACCGCGCCGACATCGTGGACCGCCGCGGCCGGGTTCTGGCCACCAACCTGCCCACCTGGGCGCTCTACGTGCAGCCCAACCTGATGGTGGACCCGCACACGGCTGCGGTGGGCCTCGCGCAGGTGTTCCCCGATCTCGACGCCGCGAAGACCGAGGAGCGCATCCGCAGCGGCCGGTTCTTCTGGGTGAAACAGTCGATCTCGCCGGAAGAGCGCCAGAGGGTGCATGACATCGGCGAGCCGGGCCTGCAGTTCGCCCCGCGCGAGACCCGGCTCTACCCTGCGGGCCGCTCGGTGGCGCATATCATCGGCGCGGCGAGCTTCGGGCAGCTGGAGGTCTACGCGGCCGAGCTGGTGGGCACCGCCGGCGTGGAGCGCTGGTTCGATGCGCGGCTGCGCGACCCGGCCAAGGTGGGCGTGCCGCTGGAGCTCTCCATCGACCTCGCCGCCCAGGTGGCGATGCATGACGTGCTCGAGGACGCGATGGAGCGCTACACCGCCAAGGGTGCGGCGGGCATCGTGATGGACGTGCACACCGGCGAGATCATCTCCATGGTCTCGCTGCCGGATTTCGACCCCAACCACCGCCCGCAGGACCCCTCGGACCCGCGGCTGTTCAACCGCGCGGCGCAGGGCGTCTACGAGCTGGGCTCCACCTTCAAGGTGATCAACGCCGCCCTGGCGATGGAAAAGGGCATCGCGCGGCCCGACACGATGGTGAACACCTCCGGGCCGCTGCTCTGGGGGCGCTTCAAGATCTCGGACATGCACAACATGCCCAAGCAGCTCTCGCTCACGGACGTGCTGGTGCATTCCTCCAACACCGGTTCGGCGCGGCTGGCGGTGATGGCCGGCACCAAGGCCCAGCAGGACCTGCTGAAGCGTCTGGGCTTCTTCGAGCCCACGTCCATCCAGCTCGGCGAGGCCGCCCAGGCCAAGCCGCTGCTGCCCGGGCGCTGGTCCGAGCTCTCGACCATGACCATCTCCTACGGCCACGGGCTGGCGGCGACGCCCCTGCACCTCGCCGCCGCCTATGCCACGCTCACCAACGGCGGGCTGAAGGTGAACCCCACCCTGCTGCATGACCCCGAGACCCCGACGGAGGCGGACCGCGTGGTCTCCGCCGAGACCTCGCTGCACCTGCGCGAGATGATGCGCGCCGTGGTCGAGCGCGGCACCGGCAAGAACGCCGCCGTGCCCGGCTACCTCATCGGCGGCAAGACCGGCACTGCCGACAAGCCCCAGCCAACCGGCGGCTATGCCCACAACAAGGTGATGGCGACCTTCGCCGCCGTCTTCCCCACCAGCGCGCCGAAATACGTGGTGATCGTCACCCTTGACGAGGCCTCCACCCAGGCATACGGCCGGACATGGCGCACCGCGGGCTGGACCGCGGCGCCCACGATGGCCAATGCCATTCGCCGCATCGCCCCCGTGCTGGGCATGCGCCCGTTGCCCAAGACCGGACCGCAGGAGGCGCCCCCGCCGCTACTGGTCCGCAACTGATTACCCCGAGGCCGCAGATGGAAGAGCCGAGATCGGCAACCCTCAAGGAGCTCGCGCTCACCGAAGGATCCCGCATATCGGGCGAGGCCGGCACGCGCGTGACCGGCCTCAGCGTCGACAGCCGCCAGGTGCGTCCCGGCCATCTCTTCGCCGCGCTGCCGGGCGCGCGCGTGCACGGGGCGGAGTTCATCCCCTACGCGCTGCGCATGGAGGCGGGCGCCGTGCTCACCGACGGTGCCGGCGCCGCGATGGCCGGCCGGCTGAACGTGCCGGTGATCATCCATCCGGACCCGCGCCTCGCGCTGGCGCGCGCCAGCGCCGCGTGGTTCGGCGCGCAGCCGAAGGTGATGACGGCCGTCACCGGCACCAACGGCAAGACCTCGGTGGCGAGCTTCACCCGGCAGATCTGGCAGCACATGGGCCTTCGGGCGGTGAATTTCGGCACGGCGGGCGTGGAGGGGGCGGTGCAGGCGCCGCTCTCCCACACCACGCCCGAGCCGGTCACCCTGCACCGGCTCATCGCCCGGCTGGCCGGCGAGGGCGTGACCCATGCGGCGATGGAGGCCTCCTCCCACGGGCTGGAGCAGCGCCGGCTCGACGGAGTGCGCCTCACCGCCGCCGCCTTCACCAACCTCACCCGCGACCATCTGGACTACCACCCCAGCGTGGAGGCCTACACGGCCGCGAAGCTGGGCCTGTTCGACCGGGTGCTGCCGGTGGGCGCCACCGCGGTGCTGAACCTCGACGATGCCGCCGCCAGCCTGTTCCGCCTCGTGGCCATCGGGCGCGGGCAGCGCGTCATCGGCGTGGGCTGCGCGGAGGCCGCGGAGCTGCGCCTCATCGGCACCGCGTTCGAGAGCCACGGACAGGTGATCCGCTTCGGCTGGCAGGGGCGCGAGCACGTGGCGCGGCTGGCGCTGGTGGGCGGCTTCCAGGCGGCGAACGCGCTGGTGGCGGCGGCGCTTGCCATCGGCTGCGGCGCGGAGGCGGAGGCGGTATTCGCCGCCCTTCCCGCGCTCACCGGGGTGCGCGGCCGCATGGAGCTGGCCGGCACCCGGGCCAATGGCGCGGCGATCTACGTGGATTTCGCCCATACGCCGGACGCGCTGGCCACGGCGCTTGCCGCGCTGCGCCCGCATTGCACCGGCCGGCTGGTCTGCGTCTTCGGCGCGGGCGGGGACCGCGACCCGGGCAAGCGCCCGCTCATGGGCGCCGCGGTGGCCGCGGGGGCGGACCTCGCCATCGTCACCGACGACAACCCCCGCTCGGAGGACCCCGCGACCATCCGCGCCGCCATCCTGGCCGCCGCCCCCGGCGCCACCGAGATCGGCGACCGGGCGGAGGCCATCCTCACCGGCGTGGACGCGCTAGGCCCGGACGACCTGCTGCTGATCGCCGGCAAGGGCCACGAAGCGGGCCAGATCGTCGGCGGGGAGGTCTATCCGTTCGACGACGGGGAACAGGCCCGCGCCGCCATCCTCGCGCTTGACGGGCACGGCGTGTCGGAGGCCCCGGCATGAGCGGCCGTGCGGCGGCGCGCGGCGCCACTCCCCCGCTGTGGACCGCGGCGGAGGCGCAGGCGGCGACCGGGGGCACGGGCCCCGGCGGCTGGGCCTGCCACTCCGTCTCCGCCGACACCCGCAGCCTCGCGCCCGGCGCGCTCTTCGTCGCGCTCTCGGACGTGCGCGACGGCCATGACTTCGTGGCCGACGCGCTGAAGGCCGGCGCCGCGGCCGCCCTCGTCTCGCGCATTCCGGAGGGGCTGGCGGAGGATGCGCCGCTCCTGCTGGTGCCTGACGTGCTGGAGGGGCTGCGCGCGCTTGCCGCCGCCGCCCGGGCCCGGATGAGCGGCCGGGTGATCGGCGTCACCGGCTCCATGGGCAAGACCGGGGTGAAGGAAATGCTGCGCCTCGCGCTCGGCTGCCAGGGCCGGGTGCATGCCGCGGAGAAGAGCTTCAACAACCACTGGGGCGTGCCGCTCACCCTCGCGGCCATGCCGGCGGACACCGATTACGCGGTGATCGAGATCGGGATGAACCATTCCGGCGAGATCACCCCGCTCACCACGCTCGCCCGGCCGCATGTGGCGCTGGTGACCAACGTGGCGCCGGTGCATCTCGCGCATTTCGCCTCCGTGAACGAGATCGCCCGTGCCAAGGCGGAGATCTTCGCCGGGCTGGAACCGGGCGGCACGGCGGTGCTGAACCGCGACATCGCCACCTATCCGATCCTGGACCGCGCGGCGCGGCGCGCCGGGGCGCGCCTCATCCGCTTCGGGGCGGCGGGACGGCCGGAGCTGCGCCTGCAGCGCGCCCGGGTGTGCGACCGCGCCACGGTGATCATGGCGCGCGCCTTCGGGCAGGACCTGATGTTCAAGCTCGGCGCCCCGGGCCGCCACCTCGCGCTCAACGCGCTGGGCGCGCTGGGCGCGGTGGCGGCCGCCGGCGCCGACATCGGCCAGGCCGCGCTGGCGCTGGGCCAGTGGACCGCGCCCGCGGGCCGCGGCGCGCGCTGGGTGGTGCGGCTGGGCACGCCGGAGATCGACGGCTCCTTCGTGCTGATCGACGAGAGCTACAATGCCAATCCCTCCTCGGTGGAGGCGGCGCTGGAGCTGCTCTCCAGCGTCTCGCCGCGCGACGGGCAGGGCCGGGTGAGCCGGGGCCGGCGCACCGCCTTCCTCGGCGACATGCTGGAACTGGGGCCGGAGGAGGAGCGCCTGCACGCCGGGCTCGCCAGCCTGCCGGCGCTCGCGGACATCTCGAAGGTGCATTGCGCCGGGCCGCGCATGAAGGCGCTGCACCTCGCGCTGCCCGCGCGGCTGCGCGGCGAGTGGCACGAGGACAGTGCGAAGCTTGCATCCCGGGTGCCGCGGCTGGTAGACGCCGGCGATGTCGTGATGGTCAAGGGATCGCTCGGGGCCCGGATGGCGCGCGTGGTCGACGCCCTGCGCCGCATGGGCGACGCCCGCCCCGACGAAACCGCCCCGGAGGATGCCTGAATGCTGCATTTCCTGCTCACACCGTTCTCCGAGGGTGGCGGTGTGTTCAACCTCTTCAACTACATCACCTTCCGGGCGGGCGGCGCCTTCTTCACCGCGCTGCTGTTCGGCTTCCTCTTCGGGCGGCCGATCATCGACATGCTGCGGCGGATGCAGAAGAAGGGCCAGCCCATCCGTGAGGACGGGCCGCAGAGCCACATCATCGCCAAGGCCGGCACGCCGACCATGGGCGGGGTGATGGTGCTGGGGGCGCTGCTGGTCTCCACCCTGCTCTGGGGCAGGTGGGACAACGGCTACACCTGGATGGTGCTGTTCGTAACCTTCTGCTTCGGCTCCATCGGCTTTGCCGACGATTACCTGAAGGTGGCGAAGTTCAACACCAGGGGCGTGCCCGGGCGCATCCGCCTCGCCGCCGGCTTCGGCACCGCGCTCATCGCCGCGCTCTGGGCGATGTACCTGCAGCCGGACGACCTCTCCGGCCGCATCGCCTTTCCCATCTTCAAGAACCTGCTGCTGAACCTCTCCTGGGGCTTCGTGCCCTTCGCGATGATCGTGATCGTGGGGGCGGCGA
This sequence comes from Paroceanicella profunda, assembly GCF_005887635.2. Lineage (GTDB taxonomy): Bacteria > Pseudomonadota > Alphaproteobacteria > Rhodobacterales > Rhodobacteraceae > Paroceanicella > Paroceanicella profunda. Next base: position 259,116 of record NZ_CP040818.1, on the reverse strand, counting down.
ACGCGGTGAACCTCACCGACGGGCTGGACGGCCTGGCCATCATGCCGGTGATGATCGCCGCCGGCACGCTGGGCATCATCGCCTATGCGGTGGGCCGCACCGACTTCACCACCTATCTCGACGTGCATTACGTGCCCGGCACCGGCGAGATCATGGTGTTCGTGGCAGCCCTCATGGGCGCGGGCCTGGGCTTCCTGTGGTACAACGCGCCGCCCGCCGCGGTGTTCATGGGCGACACCGGCTCGCTGGCGCTCGGCGGCGCGCTGGGCGCCATCGCGGTGGCGACCAAGCACGAGATCGTGCTGGCCATCGTGGGCGGGCTCTTCGTGGTCGAGGCGCTGTCGGTCATCATCCAGGTGTTCTGGTTCAAGCGCACCGGGCGGCGGGTGTTCCTGATGGCCCCCATCCACCACCATTTCGAGAAGAAGGGCTGGGCGGAGCCGACCATCGTCATCCGCTTCTGGATCGTCTCGGTCATCCTCGCGCTCGTCGGGCTGGCCACGCTGAAGCTGCGCTGACGCGATGCCGGGGCTGCACGACCCGCGGGACAGGCCGGAGCCGCCGGCGCAGAGCCACGCCCGTCCCGGCGATCCCGGCTTGGCTGCCCCGGCGATGGTGCCGGCCTGCGGGCTCCGCGCCGCGCCGCGCGCCCTTTCGGGCCGGGCGGAGGCGCCGGCCCCGGGGCGGGCCGCCCGGTCGGGCCGCCCGCTCCGCCCGGTGTTCGCGGCGCCGATGGCCTCTCCCGGCGCCGTCCCGCGCCTGCGCGCGGCGCCGGGCCCTGCCCGCGGCGGCGGGGTGTCGCGCATCATCCACGCGGGTCTCGTCCTGTCCTTCGCCGGGCCGGCGCCTTGCGCCGCCGCCCTCGCCCTTCACACCTGACTGTTCCCGGAGTGACGCCATGATCCCCGTTCGCGGATATGCCAACCGTCGCGTGGCCGTGCTCGGCCTGGGCCGATCCGGCCTGGCCACCGCCCGCGCCCTTTCCGCCGGCGGCGCCCTGCCGGTGTGCTGGGACGACAGCGAGGCGCGCCGCGAGGCCGCGGCCGCCGAGGGCTGCCTGATCGCCGATCTCACCCGCCCGCGGGAGTGGGAGGGCATCGACGCGCTCATCGTCTCGCCCGGCATCCCGCATCTCTACCCCGCGCCGCACCCGGTGGTGGCGCTGGGGCAGGAACAGGGCGCGGTGCTCGACAATGACGTGGGCCTGTTCTTCCGCTCCTTCGCCACGCAGGAGTGGGAGAACCTGCAGGTGCCGCCGCGGGTGGTGTGCATCACCGGCTCCAACGGCAAGTCCACCACCACGGCGCTGCTGCACCACATCCTGGACGCCTGCGGCATCCCCTCCCAGATGGGCGGCAACATCGGCCGCGGCGTGCTGGACCTGGACCCGGGGCGGGAGGGCGAGGTGGTAGTGCTCGAACTCTCCTCCTACCAGACCGAGCTGGCCCGGGCGCTGGCGCCCGACATCGCGGTGTTCCTCAACCTCTCGCCGGACCACCTGGACCGGCACGGCGGCATGGGCGGCTACTTCGCCGCCAAGCGCCGGCTCTTCGCGGAGGGCGGGCCGGAGCGCGCGGTGATCGGGGTGGACGAGCCGGAGGGCCGCTTCCTCGCCGCCCAGTTCCGCGAGGAGGCCGACACCGGCGAACCGGTGATCCGCCTCTCGGTGAAGAGCAAGCTGGACAGGCACGGCTGGTCGGTGTTCGCGCGCAAGGGCTTCCTGGCGGAGTGGCGCCGCGGCCGGCAGGTGGCCTCCATCGACCTGCGCGAGATGGCCACCCTGCCGGGCGCGCACAACCACCAGAACGCCTGCGCGGCCTATGCGGTGTGCCGCTCCATCGGGCTGGCGCCGGGGCGCATCGAGGCGGCCATGCGCAGCTACCCCGGCCTCGCCCACCGCTGCGAGCTGGTGGGGGAGCGCGCGGGCGTGCGCTTCGTGAACGATTCCAAGGCGACCAATGCCGATGCGGCCGAGAAGGCGCTGCTCGCCTTCCCCCGGGTGCGCTGGATTGCCGGCGGCAAGCCCAAGGAGGGCGGCATCGCCCCGCTGGTGCCGCTGTTCGACCGGGTGGCGAAAGCCTACCTGATCGGCGAAGCGGCGCAGGACTTCGCCACCACCCTGGGCGACACGCCGCACGAGATCAGCGGTACGCTGGAGGTGGCGCTGGCCCATGCGGCGGCGGAGGCGGAGCCGGGCGACGTGGTGCTGCTCTCGCCGGCCTGCGCGAGCTTCGACCAGTTCGCCAGTTTCGAGGCCCGGGGCGCGGCCTTCACCGCCGCGGTTCGGACGCTGCTTGCCGGCTGAGACGGCAGCGTGGACCTCCCCCGGGGGGAAACGTCCGGCAGGGGCATCGAGCCCCCGCCGGCCGTGTCGCCGCGTGCCGCGTCTCCCACCGCATGGGGAGGGCGGGGGCCCGGCCGGGGCAGCGCGCGCGCCATGTCCACGCAGGACCGGCGGCCCGGATGGCGGCAGGCGCGGCGGGGCGCATGGGCGCTCCGGCGGCGGAGAGGAAGCCTGCGGGGCTCGCGCCCGCGCGGTGTCGGACCGGGGCGTGAGGCGGGCGCGGGCGCCGGCACGCGGAATGCGCCTGTCGACCCGCACGTCGGAGGCCACCATGACACAGGTGCGGGCGGCGCGGCACTTGCGGGCACGGGCGCGAGAGGACCTCCCTCCATCTGGATGGTGAGATGTTCGGGCTGGTGGTGAGGGGCTCGGGGCGGATAAGCGCGGGCGCGGAGAGAGCTTCCCTCCGGCACCGGACGCGGGCGAGGGGCACCGCGGGGCTTCGGACAGTGCCCGCTGCATCCGTGATTGTCGGCCCGCCGTGGAGCTGTTCCGGGCCGGCGGGCAACCTCTCCTCCCGCTGCGACGGAAACCGCCCAGGCCAAGACGGCCGGCCGTCGGGGGGCGATCCCAGCGCATCCGTGACTCTCGGCGCGCGTTGGAGCTGTTCCGGGCCGGTGAGCGACCTTTCTTCCCGCTGCGACGGAAACCGCCCAGGCCATGACGGCCGGCCGTCGGGGAGCGATGCCCGCTGCATCCGTGACTGTCGGCCCGCCGTGGGGCTGTTCCGGTCCGGCGGGCAACCTTTCCTCCCGCCGCGACGGAAACCGGTCAGGCCATGACGGCCGGCCGTCAGGGAGCGATCCCAGTGCATCCGTGACTGTCGGTGCGCGGTGGAGCTGTTCCGGGCCGGCGAACGACCTTTCCTCCTGCTGCGACGGGGACCGGTCAGGCCATGACGGTAGGCCGCAGGGAGGCGATGCCCGCCAGAGCACGCAGGTGTGTCGGCGGGTGGCCGCTCACCTTTGCGTGAGGCGGCCGAGGGGGCGGCGGGCTTGCAACATGGGACGGGGGTGCCATGTTTGCGGGAACCGACCGGGGCAGCCGCCCCGGCGCCGCTTCGCAGGGGGGCAGCCGATTTGGATATCGACAGGGGACCGGGCGCACCGGCCGGCCAGCATCACCGCGATCCGGAGATGCGCAACGCGCGCGAGCTGCAGGAACACCTTGCCTGGCTCGACACGTTCACCCCGCTGGCGCTGGGCGTGCTCTCGGTGGCCTCGGGCATCTACACCTATCTCGGCGTCTCGGGCCTGCTGGAGCGCACCGGCGCGCTGAGCTTCCTCGCCGCGGTGGCCTATTCGGTGGCCGTGTCGGTGGCGATCTTCGTCTTCTGGTCCTACGTGCTGAAACTGCTGCCGGCGATGACGCGGGCCGGCGGGCGCATCGGGCTGTTCCTCGCCACAGCCATCGGCTGCGTGGCCATCGTGGCGATGTCCTCCTGGCTGAACGCGGCGGCGCTGGCGGGCTCGGCGGCGGTGGAGCAGCACCTCGCCACCACGGTGCAGGACTACCAGCGCGCGCTGGAGCGGGCGAACACCAACGCCGTCTCCGCCCAGTCGCTGGGGCGCGACGTGGAGCGGGCGCGGATCTCCTTCGAGGATCTCTCGGCGCAGGAAGCCTCGGGCGAGCTCTCCGGCATCTCCGGGCAGGGGGCCGTCTACCGGCTGCTGCGGCAGAAGTCCGAGGAGCTGGCGGCGCTGGAGACCCAGATCGGCGCGCAGACCGAGCCGATCGCCGCGGCCTTCGAGACCGGCAACGGCATCCTGTCGCGCATGCGCGAGCTGATCGCGGAGCAGGGGCCGGTGGAGACGCGCTCCATCGCCTTCTCCGAGCAGTCGGTGCGGCTGGCGGGGGTGATCGCCACGCTGCGCCAGCTCTCCGTGGCGCCGCTGGTGAGCCGGGCGGCGGAGGACCTGCGCGCCGCCGTGGTGCTGCCCGAGCTCGACGGCGGCTCGGCCGCGGCGCGCAGCGCGCAGGACGCCACCATCCGCTCGGTGCTGGAGGCGATCGACCGGCGCGCCGCCTCGCTGGGCGAGGCCGCGCAACAGGTGCTGGACCTGCCGCCGCCGGAGGAGACGACCTACACCGCCATCTCCACCGCCGACGCGGTGATCCGCTACGCGGGCGATTTCGTGCCGTCCTGGGCCGGGGCCATCGCCATCGACCTGTTGCCGGGGGTGCTGGTGATGATCCTCGCGGTGACCCAGGGTGCGATCCGCGGCAACCGGCGCGAGCTCACCCTGGAGCAGACCATGACCCTTTCCGACCTCGAGGCCGCCATGCGCGCTCTGCGCCGTATCGAGACCGCGCAGATGCAGGGCGCCGAGGCGCTGGTCCATGCGCCCCGCCCGCCCGCAGCGGAGGCCGCGGTGCCGACCACGCGCGCCCCGGATCCCGACGCGCCGGCCGTGCCGGCCACGCAGCCGCCCGATCCCGCCGCCCCGGGCGCTGCGGGCGCCCCGGGCGACCGCCCGCGCGCTGCAGAATGAGAAGCAGGGTGAGAGGCCCGGTGCGTGGCGGAATGCGCGGCAGAGTGCCTGGCCGGGTGAGCGGGTCCGCGAGCGGTGCCCCGCCCTGCCGGCCCGGCGTGGCGGCGCGGCGGGCATGATCGGGCGTCTCACCCGCATCCCGCTGCGCCTCGCGCTGCGGCTGGTGCTGGCACTGCAGGTGGGGTTGGGCATCGCGCTGGTGGTGGAGGACACGCGCGAGTTCTGGGGCATGCCGCGCGCGCCGGACGGCCCGCTGCCCACCGCCCCGGTGAGCCCGGGCGACCAGACCCGTCGCTACGACCCCCGCGCCGTGCCGCGCGCCCCGGGCCGCGAGGCGCCGGGCGGGCCGGTGCGCTTCTCCGACCAGCCGGGCGACCTCACCTTCCGCTTCGAGGACGGCGGCGACCTGGGCCGCGTGCTGCTGCTCGAGGGCCGGATCGGCGCGGGGGATTCGGACCGCCTGGAGCGCGCGCTCGACGGCGTGGAGCCGCCCGACACGGTGGCGCTGCACTCCCCCGGCGGCGACGTGCGCGAGGCGCTGCGCATGGGCGCGCTGATCCGCGAGCGCGGCTTCGACACCGCGGTGACGGCCGGTGCGGCCTGCAACTCGGCCTGCCCGCTGCTGCTGGCGAGCGGGGTGGAGCGCATCGTCTCGCGCGAGGCCTGGGTGGGCATGCACCAAGCCTACATGGCGCCGGGCACGATCATCCCCTCGCGCGATGCGGTGATCTCCATCCAGGCGCTGCAGGCGGAGGTGCTGGCGCATTTCGAGGCGATGGGGGTGGACCCGCTGGTGCAGGTGCCCGCCCTGCGCACCCCGCCCGAGGAGGCCTATTTCCTGGTGCCCGAGGAACTGGAGCGCTACCGCCTCGCAACGCGCATCACCGATTGAACACGGCGCGATCGGACAGTGCCGTGCTCAGGGCAGCTCCAGAGCGGGCGCAGCGCCGCCGGAGCCCGTGACAGTCCATTCCGCACTGCCCTCCCTTCGAGACCTCCAGGTGCGCGCCTGCCGCGCGGCACGCGCGGCCCGGCCCAAACCGCAGGAGCCGCGCCCTGCCAGGGGGGTGTCGACGGAGGGCGGGAGCGCCCCCGGCCGGTCGCGGGGGGAGGCGAAACGGGGGGCTCCCGTGCCGATGACACCTGCCGGTGTCTCCGCCTTTGGGCCGGGCCGGGTGCTGCGCCCCCGGCGGGCGCAGGGGGCAGGGTGGCGGCATGACGCGAGCGCCCGAGCGGTACCGTCCCGCCCGGGCGGACCCGCCCGGGCCGCGCCCGACCCTCCCCCCTGGAGGGCGCGATGGCGATGTCATTCGAGGTTCAGCCCTCGTCCGGGGCTTTCGAGATAAATCGCCCACCACAAGCGGCTCTGCGCCCACCCAGGGTCGGGCGCGGCCCTTCGTGCCCGGCGGAGGCGTTGCATACCTCTGGGCCGGGCAGAAGCCTTGCCGACTCCCGCGCCGGGTGGAAACGGCGCAAACTTCCGCGCGGGGTGGTGGCGGTGACATCTTCAGAGGCATCGTCAGACAGGGGCTTGCATGGGAGTTCGTGCCGGGGCATGCCCGCTCTCCGCTCTCCGCTCTCCGCTCTCCGCTCTCCGCTCTCCGCTCTCCGCTCTCCGCTCTCCGCTCTCCGCTCTCCGCTCTCCGCTCTCCGCTCTCCGCTCTCCGCTCTCCGCTCTCCGCTCTCCGCTCTCCGCTCTCCGCTCCGGGCTCCGGGCTCCGGGCTCCGGGCCCGAGGCCTTCACTGCAGAGGCGGGGTGGGTGGGGAATGACGGAGGGGCTGCCCGGACGACGGCCGCTCGGGGGCGAGGCGGGGCATTTCCGGAGCGGCAGGGGCTTGTCTCACGATTTCGTGTGCCGGGCGGGCCCCGGGGGCGCCTCCCGGGGGGTCCGGAGCCGTGGAACGACGGGGCGCGCGGGGGCGCCGCGGGGGAGCGGGGGCTTGCCGGGGCGCGGGCATAGGCTCTGGATCGGGGCGGCGGTTGCGGGTAGACTGTGACAAATTCGAGAAAATCGAGGCAGTACTTACAGGCAGATCCGAAAGGGCTGAATCCATGACAGACATGGTCTTCGGCACCGTTGCCGCCCGTCCGGGCGAGCCGGTGCTGTCGCGCTGGTGGCGGACGCTGGACCGCTGGACCCTCGCGGCGACGGTGGGGCTTTTCCTGATCGGACTGCTGCTCGCCCTCGCAGCCTCGGTGCCGCTGGCCGAGAAGAACCACCTGCCGCAGTTCCACTACGTGATCCGCCAGGTGGTGTTCGGCATCGTCTCGCTGGCGGGGATGCTGTGGCTGTCGATGCAGACGCCGGTGACCATCCGCCGGATGGGCGTGATGGGGTTCATCGCGGTGTTCCTCTCGATCTGCGCGTTGCCGGTGCTGGGCACCGACTTCGGCAAGGGCGCGGTGCGCTGGTACTCGCTGGGCTTCATCTCGCTGCAGCCCTCGGAATTCGTGAAGCCGGTCTTCGTGATCATGGTGGCCTGGCTGATGGCGGCGAGCTTCGACATCGCCGGCCCTCCGGGCAAATTCCTCTCCTTCGTGCTGGCCGCGGTGCTGGCGGCCATCCTCGCGCTGCAGCCGGACTTCGGCCAGGCCGCACTGGTGCTCGCCACCTGGGGGATGATGTATTTCGTCGCCGGCGCCTCGATGCCGCTGCTGGTGAGCCTCGCGGGCGTGGTGAGCGCGGTGGGCTTCGTGGCCTACAACAACTCCGAGCATTTCGCCCGCCGCATCGACGGGTTCCTCGCCTCCGACGTGGACCCGACCACCCAGCTCGGCTTTGCCACCAACGCCATCCGCGAGGGCGGGCTCTTCGGCGTGGGCGTGGGCGAGGGCACGGTGAAATGGCGCCTGCCGGACGCGCATACCGACTTCATCATCGCCGTGGCGGTGGAGGAATACGGGCTCATCCTCTGCGCGCTCATCATCGCGCTGTTCCTCGTGGTGGTGCTGCGCTCCTTCGGGCGGCTGCAGCGCGAGCGCGACCCGTTCGCGCGGCTGGCGGGCACCGGGCTCGCGGCGCTGTTCGGCATGCAGGCCTTCATCAACATCGGCGTGGCGATCCGGCTGCTGCCGGCCAAGGGCATGACCCTGCCGCTGGTGAGCTATGGCGGCTCGTCGCTGATGGCGGCGGGGATCACGCTGGGCTTCCTGCTCGCCCTCACCCGGCGCCGGCCACAGGACGAGCTGACCGAGGCACTGGTCGAGGGGCGGCGCCGGTGAGCGTGCGGGTGAGCCCGGCTCCGCGCCCCGCCCGGCCGTCGCTCCCACCCGCCCGCCCCGCGCCGTCCGGCCGGGGCGCGGAGCCGGGGGCTGCGGCGTGAGCGGCAGGCTGCTGGTGATCGCGGCCGGGGGCACCGGCGGGCACATGTTCCCTGCCCAGGCGCTGGCCGAGGAGATGCTGTCGCGCGGCTGGCGGGTGAAGCTCTCCACCGACGAGCGCGGCGCGCGCTATGCCGGCGCCTTCCCGGAGGCTGTGGTGCGCGAGGTGGTGGCCTCGGCCACCTTCGCGCGCGGCGGGCTGGCGGGGAAGCTCGCCGCGCCGCTGCGCATCCTCTCCGGCGTGCTGGCCGCGCGGCGGGCGATGCGGGCGGACCGGCCGGCCTGCGTGATCGGCTTCGGCGGCTACCCGGCCATCCCGGCGATGACCGCGGCCTGGGCGCTGCGCCTGCCGCGGCTGATCCATGAGGCGAACGGCGTGCCCGGCAGGGTGAACCGGCTCTTCGCGACGCGGGTGAACCGGGTGGCCTGCGGCATCTGGCCCACGGCCCTGCCGGAGGGCGCCGAGGCGGTGCACACCGGCAACCCCGTGCGCGCCGCGGTGCGGGCGCGGGCGGCGACGCCGCTGCCGGGCATGGACGGGCGCCTCTCGCTGCTGGTGATCGGCGGCTCGCAGGGGGCGAGCCTGTTCTCGAAGGCCGTGCCGGAGGCGGTGGCGCTGCTGCCCGCGCCCCTGCGCGCCCGGCTCGACGTGGCCCAGCAGGTGCGCGGCGAGGACGGCGGCGTGCTGGCGCGCTACCGCGAGCTGGGCGTGGCCGCCGAGACCGCGCCCTTCTTCGAGGACGTGCCGGAGCGGCTGGCGCGCGCGCATCTGGTGATCTCGCGCTCCGGCGCCTCATCGGTGGCGGATATCTCGGCCATCGGCCGGCCTTCGGTGCTGGTGCCCTTCGCCGCGGCGATGGACGACCACCAGGGCGCCAACGCCCGCGGGCTGGTGGGCGCAGGTGCCGCAGTCGCGCTGTCGGAATCGGCGTTGACGCCGGAGGCGCTGGCAGGGCATATCGCCGCGATCCTGACTTCACCCGAGAAAGCCGCCGCGATGGCGGATGCCGCGCGCGCCGAAGGGCGCCCGGATGCCCATCTTCGTCTTGCCGGTCTCGTCGAGGCCCTGTCCGAAGGCCGCGCCGCGGCCCCTTCCGAAGGAAACGCACCATGAGCCCAGCCACGCGCCTGCCGCAGGACATCGGCATCCTCCACTTCGTCGGCATCGGCGGCATCGGCATGTCCGGCATCGCCGAGGTGCTGCTGAACCTCGGCTACCGGGTGCAGGGCTCCGACCTGCGCGCCTCGAAGATCACCGAGCGGCTGGAGCGCATGGGCGCGGAGGTGTTCATCGGCCAGAGCGCGGAGAACCTGGGCGAGGCGGAGGTGGTGGTGATCTCCTCGGCCATCAAGCGCGGCAACCCCGAGCTCGACGCCGCCCGTGAGCGCGGCCTGCCGGTGGTGCGGCGCGCCGAGATGCTGGCCGAGCTGATGCGGCTGAAGAGCAATGTCGCCGTGGCCGGCACGCACGGCAAGACCACCACCACCTCGATGGTGGCGGCGCTTCTGGACGCGGGCGACCTCGACCCCACGGTGATCAACGGCGGGGTGATCCACGCCTACGGCTCGAACGCCCGCCCCGGCGCCGGCGAGTGGATGGTGGTGGAGGCCGACGAGAGCGACGGCACCTTCGTGAAGCTGCCCGCCACCGTGGCCATCGTCACCAACATCGACCCCGAGCACCTCGACCATTACGGCTCCTTCGAGGGGGTGCGCGCGGCCTTCGAGACCTTCGTCTCCAACATCCCGTTCTACGGGCTGGCGGTGTGCTGCATCGACCACCCGGAGGTGCAGTCGCTGGTGGGCAAGATCGACGACCGCCGCATCCTCACCTACGGCTTCTCCCGCCAGGCGGACCTGCGGGCGGAGAACCTGCGCTACGAGGCGGGCATCGCGCGCTTCGACGCGGTGTTCCAGGGCGAGGGCCACCGCATCGACGGGCTGAGCCTGCCGATGCCGGGCGACCACAACGTCTCCAACGCCCTCGCCGCCATCGGCGTGGCGCGCCACCTCGGCGTGTCGGATGACGAGATCCGCATGGCGCTGGGCGCCTTCGGCGGCGTGAACCGGCGCTTCACCCGGGTGGGCGAGGTGAACGGTGTCACCATCATCGACGATTACGGCCACCACCCGGTGGAGATCGCCGCGGTGCTGAAGGCCGCCCGCCAGGCCACGCAGGGCCGGGTGATCGCGGTGCACCAGCCGCATCGCTACTCGCGCCTGCACGACCTGATGGAAGACTTCTGCACCTGCTTCAACGATGCCGACGTGGTGGCCATCGCCGAGGTTTATGCCGCCGGCGAGGCCCCGATCGAGGGCGCCTCGCGCGATGCGCTGGTGGCGGGGCTGAAGAGCCACGGCCACCGCCGCGCGCTGGCGCTGGAGAGCGAGGCGGCGCTGCCCGCGCTGGTGCGCGCCGAGGCGGGGCCGGGCGACATGGTGGTCTGCCTCGGGGCCGGAACCATCACCGCCTGGGCGCATGCGCTGCCCGAGGCGCTGGCGCAAGCCGAGGCGCCGGGGGCCGATACGCTGGTGTGAGCGCGGCTCCCCGGGGTGGAGGTGCCTTCGCCCCGCGGACCGTGACGGATGAAGCCTTCCGGGGCAGGGCGGCGCTTTCGTCCGCCTCCGGGGGCGGTTAAAGACAGTGCCATGACCCTGATCGCCGACACCCTGCCGCCGCTGCGCGGCACCCTCACCCCGAACCGCGACATGGCCGGGCTCTCCTGGCTGCGCACCGGGGGGCCGGCGGAGGTTCTGGCCCAGCCGGCGGACCGCGAGGATCTCGCCGCCTTCCTCGCCGCACTCGACCCCGCGATCCCGCTGCTGCCGGTGGGCGTGTGCTCGAACCTCATCATCCGCGACGGCGGCCTGCTGGGGGTGACCCTGCGGCTGGGGCGCGGCTTCAACGGCATCGAGATCCTGCCCGGCCACCGGGTGCGGGCCGGCGCCGCGGCGCTCGACGCCCATGTGGCGCGCAAGGCGGGCGAGGCGGGCATCGCCGGGCTCGAGTTCCTGCGCACCATCCCCGGCGCCATCGGCGGCGCAGTGAAGATGAACGCCGGCTGCTACGGCACCTACACCGCCGACGTGGTGGAGGAGGTGACCATCGTCACCCGCGACGGCACGCCGCGGCGCCTTTCCGCCGCCGAGATCGGCTTCGGCTACCGGTCCTCCGCGGTGCCCGAGGGCGCGGTGGTGGTGGAGGCCGTGCTGGCAGGCCGCCCGGGAGACCCGGCGGAGATTGCCGCCGCGATGGAGGAGGCGCTGGCGCGCCGCGCCGCCAGCCAGCCGGTGACGGAGCGCTCCTGCGGCTCGACCTTCCGCAACCCGGCCGGCTTCTCCTCCACCGGGCGGGCCGATGACGTGCATGACCTGAAGGCCTGGAAGCTGATCGAGGACGCCGGCTGCCGGGGCCTCAGGCGCGGCGGGGCGCAGATGTCGCCCATGCATGCGAATTTCCTCGTGAACACCGGCGGGGCAACCTCGGCGGACCTCGAGGACCTGGGCGAGGACGTGCGCAAAAGAGTTTTGAATATCAGCGGAATAACGCTAGACTGGGAAATAATGCGCGTCGGTCTCCGCGCGCCCCAAGATCCGCTCGCGACCGCGCCCTGACGCGGGGGCGCGAGCCTGGTCCGAGGAGCCTGCGGGGGCGATCCGGCAGGCGGGGCGGGGCGGGCCGGGAGCAAGGGGCGCGGTCTCGCAGCCCTGGGTCAGGGCGTGGGGTGATCGGGGCAGGGGCGTGTCCGGCCCCGGGAGAGATGCGGTTCGCGCCGGGTACAGGCCCGGTGGCATGACTGGGCGCCCCCGCCGGGGGCGGCCCTCAGGCCCTCCGGGGCAGGGCGAGGCCCGGGTTTCGGCCTGCGCGGGGCGCGAGAGCCGCGGGCGGGCGCCAGTGGTCGCCGGGGGATGCCCGGCTGCATGAGGAGCCCCTGCGAGGGGCGCAAGACCCCGCCACGCGGGGAAACAGGATCCCCGGCATACGGGGCAAGCGGCCCCGGAGCAGGGGGCGCGCCCCGCAACGGCAGGGGCACAGGCACTCCGCGCCAGCGCGGAACAGCCGGCGCGCCGCAACGGGGCGTCGGTCACCAGACCCCGGCAGCGGGGCAGGATACGAGGCGGGCATGTCGAGCAGGACACAGCCCCGGATTGCGGTACTCCTAGGCGGGCCGTCGGGCGAGCGCGAGGTTTCGCTCGTCACGGGCCGGGAATGCGCCGCAGCACTCCGGAGCGAAGGATACGAAGTGGTGGAGATCGACGCGGGCGACAGCCTCGCGGAGGATCTGCGCGCCACAGCGCCTGACGTGGTGTTCAACGCGCTGCACGGCCGCTGGGGCGAGGACGGCTGCGTCCAGGGCCTGCTCGAATGGCTCCGCATCCCCTACACCCATTCCGGCGTGCTGGCCTCGGCCCTCGCGATGGACAAGCTGCGCTCCAAGGAGGCCTATGCCGCTGCCGGACTGCCGGTGGCCGAGGCGATGCTGGTCGATGCCGCGGACATCCGCCGCTCACACCCCATGCCGCCGCCCTACGTGGTCAAGCCCTACAACGAAGGCTCTTCGCTGGGCATCTACTTCGTGACCGAGGGCGCGAACGCCCCGGCCGCGCTGGACGGGGCCATGCCCGGGCGGCTGATGGTCGAACGCTACGTGCCGGGGCGCGACCTCACCGTCGCGGTGCTGGACGGCAAGGCGCTGGCGGTGACCGACATCATCACCGAGGGCTGGTACGACTACTCGGCGAAATACACCGTGGGCGGCTCGCGCCACGTGCTGCCCGCCGACCTGCCGAAAGAAATCACCCGCGCCTGCCTCGACTATGCCGAGCGCGCCCATGCCGCCCTGGGCTGCCGGGGCGTGAGCCGGACCGATTTCCGCTGGGACGAGAGCCGCGGGCTCGACGGCCTGGTGCTGCTGGAAACCAACACCCAGCCGGGCATGACGCCGACCTCGCTCGCCCCCGAGCAGGCCGCCTACACCGGCATGTCCTTCGGCGCCTTCACGCGCTGGCTGGTGGAGGACGCCTCTTGCAGCCGCTGATCGCCGAACGTGACACGCCGGCGCCCGCGCCGGCCCTCGCCGCCGCGCCGCCGGCGCCGCGCCAGAAGCGCGACCCCGCGCCCTCGCGCATCCGCTACCGGCTGGGCCGGCTCTGGCTGCGCCCCTGGGTACGTGCCGCGGTGCGCATCTGGATCCCCACGCTGGTGCTGGTGGGCTCCGGCTGGCTGCTGTTCTCGCGCCCCGAAACCCGGGAGGCCCTCGATACCGTCTACGCCCGGGCCGTGGACGCGGTGCGCGAGCGGCGCGAGTTCCGCCTGGTGGGGATGAGCATCACCGGCGCCTCCGAGCCGCTGAAGGCCCAGATCGCCGAAGCGGTGGGCGTGGCCTTCCCGGTGTCCTCGCTGGACCTCGACCTCGCCAAGGTGCGTGACCGGGTGGAGGCCCTTGCCGCCGTGCGCGAGGCGCGGGTTTCCGTGGTGGGGGAGAACGTGCTGGCGCTTTCCGTCGTGGAGCAGCAGCCGGCCGCCATCCTGCGCGACGGCGACGAACTGGCCCTGCTGGACACCGACGGCCACCGCATCGCCCAGATCTCGGACCGCGCGGTGCGCGCCGACCTGCCGCTGCTGCTGGGCACCGGCGCGGAGCAGGCGGTGCCCGAGGCGCTGGCGCTGCTGCGCATCGCCCGGCCGATCGTGAGCCGGCTGCGCGGCTTCGTGCGCGTGGGCGAGCGGCGCTGGGACATCGTGCTCGACCGCGGCCAGCGCATCATGCTGCCGGAGAAGGGCGCCCTCTCCGCGCTGGAACGGGTGATCGCCCTGCAGCAGGCCGAAGACCTGCTCTCGCGCGATGCGACCCATATCGACATGCGCGACGGCGAACGCCCCGTGCTGCGCCTCACGCCCTACGCGATCGGCGAAATGAACCGCTCGCGCACCGCGACCCCGCAAGGAGAAGAAACATGAGTTCCCGCCTTTTCGAGAGCCAGCGCTACATGCGCGACCGTCTGCGCTCCGCGCTGCGGCGCGGCGTGGTGGGGGTGATCGATATCGGGTCCTCCAAGATCTCATGTCTCATCCTGAAGGTGGACGTGGAGCGGCTGGACGCCCACCGCGCGGACGGCCACGGCTCCCAGGGCGGGCTGGACGCGCTGCGCGCCATCGGCTTTTCCTCCACCCGCTCGCGCGGGGTGAGCATGGGCGAGATCGCGGTGATGGACGAGACGGAACGCGGCATCCGCACCGTGCTCGCCCAGGCGCAGAAACACGCGAACACCCGGGTGGACCAGGTGATCGTCTCCATCGCCGGCGGCCAGCCGCGCTCCTACGGGGTGTCGGGCGAGGTGGGCGTGGCGAATGGCGAAGTCTCGGCCATGGATATCGGCGCGGCCCTTGCCGCCTGCGACATGCCCTCCTTCGGCGAGGGGCGCGACGTGATCCACGCCCAGCCGGTGAACTTCACCCTCGATCATCGCACCGGCCTCGCGGACCCGCGCGGCCAGGTGGGCGCGCGCCTCTCGGTGGACATGCACATGCTTACCGTGAGCCATGCCGCCATCCGCAACATCGCCCATGTGGTGAAGCGCTGCGACCTCGACCTCGCGGGCGTGGCCGTCTCGCCCTATGCCTCCGGCCTCTCGGCGCTGGTGGAGGACGAGATGGAGCTGGGCGCCGCCTGCGTGGACATGGGGGCGGAGACCACCTCCGTCTCCGTCTTCCTCAAGCGGCACATGATCTTCGCCGACATGGTCCGCCTCGGCGGCCAGCACATCACCCAGGACATCGCCCAGGCCTTCGCCGCCCCCGTGGAGGATGCGGAGCGCACCAAGACCCTGCACGGCGAGCTGCAGGCCACCGGCATGGACGACCGCGAGATGCTGGAGCTGCGCCGCATCGGCGCCGACCGCGAGTACGAGCGCCGTCAGATCTCGCGCACCGAGCTCATCGGCGTCATCCGCCCGCGGGTGGAGGAGATCCTGGAGGACGTGCGCGCCAGCCTCGACGCCGCGGGCTTCGAATACCTCCCCTCCCAGCGGGTGGTGCTCACCGGCGGCACCAGCCAGATGCCGGGCATGGAAGACCTCGCCAGCCGCATCCTCGGCCGGCAGGTGCGCATCGGCCGGCCGCTGCGCATCCAGGGCCTGCCGCTGCCGGCCACCGCGGCACCGTTCTCGGCCACCGTGGGCCTTGCCGCCTACGCCGCCCGGCCGCAGGACGAATGCTGGGATTTCGACCTTCCCGCGCGCCACGGACCGCTGCGGCTGCGCCGCGCGATGCGCTGGTTCCGGGAGAACTGGTGAGGGGGTGGTCCGATGCAGGTTTTCCTGCCCGGACAACCCCTTGGTTAACCATTTCGGTCCGGATTCGGCCATATTCCGGCGTGACCGGTCTCTAAGTTTAGGTTAAACTTTCGAATCAACACCACATCGTCTCCGCCGAGGGCCAGCAGGCAACTGGCACATACCTCACGGAACCGAGTGGGAGGCGCCGCGCAAGCGGCACGAAAATGCCGCGAAAATGTGGCCGGGCAGAAAACACAGGCGGAATTGCTATGACCCTCAATCTGAGAATGCCGGAGGAGCGTGAACTGCGCCCTCGTATCACTGTGTTCGGCGTCGGCGGCGCCGGCGGCAACGCCGTGAACAACATGATCGCGAAAAACCTCGAGGGCGCGGAGTTCGTCGTGGCGAACACCGACGCCCAGGCGCTCCAGCAGAGCCGCGCCTCGCGCTCCATCCAGCTGGGCTCCGAGGTCACGCAGGGTCTGGGCGCGGGCGCCAAGCCCGAGGTGGGGTGCGCCGCCGCGGTGGAGAGCATTGAGGAGATCGTCGATCACCTCGCGGGCTCCCACATGTGCTTCATCACCGCAGGCATGGGCGGCGGCACCGGCACCGGAGCCGCCCCGATCATCGCCAAGACCGCCCGCGAGATGGGCATCCTCACGGTGGGCGTGGTCACCAAGCCCTTCACCTTCGAGGGCACCAAGCGGATGCGGATCGCGGAGACCGGCATCAACGACCTGCAGGCCGTGGTCGACACGCTGATCATCATCCCGAACCAGAACCTGTTCCGGCTCGCCAACGAGAAGACCACCTTCACCGAGGCCTTCATGCTGGCCGATGACGTGCTCTACCAGGGCGTGAAGGGGGTCACCGACCTCATGGTCCGCCCCGGCATCATCAACCTTGACTTCGCCGACGTCCGCTCCGTGATGGACGAGATGGGCAAGGCGATGATGGGCACCGGCGAGGCCGAGGGCGAGGATCGCGCCATCCAGGCCGCCGAGAAGGCCATCGCGAACCCGCTGCTCGACGAGATCAGCCTGAAGGGCGCGCGCGGCGTGCTCATCAACATCACCGGCGGTGACGACCTCACCCTGTTCGAGCTCGACGAGGCGGCCAACCGCATCCGCGCCGAGGTGGACCCGGAAGCCAACATCATCATCGGCTCCACGCTGGATCCGTCGATGGAGGGCGTGATGCGCGTCTCCGTGGTCGCCACCGGCATCGATGCCGTGGCCCGCGAGATCGCCCCCCCGGTGCCGCAGCGCCGCTCCGCCGAGCAGTCCCGCCCGGCGCCGGTGGCAGAGCAGGCCGCTCCGGCTCCCGCCGAGCAGCCGGCCGAGCCGACGGCCGCGATCCACACCTTCGTGCCGCCGCAGAACCCGCATCATGAGGAGCCGGTGCAGCAGGCCGCTCCGGCCCCGGCCGCCGCCGAGCCGGAACCCCTTGCCGCGGCGCCCGAGCACCCGCGCCGCGGGGAGCCGTCTCCCGACACGCTGCGCCGCCTTCAGGCCGCGGTGAACAAGGTGCCGAACGAGCAGCAGCAGCCGGTGCAGCGCCCGACCGCCGAGCAGGCGCATGCCCTCTCGCAGGCCGAGGAGCGCGGGGCCCTGAACCGCCTCATCCACCGGATGACCGGCCAGCAGGCTGCCGCCGGCCGCGAGGCCTCCGCCGCCCCGGCCGCCGAGCGTCGTCAGCCCGAGATGAAGCAGGCCGCCCCGCGCCGCGTGGACGAGGACGAGCAGGCCCGGATCGACATCCCGGCCTTTCTGCGGCGCCAGGCCAACTGATCGCGAGATCCCTGTCGGGCACCGGCCGGACGGTCGGTGCCTCCCCGCGCCGGGCATGGTCCGGCTGACTGGCCGCAGCGCCCCGCCAGGGCGCCGGGCACGCGGGGGCGGGCAGGCCTCTCTCCGGGAGGCACGTCCCCGACCACCTCAGGCCGGCCGCATCGCGGCCGGCTTTTTCATGCCCGCCCGGCGGCGTGATTGCCCCGTCCGTCGCAGGCGCATCAGCTGACACGCCGGCGGCATTCCGCCTTCAGGACACGAATGCGCGGCCCGCACCGGGGGCGCGACACGATGCGACGCCTGTCCAGCGGCCTCACGACGCCCGCGTACACCGCCTGTGCGGGGAGGGCGCGAGTCGGGGTGCGGCGCGGTGCGGGGGTGCCCCCCCGCAGGCGCGCAGCCCGAGGGTTGCACATATCGACGCAATTTTCGTGATCGCGCCGCGCGGTGGCACCTTCGCCCCGGAACCGGTGGAAAACACACGAAAACAGCGGGAATCGGAACGCGAACTCGCGGAGATGCGTTTCCCGTGCAATCGCCTTCGTGCAAGGCCGGAGGGGGCCCGGCGGATCATGTTGCAGAGCGTCACAAAGAGTGAATTGAGCAGACTGGCCGCGCCGCCTATTTGATAATCGCACAATAGTTAAGAAAAACATCGAGCGCGGGTGAAGACATGCAAACCACATTGAGACGCGAATTCTCTCTGGTCGGGACTGGCCTGCACTCGGGCCGCCCTGCACGGCTCACCGTGCGCCCGGCTATCGCAGAACACGGGATCTGGTTCAAGCGGGTGGACGTTCGTGACCGCGACCCGCTGGTTCCGGCCGCGTGGGACGCCGTGTCCGACACCACGCTCAACACCCGCATCGCCAATGCCTCCGGGGTCACGGTCTCGACCATCGAGCATCTGATGGCCGCGCTCTCGGGCTGTGGCGTCAGCAATGCGCTGATCGAGATCGACGGGCCGGAAGTGCCGATCATGGACGGCAGCGCGCGGGTGTTCGTCGAGGCCATCCGCGCCACCGGCCTACGCAGCCTCAGCGTCGCGCGCCGGGTGATCCGCGTGCGCAAGACCGTCGAGGTGGAGCAGGGCAACGCACGTGCCATCCTCGCGCCGGCGGACCGGCTGGAGATCGACTTCGAGATCGACTTCTCCGACGCCGCCATCGGCCACCAGCACAAGACGCTGAGCATGGTCAACGGCACCTTCGCCGAACAGCTCTCGGACAGCCGCACCTTCTGCCGCCAGGAAGAGGTGGACATGATGCGCTCCCGCGGGCTCGCGCTCGGCGGCACGCTGGACAATGCCATCGTGGTGGAAGACGGCCGGGTGCTGAACCCCGAGGGCTTCCGCCACGAGGATGAGTGCGTGCGCCACAAGATGCTCGACGCCGTGGGCGACCTCGCGCTGGCCGGCGCGCCGATCATCGGCCGCTACACCGGCATCCGGGCCGGCCACGGGTTGACCAACAAGCTGCTGCGCAAGCTGTTCCTTACCGACGGGGCGATCGAATTCGTCACCGCGGCAGAGGGCGCCCCCTACCTGCAGGGTTTCCACATGCCCGCGCTCAGCGTCGCCGTCTGACCCACAGGTCCGCGACACGGCCTGCCTGCGCCCGCAAGGTGCCGCGGGCCGGGCACGGGCGGCGTCCTCTCCTGACGGGGCCCTCTGCTGACGCGCTCCTCACTCCCCCCGGCCTCCGCCCGGAGCGGCTGAAACGGATGCTCCGGGTGCCGGAGCGGGCAGGGGTCAGCAGACAGCGAAATCGTGAAGACAACGTGAACGCGAAGGCCCGAACCGGGGCGGAATCGCCTTGCGCCGGCGGGCTGTCCCGCGTGGCGCCGGGCCTTTCGCGTCCGGGGCGCGGAGCGGGCGGGCGCGGGGCCGGTGCGGCGGTCCGATACCTTTTGGCAAGCCGGTTTTCTCGTGATATGCCCGGTGCCGAACGCCGGGGGAGCCCGACGCAGGATGAAGCTCGAAGAGGATGGTGATGGCTCAGTTTGGCAAGGCCCTGAAGGGGGCGTCGTGCGCATTTCTGATCCTGCTCGCAGGATGCAGCGGCGGCGACAACGAACAGGTCACCCAGGACGACCGCCCGGCGGACCAGATCTACGCCGATGCCGAGGCGCAGCTGGACCGGGGCAATGCCGAGGAAGCCGGGCAGCTCTTCGATGACGTGGAGCGGCTCTACCCCTATTCCAGCTGGGCCAAGCGCGCGATGATCATGTCCGCCTACGCCTATTACCGCGGCCAGCAGTTCGACAAGGCCGAGCAGGCCGCGCGGCGCTACCTCGATTTCTATCCGGCGGACAAGGATGCCGCCTACGCGCAATACCTGATCGGCCTGTCCTACTATGACCAGATCGTGGACGTGGGCCGTGACCAGGAGCTGACGCTGAAGGCCCTGCGCGCCCTGCGCGAAACCGAGCTGCGCTACCCGGACACGGAATAT
This sequence comes from Paroceanicella profunda, assembly GCF_005887635.2. Taxonomy (GTDB): domain Bacteria; phylum Pseudomonadota; class Alphaproteobacteria; order Rhodobacterales; family Rhodobacteraceae; genus Paroceanicella; species Paroceanicella profunda. The sequence goes on along the minus strand of NZ_CP040818.1, from coordinate 239,437 downwards.
GCCCGCCAGGCCAAGCTGAAGTACGACCTGGCGATGGACCACCTTGCCGGCAAGGAAATGGCGATCGGGCGGTATTACCTGAAGAACGGCCATTACCTGGCCGCGATCAACCGTTTCCGCGCGGTGATCGAGGAGTATCAGACCACGTCGCAGACCGCGGAGGCGCTGCACCGGCTGGTGGAGAGCTACCTCGCGCTGGGCCTGACCGACGAGGCGCAGACGGCCGGCGCCATCCTGGGGCACAATTTCTCCGCGTCGCCCTGGTATCAGGACAGCTACACCCTGCTCACCAACAACGGACTGCGGCCGGAGGCCTCCGGGACAGGCTGGCTGAGATCCATCTACGATCAGGTGGTGCTCGGGCGCTGGCTCTGAGCCTCGCGGAAGGAACACCATGCTGCACGGGCTCACGATCCGCGACATCGTGCTGATCGAGGCGCTGGACCTCGCCTTCCGGCCGGGGCTCAACGTGCTCACCGGCGAGACCGGGGCCGGCAAGTCGATCCTGCTCGACGCGCTCGGCTTCGCGCTGGGCGGGCGGGGGCGCGGGTCGCTGCTGCGCGAGGGGGCGGCCTCGGGCTCGGTGACCGCCGAGTTCGACCTTCCCGAGGGCCACGCCGCGCATGGCATCCTGGCCGAGGCCGGGCTGCCGGGGGGCGACGAGCTGATCCTGCGCCGGCAGATCGATTCCGCCGGGCGCAGCCGGGCCTTCGTGAACGATGCGCGCTGCGGCGCCGAGGTTCTGCGCGCGCTGGCCGACACGCTCATCGAGATCCACGGACAGCAGGACGACCGCGGGCTGCTGGACCCGCGCAACCACCGCAGCCTGCTGGACCTGCACGCCGGCGCCGGCCCGCTGGTGGAGGAGACTCGCGCGGCCTGGCGCGCCGCCAGTGCCGCGCGCCGGGCGTTGGCCGAGGCCCGTGCCGCCCAGGAGAGCGCTGCCGCCGACGCGGATTTCCTGCGCCACGCGGTGGCCGAGCTTGCGGAGTTCGACCCCCAGCCCGGTGAGGACGAGGCGCTCGACATCGCGCGCCGCCGCATGCAGGCCGCCGAGCGCATCCGCGAGGACGTGGCCCGGGCCGCCGAGGCGCTGGGCCCCGCCGGTGCCGAGGGGCTGATGGGGGATGCCAGCCGCTGGCTCTCCGGCGCCGCCGACGGGGCCGAGGGCGGGCTGGACGAGGCGCTCGACGCGCTGGAGCGGGCCCTGACCGAACTGGGCGAGGCCCAGCAGGGGGTGGAGCGCGCGCTCGGCAACCTGGACTTCCGCCCCGAGGACCTGGAGACCACCGAGGAGCGCCTGTTCGCGCTGCGCGGCCTTGCGCGCAAGCACCGGGTGTTGCCGGACCAGCTGCCCGACCTGGCCGAGGCGCTGGCCGCCCGGCTGGAGGTGATCGACGGCGGGGCGGAGAGCCTTGCGAAGCTCGAACGCGCCGTGAGCGAGGCCGAGGCGCTCTATGACACCCGGGCCGCCGCGCTGAGCGCGTTGCGCGCGGAGGCGGCCGGGCGGCTGGACCGCGAGATCGTGGCCGAGCTGGCGCCGCTGAAGCTGGACCGGGCGCGCTTCGCGACCGCGATTTCCGCCGCCGAGCCGGGGCCGGAGGGGCGCGACGAGGTGATCTTCACCGTCTCCACCAATCCGGGCACCGCGCCGGGGCCGCTGAACCGCATCGCCTCCGGGGGGGAGCTGTCGCGCTTCCTGCTGGCGCTGAAAGTGTGTCTGGCGGCGCGGTCCGGCGGGCTGCCGATGGTGTTCGACGAGATCGACCGCGGGGTGGGCGGCGCCACTGCCGCCGCCGTGGGCCGCCGGCTGGAGACGCTGGCACAGGGCGGCCAGGTGATGGTCGTCACCCATTCGCCCCAGGTCGCGGCCCGCGGCGCGCACCACTGGCGGATCCGCAAATCGGTGGAGGGCGGCCAGACCCGCACCGCCGTGGAGAAGCTGGACGAAGCCGAACGCGGCACCGAAATCGCCCGGATGCTCTCCGGCGAGACCGTGACCCCCGAAGCCCTCGCAGCCGCCCGCGCCCTGATCGAGAGCTGATCCGGCGCTTTGCCGGCGGGCCGGGCGCGGCCGCCTGCCGGGCCGGCGGTCTCTTCGCTCCGGACGCGCCCCACGTCGATCAGGGGCGCCCGTGGCCTGGAGATCGGTGCCGCCTCTTCCGCCGACAGCGCTCTCGTCCGGAAACGCCGCTCTCTCACGGGGCGCGGCTCCGCGCGCAGGGTCCGGTGCTGCCGGGGCGTGTCCGTGTCCGGAGGCTCCGGCCCTCTCGCGGAACAGGCGGTTGTCGGGGGGCGGTCATCTCGCGGAGCAATACATTGCCGCGGGGGCGGTTGTCCCGGGGGGGCAGGCCCTTGTGCGGAGATCCGGCCACCTCGCGAGGCAGGTCCTTGCGGGGAGATCCGGCCGGGTTGAGGGGCGGGTCTCTGTCCGGTGCGACGGGGCGTCGCGCCACAGGCGGGCTTATCGTCGCGCCGCAGGCGCGCTTACCGGGCTGTCGCAGGCGCGCTTGCCGGGCTGCCGCAGGCGCGCTTGCCGGGGTGCCGCGGGCGCGCTTCGGCAGGGTGCTGCGGGCGCGCGCTTCGGGGTACTGCAGGGGTGCTTTCCGGGGCGCCCCGCAAAGCACTCTCCGCCGGGGCCTGGCCGGCCCGGGGAGCGTGCCCGGAGGGGTCAGTTCACCTCGACCATCTTGCCGGGGTTGAGGATGTTGCTCGGGTCCAGCGCGCGCTTGATCTGGGCCATCACCGCCCAGGCCGCGCCGTGTTCCTCGTCCATGTACTTCATCTTGCCGAGGCCCACGCCGTGTTCGCCGGTCACCGTGCCGCCCATGGCGAGGGCGCGGGCGTTCATGCGGTGAGCGAGCTCCCTGGCCTCGGCCAGCTCGGCCGGGCTGTCCGGGTCCACCAGGATGGCGCAGTGGAAGTTGCCGTCGCCGACATGGCCCAGGATGGTCGCCTCCAGCGCGCTCGCGTCGATGTCCGCCCGGGTGACGGTGACGGCTTCCGCCAGCCGGGAGATCGGCACGCAGACATCCGTGGTCAGCACCCAGCAGCCGGGGCGCAGGGCCTTGGCCGCGTAATAGGCGTTGTGGCGCATGTGCCAGAGCGCGTTGCGCTCCTCGGGCTTGTTGGTCCACTGGAAATCGCCGCCGCCGAACTCCGCCACGATCTCGCCCACGCGCTCGGCCTGCTCGGCCACCGCGCCCTCGGAGCCGTGGAACTCCAGGAACAGGTGCGGCATCTCCGGCATGGCGGTGCCGGCATGCACGTTGAACCCGCGGATCGACATCGCGTCGACGAATTCGATGCGCGCCACCGGGATGCCCATCTGGATGACCATCTGCACCGCGCTCACCGCCGCGTCGATGCCGTCGAAGGCGCAGATCGCCGAGGAGATCGCCTCCGGCTGGCCGTGCAGCTTCAGGGTGAGTTCGGTGATGATGCCCAGCGTGCCCTCGGACCCCACCATCAGGCGGGTGAGGTCATAGCCGGCGGAGGACTTGCGCGCCCGGGTTCCGGTGCGGATCACCCGGCCATCGGCCAGCACCACCTCCAGCGCGAGGACATTGTCCTTCATCGTGCCGTAGCGCACGGCGGTGGTGCCGGAGGCGCGGGTGGCGGCCATGCCGCCGAGCGAGGCGTTCGCGCCCGGGTCGATGGGGAAGAACAGGCCGGTGGCGCGCAGCTCGGTGTTCAGGGCCTCGCGGGTGACACCGGGCTGGATCACCACGTCCAGGTCCTCGTCGTTGACCTGGAGCACCTTGTCCATCCGGCTCAGGTCCAGGGTGATGCCGCCGCGGAAGGCCAGGGCGTGGCCTTCGAGCGAGGTTCCCGTGCCCCAGGCAACGACCGGGCAACCTTCTTCGTGGCATATGGTCATCACCGCGCTCACCTCCTCGGTGGAGGCGGGAAAGGCCACGGCGTCCGGAAGCGTGACAGGATAGTAGCTTTCGTTCTGCCCATGATGATCGCGGATCGCATCGGATGTGCTGAGGCGGTCACCCAACAGGTTGCGCAGGCGGGCAATGGCGGTATCGTGCGGCATCGAAAGCTCCTCGGGAGTGAATCCGGCGACACCATACGCGTGCGCCCTGCGGGACGAAAGAGGATCCGGCATCACCATGACAGACCAGCCCGAGGCCAGCGCCGTCGCCACCCCGCTGCAACACGTCCTCCCCGGCTGGATCGACTACAACGGTCACATGAACGTGGGCTACTACGCCATCGCCTTCGACCAGGCCTTCGAGCATTTCCTGACCGATGCGCTGGCGCTCGGCGAGGCCTGGGTGGCGGAGACCGGGCAGGGGCCCTACGCGCTGCAGAGCCACATGCATTATCTCGACGAGCTGCTGGAGGGGGCCGCCTTCCGCGTGAACTTCCGGCTGCTGGACGCCGATGCCAAGCGGCTGCACGTCTTCGCCGAGATGCGCCGGGAGGCGGATGGCGCGCTCTGCGCCACGCTCGAGCAGTTGCTGATGAACGTCGACCTCACCACCCGACGCTCCACCCCCTATCCGCCGGAGGCACAGGCCCGCATCGCGGCGCTGCGCGCGGCCCATGCCGGGCTGGAACGCCCCGCCCAGGCCGGCGCGCCCATCGGCATCCGCCGCCGGGGGTGATGGCCGACCGCGCATCCGAAGGGGGGTGTACTTTACCTGCCGATCCTTCAATTCTGGTTCGGATATCGCTCTGAAGCTCCTGACGGACTGATGCCTTGCCCCCTCTCTCCCGACCGTTCACCGAGGCTCTGACAGACCTGCGCCGGGGCTGGATGGCGGCGCGCGCGCGCGGGCCGAACCGGATGCGCTTCTGGCTGACCGCGCTCGCCACGGGGCTGGCCGCGGGCTATGCGGCCGTCGGCTTCCGGATGGCGATCTTCGAGCTGCAGACCTTCCTCTACGGCGCCGACGACGTGACGCTGGCCACCACGCTGGCCTCCGCGCCCTGGTATCTGGTGCTGGCCATCCCGGTTCTGGGCGGTCTGGTGGTGGGGGTGCTGCTGCACCGTTTCACCCATGACGGGAAGGTGCATTCCGTCACCACCGTGATCGAGGGCGCGGCGCTGCACGACGGGCGGGTGGACCGGCGGGCCGGGCTGGCCTCGGCCCTCGCCTCGCTCATCACCCTGTCGACCGGGGGCTCCACCGGGCGCGAGGGGCCGGTGGTGCACCTGGGCGCGGTGATCTCCTCCTGGGTGGCGGACCGCATCCGCGCCGACGGCATGACCGCGCGCGACCTGATGGGCTGCGCCGCGGCCGCCGCCGTCGCCGCCTCCTTCAACGCGCCGATCGCCGGGGCGCTGTTCGCGCTGGAGGTGGTGCTGCGCCATTTCGCGCTGCACGCCATCGCCCCGATCACCGTGGCCGCGGTGGCCGGCGCGGTGGTGAGCCGGCTGCACATCGGCAACGTGACGGAGTTCCACCTGCCGGTGAGCCAGCTCGCCTTCTACGTCGAACTGCCGGCCTTCATGCTGCTGGGCCTGCTGAGCGGGCTGGTGGCGACCATCCTGGTGCGCTCGGTGCTGCTGGCCGAGGCGGTGGCCGACACCGTCACGGCGAGCCTCCGCATTCCGCGCTGGGTGCGGCCGGGGATCTCCGGCTTCCTGCTGGGGCTGCTGGCGCTGGGCTTTCCGCACATCATCGGCGTGGGCTACGAGACCACGCGCAGCGCGCTTCTGGGCGAGTTCGGCTTCTGGGCGGCGGTGGTGCTGGTGGCGACCAAGGTCATCGCCGTGGCGCTCACCTTCGGCGGGCGCATGGGGGGCGGAATCTTCTCGCCCTCGCTGATGATCGGCGCGCTCACCGGGCTCGCCTTCGGGCATGTGGCCACGGCGCTGATGCCCGGGGTCTCGGGCACCGAGGCGCTCTACGCGCTGGCCGGCACGGGGGCCGTGGCCGCGGGCGTGCTCGGCGCGCCGCTCTCGACCACGATGATCGTCTTCGAACTCACGGGGGACTGGCATACCGGCGTCGCGGTGATGCTGGCGGTCTCGCTCTCCTCCGCGCTGGCGAGCCGGCTGGTCACCCGGTCCTTCTTCCTCACCCAGCTTGCCCGGCAGGGAAAGCCCATCGCGCGCGGCGTGCAGGATTACGTGGCCTGCACCATCGGCCTCGCGGCGCTGATCCGGCCGCTGCAGCCCGGGGACGCCCCGCGCGCCGCCGCCCTGATGGCGGAGGGGCGGGTTCTGGAGGAGGGCGCCCGTCTTGACGCCGCGATGCCGCTGTTCCGCGACGGCGCGGTTCCCGTGCTCGCCGTGCTGCGCGGGGCCGAACCCGTGGGCCTGCTGCATGAAGCCGACGCGCTGCGCGCCTTCTCCGCCGCCCTGGTGAAGGCCGGGCGCGAGGAACATTCCTGATCCCGCGCTCTTCCTGCGGTGGAGTGACGCAGGCCCGGTTCAACCGCAGGGCTGGATCGCGCGGGCAGGGGATGCGTGAATGGGTGCGGGACGGGGGCCCGGGGTCCGGAGAGATCTGACGCAATTCTGTCGTCACGTTCGGCCAGTCTCCGCCCCGAACATCCCGCGCCCGGCGCGGCGGCAGCAGCGGAGAGAGAAGCGATGGCATCGTCCGACCTGATTTTCAGCGAGTACGTCGAAGGCAGCAGCAGCAACAAGGCCCTCGAGATCTACAATGGCACCGGCGCCGCGATCGACCTCGCCGCCGCGGGCTACGCGATCGACATCTACTTCAACGGCAACACGACGGCGACGCGCTTCGCGCTCACCGGCACCGTGGCGGCGGGGGATGTCTACGTCTTCGCCCATGCCTCCGCCGACCCGGCGATCCTGGCCGAGGCGGACCAGACCACCGGGTCCGGCCTGTTCAACGGCGACGATGCGATCGTGCTGGTGCGCGGCGAGACGGTGGTCGATTCCATCGGCCAGGTGGGGGTGGACCCCGGCTCCGAATGGGGCGGCGACCCGCTGGGCACCCAGGACATGACCCTGCGCCGCGATGCCGGCGTGCTTGAGGGCGACACCGACCCCGCGGATGCCTTCGACCCCACGCAGGGCTGGACGGCCAGCGCCACGGACGATTTCTCCGGCCTCGGCAGCCATGACACCACCGTGCCGCTGATGATCAACGAGATCCAGGTCTCCACCTCCGGCTCGGACTGGGAGTTCGTGGAACTGCACGGCGCGGCGGGCGCGAGCCTGGACGGCTGGTCGCTCATCGGGCTGGACGGGGACGGCGCGGACGCCGGCACCATCGACCTGGCGATCGACCTCACGGGCCAGAGCATCGGCGCGGACGGGCTGTTCCTGGCCGCCAGCCCGACGGCGCAGAGCACCTATTCCGTCACCGCCGATCTCGGCATCGCCGACAACAGCTTCGAGAACGGCACGTCGAGCTACTTTCTGGTGCACGGGTTCACCGGCGCCGTGGGGGACGATCTCGACGCGCAGGACGACGGCGCGCTGGACAGCACGCCCTGGGACACGCTCGCCGACAGCGTGGCGCTCACCGACGGCGGGGCGGGGGACGCGACCTATGCCGCGGCGGTGATCGGGCCGGACGGCAGCTTCCTGCCCTCCGGCGGGTTCCGCGACGGCGACGGCGGCGCCTGGTCGGAGACCCTGCTCGACTTCTCCACCCCCGACGGCACGCCCGGCGCGCCGAACCCCGCCACCGAGGACCCCGGTGACCCGGACGACCCCGACACCCCCGCTCCCACCGAGCCCACGCTGATCAGCGCGGTACAGGGCGCGGGCGCCGCCTCGCCGCTGGAGGGGCAGCAGGTGATGCTGCGCGCCGTGGTGACCGGCGATTTCCAGAACGGCGACGCGGATGACAGCCGCAACCTCGGCGGCTTCTACCTGCAGGAGGAGGACGCGGACGCGGATGGCGACGCGCGCACCTCCGAAGGCATCTTCGTCTACGACGGCGCCTTCGGCACCGACGTGCAGGTGGGCGACGTGGTGAGCGTGGTCGGCACGGTCTCGGAATATTTCGGCCTCACCGAGCTTACCGCGCTCAGCTCCGTCACGGTGGAAAGTTCGGGCAACGCCCTGCCGACGGCGGCCGCGATCGACCTCTCCACCGTGGGCACCATGGTCGATGCGGGCGGGGACGTGGTGCCGGACCTGGAGTTCGCCGAGGGCATGCTGGTGAGCTTCACCGAGAGCCTGACCATCACCGAGATGTTCAACCTCGACCGGTTCAACGAGATCCGCCTGGTTCAGGGCGACCGGCCCATGCAGTACACCCAGACCCACGCGCCTGACGCCGCGGGCTACGCGGCCTATCTGGAGGAGGTGGGCCAGCACTCCATCACCTATGACGACGGGCTGTCGGTGCAGAACGCCCCGATCACCAACCTTGACGGGTTCGACCCGTTCACCACGGCCACCGCGCCCTCGATGGGCGACACGATCGGCACGCTCACCGGCGTGCTCGACTACCAGTGGGGCGGAGAGTCCTCCTCGCCGACCACCTGGCGCGTGCGTGCGACCAGCGATGGCGAGAACGTCTTCGAGGACACCAACCCCGCCGACACCAGCCCGCAGGAGGTGGGCGGCGACCTGCGCATCGCCAGCCTCAACGTGCTGAACTTCTTCACCACGCTCGACGACGGCTCCCTCACCGCCAATGGCCAGGAGCCGCGCGGCGCCAACACGCCGGAGGAATACCAGCGCCAGCTCGACAAGCTGGTGACCACGCTGGTGGAGATGGATGCCGATGTCGTCGGCCTGGTCGAGATCGAGAACGACCCGAATTCCACCCCGCTCGCCACGCTGGTGGCGGCGCTGAACGCGGAGCTGGGCGTCGGCACCTACGATTACGTGAACACCGGCACTCTGGGCGGAGACGCCATCACCGGCGCCTTCATCTACCGCACCTCCGCGGTGGAGACCCGGGGCGGCTTTGCCACGCTGGAGACGGAGGCCTTCCTCGATCCGCTGGGCACCGGCTCCGACCTCAACCGACCCGCGCTGGCCCAGTCCTTCCGCGACCTGGAGACCGGCAAGTCCTTCACCGCCGTGGTGAACCACCTGAAGTCGAAGGGCAGCCTCTCCGGCGATGCCGCCGACGCGGACCAGGGCGACGGCGCGGGCAACAACAACGCCACGCGCCTCGCCGCCGCCCTCGCGCTGGCCGACTGGCTGGAGAGCGCCCCGACCGGCGAGAAGAGCGGCCGGACCATCATGCTGGGCGATTACAACTCCTACGCCATGGAGGACCCGGTGCAGGCGCTGGTCGATGCCGGCTACGTGGACCTCGCGCGGGAGTTCATCGGCGAGGAGGCCTGGTCCTACGTGTTCGACGGCTATACCGGCACGCTCGACTATGCCTTCGCCAACGAGCGCTGGGCGAGCCTGGTCGCCGGTGTCACGGAATGGCACGTGAATTCCGACGAGGCCGATGCGCTGGACTACAACACCGACTACGGCCGCGACCCGGACATCTTCGATGCGGCTTCGGCCCTGCGCAACTCGGACCATGACCCGGTGATCGTGGGCATCAACCTCGTCGCCGACGTGCGCATCGCCGCCCCGGCGGAGGGCGGTGGCTACGACCGGGTGGACGGGTTCGCCCGCTTCGACCGTGCGCTGGCCGCGGCGCAGGACGGCTGGCGGGTGAATGTCGACGATGGCGCCGCGATCGGTGATTTCGGCACCGCCAACGTGACGGCGGAGGCGCTGATCGTGCGGGCCGACGCGCCGGTGTCCGGCACGCTGGTGCTGGGCGCGGGCGTGGTGGAGATCCGCCTGCGCGGCGAATCGGGCATCGACGTTCTGGGCTCGGAGGGCGCGAACCTCGTGGTGGGCAGCCATGGCGACAACGTGCTGGAGGGCGGCGCGGGCGATGACCGCCTGATGGGCCGCGACGGCGCCGACCTGCTGGCCGGCGGTGCCGGGTTCGACATCCTGCGCGGCGGCGACGGGGCGGACATCTTCCGCCTCGACCTCGGCGCGGAGATCGACGTGGCGGCGGATTTCGACGCGGGCGAGGGCGACCGGATCGACCTCACCGCCTTCGGCTACGCCGGCTTCGAGGCGCTGCAGGAGGACATGGCCGAGCGCCACGGCAACGTGGTCATCGCCACCGACAGCGGGGAGGTCCTGCGGCTGCGCGACACCGCGCTGAGCGATCTCCACGCGGAGGACTTCCTCTTCGCCATCGCCTGAGCCCCCGGAAGGGGCCCGCTCACCCGCCTCCGCGCGGGCGCGGCATCGGGGCGCTGTCCTCCCTCCCGCGCCGGAGGAGACAAACGCTACCGTTGCCGCGCCGGAGGGGACGGCGGTACCGCTGCCCCGCCGGAGAGCACAAGCGCTACCGTTGCCGCGCCGGGGGGACGGCGGTGCTGCTGCCGCGGCGGGGGACAGCAGTGCTGCCGCGCCGGAGGGTACGGGCGGAACCGCTGCCGCACCGGCGGAGGGGCAAGGTGTCCGACCCGCCCTCTCCCGGGCGGCCGCGGCGGCGCCCGTTACACTATAACGGCGCGCTTGCCGCCCGCCGGGCCAGCGGGTATCTCGGGGGGCAATGACATCTCCGGAGACCTCCATGCTGCGATCGTTCATCCTGGTTGCCACCCTCCTGCCGGCGCTCTGGGCCGCGCCGGCGCAGCCGGCCCGCGCCCAGGCGCCGCGGGTGGTGGCCGACATCTCCCCGGTGCGCAGCCTGGTGATGCAGGTGACGCGGGGCGTGGAGATGCCGCCGCCGGGCCTGCTCATCCGGCCGGGCATTTCCCCGCATGACTATGCGCTGCGGCCCTCGGAGGCGCGGATGCTGGCGGAGGCGGACCTTGTCTTCCTCGTCGGGCACGTGCTCACGCCCTGGCTGGAGCCGCCGCTGGGCGCGCTGGCGAGCCGGGCCTATGTGATCGAACTGGGGGAGGTGCCGGGCCTGCCGCTGCCGCCGCTGCCGCCCGACGGCGCGGACAGCGCGCAGGGCGGCCATGGCGGCGTCGACCCGCATCTGTGGCTGAATCCGGACGTGGCGCGCATCTGGCTGCCGGTGATCGCCGATGCGCTGGCGGAGACCGACCCGCCCAATTCCGCGCTCTACCGCCAGAACGCGGAGGAGGCGGTGGCCCGGATCGCGCTGCAGGAGAAGGCCATCGAGCAGCGCATGCGGCCGCTGGCCAAGCAGCCCTACGTGGTGTTCCACGACGCCTACCGCCATTTCGAGCACCGCTTCGGGCTGAGCCATGTCGATGCGGTCCAGCTCTCGGACGCCGCCCGGCCGGGGGCGGCCCATGTCTCCGGGCTGCGCGCGGCGCTGGAGGGGGCCGGGGTGGTCTGCATGTTCACCGAGCCGCAGTTCTCGCCGCGCATGGCCGAGCGGCTGGTGGAGGGTACGCCGGTGCGGCTGGCGATGATCGACCCGCTGGGCAGCACGCTCGCCCCCGGCCCGGGCCTCTACGGCGCGCTGATCGACGCGATCGCCGACAGTTTCGAGACCTGCCTCGCCCCGGAAGACGGCCAGTAGCCCGCCCCGGGGTCGCTCCCGGGGGGAGAGGGTGTCGCATCCGTCGCATCGCGTGGGGCGATGGCTGCGCTAGGCTCGGCCCCCGGGGGATGCAGCAGGAGAATGCGCATGGAGACCGAACCGCGCCGGCGCGGCCGTGGACGCAGCGGCGCACAGGCGGGAAACGACCGGCGGGCCGCGGCCACCGGCCTGCGCCAGACGGCCTGGGGCCAGCCGCAGCTCATCGACGCGCCCACCTGCCCGCTGGACGAGGAGGGCGTGCGCGCGATCGACGACACCGCGATGCGCATTCTCGAGGACATCGGCATCCTGTTCCTGCATGACGAGGCGCTGGACATCCTCACGCGTGCCGGCGCCAGCGTGGACCGCGACACGCGCACCGTGCGCATGGACCGCGAGATGGTGCGCGCGCATATCGCGCTGGCGCCCGCGAGCTTCCGCATCACCCCGCGCAACCCGGAGCGCGCGATCGACATCGGCGGGCACCACCTGGCCTTCGGCAATGTCTCCTCGCCGCCGAACTGCTCCGACCTGGAGCGCGGCCGGCGCAGCGGCGACCGGGAGAGCTTCCGCGACCTGGTGAAGCTCACCCAGCATTTCAACTGCATCCACTTCAACGGCGGCTACCCGGTGGAACCGGTGGACCTGCACGCCTCCACCCGCCATCTGGACTGCCTGCACGACATGCTCACCCTCACCGACAAGGCGGTGCACGCCTACGCGCTGGGGCCCGAGCGCATCGAGGATGCGATGGAGATGGTGCGCATCGCCGGCGGCCTCAGCCACGAGGAATTCGACGCCGCCCCGCGCATGTTCACCAACATCAACTCTTCCAGCCCGCTCAAGCATGACTGGCCGATGCTCGACGGCGCGATGCGCCTCGCCCGGCGCGGCCAGCCGGTGGTGGTCTCGCCCTTCACGCTGGCGGGCGCCATGGCGCCGGTGACGCTGGCCGGCGCCATCGCCCAGCAGACGGCGGAGGCGCTCTGCGCCCTGGTGCTGTGCCAGGCCATCCGCCCCGGGCTGCCGGTGGTGATGGGGTCCTTCACCTCCAACGTGGACATGCGCTCGGGCGCGCCGGCCTTCGGCACGCCGGAATACATGCGCGCCACGCAGATGTCGGGCCAGATGGCGCGGTTCTACGGCCTGCCGCTGCGCGCTTCCAACGCCTGCGCGGCGAATGCCCCCGATGCGCAGGCGGCCTGGGAGAGCGGCTTCTCCCTCTGGGCCTGCAACTCGGGCCGGGCGAACATGGTCTACCATTCCGCCGGCTGGCTGGAGGGCGGGCTCTGCGCCTCCTACGAGAAGTTCGTGATGGATTGCGAGATGCTCCAGCAGGTCATCCATTACAACCGGCCCATCGGGGTGACGGAGGGCGATCTGGCGCTCGATGCCATCGCCGAAGTGGGGCCTTCGGGGCATTTCTTCGGCGCGGCCCACACCCAGGCCCGCTATCAGGACGCGTTCTACGAGCCCTTCCTCTCGGACTGGCGCAACTACAAGGCCTGGGAGGAGGCGGGTGCGGTGCGCACCCCGGAGCGGGCGATGGCACGCTGGAAGCGCATCCTTGCCGAGTTCGAGCCGCCGGAGATGGACCTGGCCATCGCCGAGGAGCTTGCCGAGTTCGTGGAGCGCCGCCGCCGGGAGGGCGGGGCGCCGACGGATTTCTGACACGGCAGGGCCTGCCGCCCCGGGCCCCGCACTGGCGGCCCTCCGTCTCGCGGGATGCGCCCACGGCCTGCGCTTTCATGCGCCGCACCCCGGGGCCTGACGTGCCGAGACGTGCCAGTGCACCCTGCACCGGCGCGCGCTGCGCTGGCGGATGCTCCCTCTCGCGCGGCATCCCCGAGGCCCGGTCCACGCGATGCCCGCGGGCGGTCGGAGGCGGCACGAAACTCCCCGCCCGACGATGCTTGCGCGATGTCCACAGGAGGTTGGCGGCCGCAGGATTGCCACCGCCCGGCGACGCTTGCGCGATCCCCTGTCCTGCAAGGCGCACGGTGAACAAGCGGCCTTGCCTTGCCCCCTGCTGACGGCATCGATCGTGCGGGGCGGGACGCCACGCGTCCGCGCCCGAAGTGGCCGTGCCCGGCCGGCGCCTGCCGGGGCGGCGGCGTTGTCCGGCCCGGTTTCCCACGAAAAACCCCTCGCAGCGGGGCTGCGAGGGGTCTGGTGTCAGCGGCTGTGCCCGGTGGGCGCCGGATCAGGCGCTCGGCACGATGTCATAGACCGTCACGAGGATCCGGCCGTCCGACCCGATCTCCACGAGGTTGGAGCCCACGCGCGCCCAGCGGCTGCCCGGCTGGCTGTTCGGCAGCTTGCCGGAAAGGCGCGACGGCACGGCCTGCTCGCGCACCGAGGTCGGCATCAGGTTGCCGGGCCTGATCTGCTGCAGCGTCGCCTCGGACAGGCTGTGGCCGTGGTGGACGTTGGAGCCGTAGGCTTCCTTGACCACCCGGGCCACCTGGTCCTCGGTGCGGAGCTGGTCGGAGAACTGGGCCCGGCCGATGTGCTGGGTCAGGTCGCGCTCGTCATGAACCATGCCGGGCGCGCGGGCCTGGCCCATCCGGGTCACGGTCGTGCCCATCGGGGTCACGGCGGTGTTGGCCGGGGGGGTCACCACCGTGGAGCTGGGCGGCACAACGTTGCCCTGCGGCGTGCCGGTGCCGTAGGTCTGGGCAAGAACGGGCGCGGCGGCCATGACACTCACGACAGCGGCGATGGGCAGAAAGTTCCGTTTCATGTCGGATCTCCTCCTTTGCTTTGTCTTGCGCCACCCGCGGGTGGCGTTCTGCAGGGAGAACGCGGGCCGGAGTGGAAGGTTCCGGCACGAGCAGGGAAGGGGGAGGCCACCTGCAGCCCGTGAGAGGCGGGGCCGCTGCGGGCACGGCGCAGAGGGGAGAGGCCCCCGGGCAGGGTTTCTCCGGCGGCGCGCTGCGCCCGGTGTATCGGTGCGGAGGAGGGGGGCTCTGTGGCAGTGCCTCCCGGGGGGAGGTCCGCTGCCGGTGGTGGCCCCGGGAGGGAGAGGCGCCGCGGCGGTTCCCCCCCGCGCAGATGTGCGGCGCGGAGGGGGAGGCGGGCGGCCCGGCGTGCGGGGGGCAGGGCCCCCGCGATCAGTTCTTCGACTTGTCGACGAGCTTGTTGGCGCCGATCCAGGGCATCATGGCGCGCAGCTTCTCGCCGACTTCCTCGATCTGGTGGGCGTCGTTGTTGCGGCGGATCGCCTTGAACATCGGCATGCCGGCCTTGTACTCGCGCATCCACTCGGACACGAAACGGCCGTCCTGGATGTCCTTGAGCACCGATTTCATCCGCGCCTTGGTCTCGTCGTAGGGCAGGATCTGCGGGCCGGAGTGGTACTCGCCGAACTCCGCGGTGTTGGAGATCGAGTAGTTCATGTTGGCGATGCCGCCCTCGTAGATGAGGTCGACGATGAGCTTCACCTCGTGCAGGCACTCGAAATAGGCCATCTCGGGCGCGTAGCCGGCCTCGACCAGGGTCTCGAAGCCCATGCGGATCAGCTCCACGAGGCCGCCGCAGAGCACGGCCTGCTCACCGAAGAGATCGGTCTCGCACTCTTCCTTGAAGTCGGTCTCGATGATGCCCGAGCGGCCGCCGCCGATGGCCGAGCAGTAGGAGAGCCCGATCTCGAGCGCGCGGCCCGACGGGTTCTGGTGCACGGCCACGAGGCAGGGCACGCCGCCGCCTTTCACGAACTCGCCGCGCACGGTGTGGCCGGGGCCCTTGGGCGCCATCATGATCACGTCCACGCCCGGCTTCGGCTCGATGAGGCTGAAGTGCACGTTCAGGCCGTGGGCGAAGGCGATGGCCGCGCCGTCGCGCAGGTTGTCGTGGATATGGGCGTAGTAGGTCTCGGCCTGCAGCTCGTCGGGCATGCACATCATGATGACGTCGGCCCAGGCGGCGGCCTCGGCGATGCCCATCACCTTCAGGCCGGCGGCCTCGGCCTTCGCGGCGGAAGCGGAGCCGGGGCGCAGCGCGACGACGACGTTCTTGGCACCGGAATCGTTGAGGTTCTGGGCATGGGCATGGCCCTGCGATCCGTAGCCGACGATGGCGACGTTGAGGCCCTTGATCAGGTTGATGTCGCAATCGCGATCGTAATAGACGCGCATCTGGCGTTCCTTTTCTGCTTTGGTGGTCTTGCGTCCGGCGCGGGCGCCGGGAAGGGGGGCCGGCCCGCTGCCGGGCACGGTGGGGCTGAGCCCGGCCGGAACCCGGCCGGGCCGGCAGGCGGGTCAGCCGTGGCCGCGCTCGCGCTCCAGCTTGCCGGGGCCGCGGGTGATGGCGGCCACGCCGGTGCGGGCGACGTTGATCAGGCCGAGCGGGCGCATCAGCTCGATGAACGTGTCGATCTTGTCCGGCGCGCCGGTCAGCTCGAAGACGAAGCTCTCCAGCGTGGTGTCGACGATATGGGCGCGGAACACCTCGCCCATGCGCATGGCCTCCACCCGGTTCGCGCCGGTGCCGCGCACCTTCACCAGGGCGAGCTCGCGCTCCACATGCGGCGCCTCCACGGTGAGGTCGTGCACGTCGACCACCGGCACCAGCCGGCCGAGCTGCGCCTTGATCTGCTCGATCACCTCGGGCGTGCCGGAGGTGACCACGGTGATGCGGCTGAGGTGGCCCATGTGGTCCACCTCCGCGACGGTGAGGCTGTCGATGTTGAAGCCGCGGCCGGAGAACAGCCCGATCACGCGCGCCAGCACGCCGGACTCGTTGTCCACCAGCACCGCGATGATGTGGCGTTCCACGCGGTCGGCATGCGGGTCGCGCAGGTTGTAGGCGCTTTTCGAGGAGGCGCCTTTCTTGAGGGCGAGGGCGTTCATGTCCGTCTCTCCTTTGCCGCGCTCAGACCAGGACCGCGCCGGAGGTGTCGATGGCACCTTCCGTCGAGGCCTCGCCGAGCAGCATCTCGTTGTGCGCCTTGCCTGAGGGGATCATCGGGAAGCAGTTCTCGTGCTTCTCCACCAGGCAGTCGAGGATGTAGGGCCCGTCATAGGCCAGCATCTCGGCGATCGCCTCGTCCAGATCGGCGGGGTCCGACACCTGCGCGCCCTTCGCGCCGAAGGCCTCGGCCAGCTTCACGAAGTCCGGCAGCGCCTCGGACCAGGACTGGGAGTAGCGCTCGCCGTGCAGCAGCTGCTGCCACTGGCGCACCATGCCGAGGCGCTCGTTGTTCATGATGAACTGCTTGACCGGCGCCTTGTACTGCACGGCCGTGAGCATCTCCTGCATGGTCATCAGCCAGGAGGCCTCGCCGGCCACGTTGATGACCAGTGCCTCCGGATGGGCGATCTGCACGCCGACCGAGGCGGGAACGCCGTAGCCCATGGTGCCGAGGCCGCCGGAGGTCATCCAGCGGTTCGGCGCCTCGAAGTTGAGGAACTGTGCCGCCCACATCTGGTGCTGGCCCACCTCGGTGCAGACGTAGCGGTCATGGTCCTTCGTCAGGGCCTCCAGCCGCTCCAGCGCGTATTGCGGCTTGATCACCGTGTCGGAGCCCTTGTAGGCGAGGCACTTCATCGCCCGCCAGCCGGAGATCTGGGTCCACCAGTCCTCGATCTCGGCGGCGCGGGTGCGCGCGCCCCGGGCCCGCCAGGCCTCCAGCATGTCGGTGAGCACGTTGGCGATGTCGCCGATGATCGGCACGTCGACGCGCACGACCTTGTTCACCGAGGAGGGATCGATGTCGATGTGGATCTTCTTCGACCCGGGGGAGAAGGCGTCGATGCGCCCGGTGATCCGGTCATCGAAGCGCGCGCCGACGCAGATCATCACGTCGCAGTCATGCATGGCCATGTTGGCCTCGTAGGTGCCGTGCATGCCCAGCATGCCCAGCCAGGCTTTGCCCGAGGCCGGATAGGCGCCCAGCCCCATCAGCGTGGAGGTGACGGGAAAGCCGGTGGCCGCGGCGAGGTCGCGCAGCAGGCGGCTCGCCTCCGGGCCCGAGTTGATCACGCCGCCGCCGGTGTAGAGGATCGGGCGTTCGGCGCGCTCGATCAGCTCCACTGCGTCCAGGATCGCGTCGGCATCGCCCTTCACCTGCGGGTTGTAGGTCCACGGCCGGGTGGGTTCGGCGCCGAAATAGGTGCCGGTGGCGAACTGCACGTCCTTCGGGATGTCGATCAGCACCGGGCCGGGGCGGCCGGAGGTGGCGACATGGAAGGCCTTGTGGATGGTCTCGCCCAGCTCGTCCGTGTCCTTCACCAGCCAGTTGTGCTTGGTGCAGGGGCGGGTGATGCCCACGGTATCGGCCTCCTGGAAGGCATCCGTGCCGATCATGAAGGTGGGCACCTGGCCGGTGAGCACGATCATCGGGATCGAGTCGAGCAGCGCGTCGGTCATGCCGGTGACGGCATTGGTCGCCCCGGGCCCGGAGGTGACGAGCACGACACCGGGCTTGCCGGTGGAGCGGGCATAGCCCTCGGCGGCATGGGTGGCGCCCTGCTCGTGGCGCACGAGGATGTGGCGGATGTCGTTCTGCTTGAAGATCTCGTCGTAGATGGGAAGCACCGCACCGCCGGGATATCCGAATACGGTGTCCACACCCTGGTCCTTCAGGGCCTGAACGACAATCTGGGCACCGGTCATCTGACGGGTCATTGCTCTCATCTCCAACTCGGCACCGGAGGGGGGTGCCGGCAATAAAAAAACCCCCGGTCCGGGGGTCATGCGCGCGGGTCCTGCGGGGGTGTCTACCTCCGCCGGGTCGCGCGCTTCCCAAGTACGATGATGCTGATGGTCATGGGCATCTTTCCTCCGCGGCCCTAGATACCACCGGATTCCCGGGGGTCAACCCATAAAAACCCATGTTTGTGTCTCGAATGGTCGAAAACTTGTCATTTTCTTGCTGGAAAGCGCCTTCCGGAGAAATTTAGCGTATTTTCCTCCCCCGGATCGGGGCTCCGGGGGCGCCGGGCCGAGTCTGCCGCGCTGCGGTATGCGGGCCTTGCCGCAACGCAAGAAATCGCTTCCGAAACGCGAAGCCGCTCCTATAGTCGTGGTTAAGGGGAACACTACCAACCGGGAGAATCCGCATGAAAACCACTGCCCTCTGCCTCGTGTCGGCGCTTGCCCTCATGGCGAGCCAGGCCGCGGCGCAGGACAAGGTCCTGAACGTGTACAACTGGTCCGACTACATCGCCGAGGACACGATCGCGAAGTTCGAGGCGGCGACCGGCGCCAAGGTCAACTACGACGTCTATGACAGCAACGAGACGCTGGAGGCCAAGATGCTGGCCGGCAACTCGGGCTATGACGTTGTGGTGCCGACCTCCGACTTCCTGCGCCGTCAGGTGGGAGCGGGCGTGTACATGGAACTGGACAAGTCCAAGCTGCCGAACCTCGCGAACATGGACCCGGACCTGATGAAGAACGCCGCGGTCTACGACGCGGACAACGCCCATTCGGTCGTCTACATGTGGGGTACCACCGGCATCGGCTACAATGTCGAGAAGGTGAAGGAAGCGCTGGGCGAGGACGCGCCGGTGAATTCCTGGGCGCTGGTGCTGGACCCGGCGAATGCCGAGAAGCTGGCCTCCTGCGGCATCTCGATGCTCGACGCGCCGACCGAGATCCTGCCGATCGCGATGAACTACATCGGCCTCGACCCGCGCTCCACCGAGCGGGACGATTTCGAGAAGGGCGCCGACGCGCTCATGAAGGTGCGCCCCTACGTGCGCTACTTCCACTCATCGCAGTACATCAACGACCTCGCGAACGGCGATGTCTGCGTGTCCATCGGCTGGTCGGGCGACGTGTTCCAGGCCCAGGCCCGCGCCGCGGAGGCCGAGAACGGTGTCGAGATCAAGTACGTGATCCCCGACGAGGGCGCGCTGCAGTGGTTCGACATGTTGGCGATCCCGAAGGACGCGCCGCACCCGGAGCTGGCGCTGGAGTTCATCAACTTCATCATGGACGCCCAGATCACCGCCGACATCACCAATTACGTGTGGTACGCGAACGCGAACGCCGCCTCGATGCCGATGGTCGACGAGGAGATCAAGTCCGATCCGGGCATCTTCCCGACCGAGAAGGCTAAGGAGCGGCTCTGGGGCGCGCCGGTGTACGACAGCAAGGTGGACCGGGTGGTCAACCGCCTCTGGACCAAGATCAAGACCGGCGAATGAGCCAGAGCCAGTCGCAGGGAGAGGCGCCGTTCATCCGCCTCTCCGGCATCACCAAGCGCTTCGGCGACTTTACCGCGGTGAACAATCTCTCGCTGGAGATCCGCCGCGGGGAGCTGTTCTGCCTTCTGGGCGGCTCTGGCTCGGGAAAATCCACCCTGCTGCGCATGCTGGCGGGGTTCGAGACGCCCGATGAGGGCGTCATCGAGATCGACGGCCAGCCGATGACCGGCGTGGGCCCGGCCGACCGGCCGGTGAACATGATGTTCCAGAGCTACGCGCTCTTCCCGCACATGAGCGTGGAGCGCAACGTGGGCTACGGGCTGCGCCAGGAGGGCGTGTCGAAGGCCGAGATCTCCGACCGGGTGTCGAAGATGCTCGAGATGGTGCGCCTGAAGCCCTTCGCGGGCCGCAAGCCGCACCAGCTCTCCGGCGGGCAGCGCCAGCGCGTGGCGCTGGCGCGCGCGCTGGTCAAGCAGCCCAAGGTGCTGCTGCTGGACGAGCCGCTCTCCGCGCTGGACGCCAAGCTGCGCGAGGACACCCAGTACGAGCTGATGCAGATCCAGGACCGGCTGAAGACCACCTTCATCGTGGTGACCCACGACCAGGAGGAGGCGATGGTGCTGGCCGAGCGCATCGGGGTGATGGACCAGGGCGAACTGGTGCAGGTGGACACGCCGCGCCATCTCTACGAGTTCCCGAAGAACCGGTTCATCGCCGATTTCGTCGGCTCGGTGAACATGCTGGAGGCCGACGTGCTCGGGCCGGGCAGCGCGATGGGGCAGGTGCGGGTGGACTGCCCGGGTCTCGGCGGGGTGGTGGAAGCCACCTGCGAGGCGATGCCCGCCAGCGGCGCGAAGGCCTGGCTGGCGGTGCGCCCGGAGAAGATCACCATCTCGCGCGATCTCGCCGCCACCACACTGCTGGGCCAGGTCGAGGACCTCGCCTATCGCGGCGACATGACCCAGTACCGCATCCGCATGGCCTCCGGCGTCCGCCTGAAGGTGGCGCGCACCAACCGTGCGCGCGAGAACGAGGCCCCGATCGACTGGGACGACCAGGTGAGCGTGAGCTTCTCCCCGCAGGGCGCGCTGGTGCTCACCGACTGACCCCGCGGGGGCGCGCCGCCCGCGTGCCCCTGTCCCCCCGCAAGACCCGGCCGCGCCGCCCGCGCGCGCGCCCCTTCAGGAGAGCGAGATGAGCGAGACCCCCGACCGCTCCCGCATCGGCAAGCGCCTGGTCATCGGCATCCCGATGCTGTGGCTGCTGCTGTTCTTCCTCATCCCCTTCGCCATCGTGCTGAAGGTGTCCCTCTCCGAGGGGATGATCGCCCAGCCGCCCTACGGGCCGATCCTGGAATGGAGCGAGGACAGCTGGCTGCCCGCCTACGTGGGCTCGCTGTTCAACTACGAGTGGCTGCTGGACGACCCGCTCTACATCACCGCCTACCTGAACTCGATCTGGATGGCGCTGGTCTCCACCTTCTTCTGCCTGGTGATCGCCTATCCGATGGCCTATCTCATCGCGCGGTCCTCTCCCTCCACCCGCACCACGCTGCTGATGATGGTGGTGCTGCCGTTCTGGACCTCGTCGCTGCTGCGCATCTACGCGCTGCTGGGGCTGCTGAGCCCGAACGGCTACATCAACACCGTGCTGATGTGGAGCGGGCTCACCTCCGCCCCGGTGCAGATGCTGCAGACCGATTTCGCCGTGTACCTGGGCATCGTCTTCACCTACCTGCCGCTGATGGTGCTGCCGCTCTACGCCACGCTGGAGAAGCTGGACGAGAGCCTGCTGGAGGCCTCGGCCGATCTCGGCGCCTCCGCCGTCGGCACCTTCTGGCAGGTGACGCTGCCGCTCTCGGGGCCGGGCATCGCGGCGGGCTGCCTGCTGGTGTTCATCCCGGCGGTGGGAGAATACGTGATCCCCGCGCTGATGGGCGGGCCGGACCAGCTGATGATCGGCAAGGTGCTCTACACCGAGTTCTTCGGCAACCGGGACTGGCCGGTGGCCTCGGCGGTGGCCATCGCCATGCTCGCCTTCCTGGTGATCCCGTTCATGATGCTGCGCAATTCCTCGGCGCTGAGAGGAGAAGTGTGATGACCCGCGGACGGATCTTCCTTCTTGCCACCGCGGCCGTGGGCTTCCTGCTGCTCTACGTGCCGCTGCTGATCCTGGTGATCTACTCCTTCAACGCTTCGCGGCTGGTCTCTGTCTGGGGGGGCTGGTCCACGCACTGGTATGTGGAGCTGTTCCGCAACCAGGCGGTGCTGAACGCGGCCTGGATCTCCATCCAGGTGGCGGTGGTCTCCGCCACGGTGGGGACCGCGCTGGGCACGCTGGCGGGCTATGTGCTGTCGCGCTTCGGGCGGTTCCGGCTGCGGCTGTTCTTCACCGGCATGGCCACCGCGCCCATCGTGATGCCGGAAGTGGTGACAGGCCTCTCGCTCCTGCTGCTGTTCATCGCGATGGAACAGGTGATCGGCTGGCCCTCTGGGCGGGGGCTGCTCACCATCATCATCGCGCATTCCACCTTCTGCCTCGCCTATGTGGCGGTGATCGTGCAGGCGCGGCTCACGGATTTCGACCGCTCCATCGAGGAGGCGGCGCAGGATCTGGGGGGCCGGCAGCCCTGGATCTTCTTCCAGATCACCCTGCCGGTGATCGCCCCCGCGCTGATCTCGGGCTGGCTGCTGAGCTTCACGCTGTCCTTCGACGACCTGGTGATCGCGAGTTTCGTCTCCGGCCCCGGGGCCTCCACGCTGCCGATGCTGATCTTCTCCAAGGTCCGCCTCGGGGTGAGCCCGGACGTGAACGCGCTGGGCACGCTGATCATGGCGGTGGTGGCCCTCGGTGTCTTCGCCGGCGCCTGGCAGATGCGCCGGGCGGACCGGATCCGCCGGCGCGACGAGCAGCGCGCCATGCGTGGCGACGCCTGACACTGCCCCCGAAGCCGGGCGCCCCTGACCGGCCTTCCCCTCGGGGGGCATCGAGCCCCCGCTCGGCGAACGGCCCGCGGGGGCGGGCCGGCGCCCGCCCCCGGCCGGTCTTCCGGGGGCACCGGCTCTCCTGGCGCAACCGTAGCACGGGATCCGCCTGCGCCGCCCGGAGCACGGGTGTTCGGGGGGTGCGCCTTGTGGCCGGGGCCGGGCGGTGCGCAGGTTGCGGAGTGTCGCCGCAGGTGGGGACGGGTTGCGATCTGGTGAGCGGGGCTGCGGCAGACGGGCAGGGGGCGCGAGGCTGCCCGGAACTTCCCGGCAGCGGGGCCGGCCCTGGCTTCCCGGGCGCCCGGATCAGCCCCGCGGTATCAGCCCTGCGGTGCGAGCCGTCCGGGGTAGAGCGGGGCGTCCCCGGTGTAGCTGGCGGGGTCCAGCACCGCGTCCCAGTCCAACGCCACGTCGGTGAGGCCGGGCAGCACGGCGCCCAGCGTGCTGTCCTGCGCCAGGGCTTCGGCGCAGGCGCGCTTCACCAGGGTCTGCGCCTCGGGCCGGGGCATGTGGGCGGAGAGGGCGAAGGTGGCCGCCTCGGCCATCATCATGCCGCGGGTGGCGTCGATGTCGGCGCGCATGCGCTCGGGCGCCGCCTCCAGTGTCTGCGCGAGGGTGGCGGCATGGCGCAGCGCCGCCGCGCAGCCCATGCAGAGCGCCGGCAGGGCCATCCATTCCAGCGCCCAGGCCGCCCCGTCGCGCTCCTGCGCGTGGAGCATGGCGTTCTGGATGGTGGAGAGGTCTCCGCCCGCGCGGCGGGCGAGGGTGACGAGGGTCTCCGGCTCCACCGGGTTCGACTTGTGCGGCATGGTGGAGGAGGCGCCGCCGGTGCCGGCGCTGATCTCGCGGATCTCCGACTGGGTGAGCAGGATGATGTCGCCGCCCATCTTGCCCAGGCTCCCGGTCACCATCGCCAGCCAGCCGGCGAGCTCGGCGATGCTGTCGCGCGCCGCGTGCCAGGGGATGGGCGAGGGCGCGAGGCCGAGGGCGTCCGCCACGCCCTCCATCACCTCGGTGCCGCGCCCGGCCAGGGCGGCATTGGTGCCCGAGGCGCCGGCGAGGCTCACGGTGAGCAGGCGCGGGCGCATCTGCGCCAGCCGCTCCCGGTGGCGGGCGAGCGGCGCGGCCCAGACGGCGATCTTCGCGCCCAGCGTGGTCGGCGTGGCCATCTGCGACCGGGTGCGCGCGGCGAGAACGGTGCCGGCGTGGCGGCTCGCCTGCTGTGCCAGCGTGTCGGCCAGCGCGGCGAGCCGGCTGTCGAGGATGTCGAGCAGCCGGCGCAGGCGCAGCACCAGCCCGGTGTCGATCACGTCCTGGCTGGTGGCGCCCCAGTGGATCCATTTCGCATGTTCGGGCGCCTGCATCTCGCGGCGGAAGGCGGCGACGAGCGCGGGGGCGACGACGCCGTCGCGCGCGGTGCCGGCCGCGAGGGCGGCGGGGTCGATCTGCACCTCGCGCGCGGAGCGGGCGATGAAGAAGGCGCTGTCCTGCGGAATGATGCCGAGCCGGCCCTGCACCTCGGCCAGCGCGCCCTCGAAGAGCAGCATGGCGCGGATCTGCGCGGCCTCGGTGAACAGGGCGGCGGCCTCCGCGTCTCCGTAGAGCTCGCGGAACATCACGCTGTCGAAGGGGGAGATAGCCATGGAGCCGTCCTCGAAATGAGTGCGCTGCGGGAGGAGGGGGCGAGGGGAGGGGGCCTCCCCTCCCCATATACCTCAGGCAGCGCGGAGCGGAAGGCCCAGTATCTCGCGCGCCTGCTGCCAGGTGGCCACGGGGCGTTCGTATGTCTCGCAGAGCTCCGCGGCCCGGCGGACCAGCGCTGCGTTGGAGGGGGCGAGCGTGTCGCGGTCCAGCCGCACGTTGTCCTCCATTCCGGTGCGGGTGTGGCCGCCGAGCGCGATGGACCACTCGTTGAGCGTGGCCTGGACGCGCCCGATGCCGGCGCCGCACCAGGTGGCGTCCGGGGCGAGGCGCTTCACGGTGCGGATGTAGTATTCGAACGTGTCCCGGTCCGCCGGCATCGCGTTCTTCACCCCCATCACGAACTGGATGTGCAGCGGGCCCTTCAGCCGCCCGTCCTTCTGCATCGCCACCGCCTGGTGGATGTGGGAGAGGTCGAAGGCCTCGATCTCCGGCTTCACCCCGTAGGTGCGCATCTCGGCGGCCAGCCAGTCGACGAGATCGGGCGGGTTCTCGTAGACCCGGGTGGGGAAGTTGTTCGAGCCCACCGAGAGCGAGGCCATGTCCGGGCTGAGCGGCAACATGCCGCCCCGGGTGCGGCCGGCGCCGGAGCGGCCACCGGTGGAGAGCTGGATGATCATCCCCGGGCAGTGCTTCTCCAGCCCCTCCTTTAGGGCGGCGAATTTCGCGGGGTCCGAGGAGGGGGTCTGATCGTCGTTGCGCACGTGGCAATGGGCGATGGTGGCCCCGGCCTCGAAGGCCTCCTGGGTGCTCTCGATCTGCTCGGCGACGGTGATCGGCACCGCGGGGTTGTTGGCCTTCGTGGGAAGCGAGCCGGTGATCGCCACGCAGAGGATGCAGGGATTGGACATGTCGGTTCTCCGGAAAGGCAGTCGGGAGGGGAGTGCCTCCCCTCCCGGACCCACCCTACGGGGCGGGACCTGTGGCAGGCGTTGCGTCAGATGTCGAAGAAGATCGTCTCCTTCGGCCCCTGGAGGTGGATGTCGAAGGTGTACTCCGCCTCCCCCGTCTTCTGCGCGATCAGCGTGGCCACGCGCACCTGGTGCTCGATGCGCATCAGGATCGGGTCGGCCTTCAGCGCCTCTTCGTCATCGGGAAAGTACATCCGGGTGTGCAGGCCGATGTTGATGCCGCGCGCCACCACCCAGAAGGTGATGTGCGGCGCCATGGGGCGGCCGTCGGGGAAGGGCACGGTGCCCGGGCGCACGGTCTCGAACACGTACTCGCCGGTGGTCATGTCGCCGGGCGAGCGGCCGAAGCCGGTGAAGTTCGGGTCCGCCATGCCGCGCTTCTCCTGCGGGCCGGGATAGAGCCCCTCCGCATCGGCCTGCCAGATCTCGATCAGCGCGTCGCGCAGCGGCGTGCCGGTGCCGTCGAACACCCGGCCGCGCACGGTGATGCGCTCGCCCTTCGTGTGCGCGTTCACCATCCGGCAGCCCAGATCCTCCGGGAAGACGCCGGTGATGTCGCAGAAGTTCGGCACGCAGCCGATGTGCACGTAGGGTCCCGCGGTCTGCGACGCGGTTTCCTTCAGCTGGTCCAGGCCCTGCATGTCAGTTCCCCTCCTTGCGGTTCTCGAACATCGTCGAGCGGCGGCCGCGCAGCACGATGTCGAACTTGTAGGCGCGCGCGTCCATGGGAATGGTGTTGTTCATGTCGAGCGGCGCGATCAGGCTCTCGATCGCCTCCCGGGAGGGGATGGTCTTCACGATCGGGCACTGCCAGATCATCGGGTCGCCCTCGAAGTACATCTGGGTGATGAGCCGCTGCGCGAAGGCATGGCCGAAGACCGAGAAGTGGATATGCGCCGGGCGCCAGTCGTTCACGCCGTTGGGCCAGGGGTAGGCGCCGGGCTGGATGGTGCGGAAGCGGTAGCCGCCGTGCTCATCGGTGATCGCGCGCCCGCAGCCGCCGAAATTCGGGTCGAGCGGCGCGAGATAGGTTTCCTTCTTGTGGCGATAGCGCCCGCCGGCATTGGCCTGCCAGAACTCCACCAGCGCGCCGGGCACGCCGCGGCCGTTCTCGTCCAGCACCCGGCCGTAGACGATGATGCGCTGGCCGATGGCGCTCTCGCCGGGCTTCGCGTAATTGTGCACCAGGTCGTTGTCCAGCTCGCCCAGCATGTTGTGGCCGAACACCGGGCCGGTCATCTCCGAGATGGTGGTGTTGAGCGAGATCAGCGCCGCCTGCGGGCTGCGCTTCACGCTGGTCTTGTACCCCGGTGCATAGGCGGGCGGATGCCAGCCCCGGTCACGCTGGAAATAGCTCCCGTCGGACATGTTGCGTCTCCTCTGTCTTGCCTGGCCAGCCGTGCGGAACCGGGCGCGTTACGCCGCGCCGTCCATCTCCGCATAGGTCTGCTTGATGATCTTGATGGCGTGGTTCGCCTTCGGCACGCCGCAGTAGACCGCGACATGCAGCATCGCCTCGATGAGGTCGTCGCGCGTGGCACCGGTGTTCGCGGTGGCGCGGACATGCATGGCCACCTCGTCGAAATTTCCCATCCCCGCCAGCAGGGCCAGCGTGACGATGGAGCGCTCGCGCTTCGTGAAATGCGGCCGCGACCAGACCGAGCCCCAGGCCCCCTCGGTGATGAAGGTCTGGAACGGCTCGTCGAACGGGGTCTTCGCGGCCTCCGCGCGGTCGACATGCGCATCCCCCAGCACGGAGCGGCGGGTGGCCATGCCGGCGTCATATCTCTCGGACAAGGGCGGTCTCCTTCATGAACTCGGTGAGTGCGGCGGCCACATCGGCAGGCTGCTCCACGCAGGGCAGGTGGCCCGCGCCGCGCACCAGGTGGAAGCGCGCGCCGGGGATCAGCCCGGCGGTCTCGCGCACCAGGTCCGGCGGGGTGGAGCCGTCCTCGTCCCCGGCGATGGCGAGGGTGGGCAGGGTGAGCCGGCCGGTGCTCTCCACCAGATCGGTGTCCTTGATGGCGTAGCAGCAGCCCACGTAGCCGTCCTCGGGCGTGCGGCACAGCATGTGGCGCCAGCCGGCAAGCTCCTCGGGGCGGGATTCGCGGAAGGCGCGGGAGAACCAGCGCGACAGGATGGCCTCCTCCAGCGCGGCGATGCCGCCCTTGTGGATCTCCTCGATGCGGGTGTCCCAGCTGTCGGGCGTGCCGATCTTCGCGGCGGTGTTGGAGAGCACCATGGCCTCCACCAGGTCCGGCCGCTCCGCCGCCAGCCCCTGCGCGATCTGCCCGCCGATCGACAGGCCCACCACCAGCACCCGCCCCACCCCGAGGTGGTCGAGCAGCCCGGCCGCCTCGGCCACCAGATCGCCCATGAAATACGGGGCGGCGGGGCACTCGGAAAGGCCGTGGCCGCGCTTGTCGTAGCGGATCACCCGCGTGCCCTCCGGCAGCAGCGGCAGAACCCGGTCCCAGACACGGAAATCGGTCCCCAGCGAATTGATGAACAGCACCGCGCGCCCGCTCTCCGGGCCCGTCACGGCGTGGTGGATCTTCACGCCGTTGATGGTTGCGATTTGCATAGCTGGTCCCCCCTTTTGTGTGACGTATTTTCCATGCCGGTATGGTTATGTAAAATGAAGAATTGAGCGATCACCATAACCAGAGGGTTATCATGAGCCTCGACGCCAGGTTGCGTTTGCGACATCTCCGCTGTTTCGAGGAGATTGCGCGCCTCGGATCAGTGGGTCAAGCGGCCGAGATCCTGCACATTTCCCAGCCTGCCGCCTCCAAGACCCTGCGCGAACTCGAGGACATGCTCGACGTCTCGCTGTTCGACCGCAGCGGCCGGCGGCTGCGGCTCACCCGCGCGGGCCTGCGGTTTCGCGAACATGCCGGGGCGGCGCTGTCCTCGCTGCGCCAGGGGGTTGCGGTGGTGTCCGGCAAGCCGCGCAAGCCGATGCTGCGGCTGGGCGTGCTGCCCACGGTGGCGACGGGCGTGATGCCCACGGCAGCGCTGCGCTTCGCGCAGTCCCACCCCCAGGTGCAGCTGCGCGTCTCCACCGCGCCGAACTGGTTCCTGCTCGAACAGCTCCGCGGCCATGCGCTGGACATGGTCGTGGGCCGGCTCGCGGTGCCCGAGCAGATGGCCGGGCTGGTGTTCGAACACCTCTATTCCGAGCAGATCGCCGTCGTGGTGCGGCCGGGCCACCCGCTGGTGGCCTCCGGGGACATCGGCGCGCTGGGGCAGTATCCGCTGATCCTGCCGCCGCCGGGCGCAGTGATCCGGACCACGGCCGAGCAGTTCCTGCTGGCGCGCGGGCTGGGCGGGCTGCAGGCGCGCTACGAATCCGTCTCGCTCGCCTTCGGCCGGGCCATCGTGCGGGACTCGGACGCGGTCTGGCTCATCTCGCGCGGCGTGGTGGAGGAGGAGATCGGCCTGGGCCGGCTTGTGGCCATCGGCCCGGGCGGCGAGGACTGGACCGGCCCCGTCGGCCTGTCGCTGCGCGGCAACGAGCCGCCGGGCGAGGAACTGCACGCCCTGATCGAGGAGATCCGCACCGTCTGCGAGGGCCGGCGCCTGTCCGGCATCGATCCGGACTAGGCCGAAATGCCGTCTGTTCCCGGCCGTCGCGCCGCGCTATCGTGAGCCCATGACACAAAAGCCACTGGCCGGCCGCCAGACGCCGGACCCTGCAGACAGCCGCTCCGGCCAGGTGCGGTCGATCGCGCGCGCCATCGCCATCCTGCGGGCCCTCGCCGCCAGCTCGGACGGGCTCACGCTCACCGAAACGGCCGAGCGCGCGCAGCTCGCCGCCTCCACCACGCACCGCATCCTCACCACGCTGGAAGGCGAGCGCTTCGTGCGGTTCGAGGCGATGACCGGCCTGTGGCAGATCGGCGTCTCCGCCTTCACCGTGGGCGCCACCTTCACCCGCAACCGCGACATCATCGCCCTGGCGCGGCCCTATCTGCGCCGGCTGATGG
Source organism: Paroceanicella profunda (assembly GCF_005887635.2). Classification (GTDB taxonomy): domain Bacteria; phylum Pseudomonadota; class Alphaproteobacteria; order Rhodobacterales; family Rhodobacteraceae; genus Paroceanicella; species Paroceanicella profunda. Next base: position 210,267 of record NZ_CP040818.1, on the reverse strand, counting down.
AGGTGACCGGGGAGACCGCGAACATCTACGTGGAGAGCGGTGGCGAGGTGATCTGCATGGCCCAGGTGGAAAGCCGCCACACCATGCGGGCCATCACCCAGGTGGGCGGACGGGTGAAGATGCACTGGTCGGGGGCGGGCAAGGCACTGCTCGCCACCATGCCGGACGAGCGCGTGCGCGCCATCCTCGCCGAGCAGGGCATGCCTGCGGCCACCGCCGCCACCCTCACCACCCCGGCGGCGATGCTGGCCGAGCTGGGCCGCATCCGCGCCTGCGGCGTGGCCCATGACGCGGAGGAATTCACCGAGGGCCTGCGCTGCCTCAGCGTGCCGCTGCGCGACGAGCACGGCCAGGGCGTGGCCGCGGTGTCGATCTCCGGCCCGGTGTCGCGCCTCACCCCGGCGCGGCTGCCCGGGCTGCAGGAGGTTCTGGGCACGATCGCCGGCGAGATCATGCGCGATTTCGGCGGCAGCGACCGGCAGGGCGAAATTCGCGCTGGACGGGGGCAGGGGGCTTTGTTATAGACCGCCTCGCCCGAGGATGAAGGCTCTGTTCCGGCGTAGCTCAGTGGTAGAGCATCGGACTGTTAATCCGCTGGTCGTAGGTTCGAATCCTACCGCCGGAGCCAACATCCTCGGGAAAAATCATCCACTTAGTGATAGTCACTTGCTCGCCCCTCCCGGGGTTTGACGCTTTTTGCGGGGTGGTTTGACAATTTCAGTTCCCGCAAGGTTCGCTTTTTCCAGTGTCTTGATGGTCTCGGCGTTCCTCCGGTCCAGATTGGCGTCCCTCGAATAGTGCAGGGCCATGCTCACGGTTTTCTGGCCCAGAAGGTCGGCAATCCGCCTCGGATCGCAGCCCGCCTCGCGCAGGGTGGTCGCCACGGTGTGCCGGATGCCCTTGAGGGTGAGGCCCGGGCCGATGAGCCCTTTTGCCTCCATGTCGCGCCGTGCCCGCTGCCAAGAGCTGGCAAGGCCGTCATAGGTCCACGGCAGGCGCCTGGAGCTGGCCAGCACGGTCACGGCGTCATGCTCCGGGGCCTCGGCCAGCGCAGCGGCCAAGGCGGGCGTCACGGGCAGGCTCACGGGCTCTCCGGTCTTGCCCCGGACGCCCCGGATCACCTGCCCCTCGATCTGGGTGCGGGTGACGCGGATGGCGTCGGACGGGTCGAGCCCGGTATTCATCATCATCGCGATCACGGCGCGGAGCTGCGGCGAGACATTGGCCAGCACTGCGGCGCATTCCTCGCGGGTCCACGGCCGATTCGCCCTCGGCGCGGCCTTGGGCCTCCGCCGCTTGAGCACGCCCGTGGTGAAATCCTTGTCGATGAGGCCGAGGGGGACGCACTGCTGGAAAACCTGCGAGAGGAACGTGCGGAGCATGTTTGCTTGCCGCCAGCCGATCCTCTCGGAGGCTTTCTCGATGATGCCGGAAACGAGGGGCACGGTGATCCGGGAAACCGGCGTGTCGCCGATCTTCTCCACGAACTTGGCACAGTGCATGTAGTCCCGCCGGGTGCGGGGCGCGAGGTCGCGGAACCGCTCGCTGCGCTTGTAGGTCTCGATCAACCCGGCCAGCGTGCCTTTCTTCGGCTGCTGGGCCTCCTTGGCGTCCGAGATTGCCCGGATGCGCTCACACTCGGCGAAGAACTCCGCCGAGCCGAAGGTGATCACGGTGAGGTCGATGGCGTGACCTGTCTTGCGGTGATAGCAGCGCGGCTTCCCGTGCCGGTCATCGAAGATCTTGAAGCCGCGTACCCGGACGCGCGTCATCCCAGCCGCCCCAGAATGTCGGCGTCCTGCTCGCCGCTGCCCGCCTTGAGGTTGTCGATCCATACATCAAGGTCGCGCTGGTCGTACCGCAGAACGCCGCGCGCCACCTCGATGGGGCGCACGGGCTGCTCACGTTTGAAGGCCGCGAGCGTCATGCCGAGATAGCCCGCCGCCTCATTGGGGGGCAGCATGCGCGTCGGCTGGGTCCGGATGGTAAGGGTGGCGTTGTTCATTTCGGTATAGCTGCTCCTGACTTCGGTAGTGGGGTGCCGGTCGGGGCGGCGCCGATCAGGCTTCTTGGATAGCGGGGATCAGGATGGCCATGTCCGCCGCGTGGAGGGATCGGCTCACACGGATGCCGCGATGGTCGGAAATCTGCTCATACGCCCGGTCCAGCTCTTCCCGGGTGGGTGCGGCCAGGGTGAAAACGATGCGGGGCGCTGCGCCGTTGTCGTCAGCGAAGAACTCAATCTCCGCCGTCATGTTGTGAGGGCGCAGCTCAAGCGACTTCACGGAGGCGAGGCGGGAGATGGCGCCCGAGAAGTAGATTTCCATCACCTCATCAAGGCTCGGCCAGCTATCAGCGTCAGGATTGATGTCCGTCTGGCTGAGGGTGGAAAGCTCGGGGTCGGGGGTGAGCCCGCCAAAGGCCGTGACGGTCTCCACCGCGCGGCCGGGACGGTCGGAGCCAAGCAGGGCGATGGTCATGCGCCCGAGATCGCGGGCGGTCATGTCGGGCGCGTTCACACCGCGCGCGCCAGACGTCAGCATTCCTGCTTCCTTGAGGAAGCGGGCGACCGTCTTCGCGGTCTTTTCCTCGACGCAGTAGGTGTCGGCAACGAGTTTGATGAAGGGTCCGCTTTTCATAATTCCAAATGGATATGACTCACATAGGAACGCGTCAAGCCTAAATGAGTGGGGTACACTAAGTGTATTTGGGGACATTAGGAAGACTACACGGGGTAAGTGGATGAACCCGAGGTGGCCTGCCAAATGGCCAGCATCGCGCGGCAACCCGGCTCGCGCATTTCTTCGCGAAAGCCATCGGTGTCCGGCAGTGAAGTGGGGCCAACTCGATTCCAAAGGATGTGAGAGAACGCAGCGAGTTCTGCTTGCGTTTGGGGCGGCAGCGAGAGGAGTGCCGCGATCTCGGAGTATTCGGTCTCTTTGGCCGCGAGGCTGCGGGGATCATCGTACTCCTCGTTGCCGGGAATTTCGCTCAGTCTCCACCATTCGGCGCGTGCAGCGAGCCAATTCTGATAGTGGGAAAGGATCCGGCTGTGGCCGTCAACGGCTGCACCCAACGGTAGAGCGAGGGCCGGGGCTGCGAGGAGGGTGCGGCGGGTGATTTCGGGCAAGCCTCTCCCGGCTGCCGGGAACGGGGTGTTCGGCATTGTCAGGTGCTCCTGCGTAGGATATCAATAGATAATGTTGATAGAGGGGTGATGCATGTGCGTCAACATAAAATATTGATATGACACCAGCGCAGTGTAGAGCGGCACGTGCCCTTATTGGAATGACCCAACCGGATCTCGCGCGAGTATCGGGGTTGGGGCTGTCAACAATCGTGGACTTCGAGAAGGAGAGGCGTTTCGTATCGGAGGCGTCTAGAGACGCGATACGAAAAGCGCTGGAGAAATCGGGTGTCGAATTGATACCTGAAAATGGTGGCGGAATAGGTGTTAGAATCCTGAGGAGAAAATAAAATGACGCGCATTGCAGTGTATATCTTCGGTGAATATAGGGATAATGGTCCGGTAGCAGAATTTGACTCCGATATATATCCTAGTGTGGGAGATTTTATTTACTTGGAAAATGTCGATGGGGACTCCACGAGATTTGAAATTATTGAAAGAGAATATCTTACTTTGACTGGCGAGGGCACCACGGTGGGGAATGCCGACTTTAATGTTTTCGTGAAAGAGCAGCGCGCTCGCGGAAGCATGAATTTCGACTGAAGCAACGTGGCTGACCGCCACGCATCGCGTGCCATGCTGCGGTCTCTCGGGGTTTTCCCACTCGCCGAGTAACGGGGGCGCTTCGCGTAAGGAGAGCAACGCAGGCGCGCCCTGCCTGTCTCACACCGCCTTGTCGCCCTCGCCCCAATTCACGAGCGTCTGAGCCTCGTTGAGGGAAGCCGGGTCAATCCCGGCTTCCTTCGCTTCTGCCAGCGCCTTGATGATGGTGGAGAGTGCCCTGGCCCGGCCGCCCACGTCATAGGCCTGCACCGGCCGCAACGTGTCGATCATGATTTCCGTGCCGAGCTTGCGGGTGGCCTCCTCGGCCAGAAGCATGGCGACGGGCTGCAAGGTCCACCCCGCGAGGTGTCGCTGGGCTTCGCGCACGAGCGGGCCGGTGGTGGCCCGGTTGAGCAGCCCGGGTAGCACGCCGAAAGCCATGGCAACCGCGTCCCGCGCCGCTCCCAGCGTCTCGATGGCCATGCTCTTGCTCAGGTCGGGGGAGAGCTGGTCGGGGGACTTGCCGAGGTTCGGGTGCATGCCTGCCGCCGTCGCCTGCGCAACACCCTCGAACAACAGCGTGCCGCCCCGGTTGCCCCGGATGGAGCGCCGGAGCTGGTCAATGTCTTCGGGCTCGCCGTCCGGGGCGTGCACGATCTGCGAGCCCAGCGGAGCGTCCCGGTACACGTCGCGCAGCGCGGTCTCTACCTGATGCAGCAGCTCGGCGGTGATCTGAGCCCGCCGCAGGGGCGCGGTGCCGGTCCACGGAGCGGCCGTGTCGCTGCCGATCCGCAGGTGCAACACCTCGTCGGCCAGAGCGGTGAAGCTGCGCGCGCCGCCGGCTTCGGAGACGCTCAGCCGATAGGCGCGGGGGATGCCGTGGCGGGTGGAAAGATCCCAATCGACGCAAGGCGCGAGGCCGCGTTCGGTGATCAGCAGCACCGCCTCGCCCCGGAGCGCCGCAGAGCGGGCCAGGAGCGCCATGGTGTGCCGGTCCAGCAGGTCGGTGCCCTGCACATCGGCAAGGGCAAAGCAGCCCTCCCACAGGCTCACACAGGCCTGTGCGGTGGCCGTCAGCTCCGCGACGGCCCCCGCGCCGGAGATGTAGCTTTCCCGGGCGGCGATCACCTGAGCGGTGTAGCCGGTGCCGGCGGCGCGCTTCTCTATGGGCCGGGCAGAGCGCTTGAACAGTCGCGAGAGCATCAGGGCCTCCAACGGTTGAGGGGGTGTGCGGCGGTCGGGCGTGGGGCGAGAGGTGCCGCCTGCCAGCTCCGGGCCTCGATCTGCGCCGAGGGATAGGCCGGCTTGGTGACGGCCGAGATCTCGAACAGCTCGGCCGAGCGGACGGTGCGCAGGATTGCGCCGCCGCGCTCCTCCACCGTCTCCGCGCCGGCTGCGGGCGTGACGCGGAAGCCGGGGGAGAGGCCCCGGATCAGCCCCGCCGCGTGGCTGGTGAGGAAGTCGCGCACGTAGCTCACCCCCGCCATCTCCGAGCCGATACGGGCCTCGATCGTGAGCGCCTCGTCGCCATCGGTGAGGGTGAGGCTGCCCGCCGAGGTGCTGGCGAGCGGCCGGTTGTAGTCGTGCCCGGCGAGGAAGTGGATTTCCTCGCCGCGCGCGATGCGAGCCCCGAAGGCCCGGGAGGCAATCACCTCCTGCCGGGCGGGGCCGGAGCGCCCGCCATCGGCAAGGGTGGTGGCCCGGCCATAGGGGAAGCTGGCCCGAAGGCGGATTTCTCCGCCTTCGCTGCGCAGCTCAAGCCCGCCGCTCAGGGCGCCCCAGAGCATCAGGCCGCCGCCAGCTCAAGCCCGGTGAGCAGCTCAAGCTGCGCCGGGCGGGCAACGGTCACGTCCATCGTGGCGAGTGCCGTGAGGCGCAGGGTGCCGGAGCGGGCGTCGGTGAAGGGATCGCGGATCATGTCGACCGCCCCCCAGGCACCAACGAAGATCGGCGCGACGCCGCCGGCCGAGGTGGTAAGCAGCGAGGCGCAGGCGAGCGGTTCACCCGCCGGGGCCGCAAGCGCGGTGTGCGACATGGCGATGTTGCCGGTGGGGATGTTCTTCACCAGCCGATCCCATTCGCTCACCGCCGTGCCGTCGATCAGCGCACCGTCGAGGAAGTCCCACAGCTCGGGCCGGATCAGGGCGCGGACGGAGGCCGGGGAACCGGCGGTGTTGCGGGTCATGAAGCGGGTGACGGCCGAGCGGAAGGCCGCCCATGAGGCCACCGCATTCACCGCCGTGCTCGCGATGCCGTAGGCGGCCGCTCCGGTGATGACGCCGAGGGGCTGACCGTTGGCACCGCTGCCGAGGAAGGCCGCCCGGTCCATCTCCACAGACATGGCCCCCGCCATGTCCCGCCGCACCGCCGCTTCAAGCGCCGCACCGGACTGGTTGAGCGTGTTGCGGGTGATGCGCATCTGAATGCCGAGGTTGTGGCTCGGCGACATGGCCCGATTGGCGGTGGTGTAGGCGGCCGGCCCGGCCGTGTCCGCGCCCTCGCCATCCGCCCAGCCGGCGGAGACGGCCGAGGTGGTCACCGGCCATTCGACGGAGCCGCTCGGGATGGAGATCATCTGCGCGCCCATGCGCGATGCCACGCTGTCGGGGAACAGCCGGTCGATGATCGGCCGGACGCTCACCGGGTCGGGGGTGCCGGTGGAGACGGTCTCGCCGGCACGCTGTTCCAGCGCCTGCCACGGCACCGGGACGCCCCGGAAGCCGCCGGCGCTGCGCAGCTCGGTCACGATTTCGGCCGTCTTGCCGTCGAGCTGGCGACCCTCGTCCAGGGCGAGCGCCACCTGCCGCATCTCGAAACCGGCCATCAGCTCGGCCCAGTCCTTTTCGGAGCGGGTCTCGAGCTCGGCCCCGGCCTCGCGCCGCTCGGTGTCCTCGGCGATGAGGGCGGCGCGGTAGCGGGTCTCGTTGGTGCGGAACTCGAGGTCCATCGCCTCGATGCTGCGCACCTCATCCTCGGTGGGGGTTTCCTTGCCCACCAGCCCGGCGAGGGACTGGCGGATTTCCGACTGGCGCCGGGCGATCTTCACGGAATCAAGCATTTGGTTCTCCTGACTGCTTGGTTTTGGGGGTGGGGCGTTCCAGCTCCGCAACGAAGCTCCGCCATTCGCGGCGGGCCTCGGGCACGGGCGGGTGCCCGCATTCGAGGCGGGTTTTCCGGGTGTGGCAGCTCGGGCAGAGCGCCTGCAGGTTCGCGGGGGCGTAGGACAGCTCCGGGTGCGTCCGCACCGGCTTGATGTGGTCCACCTCAAGCCGGCCGCGCGCGCCGCACGAGCGGCAGCAGAAGCCGTCGCGCTCAAGGATGATCATCCGCAGCGCCTTCCAGCGCTTCGTCCGGGTGACCGCCTTGGAATGGCGATGATGCTCCTTGCGCACGCCGATCATGCCAGCACCTCCGGCGTGCCGATCTGGCCCGCGATGCAGCTCAGCTCCACGAAGGCGCGACGGCCGGGCATCTCCTTGATGCCGGCGATCTCGAACACCTCGCCGTCGCAAGTCAGGCAATCGCTGCGCCGGATGCTGCGGGCGAAGCTGCCGGAGCGGATCTGGAACCGTACCTGCAACTGGTGGTAGCTGCCGGCGTTCGCCCACTTCTCGGCATCCGACACGTCCCGCCGTGCGGCCGGGAGGGGGCTGCCGAAAGGCTTCCAGTCCTCTATGAAGCCGCCGGCAGGCGCTCGTGTGCGCTCAGCCCGATAGAGCTGGATACGCCGATCCAGATTGCCCGCGTTCAGGCCCATACGATCCTCGCTTTCTTCTTGATGCGGCCGGCGATGCGCGAGCCCTCGGCCACCGCCAGAACGGAGGCCGCGGCCGCGTCGATGCGCCCGGTGGAGCGGGCTTTCGCCAGCTTGAGATTGTTCGCCGGGTCGCGAAGGCAGACCGCGTCCTCAAGGGCCGAGCGCAGCAGCAGCGAGGGCCGTGCCTTCACCCGGCCGTCGAAGATCGCGCGGCGGAAGCGCTCGCAGTCCTCGCCGCCGTCCCGGAAGCCCTGACCGCGCCAGCTCAGGGGCGCGCGGATGCCGGCCCGGTCGAGCGCCTCGCCCAGCTCCGACTGCTTGTAGCGGTCCATGGTGATCGCGGCGACGGATGAGCCCTCAACGTGCTTGAGCACGGAGGTGAGCCAGGGCGCGACGGGCACCGTCTTGTCGCCCAGCACCGTCAGCTCGCCCCGGTCCTGCATCTCGACATAGCGCCGGGCCACGCCGTCCGACTGGCCCCGGTCGAGCAGAGCGGGAAATGCCGGGAAGGTGCCGAGGCATTCGAGCCGGCCGCTCTCGGGCCAGTAGAAGGCCGCTGCCGTCATGCTGGCCGAGCCGCCGAGGTCGATGCCGATCACAACCGGGCCATCGCGCGGCGGCAGCTCCGACACCTCGCAGGACAGCCATTCGTCCATGGTCACGAGCTGGTCGCGCGCCTCGCCGCTCACCCGCTCGTTGCGGTTGTAGAGCCGGAAGTTGCTCAGGGTGGAGCCGCCCCGGGCGATGGCCCGCCGGGCCTGTGCCTCAAGCCAGTCCGTGGAGCTGCCAATGCCATGCTCTGAGCCGGGGTTGGCGAGCAGCAGGGAGGCCCGGTCATCGGCCGGCAGGCCGGGCGGGGGCCGGTGCTCCTGCACGTAGGAGCCGGGCAAGGGCTCGTCGATCCACTTGGAAAACGGGTGCGTGTCGTTGGCGGCAGAGGTGCTGATGATCAGGGCGCGGCCGCCCCGCTTGCCGAGGCCGGAGAGCAGGGCCGCTTCCAGCTCGTCGCCCTTGTCGAGCGCCCAATGGCCGCGCTCGTCCAGCAGGGCGAGGGTGGGGGCCGAGCCGAGGGCCGATTTGCCGTCCGCCGCGATGGCGCGCAGGATGTGCCCGCCGCCGTCGCCGTCAAACTCGATCTCAAGGCGCGGGGCGCGGCGGAAGATCAGCCGCCGCTGGATCTCGGGCGGCAGGAAGGATGCGAGCCCGCAGGCGAAGTCCCATGCGATGCGGGCCTGATCGCGGACACGGGCGGCAAACAGCACCTCCCGCCGGGGCTGGCTGTCCCAGACGCCGAGCAGGGCGCCGAGAGCGATTCCGGCAGAGAGCGCCGTCTTGGCATTGCCCCGGCCGATGCTGAGAATGGCGGTGGAGACACCCTCGGCCAGCGCACCCTCCACGAACTGCCGTTGGAACGGGGCGAGGCGGAGAGGCTTCCCGGCGTTGAGCCCTTCGGGCACTTTCAGTGTTTCCAGAAACGAAACAGCCGCAGCGGCGGGGCTGGAAAAGTCGTGAGCGCGAAAGCACAACTCAACACCGCGGTGCTCCCCCCTCTCAGAAACCGGGGCATTGGGACCAAATCCCAGCAGGTCGGGGGTGAAATCGTCGTGCTTGTCGTAGGCCATCCGGTCCTCCCCGCGCTCAGACCGCGAGCCGCTTGTAGCGGGCCACGATGCGGGACAGGTGCGGGGACAGGCTGATGGTCTTGGCGTCGCTCACGCCCCGGGCATCGAACAGCGCCGCCGCCTGGTCGGCCACCGCGTGGCGCAGATCGGCCGGCACGCTCTCCGCCGTCGTGCCGTAGCCCGCCTCGTACTCGATCAGCACCACGCCCTCGGGCCTCAGCGCGTCCAGCAGCAGCGCCGGGCGACGGCCGGGGACCACGGCGCGGGGGCTCACCGGCTCGCCGCCCACCGTCACTGCCACGGTGCCGTCGCTGGGCAGGGGCGCGATGGGCAGGTGCAGCCAGCCGCCGGGCCAGCCGTCGAGCATGAGCCGGATGGTCTGGGTGAGCAGCGCCAGCCCGGCGAGCTGCTCCACCTCGGAGGCGGCGACGAAGGCAAGGCGCTCGGCCTCGGCGATCTGCTCGGCATCGCCCACCCGGACATGCTCGGCGAGGGTCTCACTGCTCAGGGGCAGGACGGTGGAGAGGGCGATGCGCTCAACGCTCATCATCGGGCAAATCCTTTCCGCTGGTGGTGGGTGGTCTCGGCCTCGGCGCTCGGGAAGCGGTAGCCGTAGGCCAGCTCGAAGAACGCAGCCGTCTCGGCCCGCTTCTCGGCATTGCCGTGCGGGGGAGGGAACCGGGAGGGGAGCTGGTAGACCCCGGGCCTTGCGCTCGGAGCATTCGACGCGATCAGGGCGAGCGAGGCGCATCCCTCGGCCGCAAGCCAGCCGTTCCAGCCGGCAATGCGCTCGGCATCTCGGTCGGTGAGGGAGACGGCTTGGAAGTGCCGTTTCGGCGGGGTCGCGTGCGCCCGCGCATTCTGGGATATAGTGGGATTATTATAGGGGCGGTCACTGGTGTCCGCCTTTCGTGCACGATCTGACCGCCTTTCTGCATCATAAAGGGGGGCACTGGTGTCCGCCTTTTGGGGCTTGGTTGCCCCCCTTTCCCGGGTCGGCAGGACCACCACATTTCCGGGCAGAGCCAGCTCGTAGAGCGCGGCGCGCCCCCGCCCGGTAGCCTGTTCGCTCCGCAGCCAACCGGCGGCCTCAAGCGTCCGCAGGGCTCGGCGCACGGTCCGCTTATCCTTCGCGATGGCCTGCGCCATGTCTTCCAGCCGGCGGCGGCACTGCCCGGTATCACCGTCCACGAGGGTGCAGCAGAGTGCCGATGCCAGCAGCTTCGCGGCATCCGGCAGCGCCTCGTTGCTCATGATGGCTGAGAGCCAGACGAAGCGGCGGGAAGTCCAGTTCTCAGACATGAGCAGCCCCCCGCAGGAGGTTTGCCAAACGCCTCGTAAGTCCTTGATTCTTGGTGATAGGTTTGACAGCGCCCTTGCCTGCAAACACATGGTGCTCCGGGGCTGCCGAGGGCCTGTTAATCCGCTGGTCGTAGGTTCGAATCCTACCGCCGGAGCCAAATCCTCGGGATAATCCAGACAGTTGGACGACCCCGCCCGCCCGCGGCAGCGCGTCGGGCCCGGTGACGCACCGGGTGCGGCGCCTTTGCCGTGGCACCCTGCGGGCCTGGCGCCGGAACCCTCCGCACAGCCTCTCCGGATGCGGCTCTCCATGCCCTTTTCCGCGCCGGCGTCGGGCGGCAGAAGCCTCCCCGCCTTAATCAACCGGCAAGATCGCGACGATAAGTTGCTCTCTCGGGTCAGTGGGCCGGGTGCCGTCTTGGCTCCCGGGGGGACCGGATCGCATAGCGATGGAGAGAATGGGTCGTTCACCGTACATGTTCGGTATGCGCGAGAGGATCATCTTGCTGCTGTTGCTGGTCTCGCTTTGCGGCATGGCGGCAGTGGGATTTGCAACCTTCAATTTCGCCCGGAACCAGATCACGGAGAGCTGGCTGTCGCAGCTGCGGCGCCTGGTCAACGAGCAGGAGCGCGAGATTCGCCTGATCACCGGCCACTGGTCGGACAGGGTTCTGGCGCTCACCACCACGGATTCCCTGCCCGCCGTCGCGTCGGAGCTTTTCAGGCACCGGACGCCCGAGGCGCTTGACCGGCTGCGCGTGCGGCTGAAGGAAGGCTTTGATTCCGTGCGGCTGCTCGAACGCCTCGCCTTCTGCGGCCCCGCGGGTGGCGAGCTCGCCTCGGTCGGGGCGCCGGCGGCGCGCCCCGGGCATTGCCAGACCATTCCGCGCAGGCTGAAGGACGGCCCGCCCGAAATCGTCGATCTCTGGTTCGATCCGGGCGAGGCGCGCCTGCACGTGCTCGTGGCCGGCATACTGCGCCATGAGGACGCCCGCGTCGGCACGCTGCTCGCGGTGTTCGACGCCTCGGAACTGCTCGCCACGGTGGGAAACCATGACGGGCTGAGCCGCACGGGGGAGATCCTCGTGGCCCGGCGCGACCCGGACGGAACGGTGGAACTGCTCACGCCGCGGCGTTTCCCGGCCCGGCTCGGCCCGGTGACCCCGGCGAAGGACGACCCGGCGATCCTCGCGGCGCTCGACGGACGGGAGCTCACGGCGGACAGCACTGCCCTGGCGGACACGCGCGGCAAGCGGGTGCTGGTCGCCACCGGGTACATCCCGACACTGGGCTGGGGCATCGTTGCGCGGATCGACCATGCCGACGCCCTGCGCCCGGCCCGCGCCCAGCTGGAGACCGTGGGTTTCATCTTCGCGCTGGTCTCGGTCGTGGTGCTTGTCGTCGGCATATTCCTCGCCCGGATGATCACCCGCCCCACGCTCCACCTCGTGGACGTGGTGCGCCAGATCATGGAGGGGGACGGTTCGCGCCGCGCCGAGATCATGTCCTCCGACGAGATCGGCTACCTCGCGCACAGCTTCAACACCGCGATGGATTTCCTGGACCGCAAGACCCGCACTCTGGAGGAGAGCGAGGGCCGCATGCGCGCCGTGCTCGACACCACGGTGGACGGCATCGTGACCATCGATACGCAGGGGACGATCGAATCCTTCAACCGCGGCTGCGAGACCATCTTCGGCTATGCGGCGCGGGAAGTCGTGGGGCGCAACGTGCGCTGCCTGATGCCCGAGCCTTACCACAGCGCGCATGACGGCTATCTCGGCGCCTATGCGCGCACGGGCCGGCGGCAGATCATCGGCTCGGGCAGGGAGGTCTCCGGGCGGCGCAAGGACGGCTCCACCTTCCCGCTGGACCTGGCGGTGAGCGAGGTGTTGCTCGACAAGCGCCGCATCTATTGCGGCATCCTGCGGGACATATCGGAGCGCAAGGAGGCCGAGCACCAGTTGGCACTCACCATGGACGACCTGCGCAGATCGAACGCGGAACTGGAGGAATACGCTCACGCCGCCAGCCATGACCTCAAGTCTCCGCTGCGCGCCGTGGAACGCATCACCAGCTGGCTGGAAGAGGATCTTGCTCCGCACCTGGACGAGCAGAACCGCGAACGCATGCGCAAGCTGCGCAGCCGGGTGCGGCGGATGGACCAGTTCCTGGACGATCTGATGGCCTATTCCCGCGCCGGCCGCCCCGCCGCGCAGGAGGAGCCGGTGAATGTCGGCCAGCTTGTCGAAGGGCTCCGCCCGATGGTGGACATGCCCGAGGACATGGCCCTCGTCGTGGACCCCGCCCTGCACGAGATCCAGTTGCCGCGCATGCCTCTGGCGCAGGTGTTCATCAACCTGCTGTCGAACGCGGTGAAGCATCACGGCGCCCCCGGCGGCCTCATTTCCGTGAACGTGCGCGTGCTGCCCGAAGGCTATGAATTCACCGTGCGTGATGACGGCCCGGGCATCCCCAAGCAGTTCCACGATCGCGTGTTCGAAATGTTCCAGACCCTCCAGCCACGTGATCAGCACGAAGCCAGCGGCATGGGCCTTGCCCTCGTGAAGAAGATCGTGACAGCCCGTCGCGGCCAGGTGCGCATCCTGACCGGCGAGGGGGAGGGAACCTGCATCGCCTTTACCTGGCCGAACCCCGGTCCGGCGACTACCCCCGAGACGGAGGTCTGAAATGATGATCGGTGACAACGTGAATATCCTGCTTCTCGAAGATGACGAGATCGATGCGGAGGAGGTGACGCGGGCGCTGCGGCGCCGGCAGATCGATCACCCGCTGCACGTGGCGCGCGACGGCCTGGAAGGGCTGGCATGGCTGCGCGGCGAGGGGGGGGCGAACAAGCTGGCCCCCCCGCATCTCATCCTGCTCGACATCAACATGCCGCGGATGAACGGAATCGAGTTCCTGGAAGCACTGCGCGCCGACGATCACCTGCGCCGCTCCGTGGTGTTCATGCTCACCACGTCCAACAGCGAGGAGGACAAGCGCCTTGCCTACGGGCTGAACGCGGCGGGGTATCTGCTCAAGTCGGGCCGGAGCGACCTGAACGGCGGTTTCGAATCGCTGATCGACAGCTACCTGCGCACCGTGGCCCTGCCGAACTGACCGGCGGGCCCCCGCGACAGGGCCCGCTTCGGCCCACCTGCGCGTAGCGCCCGGCCGAGACCCGCAGCGAGGGGCCGCCGGCCGGACGGACCAGGCCTGCCAGGGCGTCCGATGGTCCGGATGTCCGGGGGGGGCGTGCGCCACGCCTTGTGGCAGAGGCCAGGGTGCGGTCCGGGGAGATGGCCGGGCTTCCGGAGATCGGCCGCAGGAGGCCGCCGGGGTGCCCGCATCCCGCCCCGGGGCCGTGGCGGAGGATCCCGGGCCGGGGCGCGGAATCAGGAGGCCACGGCGAAGATCGGTTTGCGCGGCCGGCCCAGCAGGTAGCCCTGCACCTCGTCGCAGTCCTCGGTGCGCAGGATGGCGAGCTGGGAGCGCGTCTCCACCCCCTCGGCCAGAACGGGGATGCCCAGGCTGCGGCCGAGTGCCAGAATGGCCCGGATGATCGCCATGGCCTGGTCGCTGGTCTCGATTTCCGTGATGAAGGCCCGGTCCAGCTTGATCTTGCTGAACGGGAAGCTGCGCAGAGTGTCGAGCGAGGAATACCCGGTGCCGAAATCGTCCAGCGCCACGGACACGCCGATCCCGGCCAGCGCATGGAGGAATTCCAGCGTCTGCCGGCGGTCCGACATGATCGCGGACTCGGTGATCTCCAGCTCCAGCCGTGAGGGCTGCAGGCCGGTTTCCTCCAGCACCCTCTGGATCAGCGGCACCAGATCGGCATGGGCGATCTGCGCCGGCGAGATGTTCACCGCGACGCGGTGCGGCTCGTCCCAGGCCGCGGCCTCCGCGCAGGCGGAGCGCAGAACCCATTCGCCGATGCGCAGGATGGCGCCGCATTCCTCGGCCAGGGGAATGAAGGTGAGCGGCGAAATCCGCCCGCGCTCGGGGTGATTCCAGCGCAGCAGGGCCTCGAACCCGGTGGTCTCGCCGCTGCGCACCGATTTCTGCACCTGATAGACCAGCTCGAATTCCTTGCGCTCCACCGCGCTCCAGATGTCCTGTACCAGGGCGCGGCGGGCCCGGGCGGCCTCGTCCATCCGGGGCTCGTAGTAGCAGATCGCGCCGGCGAGATCGGCCTTCGCGCGCTGCATGGCCAGGTCGGCGTTCTTGAGCAGTTGCTCGCGGTCGCCCGCATCGACGGGATAGACCGCCAGCCCGATGCTCGCGCCGGTGTTGATGTCCTGCCCGTCCACCCGCAGCGGCGCGCGCAGGGCGGCCTCCAGCCGGTTGGCGAAGTCGATCAGCTCCGCCTCGTCGCGGAAGGCCTTGGCGGCGGCGAATTCGTCGCCACCCACCCGGCCCAGCGATTCGCCCTCGCGCAGCGTGGCGCGCAGGCGGGCCGCCAGCATCCGCAGCACCTGGTCGCCGGCGAAATGCCCGTGCAGGTCATTGATGTCGGTGAACCGGTCGAGGTCGATCGCGGCCAGCGCCACCCGGTCCCGCTCCGGCGCGCAGGCGGCGATGGTGGCGTCGAGGCCCTCGAGGAAATGCGTGCGGTTGCTGAGCCGCGTGAGCATGTCGTGGTGGGTCATGAACAGCAGCCGCTCCTCGGAGCGCCGCCGCTCGGTGATGTCCTCGAACGTGGTCACCCAGGTGCCGTCTGCCATCACCCGGTGGGAGATCGACAGGACCAGCCCGTCATGCACCTCCTCGACCACACTGGTCGCGACGGCGTTGGCGATCAGCGCGCGATGGCGTTGGTAGGCGGAGTCCACCGCCGCCTCGCTGTTCTGCGCCAGCGTGAGGGCGATCACCTCGCGCAGCGTGGTGCCGAGGGGCAGCTGGCTTTCCGTCAGCCCGAAGATCTCCAGCAGGCGCACGTTGTGGAGGGAGAGGCAGCCGTCGCGGTCGAACAGGCACAGGCCCTGCGTCATGTTCGAGAGCGCAAGGTCGAGCCGGCGGCTCACGGCGGCGATGCGGTCGGAATCCGCCTTCTGGCGCGAGATGTCGCGGGTGATCTGGGCAAAGCCCATCAGCCGGCCGGCCTCGAACAGCGGGTCGATCACCAGGTGGGCCCAGAAGCGCGTGCCATCGCTGCGCACCTGCCAGCACTCGCATTCGTACTTGCCCTTGCGCAGCGCGATGTCCAGCGCCCGGGCGGGCTCCCCTTCCTGAATGCTCTCCCCGGTGTGGAACACGGAGAAATGCCGGCCGACGATCTCCTCCTCGGTGTGCCCGTGCGTGCGCTGGGCGCCGATGTTCCAGTTGCTCACGATGCCGTCGGTGTCGAGCATGCACAGCGCGTAGTCGGTCACCCCCTGCACCAGCAGGCGGAAGCGCTGCTCGATGCGCCGGCTGTTGATTTCGGCCTCGTACTGAACCGTGCGGTCCCGGGTGACCTTGGCGAACCCGAGGTGGCGGCCGTTCTCGAACACCGGGTCGATGAGCACATTGGCCCAGAACCGGGTGCCGTCCTTGCGCACGCGCCAGCCCTCGGTCTCGAACTTGCCGTCGCGCAGCGCCGTCTGCAGCGCCATGCGCGGCGCGAAGTTCGCCCGGTCCTCCGGGGTGTAGAAGCAGGAGAAGTGCCGGCCCACGATCTCGGCCTCGGTATAGCCCTTGGCCCGCTCGGCCCCCGAATTCCAGTTCGCGATATAGCCCTCGGGGTCCAGCATGTAGATCGCGTAATCGGCCACGGCGTTCACCAGCAGCCGATAGAGCGCATCGGATGTCCGGTCGGTGGGGAGGCTCGAACTCATGTCAGCACACTCCGAAGCGAAAGACCCGGTAAACCACAGACGCGTCAAACCCCGCTGCAAGGCAGTCACCGGGCGCGGCATCGCTCTCCTGTCGATACCCCGCCCGCCACGAGAACGGATGCATCCGAACGCAATCCCGCCTGTGTGTCCCCCGGCCCGGGCGCGCCACCGGTTGGCGCCGGGGCGGTGATGGGGGGGCGGCCAAGGATGCGAAAGCAGATTACACACGCAAAGGATGTTCCCGGCACCTTTCCGGACCAGTTCCGGACACCGGATTTCACATGTCCGACAGAGCGATGGCTCCCTCCCCGTTCTGGTTCGCGCTGTCGAGACGCTCAACCAAAGGGTTATAACGCACGGGGCCCGCATTACAAATCCGTGAGGAAGCTTAACAGAATTGCGGCAGTTTTCGGCCCGCTAAATGCCGGGAGGGTGGTCATCCTGGCCGGAGAATGGCATTCGTGCTACGGTGTGAGCGGAGAGAAGTGCACGCAGAGGTTGCGGTGCGGGCGTCAGAGTGCCGAGAGGCTGCCCGCCGACATGTGGCGCTTGCCCGCGAAGCCGGGGAGGCGCCGCACGGCGAATCCGGCGGTGGCGAGCGCGCGGCGCACATGGCCGGCCGCGGAGTAGGTGGCGAAGGTGCCCCCGGGCCGGGTGTGCCGGGCCACCTGCACGAGCAGCTCCGGGCTCCAGAGTTCCGGGTTGCGCGCCGGGCTGAACCCGTCGAGGAACCAGGCGTCCGCCGCGCCGGTCCAGCCGCGCAGGGTCTCGCGCGCGTCGCCCGGCACCACCTCCAGCCGGGCGCCGGAGAGCTGCATCACCCCGCCGTCCGGGTGCCAGGCGGAGAGGAACGCGTCTGCCAGCGGCGCGAGTTCGGGCCAGTGCCCCAGCGCCCGCCGCATGTCCGCGCCGGAGAGAGGCCAGGCCTCGAAGCTGGTGAAGTGCAGCGGCGTGCGGTGCCCCGCCGTGAGCCAGGCCGCCCAGGCGACGAGGAAGGAGAGCCCGGTGCCGAAGCCCAGTTCGGCGATGGCAAAGCCCGGGGCGAACCGCTCCGGCAGCCGGTTCCCGGCCAGGAACACGTGCCGCGCCTCCGCCACCCCGTCCGCGACGGAGAAATACGGGTCCCCGAAGCGGGTGGAAACCGGGGTGCCGTTGTCCAGCCAGTCGAGGGTCTTTTGCATCTCGTCCTTCCCTGCCATACCCCGCAGGGCAGCGCCGCTGCGGGCCTTGGGCCAGATGTGAGTGTCGCAAGGGGCCTCCGGCCCGATCCTGATCCACTACGGGCCCCTGGCCAAGGTCGTTCAACCACGGGCCCCCGGCCCGATCCGGCGTCAGAACGGGCCCCCCGCCCGGTGTCGGTACGGGCTCCTGACCCGGTGTCGGTACGGGTCTCCAGCCCGATATCAGGACGGGCCTCCGGCCTGGTATCAGAACAGGCCTCCGGCCTGATGTTAGCCATGTTTGGCCCCGTTGTGCGAGGGGGCGGTGCGAAGCGGAAGGGCAGGCAATGGAAGACGTGGTGATCGTCGGCGCCGGGGTATTCGGGCTGTGGACTGCCGTCGCCGCGCTGGCGCGCGGGCGTGACGTGCTGCTGCTGGAGCGTGCCGGCCCCGGCGCCGGGGCCAGCGGCGGGGTGATCGGCGCGCTGGCGCCCCACGTGCCGGAGCGCTGGAACGCGAAGAAGCAGTTCCAGTTCGAGGCGCTGCTGGCGCTGGGCCCGTCCCTGGCCGCGCTGGAGGCGGAGGCGGGCGGCAGCGCGGGCTACGGCCGCATCGGCCGGCTGCAGCCGCTGCTCACGCCCGAGGCCCGGGCCATCGCCACCCGCCGTGCCGGGGCCGCGGTGTCGCAATGGGGCGCACGCGCCCGGATGGAGATCCTGCCCCCCGATGCCTGGCCCGGATGGATGGACCCCGCTGCCGCGCCCGAGGGCATGGTGTTCGACACGCTCACCGCGCGGCTGGACCCGGCCGCCACCTGCGCGCTGCTTGCCCGGGTGGTGGCGGCGCGGGGCGGGCGGCTGGCCCGTGCCGAGGTGCGCGGCATCGCGCCGGGGCGGGTTGAGACCGCGGAGGGCGTCATCGCGGCGCGGCGCATCGTGGTGGCCGCCGGGGTGGAGAGCTTCGCGTTGATGGCGCCGTTGCTCGGCCGGCTCACCGGGCAGGCGGTGAAGGGGCAGGCGCTGGTGCTGGACGGGCCGGCCCCACGCAGCCCGCTTCTTTACGGCGACGGCACCTATGTGCTGCCCCACGCCACCGGCGGCATCGCCATCGGGGCCACGAGCGAACGGGTGTTCGAGGTGCCGCT
Source organism: Paroceanicella profunda (assembly GCF_005887635.2). Classification (GTDB taxonomy): domain Bacteria; phylum Pseudomonadota; class Alphaproteobacteria; order Rhodobacterales; family Rhodobacteraceae; genus Paroceanicella; species Paroceanicella profunda. The sequence goes on along the minus strand of NZ_CP040818.1, from coordinate 191,730 downwards.
GGGCACCGACGCGCTGCTGGAGGCCACGCTGGCGCGGGCCCGGCGGCTGTGCCCGGCCATCCGCGATCTTCCGGTGCGGGCGCGCTGGGCCGGGCTGCGGCCGCGCGCGCTGGGGCGTGACCCGATGCTGGGCCCGCTTCCGGGCGCGGAGACGGTGCTCGCGGCCACCGGCGGCTTCAAGATCAGCTTCGGAATCGGCCAGGCCGTGGGCGCGGCCGTGGCGGCGATGTTGGACGGGGAACCCCCCGCGCTGCCCAAGGGCTTCGCCGTGGCCGCACACCTGGCAGCGGATTGACGCGAAATTTCCCATAATCAGGTAGAATCGACAAGGAACGACAGATTATGCATACTCCCTCGAAACGGCGGGTTGTCTCCCGCCGCAGAAACGAGAGGGATCCCATGCTGCGCACCACTGTCACCGCCGCCCTGCCGATGGCCTTTGTCGCCGGCCTCGCCTTCGGCGCGCCGGCCTTCGCCGACGAGCCGTTCATCACCGTGCAATCCACCACGTCCACGCAGAATTCCGGTCTCTACGACTATCTGCTGCCGATCTTCACCGACAAGACCGGCATCGAGGTGCGCGTGGTGGCCGTGGGCACCGGCCAGGCGATCAAGAACGCGATGAACTGCGACGGGGACGTGCTGTTCGTTCACGCGAAGCCGGCGGAGGAGAAATTCGTCGCCGATGGCTACGGGGTGAAGCGCACGGACGTGATGTACAATGATTTCGTCATCGTCGGCCCGGCGTCGGACCCGGCGGGGGTGAAGGGATCGTCGGACGTGGTGGCCGCGCTGGAGAAGATCGCCGCCTCCGGGGCGCCCTTCGCCTCGCGCGGGGATGACAGCGGCACGAACAAGGCCGAGCTGGCGCTGTGGAAGCAGACCGACGTGGACCCCGCCGCCGCCTCCGGGGGCTGGTACCGCGAGACCGGCTCGGGCATGGGCGCCACGCTCAACACCGCCGTGGGCATGAACGCCTACACGCTCACCGACCGCGCCACCTGGATCAGCTTCGAGAACAAGGGGGATTTCGAGGTGCTGGTGCAGGGCGACGAGAAGATGTTCAACCAGTACGGCATCATGGCGGTGAACCCGGAGAAATGCCCCTCGGTGAAGGTGGACGCGGGCCAGACCTTCGTGGACTGGGTGCTTTCGCCCGAGGGCCAGCAGACCATCGCCGGCTACAAGGTGAACGGCCAGGAACTGTTCTTCCCCAACGCTCCGAAGAGCTGAGGCGGAAGCGGGCCCGGACACAGCCCTGTCCCTGTCCGGGCCCGATCAAGACGGCCCGCCCCGGTGTTCCCGGGGCGGGCCGTTCGCGTCTCCGGAGGGGGGCGCCGCCCCGGGTGGGGCGACGCCGGGCGGCACCCTGGCGGCAGAACGGTGTGGCGTGACCTGCGGGCGTGCGGTGCGTCCACGGCGGGGGAGTGGCGCGGCAGGGTGCGTGCGCGGTCCGGCCCGGCAGCAGGGTTTGGGACCTGATTCAGCGAAGCGTGGCGTGTACCGGTGGCAGGGCGCGGCGCGTCCCGGGCCTGCGCGATGCTGGTCTCTCCGGCGGTCGAGGCCGGATGCGCCGCCGGGGCCGCGTGGGGGCATGACGTCCGGTTGACGCGGCCACGCCGCCGGGGACGGGGCGTGACCGCCGCGCCGGGGGAGGCGCCGCGCGGCCGCTGACTGACGTTGAGCAACGCCGCGCGGCGCGGGTCAGTCGCGCCAGATCGGGTTCGTCCAGGCGCGGCGGCCGGCCGCGTCGATCACCGTCACGCGCAGCCAGGGGCTGGCGGAGACCCGGCCCAGCGGCACCCGGACGCGGGTCATCGAGGCGCCGTGGCGTGTGGCGGTGCCCGCGCCGCGCCCCTGCACGATCACCACCGAGGCGGCGGAGCAGGCGACCTCCACCTCCTCGCCCTCCAGCGAGAGATCGGTGATCTCCGGCCCGGTGCTGGCGTAGTAGGCGCCGGCCTTCAGCGCGGCGAGCAGCGCCTCGGGGGTGTTCTCCTCCGCCTTCACCATGGTCCAGCCGCCGAAATGGTCCGCCACGTGGAAATGCGCGTCATCCGTGGCCACGACGCCGAGGCGGCGGCCCTCGGTGAGCAGCAGGTCCAGCGTGTGCAGCCCGTCGCCCCGGTCGCATTCCACCGCGCAGCCGTGGTTGTAGACCTCCACCGCATGGGCGGCCTCCAGCGAGCGGGCATCCGCCTCGGTGAGGCCGGACCAGTGCGGGTGCGCGATGGCGACGAAGGCCCCGGCCGCGCGGGCCCGCGCCGCCAGTTCGGGCCCGGTCTCCTGGTCCGGCACGGGCGCGAAGGAGGGGGAGTTGGAGGGCGCGAAATCCTCCGGCAGGCCGACAGCCAGGATGTGCCACAGCTCCCCGTTCGCGAGCGCGCCGGAGTGCAGCTCCGCGCCGGGGATCGTGGTGAAGCGGTTGGTGCGGAACTCTTCGGTGGGCGTGATCGGATAGCCGAAGGGCCCGACGAAATGGTCGGTCAGGCTGATGAAATCATAGCCCTCCGCGGCGTAGCGCGCACAGACCTCGCCGGGCGGCAGCGCGCCGTCGGACCGGTTGGAATGGGTGTGCAGGTTGCCGCGCCAGAACCGGCCCGGGGCGGCGAAGGCGATGGGTCGCATGATCGCTCCTTGGATGTGCAGGCCCCAAGGCGTGCCGCAAGCCGGCGCCGGGTGCAAGCCCGCGTGTGGCCCGCGCCGCTTTTCCAGCCAGTGGGGCGGGCATCTGCCCAAAGCGCGTGCGCGGAAGGGCAAAGCGCCGCGTCCCGCTGCGGCGCCCTTGTGCAGCAGGGCCGGCTCTGCTTGAGTTTCGGTACGGGCCCGCGCAGGCGGCCCGATGAAATAAGAACCGGGTCCGACAGGGAAGACCGACATGAAACAGATCCTCAGCCTGGCAGCCGCCGCGATGCTGGCCGCCGGCGGTGCACTGGCCGACACCGCGATCAGCTTTTCCAACGACTGGAAATGGGAGGGCCCCTCCGCGCCGCTGCTGCTGGCGCTCGACAAGGGCTATTACGCCGACGAGGGCCTGGACGTGACGATGGACACCGGCAACGGCTCGCTGGAGGCGATCCCGCGCGTGGCCTCGGGCACCTATCAGCTCGGCGCCTCGGACATCAATTCGCTGATCAAGTTCCGTGACCAGAACCCGGACCTGAAGGTCACCGCGATCTTCATGATCTACAACAAGCCGCCCTTTGCCATCGTGGGCCGCAAGTCCCTCGGGGTGAGCGCGCCGAAGGACCTGGAGGGCAGGATCCTCGGCGCGCCCGCGCCCGACGGCGCCTATGCCCAGTGGAAGGCCTTCGTGAAGGCCAACGGCATCGACGCCTCGAAGGTGACCATCGAGAACGTCGGCTTCCCGGTGCGCGAGCCGATGCTGGCCCAGGGCAAGGTGGACGCGATCACCGGCTTCTCCTTCTCCTCCTTCATCAACCTCAAGGCCAACGGCGTGCCGGAGGACGACATCTCCACGATCCTGATGGCCGACCACGGGCTGGACCTCTACGGCAACGTGATCCTGGTGAACCCGGAGTTCGCGGCCCGGAACCCCGAGGCGGTGAAGGCCTTCCTGAAGGCCACCGTCAAGGGCTTCCAGGACACCTACACCGACCCGGAGGCGGCGGTGAAATTCGTGATGGCCCACAATGACGTGGCGCGCGAGCCGGTGGAGCTGGAGCGGCTGAAGATGGCGATGGACCAGAACATCTTCACCGACGAGGTGAAGGCGAACGGCATCGGCGGGGTGGACATGGCCCGGCTGGAGCGCTCGATCGACCAGATCGCCGACACCTACGACTTCACCACCCGCCCGACGGCCGCGGAGGTGTTCGACGCCTCCTTCCTGCCCGATCCCTCCGAGCGCGCCGTTCCCTGATGGGGTTCGTGGAGATCGAGGATGTCTCGCTGCGCTACCGGGCGCAGGGCGCGGAGGAGGGCACGCTGGCGGTCAGCGGGCTGTCCCTCTCGGTGGAGCAGGGGGAGTTCGTCGCCGTGGTCGGGCCCTCCGGCTGCGGGAAATCCTCGCTGATGCGGCTGGCGACCGGGCTGCACTTTCCCACCACGGGGAAGGTTTCGGTGGCCGGTGTGCCGGTCACGGGGCCGGTCTCCGTGGCCGGGATGGCCTTCCAGAACCCGGTGATGCTGCCCTGGCGGCTGACGCTGGACAACGTGCTGCTGCCGCTGGAGGTGGTGCAGCCGCACCGCGCGCGCCTGCGCCGCAACCGCGCCGAGTACCGCGCCCAGGCCGAGGCGCTGCTGGCCACGGTCGGGCTGGCGGGGCAGGGGGGCAAGTACCCCTGGCAGCTTTCGGGCGGCATGCAGCAGCGCGCCTCGCTGTGCCGCGCGCTGATCCATGATCCGGCGCTGGTGATGCTCGACGAGCCCTTCGGCGCGCTGGACGCCTTCACCCGCGAGGAGCTGTGGTGCGTGATGCGCGATCTGCACGCGCAGAAGCGCTTCACCGCCATCCTCGTCACGCATGACCTGCGCGAGGCGGTGTTCCTCGCCGACCGGATCTTCGTGATGTCGGCCCGGCCGGGGCGGGTGATCACGGTGCGCGACGTGCCGATGCCTCGCCCGCGCGACCTCTCGGTCACCTACACGCCGGAATTCTCAGAGATCGTGCACGAGCTGCGCGGCCATATCGCCGAGGCCCGGGCATGAGGCGCGTTCCGCCTCCGCCCGGCTCAGCCCCCCCGGCGCCCGGCCGCCCGGGCGCGGAGACCGCACGGGGCGCCGGGGCCTTCGCCGGGCGCGCGCGGCCCGAGGCCCCGGGGCAGGCCCGGGGCGACGGGGCGCAGGGGCCGGAAGCCGGTGCCGATCAACCGCGCTCCGCCGGCTTCCGCTCGCACAAGGGGGCCGTGCGCCCCGCTGCGCCGGAGGAGGCGCCGGCCCGGCCGCAGCCGCTCGCGCCGCACAACCGCTCGCGCCGGCCCGCTCGGCTCTGGGCCCATGGCGATGACGGGGAGGGCGGGGCATGACCGCGCGTATCGACTGGGTGAAGGCCGCCCCCTGGGTGTGCACCATCGGCTTCTTCGCGATCTGGGAGATCGCGGTGCGGGCGCTGGGCGTGCCCTACTACATCCTGCCCGCGCCCACGGCCGTGGCCTATGCGGCGGGGGAATTCGCCGGCGGGCTGTGGCGCAACTCGCTCCAGACACTGTGGACCACGGCGGCGGGCTTCGGCCTTGCCATCGGCTTCGGGCTGGCGCTGGGGCTGTTCATCGGCTGGGACCGGCGAATCTACGCCGGGCTCTACCCGCTGATGATCGGATTCAACTCCATCCCCAAGGTGGCGGTGGTGCCGATCCTGGTGCTGTGGTTCGGCACCGGCTGGGTGCCGGCCGTGCTCACCGCCTTCCTGATTTCCTTCTTCCCCATCGTGGTGAATGTGGCCACCGGCCTTGCCACCATCGAGCCGGAGATGGAGGATGTGTTGCGCGCCCTCGGCGCGAAGAAGCTCGACATCATGACCAAGGTGGGCATCCCGCGCTCGCTGCCCTACTTTTTCGGCTCGCTGAAGGTGGCGATCACGCTGGCCTTCATCGGCTCGGTTCTCTCCGAGACGGTTGCGGCAAATGCCGGTCTGGGGCACATGATGTTGACAGCGCAGGCGAATTTTGAAGTGCCCCTGGTCTTCGCCTGTCTCATCGCCCTCGCGGTGGAGGGTATCGGCATGTACGCGCTGATGGCCCTGCTGGAAAAACGCATGACCGGCTGGGCACAGAGATCCGGATTCAATCGCTGATGTCCATTTCACAGGCTTACGAAGATCATGACGGGCTCGGCCTTGCCGCGCTGGTCGCCGCGGGGCAGGTCACGCCCGACGAGCTGCTCGACGAGGCACTGGCGCGGGCCGAGGCGCTCAACCCCGCCCTCAACTGCCTCACCCAGCTCAGGCCGGAGACCGCGCGCCGCCACATCGGCGACGGGCTGCCGGAGGGCAGCTTCGCCGGCGTGCCCTTCCTGCTGAAGGATCTCGGCGCCGAGGCGGTGGACTTCCCGGCCCACAACGGCTCGCGCCTGCTGGCGGACACGGTCTATCCCGGTGACAGCGAGATCTACACGCGGTTGAAGGCCACGGGCCTGGTGACCTTCGGGCGCACCACCTCGCCCGAAGGGGGCGTGGGCCCGGTGACGGAGGCGGCCGTCTACGGCGCGCCGACGCGCAGCCCCTGGAGCCATGACCACACCTCCGGCGGCTCGTCGGGCGGCGCGGCGGCGGCGGTGGCCGCCGGCATCGTGCCGATGGCGCATGGCTCGGACGGCGGCGGCTCGGTGCGCATCCCCGCCTCCAACTGCGGGCTCTTCGGCTTCAAGGCCACCCGCGCGCGCCTGCCGGACGGGCCCTTCTCCGGCGAGGGCTGGGCCGGCATGGCCATGGACGGCTTCCTCACCCGCTCGGTGCGCGACACCGCGGCGCTGCTGGACGCCTGCTCGGGCCCCGACCTCGGCGCGCCCTACATGGCGCCGCCGCTGAAGGGCAGCTTCATGGATGCGCTCTCCCGCCCCTCCGGGCGGCTGCGCGTGGCGGTCTGCACCACCACGCTCACCGGTGAGCCCATCCACCCGGAGTGCGCCGCCGCCGTGGCCGAGACCGCGAAGCTGATGGAAACCCTCGGCCACCATGTGGAGGAGGCGCGCCCGCAGGCGAGCACGGAGCGCATGATGAAGGCCTGGACGGTGATCGTGGGCTGCGGCACGGCGCTGTGGATCCGCGAGGCGCTGGCCAAGCGCGGCCGCTCCCTGCGCGAGGACGACATCGAGCCGGTGGCGCGCGGCGCGCTGGCCTGGGCGGCGGACCTCACCGGGCCGGATTATCTGGCCGCGGTGGAGGCCGTTCATGATTACGGCCGCGAGATGGCGCAGTTCTTCGCCGTGCACGACGTGCTGCTCACCGCCACGCTGGCCGAGCCGCCGGCCGAGGTGGGCCGCTTCCGCCACAGCTCGGAAGATTTCGCCGCGTACCGGGGCGGGCCGCAGGGCGTCTTCCACTATTCGCCCTTCACCGCGGCGTTCAACGCCACGGGCCAGCCCGCCGCCTCGCTGCCGCTGCACTGGACGGAGGACGGCCTGCCGGTGGGGGTGCATCTCGCCGCGCCCTTCGGCGAGGACACGCTGCTGATGACGCTCTGCGCCGAGCTCGAGGCGGCACGGCCGTGGTTTCACCGCCGGCCCCCGGCCGCCAACCGCTACCAGCCCTGAGGGAGGAGGCACGGCCGCGCCCCCGGGAGCGGGGCGTTCGACGAGGGAAGACCAAGCCCGGGCGGCTCCCGCGCCCGGGCCCGGAACGAGGGTGACACATGCAGGCTCCAGCGCCGAACGACACGACCTCCCGGCTGCCGGCCATCGAGGCCCGCCGGGTGACGAAGATCTTCGGAGACGGGGACGAGGCCTTCCAGGCGCTCGACGCCGTCTCGCTGAACATCCGGGAGAACGAGTTCTTCACGCTGCTGGGGCCCTCGGGCTGCGGCAAGACCACGCTCCTGCGGCTGATCGCGGGGTTCGAGCAGCCCTCCGCCGGGCACATCCTGCTGGAGGGCAAGAACATCTCCAACCTGCCGCCCTACAAGCGGCCGGTGAACACGGTGTTCCAGTCCTACGCGCTGTTCCCGCACCTGAGCGTGGCGCAGAACATCGCCTTCGGGCTGCAGCGGCTGGGCAAGCCGAAGGCGGAGGTGGCCGGGACGGTGGACGCCATGCTGCGCCTGGTGAAGATGGAGCACCTGAAGGACCGGCGCACGGCGAACATCTCCGGCGGCCAGCAGCAGCGCGTGGCGCTGGCCCGCGCGCTGGCGCCGCGCCCGAAGGTGCTGCTGCTCGACGAGCCGCTCTCCGCGCTGGACCTCAAGCTGCGCAAGGAGATGCAGATCGAGCTGAAGCGCCTGCAGGGCGAGACCGGCATCACCTTCATCTTCGTCACCCATGACCAGGAGGAGGCCCTCACCATGTCCGACCGCATCGCGGTGATGTCGGAGGGCAGGGTGCTGCAGGTGGGCGGCCCGCGCGAGATCTACGACCGCCCGGCGAACCGCTTCGTGGCGAGCTTCATCGGCGACACCAATTTCCTGCCCGCGCAGGTGCTCTCCACCACCGGCCCGCGGCCGCGGCTCTCGGTCTGCGGGGTGGAGATGTCCACCGCGCTGCCCGAGGGGGTAACGGGCCCCGCCCTCACCATGGCGCTGCGCCCCGAGCAGCTGCGGCTGGAGGCGCCGGGCGCCGCCGGCGCGCTGCAGGGCGTGCTGAAGGACACGGTCTATTTCGGCACCGACACGCATTTCCACATCGCGCTCACCGACGGCACGCCGCTGATCGCCCGGGTGCAGAACGCCCGCACGGCGGAGCACGCCTTCCGCGTGGGCGAGCCGGTCGGCGCCCGCCCGCAGGCCGACGCGCTCCAGGCGCTGCGCGACTGATGGCGCGCCCCGCTCTCCGCACCCGCTCACCGGAGGAGCAGGCCGCGCGGCGCGCCCGCATCCGGGCGAGCTGGCTGCTCTCCGCGCCCGCGCTCATCCTGCTCACCTTCGCTGCCTTCGGGCCGCTGCTGATCGTGCTGGCCTATTCCTTCGTCGCGCCGGGGGAGTATTCCGGCGTGGTGTGGAAGGTGACGGGCGAGGGCTGGTTCGAGGTGCTCTTCAGCCGCGACATCTTCGATGACACGGTGAGCCTCGCGGAGGCGCACCTGTCGATCTTCTGGCGCTCGGTGTCGCTGTCGCTGCTCACCACGCTGATCACGCTGATCTTCGGCTTTCCCACGGCCTATTTCATCGCCACCCGGCCGGAGAAGCAGCGCCCGTTGTGGCTGTTCCTCATCACCATCCCGTTCTGGACCAACCTGCTGATCCGCACCTTCGCCATCATGGAGGTGATCCGCAACGAGGGCATCGTGAACACGGTGCTGCTGAACCTCGGGATCATCGACCAGCCGTTGCAGATGCTCTACACCTACGGCTCGGTGCTCATGGGCATGGCCTATGTCTACCTGCCGCTGATGGTGCTGCCGATCTACGCCTCCATGGAGCGGTTCGACTTCAGGCTGGTGGAGGCGGGATACGACCTTTACGCCTCGCGCTTCGACATCCTGCGCCTCATCGTGCTGCCCATCGTGAAACCGGGCATCGTGGCGGGCTCCATCCTCGTCTTCGTGCCCTCGCTGGGCGCCTATGTCACGCCGCGCGTGCTGGGCGGCGGCAACAACATGATGCTGGGCAACCTCATCGAGCTGCAGTTCGGCCAGGGCCGCAACTGGCCGCTGGGCGCCGCGCTCTCCATCACCCTGCTGATCATCGTGGCCGGGGCGCTCGTGTTCTACGTGCGCGCCGCAAACCGGGAGGACCCGCATGGCTGACCGCACGTTCGAGGTACGCCGCCTGCCGGGCATGGCGGCCATCGCCATCACCTGCTTCGTGATCCTCTATGCGCCCATCGTGACGCTGGTGGTCTACTCCTTCAACGCCGGCTCCTCGGTGGCGCTGTGGGAGGGGGTGTCGCTGCGCTGGTACCAGGCAGCCTGGGAGAACATCGCGGTGCAGGAGGCGGCGATCCGCTCGCTGGTGGTCGCGGCCTGTGCCGCGGGCATCGGCACCGTGCTCGCCACGCTGGCGGCGCTGGGCACCACCCGCACCGGGCCCTTCCCGGGGCGGATGACCATCTACACGCTGATCAACCAGCCGCTCATGGTGCCGGAGATCGTCACCGCCGTGGCGCTGCTGATCTTCTTCGCCATGATCAAGGTGGCCACCGGCTACACCGGGCTCGCCTATCTGATCGCGGCGCATGCGGCCTTCTGCGTGCCCTTCGCCTACCTGCCCATCCGGGCGCGGCTGGAGGGCATGGACCTGAGCCTGGAGCGCGCGGCGGCCGACCTCTACGCCACGCCCTTCGCCACCTTCCGCCACATCACCCTGCCGCTGATGGCGCCGGGCATCGTGGCGGGGGCGATGCTGGCCTTCGTGATCTCGCTCGATGACGTGGTGATCACCGAATTCGTGAAATCCGCCGGGCAGGACACGCTGCCCACCTACATGCTGGGGCAGCTGCGCCGCGCCATCTCCCCCGAAGTGAACGCCATCTCCACCGCGCTTCTGGCCCTCACGGTGCTGCTGCTCACGGCGTTCTTCTTCCTCAACCGCAAACGCAACTGAACACGGGTAAACCAACAGGGAGTCTTCCGATGAAAACCACCACCCGCGCCACGCTGCTCACGGCCACGCTGCTGGCCAGTGCCGGCATCGCCCATGCCGAGGGCGAACTGCAGATCTACAACTGGGGCAACTACACCAGCCCGGAGCTGATCGAGAAGTTCGAGAAGCAGTACGACATCGACGTCACCGTCACCGATTACGATTCCAACACCACCGCGCTCACCAAGATCGAGGCCGGCGGCCACGGGTTCGACATCGTGGTGCCCTCGGCCAACTACGTGCCGATCTTCGTGGAGAAGGGCCTGCTGATGGAGGCCCGCCCGGACGAGATGGAGAACTTCAAGAACGTGGCGCCGGAGTGGGTGGACGTGGCCTGGGACCCGGGCCGCCACTACACCGTGCCCTGGCAGTGGGGCACCACCGGCGTTTCGGTGAACACCTCGGCCTACAGCGGCGACGTGAACACCTCCGCCATCTTCATGGACCCGCCGGAGGAACTGATCGGCAAGGTGAATGTGGTGCCGGAGATGAACGACGTGATGTCGATGGCCATCATGTACGCCGGCGGCAAGGCCTGCACCGAGGACAAGGAACTGCTGAAGAAGGTGCGTGACCTGCTGGTGGCCGCGAAGCCCAAGTGGATGTCGATGGACTACGGCATGACCGACAAGATGGCCGCCAATGACGTGATGGCCAGCGTGAACTGGTCCGGCTCCTCGTTCCGCATCCGCAAGAACAACCCGGACGTGGTCTACGGCTATCCGAAGGAAGGCTACCCGATCTGGATGGATTCCGTGGCCATCCTGACGGACGCGAAGAACGTCGAGAACGCGAAGCTGTTCATGAACTTCATCATGGAGCCGGAGAACGCCGCGATGATCTCCGCCTTCGCCGGCTACGCGAACGGCATCACCGGCTCCGAGGAGTTCATGCCCGAGGACATGAAGACCGCGCCGGAAGTGAACGTGCCCGAGGAGTTCAAGGCCGCCGGCACCTTCCTGCCGACCTGCCCCTCCACCGCGCAGAAGTTCTACACCGCGATCTGGACCGAACTGCAGAAATGACCGTCCGGGCCGCCGCGCGAGGGTGCGGCGGCCCGCTTTCCCAGGCTCTCTCCCGGTGCCCGGTGACGGCGCGTGCTCTTGGCGCGGCCCGCTCGGAGCACTAGATCGACCGGGCTGCCTCCCCGCGGGCGGCACGGAAATGGAGAGAGAGATGAAGGTTCTATACACCACGCGCGCAACGGCCACGGGTGGCCGCACCGGGCAGGCGAGATCCGGGGACGGCGCCCTGGACGTGACGCTCGCCATGCCGGCGGAACTGGGCGGCGACGGTGCAAGCGGGACCAATCCGGAGCAGCTCTTCGCTGCCGGCTATGCGGCCTGTTTCCTCAGCGCGCTGAAGAACGTGGCCTCCAAGGCCAAGGTGAAGCTGCCCGACACCACCACCGTGACCGCCACCGTGGGCATCGGTCCGCGTGACGAGGGCCCGGGCTTCGGGCTGGAGGTGTCGCTGGGCATCGACATTCCCGGGATGAACAAGGACCAAGCCGAGGACCTGGTGGAGGAGGCGCATGCCGTGTGCCCCTACAGCTACGCCCTGCTGAACGAGACGCCGGTGCGGCTGAACGTTCTCTGAGCCGCCGCCACACCCCCCTTTCCCGCCGCGCCTGCGTGCCTGCCCCTCCCCGGGCGCAGGCTGCCGGCTGTCCGGGGGAAGGGGGCCGCCCGATCCCCCGGCACGGGCCCGTTCCGGCGCCGGGCGGGGCGGCACTGGCAGCCGCCCTCCCGCGCCGCGCGGTTCCCCCGGGGGTTGGGCTTGCCCCTGCCGGGCCGATGGGCCAGTGTGTCGCCCGACCCGGGACCGGCCCAGCCCGGCACCCCGTGAAACCCCGCCCGGCCCGGATGCAGAGCCGGACGCTGACCCCGATCGATACGGAGAAGACCGCATGCCCCCAAACCCGCTTTTCGACCTCACCGGCAAGCGTGCCCTCGTCACCGGATCGAGCCAGGGGATCGGCCTCGCGCTGGCGCGCGGGCTTGCCGACGCGGGGGCGACCCCGATCCTGAACGGCCGTGACGCGGCGAAGCTCTCCGCCGCCGCCGCCACGATTCCCGGCGCGCTGACCCTCGCCTTCGACGTGACCGACCATGCCGCCGTGCGCGCCGCGGTGGACGGGTTCGAGGCCGGAACCGGCCCGATCGACATCCTGGTGAACAACGCCGGCATCCAGATCCGCGGCCCGCTGGAGGAGTTCTCCTCCGCCGATTTCGAGCGGCTGCTGAGCGCGAACATCTCCTCGGTGTTCAACGCCGGCCAGGCCTGCGCGCGCCACATGATCGGCCGCGGCGCCGGCAAGATCATCAACATCGCCTCGGTGCAGACCGCCCTCGCGCGGCCCTCCATCGCGCCCTACACCGCCACCAAGGGCGCGGTGGGCAACCTCACCAAGGGCATGGCGACGGACTGGGCCCGGCACGGGCTGCAGGTCAACGCCATCGCCCCGGGCTACTTCGCCACGCCGCTGAACCAGGCGCTGGTCGACGACCCGGAGTTCACCGCCTGGCTGGGCAAGCGCACCCCGGCGGGGCGCTGGGGCGAGGTGGAGGAACTGCAGGCCGCCTGCGTGTTCCTCGCCGGCCCCGGTTCGTCCTTCGTGAACGGGCACACGCTGTTTGTGGACGGGGGTATCAGTGTCTCACTTTGAACCGAAACGGCTGGTGATCGTGATGGGTGTCTCCGGCTGCGGCAAGTCCACGGCCGGGGAGAACCTGGCCGAGCACCTGGGCGGCGTCTTCCTTGACGGCGACGATTTCCACCCGGAGGCCAATGTCGAGAAGATGGCGCATGGCATCCCGCTCACCGACGAGGACCGCTGGCCCTGGCTCGACATTCTCGGCAACGAGATGGCCAGCCGCGAGGGCCCGGTGATCGTGGCCTGCTCCGCGCTGCGCCGGGTCTACCGAGACCGGCTGCGCAGCGCGGCGGGCGAGCCGATGTGCTTCGTGCACCTCACCGCCTCCAAGGAGGTGATCTTCTCGCGCGTCGGGCACCGCAAGGGGCATTACATGCCGGCCTCGCTGGTCGAGAGCCAGTTCGCCACGCTCGAGGCGCCACAGGCGGACGAGAACGTGGTGACCATCGACACCGAGCCGCCGAAGGACGAGGTGCGCGCCACGCTGCTCGCCGCCTTCCCGCAGGGCTGACGCCTCAGCCCCCCGGCGTCCGCTCCTCCCCGGCCGCGGGCCACCGGGCGGGCGTCTCCGCCTCCGGCGTGACAGCCGCGGGCCTTCCGTCAGCCCTGCCTGCCTCCGGCGTTGCAGGGGCCCCGGCCTGCGCCGCGCCGGGCCCTCCGGGCGCCAGCCCGTGGGCCTTTCCGCCCGGCGTGACGCCTGCCTCCGGCTGGCGGGCGGGCAGGCCCGGATCCGCGATGCCGCCCTCCGGCCGCCGGGTGGACGGATCTGGATCCGGGGCGATGCCGCCCTCCGGCTGGCGGGCAGAGGGGCCTGGATCCGTCGCGATGCCTGTCCCCGGCTGGCGGGCGGGCAGATCCGGATCCGGGACGATACCGCCCTCCGGCCGCCGCCCGGCCCTGCCGGTCTCCGGCGCCGGGGGCAGGTGCGCCGTCGCCTCACAGGGCCCGGCGGCAGGCGTGTCCTCTTCCCACGGAACGGGCGTGTCCGCCGCGCCGGCCGGTGCCTGCCCCTCCGGCGGAAGGGGGTGCCCGGCAGCGGTGCCGGTGGAAGGCGCCCCGGGCCGGGCGGGTGCTGCCTGCGGCGTCGGCACCGGCAGCAGCTTCCAGCAGGCCAGGCCCAGCACGCCCAGCCACAGCGGCATCACCACGAAGTCGAGCAGCCCGAAGGACATCGGCGGCCATTGCCACAGGGTTAGGCCCAGCTGCGACTCCGCGCTTCCCACCACCAGCATCGCCATGACATTGTTGACGAAGTGAATGCCCATCGCCGCGCCCAGCGTGCCCGTGCGTGCGGTCACCAGGGCCAGCAGCAGCCCGAGCCCGCCGGTTCGGATCATCGCCATGAGTGCGGCGTCCGCCGGTACGGAGGGGGTGTAGTGCATCAGGCCGAACAGCACCGAGGGCAGCAGCGCCCAGCCCAGCGGGTTGCGCCAGCGCACGGCGAGTTGCTGGAGCAGGTAGCCCCTGAACACCAGCTCTTCGGAGGCGGTCTGCACCAGGAGCAGCAGCAGGACGGCCGCCGCCATGCCCGGGGACGCGCCGGGGCCCGCCTGCGGCGCGCCGATGGAGAGGAGGGCGATGCAGATGCCCGTCAGGGCGAAGGCCGCCATCACCGCCATGCCGCGCAGGTAGGCCGGAACCAGCGGCGCCGGCCCGAGCAGGGTGGAGGGGCCGCGCCGGTGGAACAGCCGCATCACGCCCCAGAGCACCGGCCAGGTGAGCAGGAACCCCGCCAGCAGGCACAGTTGCGCGAGCGGGCCCAGCCGCCCGCCGTCGCGGAGCTCCGCCCCGGTGAGCACGACGGCCAGCACCCCGCTCGCCGCGCTGCAGGCCAGGAGCCCGGCGGCAAGCAGACATGTGGCGCCAAGGCTGCGCCACGGGCCGGAGCGGGGCAGGGCGGGGCGGATGAACCCCTCAAGCCCGGGAAAGCGGCGCGCCTGGCGCGCGGAGACAGCAGTCATCGGCAGATCCGCAACAAGGTGGGGGCGCGCGCCCGGGGCCGGGGCGTTCGCAAGCGGTGGATGCCCGGTCCGGCGGAGGAGCCCCCGTCCGGCAGGTGCCCGGCAGGGTGCGGGGCGGGCGGTCGGTGCGCGGGGCCGGCCCTGTGCCCGGGGCTCCACTGTCGCGGCAGGGCCGGGCGCAGTCAAGTTGCCGTCAGCGGGGGAGCTTGCGGCTTGTGCTCGCTGGCCCGCTCGCATAGACCTGCCGCGACCGGTGCCGCCCGCAAGACGCTTGCGGGTCGGGCATGCGGACGGGATCCGGGGCGCGGCCGCGACCCCGGGGCAGGCCACGGAACGCCACGGGTGTCCGCGCGCCGGCCGGGCCGGCACTGGCCCGAGATCCCGACTGCGCGCGCCTCCCCGGCGGCCCGGCCATCCGCGAATGCCCTGACCCTATCGGGAGGAAATTGATGTTTGGCCGTACTCTGGCTCCGGGGATCCTGCTTGCCGCCGCTCTCGCCGCCTGCTCCCCGCCCGCCGTCTCGGTGGATTCCGGCATGCAGGTGCGGCGTGCCACGCGCAGCGAGGTTCTCGTGAGCGCCGACGGGCGTTCGGTGAGCATCGTGCCGCCGGAAGGGTACTGCGTGATGCGCGATTCGGTGCGCACCGGGGAGAAGGTCGTGTTCAGCCTGATGGGCGAGTGCACGCCCGACGCCAGCGCCGAGGACGCGGACGACCGGGCGCCGGCCGGGCTGCTCACCGCCTCGGTCTCCTATGCGCCGCTGTTCCACCCCACCGAGTCCCACGACGATTCGCTCGACGCGCTGGAGGAGTTCCTCGGCTCCGACCGCGGGTTGTCGCTGGTCGGGCGCGGCGGCGCGGCGGAGCGGCTGAAGATCCTCGAATCCTACCGCGAGAACGACGCGTTGCTGCTGCTGGTGGAGAACAGCGGCGAGCAGGTGATCCCGATCTCCGCGCCGCATTTCTGGCGCGCCTTCCTCGAACTGAACGACCGGATGGTGAGCGTGTCGGTGAGCACCTTCCGCGACCGCCCGGCCGAGGACCGCCAGATGCTCGCGCTGCTGCGCCGCTTCATCGCCGGGCTGCGCGAGGCGAACAAGCCGGAGCTGCTCGCAGGCGGCCTCGCCGTCGCCACGACTCAGGAAGCCCGGCCCGGGCCCGCCCCGGCCACGCCGCCCGCGGCCCCGGCCGACCCCGCGGACCGCTGACCGCCCCGGGGCCGGGCGCCGGCCCCCCGGCGCCGCGCGCCTCCCCGATCCGTGCCCTCCGGGGCACACGGTGGTGCGCATGGTCTCATGGCGAGAACGGCTCCGCGCCCCGCCGACACGGTATCCGGCCGGGGCCGCTGCCTCCCCGACGATCACGTTCGCACTGGCGCCACCGGCGGGTGAGGGCCCGCATCCGGATCGGCCCGGGGCCGGGCCGGAGAGGCTGCATCCGGATTGGCGCGGGGGGCCGGGCCCCCGCGGGTACCCCGCCCGTGCATGTCTTCCGGCCCACCGCCGCCTGCCGCGCCTGTCGGGGGCGCGGGGCGGTCAGCCCTCCGTCTCCCGGTCGATCACATGCGCGAAGGAGCCGGAGACGCTGCCGTTCACCAGCCCGGCGGGCCCGAGCGCCTGGCCCTCGGCATCCTCCGCGTCATAGAGGGCGGCGCCTTCGGCGCGCGTGGTGCTGGCGTAGTGGAACTCGTGGCCCAGCTGCGGGCCGGGGCGCGGAGCGCCGTCGCGGGGCAGCAGGCGGCGGTATCCCAGGTGCAGGCGCGGGCGGGCGAAGCTGGTCTCCAGCCGCAGCAGGCCGAGCATGGCGTGGCGTGCGCCGCCGGCATCCTCCAGCCCGTCGCCCAGCACCATGTAGCCGCCGCATTCGCCCTCGATCCGGGTGCCGGCGCGGGCGGCGCGGTGCAGCCCGTCGCGAAACCGGGCCGCGGCGGCCAGCCGGCCGGCGTGCAGCTCCGGATAGCCGCCGGGCAGGAAGATCGCGTCCGCCCCGGCGGCGGGGGCCTCGTCGGCCAGCGGCGAGAAGGGCAGGATCTCCGCCCCGGCGGCGTGCCAGTCCGCCAGCTGATGCGGGTAGGCGAAGGCGAAGGCCGCATCGCGCGCGAGCGCCACGCGCTGGCCGGGGGGCGGATGGCCACGCGGCGCCCGGCCGGGGAGGGCAGGGTGCAGCGGCCGGGCGGCGGCCAGCAGCGCGGGCAGGTCCAGCGCCGCGGACACCCGGTCCGCCGCGCGGTCGAGAAAGGCCTCCAGCGCCGGATGCTCCCCGGCCTGCACGAGGCCGAGGTGCCGCGAGGGCAGGTCCAGCTCGGTGAGACGCGGCACGGCGCCGAGCACCGGAACCCCGGTCTGCCCCAGCGCGCCGCGCAGCAGGCGCTCATGCCGGGCAGAGCCCACCCGGTTCAGCACCACCCCGGCCAGGGCGAGGCCCGGGCGGTGCCGGGCGAAGCCCTCCACCAGCGCTGCCACCGACTGTCCCTGCCGCGCGGCGTCGACCACCAGCAGCACCGGCAGGCCGAGCGCCTGCGCGAGATCGGCGGTGGAGCCGCGCCCCTCCGGCGGGGCGCCGTCGAACAGGCCCATCGCGCCCTCGACCACCAGGATCTCGCCACCCTGCCGCGCCGCGAGGGCGCGCAGCCGCGCCGGGCGCATCGCCCAGGCGTCCAGCGAGACGCAGGCCGCGCCGGTGGCGGCGGCGTGGAAGGCGGGGTCGATGTAGTCCGGCCCGCTCTTGGCCGAGCGCACGGCGCGGCCGGCCCGGGCCAGGGCGCGCAGCAGGCCCAGGGTGAGCGTGGTCTTGCCGCTGCCCGAGGCCGGGGCGGCGATGACCAGGCCGCGGGCCGGGCTCACGCCTGCTCGGCCGGGCGCCCGCGGCCGAGCGGATCGGTCGAGCGCGGCGCCTCGCCGGCCATCTGGCCCATCCAGTCCAGCGCCTGGCGCAGCAGCACCGCGCGGCCGATGCAGATGATCGCCGGCGGCACCACGCCCGCGGCTGCGGCATCGGCGGCGGCCCGCCCGAGGGTGGTCTCCAGCACCTCCTGGTCCGGCGACGTGGCGCGGGTGACGATGGCGACCGGCTCGTCCGCGGCGCGGCCGGCGGCGATGAACCGCGCGGCGATGGCCCCGAGGTGTTTCATCGCCATGTACATCACCACCACCTGGCTGCCGCGCGCGATGGCGTCCCAGTCCAGCGAGGTGGGGGCCTCGCCGCTCTGGTCATGGCCGGTGAGGAAGGTGACCGCCTGGTTCACGTCGCGGTGGGTGACGGGGATGCCGGCATAGGCCAGCCCGCCGATTCCCGCCGAGATCCCCGGCACGATGCGCACCGGCACGCCGTGCTGCACCAGGGTCTGCGCCTCCTCGCCGCCCCGGCCGAACACGAAGGGGTCCCCCCCCTTCAGCCGCAGCACCCGGCGCCCGGCGCGGGCCAGTTCCACCAGCGACAGAGAGATGTCGCGCTGTTTCGCGGAGGGTTTCCCACCGCGCTTCCCGGCGAAGATCAGCTCCGCTCCCGGGCCGGCCCAGTCCAGGATGCGCTCGTCGACCAGCGCGTCATAGACCACCACCTCCGCCTGGCGCAGGGCGTTGAGCGCATGGATGGTCATCAGGCCCGGATCGCCGGGTCCGGCGCCGACGAGCCACACCCAGCCGGGCAGCAGTTCGGGCCACTCCGCATTGCGCGGCAGGGAGATGGGGGATCTGTTCATACTGCCTTCATAGCTGCCAGTTTCGCACCGTGAAAGGCCCGTTGGCGCACCGCCGGGCTTGCGCCTATAGTCGCCGCCATGACACGCAAGCCGCAAGGGGAATTGCGCCGGGGCTGGACCACCGGCGCCTGCGCCACGGCCGCCACGCGGGCGGCCCTGGGCGCATTGCTGGGGCGCGGCTTCGCGAGCCCGGTCACCATCACCCTGCCGCGCGGCGAGACCCCGGCCTTCGCCCTGGCCGAGACCGCGGAGGGCCCAGGCTGGGCCGAGGCCGGCGTGGTGAAGGACGCGGGCGACGACCCGGACGTCACCCATGGCGCGCTGATCCGCGCCCGGCTGCGCTTCGGCCCGCCGGGCAGCGGCGTCACCTTCCGCGCCGGCGAGGGGGTGGGCAGGGTCACCCGCCCGGGCCTGCCCGTGGCGGTGGGCGAACCCGCGATCAACCCGGTCCCCCGCGGGATGATGACCGGCGTGGTGCTGGCCGATGCCCCGGGCCGCGACGTGGAGATCACCCTGTCCATTCCCGGCGGCGCGGCGCTGGCCGCGAAAACCTGGAACCCCCGGCTGGGGATCGTCGGCGGGCTTTCGGTGCTGGGCACCACCGGCATCGTGCGGCCCTTCTCCTGCGCCGCCTGGATCGCCTCCATCCACCGGGGCATCGACGTGGCGCGGGCGGCCGGGCTGGAGCATGTCGCGGGCTGCACCGGGGCGACTTCGGAGCGGGTGGTGCAGGGGCTGCACGGGCTGCCGGAGCACGCGATGCTCGACATGGGGGATTTCGCCGGCGGGCTGCTGAAATACCTCGCCCGGCACCCGGTGCCGCGGCTCACCATCGGCGGCGGCATCGGCAAGATGGCCAAGCTCGCGCAGGGCGCGGTGGACCTGCACTCGGGCCGCTCGCAGGTTGACATGGTGGCGCTGGGGCGGCTGGCCGGCCAGCCGCTCGAGGGGGCGAACACCGCGCTGGAGGCGCTGGAGCGCGTGGGCCCGGCGCTGGGCGAGGCCGTGGCCACCGCGGCCCGCGGGCGGGTGGAGGCTCTGCTGGGCGGCAGCGGCATCGTCGTGGACACGGTGGTGATCGACCGGGCCGGAACGGTGGTGGGCCGGGCATGAGCACGGCCGCGCGCCCCCCGGCCCGCGCCCCCGCGCCCGGGCCCGCCCGGTGAAGCTCCTGGTTCTGGCCGGCACGGCGGAGGCGCGGGGCTTCGCGGCGGCGGCGGTGACGGCGGGGCATGACGTGACGGTGTCGCTGGCCGGGCTCACGGCGCGGCCGGCGTCGCTGGCGGGGCGGCAGCGGGTGGGCGGGTTCGGCGGCGCGCAGGGGCTGGCGGCGCTGCTGGAGGCGGAGGGATTTCACGCGCTCGTCGATGCCACGCACCCGTTCGCCGCACGCATCTCCGCCCATGCGGTCCGCGCGGCGGAGCAGACCGGCCGGGCGCTTCTGCGGCTGGAGCGGCCGGGCTGGCCGCCGGAGCCGGGCTGGCTGCGGGTTCCCGATCTCGCCGCGGCGGCCGCGGCGCTGCCCGTGCGCGCCCGGGTGTTCCTGAGCACCGGGGCGCAGAGCCTCGCGGCCTTTGCCGGGCGGGCGGACTGCTGGTTCCTCGCCCGGGGCGCCGAGGACGGGCCGTTCCCGCTGGCGCAGGGCCTGCGGGTGACCGGCCGCCCGCCCTTCACTGCCGCGGCCGAGCGGCGGCTGATGGAGGCGCACCGCATCGGGCTGCTGGTGAGCCGGAATTCCGGCGGCGCGCGCGAGAAGCTCGATGCCGCCGCCGCGCTGGGGGTGACGGTGGTGATGGTCGACCGGCCGCCGCCGCCGGCGCCCGCAGCCGGGCGCGCACGGGTGGAGACGGTGGCGGAGGCCCTCGGCTGGCTGGCGGCTCAGTCGGCGAAATAGCCGGCCAGGATGCGGCCGTAGATGGACTTGAGCTGGCGGATCTGCGCGACCTCGGCATGTTCGTCGGTCTGGTGCATGCTCTGGCCGACGAGGCCGAACTCGGTCACTGGGCAATGGTCCTTGATGAAGCGGGCATCCGACGTGCCGCCGGAGGTGGAGAGCACCGGGCGCAGGCCGGTGACCTCTTCCGCCGCCGCGCCGATCAGGTCCGAGAGCAGGCCCGGCGGGGTGAGGAAGCTCTCGCCGGAGACCTCGATGCGCGCCTCGATCGCGATGCCGGTTTCCGCGGCGACCGCGGCGGCTTCCGCGCGCAGCCAGTCCGACAGGCTGGCGGAGCTGTGGGCGTCGTTGAAGCGGATGTTGACCGTGGCGCGGGAGCGGGCGGGAATGACGTTGGTCGCGGTGTTGCCGGTGTCGATGGTGGTGACGGCCAGGGTGGAGGCGTCGAAATGCTCCGTGCCGGTGTCGAGCCGGTGGCTGGCCAGCCGGTCGACCAGTTTCGCCAGCGCGGGCAGGGGGTTCTTCGCCCGGTGCGGGTAGGCGGAATGGCCCTGAACGCCGGTGGCGGTGAAGAAGCAGGTCATCGAGCCGCGCCGGCCGATCTTCATCATCTCGCCCATGCGCTCCGGGCAGGTGGGCTCGCCGACCAGGCAATGGGTCATGCGTTCGCCCTGCCCGGACATCCAGTCCAGCAGGGCGCGGGTGCCGTCGCGGCCCGGGCCTTCCTCGTCGCCGGTGATGGTGAGGATGACGGCGCCGTCCGGCGGTGTCTCGGCCACGAAATCCGCCGCGGCGGCCACGAAGGCGGCGACGCCGGATTTCATGTCGCAGGCGCCGCGACCCCAGACGCGGCCGTCCTTCTCCACCCCGCCGAACGGGTCCTCCGCCCAGTCCGCCGCGTTGCCGACCGGCACCACGTCCGTATGCCCGTTGAAGCCGAAGCTGCGCGGGTGGCCCGCCGCGCCCCAGCGCGCGAACAGGTTCGACACGCCGCCGCGGTCCACCCGGGTGCAGCTGAACCCGCTCCGGGTGAGCACCTCCTCCAGCAACACCAGCGCGCCGTCCTCCTCGGGCGTCACGGACGGGCAGCGGATGAGATCGGCGGTCAGGCGGACGGGATCGATGGGCATGGGGCCTCGGGCGGTGAAGATGCGGAACGGCTCCGTTCCTGCCCCGTTTCCGGGCAGGGCACAAGACCCGCCAGGCGCGCGCCCGGAGCGGGGACGCGCGCGGTACGGCACGGCGCGGCGCGGTACGGCTCCGGTGCGGAGCGGCAGGGTACGGCACGGTGCGGCACGGAGCGGTACGGAGCGGCGCGGAAGGGGACAGGGCCGGGCCGGCGGCGCTGCCGCCTTCGGGGCTCAGGGTTCGTCGTAGAAGGGGGTCATCTGGGCGATGATCACGGCATTCTCGTCCAGGGCGCGGTCCATCAGGGCGCGCTCCTCGTCGGGGATGTCATGGCCTTCCTCCAGGCGCTCGTCCAGCGTGCCGTAGCCGGACACTTCGAGCGGCGAGAGGTCGGCCTGGCGCAGCACGTTCACGGTTTCGCGGACGGCCTCGGCCTCGTCTATGCCGGTGGCATAGCACATCAGCGCCGCGCCGGTGGAGCCGTCGGGCAGGCCGTCGTCCTTGCTGCGGCCCACCTCGACGAGCAGGGTGTAGACCTTCTGGCGGCTGTCGGGCTTGGGCATCGTGGCTCTCCGGGAGCGGATGGCGGGGGGGAGGGCCCCCGGGCGGGGGGCAGGCCGGGCCCGGGCGGAGATGTCTTCCGCCCGGGCCCGGCGCGATCAGTCGCGCAGCAGCTCGTTGATCGAGGTCTTGGAGCGGGTGCGCTCGTCCACCCGCTTCACGATCACCGCGCAGTAGAGGTTCGGCCCGCCCTTGTCGGAGGGCATGGAGCCGGCGACGACCACGGAATAGGGCGGCACCTCGCCGTAGAAGACCTTCCCGCTCTCGCGGTCGACGATCTTGGTGGACTGGCCCAGGAACACGCCCATGCCCAGCACCGAGCCCTCGCGCACGATGCAGCCCTCGACCACCTCGGAGCGCGCGCCGATGAAGCAATTGTCCTCGATGATCACCGGGCCGGCCTGCAGCGGCTCCAGCACGCCGCCGATGCCCACGCCGCCGGAAAGGTGCACGTTGCGCCCGATCTGCGCGCAGGAGCCCACGGTGGCCCAGGTGTCGACCATCGTGCCCGAATCGACGTAGGCGCCGAGGTTCACGAAGGAGGGCATCAGCACCACGCCCGGGGCGATGTGCGCGGAATGCCGCACGATGGCGCCGGGCACGGCGCGGAAGCCCGCGTCGCGCCACTGGTTGTCGCCCCAGCCCTCGAACTTGGAGGCGACCTTGTCCCACCAGGTGGCGCCGGCCGGACCGCCGGGAATGGTGACCATGTCGTTCAGGCGGAAGCCGAGCAGCACCGCCTTCTTCGCCCACTGGTTCACCACCCAGGTGCCGTCGGCGCCGCGCTCGGCCACGCGCAGCGCGCCCTTGTCCAGCGCGGAGAGCGTGCTCTCGACCGCTTCGCGAGCCTCGCCCTTCGTGGCGGGGTTGATCTTCTCGCGCGTGTCCCAGGCGGCTTCGATCGCCCGTTCCAGATCGGCGTATTCCATCGCGGCGGTCCTTTTTAACTGGTCGTATCCTGCGGCCCGCTATAGTGCGGTTCCTGCTCCGGCGCAATTGCCGGGGGCAGGCGAGAGCACGCGAGGAGCGCATCATGAGTGACGGCGGGGCACACCGAGGACACGGCCATCTTCCCACCGCGGGCGAGGACCTGCGCCGCGCGGGCCGGGTGGAGGACACCCCGCAGACCCGCTCGCCCTCCTACCGCCTCGCCTTCCGCGACGGCGATTTCCTCGCCCGGGAGGACCTGCGCCCGGTGCGCCTGCAACTGGAGCTGCTCAAGCCCGAGCTCACCCTGCAGGAGCATGGCATCACCGGCACCGTGGTGATGTTCGGCGGCGCGCGCATCCCCGCGCGGCCCGAGGGCGCGCGCACCCCCGTTCTGGGCGCCCTGTCGCGGTTCTACGGCGAAGCCCGGCGCTTCGCCCGCCTGTGCACCGCGGAGAACCTGCGCCGCGCCGACGGCACCTACGTGGTGGTGACGGGCGGCGGCCCTGGCGTGATGGAGGCCGGGAACCTCGGGGCGGAGGAGGCGGGGGGCGTCTCCATCGGCCTCGGCATCGTGCTGCCGCACGAGCAGGCGCCGAACCGCCACGTCACCCCGGAGCTGAGCTTCAACTTCCACTATTTCGGCATCCGCAAGATGCACTTCCTGCTGCGCGCCCAGGCGGTTGCGGTGTTCCCCGGCGGCTTCGGCACGCTGGACGAACTGTTCGAGACCCTCACCCTGGTGCAGACCGGGCGCATGGAGCCGCTGCCCATCCTGCTCTTCGGCCGCAGCTTCTGGGAGAGCATCGTGAACTGGGAGGCGCTGGCGGACTCGGGCACCATCTCGCGCGAGGACCTTGCCCTGTTCCACTTCGTGGAAACCGCCGAGGAGGCCTGGGAGATCGTCCGCCCCGCGCCCGATGCCGCCGCCTGACCTGACCGCCCGATACCGCTGCCCGACGTGACCGCCGGCACTGCTGCCTGAGGCAACCGCCGCCTGACGCGATTGCCCGGCGCGCCCTGACCTTGCGCGCGCTGTTCCGGGCCTCGCACGGAACCTCACCCGCCCCCCGCGCGGAGCCGGGCCCGTCCGCCGCGCGGGGCTGAAGCCAGGCCCCGGTGGTGCGCCCGGCCGCACGGGCGGAGAGGCGCCCGCCTCGCCGAGGGGGCCTGTCGGCCCCCGCAGCTCGGCGGGCGCGGCGAAGGGCCGTGCGGCCCTCCGCCCGCCAGGCGGCGCAGGCAGCGCGGCGCAGGGGATGACCCGAGCGCGGCAAGGGGCGCGCGGATCGGGCCCGGGGGACGCGGCGCGGAACCGGGGGCCCCGACGGAGAGCCATGTGCGGACGGGGCCCCGGCCCACATGCCGCCTTCGCCGCGCATCCTGATCCTGCGCCCAGGGGGGCCATGCCTTCGGAGGCGGGGCGGACAGCGGTCTGCTGGCCGGCGCCGCGCCGCGGCGCAGCCGCCAAGTCCTCCCGGGTGTCCTGTGCCGGCTGTGGTTTGTGACGCCCGGCAAGTTGCTCCCTCCCCTGGCGGGGCCGCCCGGGGGCGCCCCGCCTTCGCGAATGGGCGGGACGGGGGACGTTGGCCGGCGCTGGCCCGCAGGGCCTTCGCCGCGCCTGCCGGGCCGCGGGGGCCGGCAGGCCCCCTCGTCGAGGCAGGCGTTCCCCCGCGCGGTGCCGAGTGCCGGGATCAGTCGTCCTCGAGGCCCAGTTCGATCAGCTCGGTCTCCTGCAGCAGCGAGAGGTTGTCGTCCGCCACCAGCAGCACCCGGATGTCGCCCGTGGCCGTGGCCCAGGTGGCGATGCCCTCGAGGTTGTCGTACTGGCCGAGGGAGCTCTCCATCAGCTCGCGCTCGTCGGTGAGCGCGTCCTCGCCGATGGCGAAGCTGCGCACCCGGCTGCGGAAGCCGATGAAGGCGAAGTCGCGCTCCAGCACGTAGAGCCGCCCGTCCGGGCCCACGTCGGCGCCGGTCACCAGATAGGCGCCGCGCCGCGGCACCCTGAGCCTGTCGTCCCAGGCGCCGGCGCGGAAGCGGAACACCGGGAAGGGCCGCTCCAGCTTCCCCGAGCGCTCGGGGATGGCGTAGAGCACGGAGGCGTCGCCGGCCAGCGCTTCCAGCCCGGAGTTGGACTGCAGCTTGCCGAAGGCGGGGAAGGGCGGGACGGCGGTGGCCGGGGCGCCGCGGCCGGCGTAATGCCAGATCCGCGCCTTGCCCTCGAAGGAGATGTACCAGCCGCCGGAGCCGTCCGGGGTCAGGCCCTCGGAATCGGCCAGCTCGCCGGTGACCGGCTGGCCCTTGGTGTCCGGCACCGGGTCGATGCTCTCCACCGTGGCGCCGGTCATGCGCTCGCCGTCGCGCAGGATCGCGCCGCGCACCAGGATGCCGCGGTCGCCGAGCGCCGTCCAGGCGTTGCCGTCCCCGCGCACCGAGAGGCCGGACAGCCCGCCGAACCGCGCATCCGAATTGCGCAGCACCAGGCGCGACAGCTCCACGAGCTTCGGCGCGGCGACGGCCGGGGCCGCCGCCGAGATCAATGCGATGAGAACCGGTACGAACACTCTCACGGGGCTGACAGGACCCCGCGACAGGCCGCCGGAAGATCGGCGAGGGTGAGGGCCGGCTTCGGCTGCGGCTTCGCGGCCTTCGGGTCCGGCGGCGGCGGGTTCAGCGCCTCGTCGGAGGTCCACCAGGCGAGGGTGTCGTCGCAGCCGTCGCCGGCGGGAATCGGGTCCTGCGCGGCGCAGAGCGGAGAGCCGGCGGGGCAGGTGAGCCGCACGTGGAAATGCGTGTCATGCCCCCACCAGGGCCGGAGCTTGTGCAGCCAGCCGCGCTCGGAGGCGGGCAGGGACTGGCAGAGCATCTGCTTCACCGGCGCGGTGATGAAGATGCGCTCCACCGAGGGGTCCTGCGCCGCGGCGCGCAGCACGTGCGCGTGCGCCGGGGTCCAGTTCGCGGTCACGTGGCGGCCGTCGGCGCTGCGCATGCTGATGGAGGACAGCGCCTCGCGCTCCGCGCGGGTGAGGTCCAGCCGCCGGGGCGGCAGCATCCAGATGTCGGCGTCCAGCCCGATCTGATGCGAGGCATGGCCGGAGGTCATCGGCCCGCCGCGCGGCTGCGCGATGTCCCCGACATAGATCCCGGCCCAGCCGGCGCGCTGCGCGGCCTCCCCCAGACGGGCGATGAAGGCAATGGTTTCCGGGTGGCCCCAGTTGCGGTTCCGGCTCAGCCGCATGGCCTGCCAGGAGGGCCCGGTCTCCGGCAGTTCCACCGCGCCGGCCATGCAGCCCTTCGCGTAGGAGCCGATGGCCGAGGCCAGCGCCGTGCTCGGCGTGGAAAGCGCGCCGAACAGCGTCTTCGCCGGGGGCTCCGCCAGTGCGGCTCCGGGCAGGGCCAGCACCGCCGCGGCAAGCGCCGCCCGCACGGCGCCGCGCAGGCCGCGGGCGGTCGGGTGGGGAAGGAGGCAGGGCAGGGACATCGGTCAGGCTCCGGGCGTCGCGGGGGCGGTCCCGGGTCATGCGGGCCTTTGCGAACCATATCAGAGCCATGGCGCTGCGAAAGGGGGCGCGCACTCACGCACGCGTGAGAATGAGGGGCGCGGCGCGCACACCCCCGCACCCGCGCGCTCTCACACGCGCGTACTTCGGTGGGGTCGTGAGGCGGGACGCGGTCCATGGACCGCGCGGTGCATGCGGCGCGGCGTTACCGGCGGTCCGGTGCGTGCGAGCTGGCGCGGGGGGGCGGCGCGAGGGGCGACGCGAGGGGCCGGCGTCGGTGAACTGGCGCGAGGGGCGGCGTGAGTGAGCTGGCGCGGGGGGCTGGCGCGGGGAGCGGCGCAGTGAACTGGCGCGGGGAGGCGGCGCGGGTGAGCTGGCGCCGGGCAGGCGGCCCGGGGGCGCGGAGCCCGGCGGCTCAGGTTTCCGGTGGCCAGGGGCGTTCGGCCTCGGAGCGCGCCCAAGTCATCACCCAGCCGGGCATCTCCGGTGCCCAATCAGGGGCGCCGAGGGCCGCGAGCACGCGGTCAGTCGGGACGATCCCCCCGGTGTCCGCCACCGCGGCGCGGTAGAGCGCGGAGGCCAGGCAATCTCCGTCCCGCCACATCGACTGCTGCATGTAGAGAAAGCGCGGGTCGCGCCCGATCATCCGGCTGCGCATCTCGAACCGGCTCCACACCTGCACCCGGCGGCGATAGCGCACGGTGACGCCGGCCATCGTCAGCCGCCAGTTCTCGCGCTTCACCGCGGCGAGCAGCCCGGTGCGCTTCGCCAGAGGCAGGCGGCCCAGGTCGAACAGGGTGAGGAAGCGGCCGTTGTTGAGCTCGGCGAACATGTCGAGGTCCCAGGGCAGGCAGCTGTGCTGCGACACATGGGTGCCGTCGACCGGCAGGTCGTCGAGCTTCGCTGCGGCGCGCATCGACAGCGCCAGTCGGATGAACGGAAACATGGGGCCCCCGGGGGAAAGGTCGTACTCGCTGCCCTGTTCCATGCCACAGGCAGGGCGCAATGCCAATTCCGCAGGAGGCGGGCGGCGAACAGCGCCCGCCGCGGCAAGGGTTCGCCCATCCGCCCGCTCCGCGTTCCCGTCTGCCCGCCGCCTCGGCTTGCCCGTCCGACTGTCGCGCTTACCCGTTGGCCCGCCGCACCCGTCCGTCCCGCCGCACCCGTCCGTCCGGCCGCCGCCGGGGCTTACCTGTCCGGCCGCCGCCGCGCTCGTCCGGCCGCCGCCGGGGTGGCCCGGGCGTGGCTCAGGCCATGCCGCCGGCGATCATGCGCTCGGCGAGGGTGCGGAACGCCCGTCCGGGCGCGCCGTCGGGCGCCTCCAGCACAACGGGGCGGCCGGCGTCGGAGGCGAGCCGGGTGGCGAGGTCGAGCGGGATCTCCCCCAGGAACGGCACCTTCTGGCGCGCCGCTTCCGCGCGGGTGCCGCCGTGGCCGAAGATATGCGCCTCGTCGCCGCAGACCGGGCAGACATACATCGACATGTTCTCGATCATCCCCAGAACCGGCACGTCGACCTTGCGGAACATGTCGATGGCGCGGCGCGCGTCGATCAGCGCCACGTCCTGCGGCGTGCTGACCACGATGGCGCCGGAGAGCTTCGCCTTCTGGGTGAGCGAGAGCTGGACGTCGCCGGTGCCCGGCGGCAGGTCCACCAGCAGGATGTCGAGCTTGCCCCAGTCCACCTGGCCGAGCAGTTGCTGGAGCGCGCCCATCAGCATCGGCCCGCGCCAGATCAGCGCGTCCTCGGGCCGGGTCATCAGCCCGATCGACATGAAGCGCACGCCATGGGCCTCCCTGGGGGTGATGCGCTGGCCGTCGGGCGAGGCCGGACGGTCATGCATCCCCAGCATCTGCGGCTGGGAGGGGCCGTAGATGTCTGCGTCGAGCAGGCCCACGCGCCGGCCGGCCGCCGCCAGGGCCACCGCGAGATTGGCGGTGACGGTGGACTTGCCCACCCCGCCCTTGCCGGAGCCCACGGCCACGATCCGGTCGATTCCGGTGAGGCGCGGCCCCTCCGCCGGCTTCGCCCGTGGCTTCGGCGCGGCGGGCACGGCGCCGGCGACGAGGATGGACACGCCGGTCACCTCGTCCAGCGCGGCGAGCCTGCGTTCGGCCTCGCGGCGGGCCTCCTCCATCGCGCCGATGAGCGCCTCCGGCGCCTCCAGCACGAAGCGGACCTGGCCGTGATGGAGCCCGAGCGCGCGGATGCGGTCCGCCGCCACGATGCTGCCGCCGCCGGCCGGGTCGGCCACCCCGTCGAGGATCTCCATCACTGTTTCGCGTGTCAGCGCCATCTGCGTCACCTCCCGTGAGGGTCCTGAGGTAGGAGGGCGGGGGGCAAATGTCCATCGCCCCGGGCCCGCGCTCCCCGCTCGCGCCCCGCGTTCCACACCCGTACTCCCACCCCGCGCTCCCGTTCCGTGCTCCCGCCGTCCCGCGCCGCGCCGCTGCGACCATTGTCGGACACCGGCTCTCGGCTCTGGCGCCGCGCGCCTCAGCGGCTAGGATCGGGCGCACGATTCACTGGAGAGCCCGATGACCGAGACCGAAACCCTTGTGCGCCGCTACTATGACGCCTTCAACGCCGGCGATACCGAGGCCATGCTGGACTGCCTCTCCGAGGACGTGCGCCACGACGTGAACCAGGGCCCGACCCGGCTGGGCAAGCCCGCCTTCGCCGAGTTCTGCGCGCACATGGCGAAATGCTACCGCGAGACGCTGACCGACATGGTGTTCCTGTTCGACGCGAGCGGAACCCGGGCCGCGGCGGAATTCGTCGTGAACGGCACCTACCTCGCCACGGACCCGGGCCTGCCGGAGGCCGCGGGCCAGACCTACCGCCTGCCCGCCGGCGCCTTCCTTGCGGTGGATCAGGGGCGCATCACCCGGGTGACGACCTTCTACAACCTCCCCGAATGGGAGCGGCAGGTGCTCGGGTGATCCTGGAAACCCGGCCCCTCACCGGCGCGGCGCTCACCGCCGCGCTGCCGGATCTCGCGCGGCTGCGCATCACGGTGTTCCGCGCCTTTCCCTATCTCTACGAGGGGTCGGAGGACTATGAGACCAGCTACGTCCGCGCCTATGCGCAGAGCCGGAACGCACTGGTGGTGGCCTGTTTCGACGGCGCGCGCATCGTCGGCGCCGCCACGGCCGCGCCGATGGAGGACCACGCCGCGGAATTCGCCGTGCCCTTCGAGGCCCGGGGCTACCGGCTGTCGGACATCCTCTACTTCGGGGAATCCGTTCTGCTGCCGGAGTATCGCGGCCGCGGCGTGGGACATGCGTTCTTCGACGCGCGCGAGGCGCATGCGCGGGCACTGGGCCGCGGAACCTGCGCCTTCTGCGCGGTGATCCGCCCGCCCGGCCACCCGGCCCGCCCGGAGGGCTATCGCCCCCATGACCGGTTCTGGGAGAAGCGCGGCTATGCGCCGGTCGACGGGCTGATCGCCGAGTATTCCTGGCGCGACATCGGGGCGGCGGAGCAGACCGCCAAGCCCATGCAGTTCTGGCTGCGCCGCCTGCCGGAGGCTTGATCCCGCCCCGGATGCCCGGTCTTGCGGAACGCGCGCGCGCCGACTAGAAGATTTCGCGAATGGGGCGTCGCCAAGTGGTAAGGCAACGGTTTTTGGTACCGTCATCCGCAGGTTCGAATCCTGCCGCCCCAGCCATTCACCCGCTTTTTCCTCGAGGCCCATGCCTTTGCGTGCGCAGGGGCGAGGCCGGGGGCACGGGCCCCTGCCGCGACGTCACGCGCACGGGGGGTCGTCTTGCCGGAAGAGCGGCTCTTCCCGCCGGACCTGACGACACACATAGGTCAGCCCCCGCCGCGGCCGGGTCTCGGCGTGCCGGCGCCGGGGCGCCGGGTGTGAGCCGGGACGGCATGACCGCGGCCGGACGCCGGGCCGATGCGTATCGCGGGAGGGCTCCGGTTTCCCGGGCCCGCGCCGCGCCGCCTCGCTCCCGGCGTCCGGGGCGCGCAGAGGGCTCTCGCCGGTGTCGCCGGAGCCTGCCTTGCCGTCACGGGCCGGCCCGGCTTGAATGGGCCCTGCCGCATGACCAGTTTCCACAGGCACATCAGACAGAAAGGACACCGGATGCCCGAATCGGCACTTTTCCAACCCATCGAGGTCGGCGGGCTCCGGCTCGAGAACCGCATCGTGATCGCGCCGATGTGCCAGTATTCCGCCGAGGACGGCTGCATGACGGACTGGCACATGATGCACCTGGGCCAGCTCTCGCATTCCGGTGCCGGGGTGCTGACCATCGAGGCCACCGCCGTCACGCCAGAGGGCCGCATCAGCCAGGGCGACGTCGGCCTGTGGGATGACCGTACGGAAGCGGCGATGGGCCGCGTGCTGCAGGGGCTGCGCCGCTGGTCGGCCATGCCGGTGGCGATCCAGCTCTCCCACGCGGGCCGCAAGGGTTCGTCCGACCTGCCCTGGCGCGGCGGCGCGCAGGTGCCGCCGGACCAGCCGGGCGGCTGGCGGCCTCTCGCGCCGTCGCCCATGCCGATCACGCCGGGCACCGCGGAATCCGTGGCGATCGACGCTGACGGGCTGACGCGCATCCGGACCGCTTTCGCCGATGCGGCCCGGCGTGCCGCGCGCCTCGGGATCGACGCGATCCAGCTGCATGCGGCCCATGGCTACCTGCTGCACAGCTTCCTGTCGCCGCTCTCTAACCAGCGCACCGACGCCTATGGCGGCAGCATCGAGAACCGGATGCGCTTCCCGCTGGAGGTGTTCGACGCGGTGCGCGAGGCCTTCCCGGCCGAGCGCCCGGTGACGGTGCGCGTCTCGGCCACCGACTGGGTGGAGGGCGGCTGGGACCTCGAGCAGACCCTGGCCTTCGCCCGGGCGCTGGAGGCGCGGGGCTGCGCAGCGATCCATGTCTCCACAGGGGGGCTCGACCCGCGGCAGAACATCCCCGTCGCGCCGGGATATCAGGTGCCCTTCGCGCGCCGTGTGAAGCAGGAGGTCTCCATTCCCGTGGTCGCCGTGGGCATGGTGACGGAGCCGGAACATGCCGAGGCGATCATCGCCACGGGTGATGCCGACATGGTCGCTCTCGCGCGCGCCATTCTCTATGACCCGCGCTGGCCCTGGCACGCGGCCGCGCGGCTGCAGGCCTCGGTGCGTACCCCGCCGCAATTCTGGCGCAGCCAGCCCCCGGGCCTGCGCGGGCTCTTCCGGACCTCCTAGGTGCATCGCCCCCGCAAGGCGGGGCGCCTCCGGACCGGGGGCTGACGCGCAGCGTGGCGCCCGGCGTTCTCCGACCAAGGGCCCGAGCGCGCGGAAGGGCCGGCCGGGGCGGGGCGCCCCCTCGCGCGGCAGGGCGGGCCGGGGCGGGGCGCCCCCTCGCGTCCGCCATGTCGGGGGCGGTCCGGCCCCGCCTGCCGCCGGAATGCCCTGTCGCGCGCCGCTCTCCTCGGGAGGCAGCCGGACTGCCGCATGCGCTCGGGAGCCCGCGGGCCCGGCACCATTTTCGCAGCGCCGGGGGCGCCGGGAACCGTTCTCCCCGGCGCCCGCGAGCCCGGCGGGCGAGAGGGTGCAGCGCGAGGCCCCTGAGGGGCCCGCGCCGGCCGCCCCGCCGCCCTTGGGTCTTGCAGCCGCCGTGGCAATTCGGTAGCTGCGATGCGTCTCCACGAACACAGGATGCCTGCGATGCCCGGCCGCACGCTTGCCATGGATTTCGGAACCTCGAATTCCGCCGCCGCCATTCTGGACGGCGACACGCCCCTGCGCCTGCCGATCGAGAGCGGCGCGGAAACCCTGCCCACCGCGGTGTTCTTCCCCGCCGACCGGAGCAACATGCGCATCGGCGCGGCTGCGGCGGAGGCGCTGATCGAGGGGGAGGAGGGGCGTTACATGCGCGCGCTCAAGAGCGTGCTGGGCACCGCGCTCTTCCACGAATCCCGGCTGGTCGGCGGGCGCCGCCGCACGCTCGCCGACATCGTGACCGCCTTCATCGCCGAGGTGCGCCGGCGTGCGGAAGCCGCGGCGGGGCGGCCCTTCACCCGGGCGCTCTCGGGCCGGCCGGTGCATTTCCACACCGCGGACCCGGAACGCGATGCCCGGGCGGAGGCCGACCTGCGCGCCTGCTACCTCGCCGCCGGCTTCGAGGATGTGCGCTTCATGTTCGAGCCGGAGGCCGCGGCGCTGGCCAGCCACGGCCTGGGCCAGCGCGGCGAGCTCGGGCTGATCGTCGACATCGGCGGCGGCACCTCGGATTTCTCGGTGTTCCGCGCCGAGGGCAACCGGGTGGAGATCCTCGCCAGCCACGGCATCCGCCTGGGCGGCACCGATTTCGACCACGCGATCTCCATGGCCCACGCGATGCCGCATCTCGGCCACGGCGGCCAGCTGCGCCGCAGCTTCGGCGAGGGCCTGACCCAGGTGCCGAACGCCATCTACGTGGACCTCTCCACCTGGGCGAAGATCCCCTTCGTCTACGCGCCCGAAACCCTGCGGCTGGTGCGCGACATGGTGCGCAACGCGGTCGACCCGCAGCGGATGGGCCGGCTGGAAACGGTGATCGAGGCCGAGTTGGGCCATGAACTCGCCTTCGCGGTGGAGGCCGGGAAGATCTCTGCGAACGGCGCCGGGCGCGCCGGCGGGATCGACATGGGGTTCATCGAGCCCGGCCTCTCGGCCGCGATCTCCGCCGCGTCGCTGGACGCCGCCCTGGCCGAGTTCCGCGGACGGCTGCGCACGGCGATGGAGGAGACGCTGCGCTTCGCGCGCGTCGCACCGCAGGGTATCGGATCGGTGATCCTCGTCGGTGGGTCGAGCCTGATGGACCTCGTCTCCGCCGAGGCCCGCGCCGTGTGCCCCGAGGCGCGGCTGAGCCGGTCGGAGGCCTTCACCGCGGTGGTCGACGGCCTCGCGCTCGCCACCGCGCAGACCGTGTCCGGAGAGGCCGGCCGCGTCGGCTGAGCCTGCCCGGCAGGGGCCGGTCGCGTCGGCCTGGCCCGCCCGGCCGGGGCAGGCCGTGAGGCCGCGAGGCCGGCAGGAGCAGGTCGCGTCGGCCGGGCCCGTCTGGCCGGGGCACGCCGCGAGCGCGCGGTGCCGGCAAAGGCCGGTCGTGCCGGCCGGGCCCGCCCGGCAGGGGCAGGCCGCGAGGGCGCGAAGCCACCCGGATATGGCCCCGATGTGAGATGTGTGCCGTCCGGTGGTCCGGGAAGGTCGCCCGCGGGCCGGAGGCCGCGCGCGCCGGGCGCCCGCTGGCTGGCGGATGCATCCCGCCCTGCGGCATCTGGTGTCACCCCTTGCCTCCCCCCGCCGGACAGTCCCTCCGCGACGGCCATCCCATGCGGCAGGAACGCTCCGGCCCGGCAGCGGCCACGCCGTGGCAACGGGTGGACGGTTGGTCCGCGGCGTCGGCGCGGCAACCTGCGGCCGGTGTACGCGTGAGATCCCGCAGCCGTCGGCAGATGCGCCCGAGGCCCGGCTCCGGCCTGCGGGCAGTCCCGCGGCTGCCCGCCGGGGAGAGCGCGTGCCGCGATGCTTGACAGGCCGGCCCGCGCGCCGATAGCGTATCCTCCATACCGTATACATAAAAATCACAGGCGCGGACCTCGGCTTGTGCCGGGCGAAGCCGGCTGACCGACAGGGACCAGACATATGATCGATCACCGAAAGGAACAGGCGCGCAGGCTGCTGGACCTGACGGCCGCAGGCCGGCTGACGCGCCGCGAGCTGCTGCAGCGCGCCGGCGCCGCCGGGCTGGTCGGGATGATGGCGCCGGAGGCCATCGCCCAGGCCATCGCGGCGGGCGACGTGCAGGGCGCCAATGGCCGGGCGCTGGCCGGGGCCTATGATTACATCGTGGTGGGCAGCGGCTCGGCCGGCTCCGCCGTGGCGCGGCGGGTGCTCGACGGCACCGATGCCACGGTGCTGGTGATCGAGGCCGGCGGGCCTGACGTCGGCGTGCCGGAGATCGACATTCCCTCGGCCTGGGTGGCCAACATAGGCTCGTCGCGCGACTGGGGGTATGTCTATACCCCGACCGACAAGGTGAACGACCGCTCCATCCTGCTGTCGCGGGGGAAGGTTCTGGGCGGCTCCTCCTCGATCAACGCGCTGGTCTGGCTGCGCGGCCACCCGCAGGATTACGACGGCTGGGCCGCCTCCGGCGCCGAGGGCTGGGACTGGGAGAGCGTGCTGCCCGTGCTCCGCCGCATGGAGGACTGGGAGGACGGCGCGAGCCCCCTGCGCGGCGCCGGCGGCCCCACCCGCGTGGAGCGCGCGAGGGACCTGCACCCTGTGGCGCAGGCGCTGATCACCTCCGGGCAGGCGCTCGGCATGCCGCTGATCGACGATTTCAACGGCCCCTCCATGCTGGGCGTGGGCCCCAACAGCATGAACGTGCGCGACGGCACCCGCGACAGCGCCAGCCGGGCCTACCTGCGCCCGGTGATGGACAGCCCGCGCCTCACCGTGCTCACCGGCGCCACCGTCACCCGGCTGGTGCTGGAGGGGACAACCTGCACAGGCGTGGAGATGCTGGTGGCGGGCCGCCCCGTCACGGTGCGGGCGGAGGCGGAGGTGGTGCTCTCGGCCGGGGCGATCGACACGCCGCGGCTGATGATGCTCTCCGGCCTGGGCCGCGCGGACGAGCTGAAGGCCCTGGGGATCGCCCCCGTCGCCGACCTCCCCGGCGTGGGGCGCAACCTGCAGGAGCACATCATCCTGGGCGGAATGATCCATGAGGCGAACGCGCCGATGGAGCCGTTCAACGCCAACCTGGAGGGGTCGACCTTCTTCTCGAAGTCGCGCGGCGACCTGGCGCTGCCGGACCTGATGTTCGTCTCGATCCAGATCCCCTACCTGATGCCGGAACTCGCGGCGGCCAACCCGGTGCCGCCGAACGCCTTCACCATCGCCCCCGGCCTGGTGGGGATGCAGAGCCGGGGCTACATGAAGATGCTGTCGGACCGGCACGACGGCCCGCTGGAGATCCAGCCCAACCTGCTCGGCGAACCCGCGGACATGGATGCACTGGTCGCCGCGGTCGAGCTCGGCCAGGAGCTGGCGCAGCAGCCCGGGTTCCGCGACCTCATCAGGTCGCCGGTCGTGCCGAAGCCGGGCATGACCCGGGCGCAGAAGGAGGAATTCGTGCGCATGAGCTGCTCGACCTATTTCCACCCCGTGGGCACCTGCCGGATGGGCACGGACGCGGAGGCCGTCGTCGCCCCGGACCTGAAGGTGCACGGCATTGGGCGCCTGCGCATTGCCGACGCATCGGTGATCCCGAACATCACCGGCGCGAACACCAACGTGCCGTCGATCCTGGTGGGTGAGCGGGCGGGGGATTTCATCACCGGCTGAGCCGCCGGCCGCAAGAGCACGCGCGCGCCGAGACGCGGAACCCGACCAGAGCGTTTGCGCGCTGCGCCGAGCCTGCCGGAGCGCCGACCAACACCGCCGCGGCCTGCCATGCGGGCCGCGGCGTTACCGGGCGGCTCCGACGGCGGGGACGCGCCGGGACAGGGCCGGGGGCGGGAACAGGAGCGCGGGGCCTGAAGGGAGAGCGCCGGCGCCGTGGCGCAGGGACCGGAAGGGGCGCGCTGACGCCATGGCGCGGGGCCTGAAGGACGGCACCGGCGACATCGCATGGGGACCGGAGGGGCGGCGCCGGCGCCATGGTGCGGGGCTTGCAGAAACAGCGCCGGCATCCCGACGCGCGTCCCGACCGGGCAGCGCCGGTGTCTCGGCGCAGGGACCGGAAGGGGCGCGCTGACGCCATGGCGCGGGGCCTGAAGGACGGCACCGGCGACATGGCGCGGGGACCGGAGGGGCGGCGCCGGCGCCATGGCGCAGGGCTTGAAGAAACAGCGCCGGCATCCCGACGCGCGTCCCGACCGGGCAGCGCCGGTGTCTCGGCGCGGGGTCCGGGCGGAAGCGCCGGGACGAGGGCCTGGGGCCTGACGGTACGGCGCGGGCGCCCTGGTGCGGGGACCGGAGGCGGAGCGCCGGGGGCGGGGTGTCGAATGCCACGGGGAAACGCCGGGGCGGGGGCATCGAGCCCCCTTCCGTCGTGTCGCCGCCCTGCGGCTTCCGGCGCCCGGGGTCAGCCGGGGAGCAGGGCGGTTGCGTCGGCGACAGCCAGCGCGAGGCGCTCGCAGATCTGGTCGAGTTCGTCCTCCGTTGCGGTGAAGGGCGGGGCGACGATGACGTGGTCCCCGCGGGTGCCGTCGATGGTGCCGCTGCCGGGGTAGATCGCGAGGCCCCGGGCGAGGGCCGCGTCCTTCACCAGGGTGGCGAAGCCGGTCTGCGGGGCGAAGGGCGCCTTCGTCGCCCGGTCGGCCACGAATTCGAGGCCGAGGAAGAAGCCCCGGCCGCGGATGTCGCCCACATGGGGGTGGTCGCCCAGGCGCGTCTCGATCCGGGCGCGCAGGGCGGGGGCCATCCGGGCCACGCGGCCCACGAGATCCTCCTCCGCGATGATGCGCTGCACTTCGAGCGCGCCCCGGGCGGCCAGCGGGTGGGCCTGATAGGTGTGGCCGTGCACGAAGGCGCCGGAGCCGGCCGCGAGCGCCTCGACCACCTTCGGTGCCGCGAGCATCGCGCCGATCGGCACGTAGCCGCCGCCCAGCCCCTTGGCGACGGTCTGGATGTCGGGGGTGACGCCCTCGTCCTGCCAGGCGTGCAGCCGCCCGGTCCGGCCCATGCCGGACATGATCTCGTCCAGCACCAGCAGCACGCCGTGCCGGTCGCACACCGCGCGCATGGCGCGGAAGTATCCGGGCACCGCGGGCGTGCAGCCGGAGGTGGCGCCGACAACCGTCTCCGCCACGAAGGCGGCCACGCGGTCCGCCCCGACCCCGGTGATCTCGGCCTCCAGCTCCGCGGCGAGGTGCGCCACCCAGTCCGCGTCCGACAGGCCCTCCGGCCGGTAGCGATAGGCCTGGCAGGGCGAGACATGGCTGAACCCGCTCATCAGCATGGGTTCGTAGATCGCGCGCCGGGCCGGGTGGCCGCTGGCCGAGAGCGCGCCGAAAGTGTTGCCGTGGTAGCTCTGCCGCCGGGCGATCACATGGCTGCGCGACGGGGCGCCGCGCTCCACGTGATACTGGCGGGCGAGCTTCAGCGCGCTCTCCACGCTCTCCGACCCGGAGGAGACGAAGAACGCCCGCGCGAAGGCGCCGCCGCCGCTCTCCACCAGCAGGTCGGCCAGCTCCTCGGCGGGGGTGCTGGTGAAGAAGGCGGAGTGGAGATAGGAGATCCGCGCCGCCTGGTCCGCGATCGCCGCGCCGACCCGGCGGTTGCCATGCCCGATGCAGGCGACAGCGGCCCCGCCCGCGCCGTCGAGCACCTGCGCGCCGGAGGCCAGGGTGATCCAGGACCCCGTGCCGCTGACGGCAAGGGCCGGGCCCGCCCCGGCGCGGTGCAGCACGCGGCTCATGCCAGCGCTCCCGTAGCGGCCACCCCTTCCGCAGCCGGATGCCCGGAGCAGGCGCCCGCAGCCACCGGGCGCATGGCACGAGGCCGTAGGCCGGCGGGCGCCGGGCCGGTTCCGGAAGCCGATCGGCACGGGGGCCCGGCAGGCGCGCCCCCGGCGTGGCTTGCGGAGCAGCTGCGCGCACCGGGCTGACGCGCGCAGCAGACAGGCCTGCCGGCCCGCGCGCGCCGGCGGGGAGGGCAAGGGCTCCCCCCGGCAGGCCGCGCGGGGGCATCGCCTGCGGGGCAGGGGCGGAACGGGGGCATCGCGGTCTCCTCACAGTCGGTCGGGCAGGCCGCTCCATCTACGCAGGCGGCAGCCCGCGGCGCAACGCTGCCCATGGGCGGGACGCGCGACGGGGCCCCGTGCGTCGCAGGCAGGAGGGCCACCGCGACCAGGGTGCGATGGTGTCCTGCCGGCCGTGGCGCGCCATTGCTCATGGGGCGGCGCGGTCAGGCCGCCCGGAGCGCGCCGCGCGGCGTTGCTCCTGCGCAAGGGCCGGCGGCGTGCCACGTTGCGGCAGTGCACCCGGGCCCGCCGCGTGACCGCGACGTTTTGCGCGCCACGGCCGGTGCGACAGTCCACGCACCCTTCCGGTGTCTCCTTGCATGCGCCCGTCCGGCGCCTTTGTGTCCCCGCGCTCCGCCAGTGCCGTCGTGCGCGCGTTCCGCCGATGCCTTCCTGCGCATGCTCCTCCGGTGCCTCTTTCCTGGCGCTCCTCCGGTGCCTCTTTCCTGGCGCTCCTCCGGTGCCTTCTTGCTTGCGCACCTCCGGTGCGACCTTGCCCACGCACCTGCGGTGTGCCTTCGCCCGCGCCCCTTCGGGATGCCGGGTTCGCGCAGCTCGGGGGTAAGATGGCCCGCGCTACGCCGTTGCAGGCTCGCCTGCGCATTCTCCGGTGCGCCCCGGTGCGGACATCGCTCCGGATCTCACGGAAATTCACCGCGTTTCACTTGGGTCGGGGCGGGCGGCATGCGGAACTGGCCGGCGGAGATGCCTCCGGAGCAGGCGGAGCGCAGGTCTCCGGGCCGTACCACGAGGCGGAGTCCCGATGAGGAGCAGAGCTGAAAGCAACGGCCGCGGAGCCTGCCCGACCGCGCCCGCCACGCCGGCGGAGCCGGGCCGGGGGCGCCGCCATGCCCGGGGGTGAGCCGGGGCCGGGCGCGCCGCAGCCGCTGGAGCCGATGGCGGCCGCCTTTCTCGCCACGCTCACGCCGGCGACCGCACCCTTCGCCCATCTCGACTGGCCGGGCCGCGCCCGGCTGCTCCTGCGCGCCGTCCAGCGCCGGCCCACGGGGCGGCCGGGCACGCGGGTGGAGGAGACGCGGTTTCCCGTGGGCGTGGAGGGCACGGTGCCGGTGCGCATCCTGCGCCCCGAGGGCGTGGACGGAGCCCTGCCGGGGGTGATGTATTTCCACGGCGGCGGCTGGATGCTGGGCGATGCCACCACCCATGAGCGGCTGGCCAGCGAGATCGCCGTGGCCGCGCGCGTGGCGGTGCTGGTCGTCGACCTTCCCCGCAGCCCGGAGGTGCGCTTCCCGGTGCCGCTGGAGCAGGCCTGGGCCGCCACGCTGCACGCGGCCGCGCAGGCGCCGGCGCTGGGGCTCGACCGCACCCGCCTCGCGGTGGCGGGCGATGGCACCGGTGCGACCATCGCTACCGGGGTCGCGCTGCTGGCGCGCATGCGGCGCGGGCCGGCGATCGCCTTCCAGGCGTTGCTCTACCCGGCCACCGACGCGCGCTTCGACACCGGGTCCTACCGGCGCTTCGCGGCGGGGCCCTGGCTCACCCGCGCGGCGATGATGCGCTTCTGGGACGCCTATCTCCCCGAGACCGCCGCCCGCACGGCCCCGCTCGCCGCGCCGCTGCGCGCGCACAGGGAGGAGTTGCGCGGCCTGCCCGAGACCCTGCTGCTGCTGGCCGAGCACGACGTGCTGCGCGACGAGGGCGAGGCCTACGGCCACCGGCTGCTGGAGGCCGGGGTGCGGGTGACCTCGCTGCGCTGCAACGGCACCATCCACGATTTCGCCATGCTGAACGCGCTGGCGGACTCGCCGGCCACCCGCGGCGCCATCGCCCAGCTCTCCGTGGCCCTGCGCGGCGCGCTCGCCTGACGGCGCAAGCGGCGAAAACCCGGCCGCGCGCCATCGGCCTGCGGTGCGCAGCCCTCTCGCCCCGGACGACGGCGCGTCCTGAGCCTCTCCGGAAGGCGGAGAATCCCCCGATCATACCGCGCGGCGCCCTTGCCCGGGTGCCGGGCGGGCTGCCCGGCGATCAGGGGCCACCGGCCCGGAGCCTTCGGCGGAGGGGCAGGGCGGGGCGCGGGCCTGCCGCGGGCGGTTCCGCGTCCGGAGCGGCGGGGTGCTGTCGGGGCGCGGCGCGTCGGTGCGCGGGCTCGCCGGGGGGCGGAATCGGCCCACACATGTGGCATGATCCTTCTATAATCGGGTCCGGACCCGGGTTAGACAGGCTGGCAAGCATCGCGCGGGCGGGTGATGCCGCGCAGGGCAGGGGCCCGTCCGCCTGGCCCCCCGCATGCAGGAGGATCGTCCGCTGTATTCCGACCGACCCATCCGTCCCGCGCCGCCGCCCCCCGGGGGCGTGTTCGCGTTCGGACCGTTCCGGCTGGACACGGCGCGGCGGCAGCTCCTGTGCGACGCGCGGGAGTGCCCGCTCGGCGCCCGGGCGCTGGATCTGCTGCTGGCGCTGCTGGAGGCGCCGGGGGAGCTGGTGTCCAAGAACCGGCTCTTCGACGCCGCCTGGCCGGATACGGTGGTGGACGAGTCCAACCTGCGCGCCCAGGTGGCGCTGCTGCGCAAGGCGCTGGGCGACGGCCGGGACGGCGCGCGCTACATCGTGGCGGTGCCCGGGCGCGGGTATCGCTTCGTGGCGCCGGTGGAGCGGCGCGAGAGCCGGCACGAGCCGCCGCGCGCCCGGCGCGCCCCGCACGCGCGGCCCTCGGCGGGGCTGCCGGCCTCCGCGCCGCGCCTGCCGCGGCCCATCGGGCGCGACGACATCATCGACGGGCTGGCCGGGCGGCTGCGGCGCACGCGCTTCGTGACCATCGTCGGGCCCGGCGGCATCGGCAAGACCACCGTGGCGCTGGCCGTGGCGGCGGAGCTGGCGGGCGAGTATCGCGACGGCGTGTGTTTCCTGGACCTCGCGCCCCTCGCCGCGCCGGGGCTGCTGCCCAGTGCGCTGGCCGCCGCGCTGTCGCTTCCCGGCATCACCGACGACCCCACGCCCGCGATCCTGGAGGAGCTGCGCGGCCGCGAGATGCTGGTGGTGCTCGACTGCTGCGAGCACGTGATCGAGCCTGCCGCCCTGCTCGCGGAGCGCCTGCTGCGCCAGGCGCCCCGGGTGCATGTTCTGGCCACCAGCCGCGAGCCGCTGCGCGCGGAGGGGGAGGGGGTTCACCGCCTGCCGCCGCTGGACGCGCCGCCCCTCCTGCCTGACCTCACCGCCGCGGAGGCGCTGAGCTACCCCGCGGTGCAGCTCTTCGCCGAGCGCGCCGCGGCCTGCGTGGAGGGGTTCGTGCTCACCGACGCGGAGGCGGAGGCCGCCGGGCACATCTGCCGCAAGCTCGACGGGCTCGCGCTCGCGATCGAACTGGCGGCGGCGCGGGTGGACGCGCTGGGCGTGCGGGGCCTCGCGGAGCGGCTCGACGACAGGTTCGCCGTGCTCACCCAGGGCCGCCGCACGGCCCGTTCCCGCCACCGGACCCTCGGCGCGGTGCTGGACTGGAGCTTCGATCTGCTGCCCGCCGCCGAGCGCCTGCTGCTGAACCGGCTCTCGGTGTTTCGCGGCGGCTTCTCGATGGACGCGGCGGTGGCCGTGGCCGGAGACGGGGAGGGGGACGGGGCGCTGAGCGGCATGGAGGTCTGCCAGGGCCTCGCCAACCTGGTGAGCAAGTCGCTCATCGTGGCCATGATGACGGAGGGCGCGGCGGAGTACCGGCTGCCCGATTCAACCCGGATCTATGCCCGCGCCAAGCTTGCCGCGACGCAGGACGGCGATCGGCTGGCCGAGCGGCACGCCCGGCACCTTGTGACCCTGCTCGGCGGCGGACCGGCGTCCGCCACCGCCCGCGCCGCCCATCTCGACGACGTGCGCGCCGCGCTGGAGTGGAGCTTCGGCCCGGGCGGAGACAGCGCGCTGGCCGCCACGCTCGCGGCGGCGGCCATCCCGCTGTGGATGAGCCTGTCGCTGGTCGACGAGTGCCGCCGCTGCGTCTCCCGCGCGCTGGAATGCGAGGACACCCGCGCGGACCCCCGCCTGCACATGACCCTCTGCGCCGCCTACGGCCTGTCGCTGATCTACACCCGCGGGCCCGGTGCGGAGACCGGGGAGGCGCTGTCGCAGGCGCTGCTGCGGGCGCGGGAGCTGCAGGATTCCGACCAGCAGCTGCGCGTGCTCTGGGGCCTCGGCGCCTTCCACGGCAGCCAGGGCGCCTTTCCCGCCGCCCTGCACCACGCGCAGGCCTTCCTCGCCGCCGCCGTCACCCCCGCCGACCGGCTGGTGGGTGACCGGATGATCGGCACCGTGCAGCACTTCCTCGGCGCGCAGGAAACCGCCCGCCCCGCGCTGGAGCGCCTGCTCCACGGGGGCGAGGCCCCGGCCGGGGGCACGGACATGATCCGCTTCCAGTATGACCAGC
The DNA here is from genome assembly GCF_005887635.2 of Paroceanicella profunda. Classification (GTDB taxonomy): domain Bacteria; phylum Pseudomonadota; class Alphaproteobacteria; order Rhodobacterales; family Rhodobacteraceae; genus Paroceanicella; species Paroceanicella profunda. Next base: position 149,114 of record NZ_CP040818.1, on the reverse strand, counting down.
GGGTGACCGCCAGCGCCACGCTCTCCTGGGTGTGCTGGATCCTCGGCGCGCCGGACACCGCCCGGCAGCATTCCCATGACGCCCTGCAGCGCGCCACGGCCGCCGACCACCTGAACTCGCGCGTCTATGCCCTGGTCGAGAGCTGCTGCCCGATGGCGCTGCTCACCGGCGACACGGCGGCGCTGGCCAATGCCGTGGAGGCGCTGAACGCACCCGAGCGGGCGGGGCCGGTGCCGGTCTGGCGGCTGACCGGGGATCTCTACCGCGGGCTGCTCGCGCTGCGCCGCGGCCTCTACCGGCAGGGCGTGGACATGCTGTCGGAGGCGCTGGAGACCCGTCGGAGCCTGGGCTTCACCGCGCGCCACGACTTCTTCCGCGGCTGCCTCGCCGAGGCGCTGGCCCGGATGGGCGAGATCGACCGCGCCCGGGCCGAGATCGACGCCGCCCTCGCCGGGGCCGCACGCCAGAGCGAGGCCTGGTGCCGGCCCGAGCTGCTGCGCCTGAAGGGCGAGATCCTGCTTGTCGGCGGTGCGGAGGCGGAGGCCCGGGAGGCCTGGCACGCGGGGCTGGACCTCGCCCGGCGCGACAGCGCGCTGGGCTGGGAGCTGCGCCTCGCCACCAGCCTCGCGCGGCTGCTGCAGACGCGCGGCAGGCCGGTCGAGGCCCGCGCGCTGCTCGCGCCGGTCTTCGCCCGGTTCCACGAGGGCAACGACACCGCCGACCTGCGCGCCGCGCGCCACCTGCTCTCCGGCCGAAACTGACGCCCGCCCCTGCGCGGCCCCCCGCGGATGCTTGCGCAAGGGCGCGAAGGCCGTCGCTGCGCGTCCCCCCGGCCGGGCGCGAAGCCCCGGAGACAGGTCCGCGCCCCGGTGCCGGTCCCCGGTCCCATCTGCCGCTCCCCGTGCCGTCCTCCTGCCGCCTGCCGGTCTTCGTACCACCTCTGGTCCCCGCACCTCCTGCCGGACCTCGTCCCGCCCGTGGTCCCCGTCCGCCTGCCGGTCCTTGTACCGCCCGTGCCTCCGTGCGACCTGCCGGTCCTCGTCGCGCCCGCGCCCTGAGTGCCACTTGCCGGACCTTGTCCCGCCCACGGTCCCCGGTTCGCCTGCCGGTCGTCGTACTGCCCGTGCTCCCCCGCAACCTGCCTCTCCTCGTGCCGCGTGCCGCCCGCCGGTCACCGTACCGCCTGCGGTCCCAGTACCGCCTGCCGGGCCGCGGACCGGTTCCCCTGCGGCCCGCCAAGTCCCGGCCCCCCGTGCCGGTCCTTGAGCTGCCGAGCGGGACCCGGTCGGGGGTCAGCCCAGGGTTCGGGCGCACGTCCCTGGTCCGGCACCATTCCCGGTGCTGCGCCCCGCGCTTCCCGGCGCCAGATTCACGGGAATTTACGCGGTTTCACTGGGTCTTTGTGGGCCGCCCTGCGCATCCTTGCAGCGAAGTCAGGGGCCGCGGCCCGATGCCTTGCGGGGGGGCGGCAGATTGCGTGCCGGCTGGCCGGCGCCGGGGCGTCACGCGGGGCCCCGGGAAGGCGCGACGCGTCATGGCCGCTATCACGGACAGGAGCGACACCGATGCCCAGGATCACCGCCCCGGACGAAACCAGGCTCTCCTGCAAGCACCGGGGCGCGGGCACACCGGGGGTCTTCAACCACGGCCGGCCGTTGAACGCGGAGGCCCGGACGATGTGTTTCGCCGACCGCGGCTACCGCGCCATCGTGGGTGACCGGCGCGGCCACGGCCGCTCCGACCAGCCCAGGGGCGGCACCGGCATGGTCACCTGCGCCGGCGACCTCGCCACGCCGATCCTGCACGGCGATGACGTTCAGGCGGTGCCCGTCGACACCCCGGCGCGCGAGGCCGCGGCGCTGGTGCCCGATGCCGGGCTGAAGGCCTGCCCCGGCGGCGCCCACGGCCACGCCGGTACCCATCGCGACGCGGTCGACGCCGACCCTCCCGCCTGCGTGCGCGCCTGAGCGGGCGGCACCCCACCAACCCTTTTCCGGCCGGCCCGCCCCGCGCGCCCGCCCCTTCCGAGGAGACAGGTCCATGACCAACCCCAAGCTCGAAGTTCTCACCCCGCAGAACAGCCAGCTCATCTTCATCGACCAGCAGCCGCAGATGGCCTTCGGCGTGCAGTCGATCGACCGGCAGACGCTGAAGAACAATGTCGTCGGCCTCGCCAAGGCGGCGAAGATCTTCGACGTGCCGGTGACGATCACCACCGTCGAGAGCGAGAGCTTCTCCGGCTACACCTACCCCGAGCTGCTGGCGGTCTTCCCCGACGCGCCGGTGCTGGAGCGTACCTCGATGAACTCCTGGGATGACCAGAAGGTGCGCGATTCCCTCGCCGCGAACGGCCGCAAGAAGGTCGTCGTCTCCGGGCTGTGGACCGAGGTGTGCAACAACACCTTCGCCCTTTCCGCCATGCTGGAGGGCGATTACGAGATCTACATGGTCGCCGATGCCTCCGGCGGCACCTCGCTCGCGGCGCATGACTGGTCGATGCAGCGCATGGTCCAGGCCGGCGTGGTGCCGGTCACCTGGCAGCAGGTTCTGCTGGAATGGCAGCGCGACTGGGCGCGGCGCGACAGCTACGACGGGGTGATGAACGTGGTGCGCGATCATTCCGGCGCCTACGGCATGGGCGTGGATTATGCCTACACCATGGTCCACGGCGCGCCCGAGCGCGAGGCGCATGGCCCGGTGCTCGCCCCCGTTCCCGCCGGAAAAACCCCGGCCGTGGCCGAATAGCCGCCAGCGCCCCGGCGGGCCGCGCCGGCCCGTCCCTTCCCCTGGTCCGGGCGCGCGCGGCGTGCCCTGGGCAGGGGGCCCCAGAGACAGGAGAACCCCCATGCCCAGCACCATCCTGACCAACGGCCGCATCACCACCCTCGACCCCGACTGCCCGGAGGCCACCGCCCTCGCGGTGCGCGACGGGCTGATCCTCGCCACCGGTTCGGAGGCCGAAGTCCGCCGCGTGGCGGGGGACGGCGCGCGGGTGATCGACCTCGGCGGCCGCCGGGTCGTCCCGGGGCTCAATGACAGCCACACGCACCTGATCCGCGGCGGCCTGAGCTACAACATGGAGCTGCGCTGGGAGAACGTGCCCTCGGTGGCCGATGCGCTGGCGCTGCTGAAGGCCCAGGCCGCCCGCACGCCGGCTCCGCAATGGGTGCGCGTGGTCGGCGGCTGGTCCGAGTTCCAGTTCGCCGAGCGCCGCATGCCCACCCTCGAGGAGATCAACGCCGCCGCGCCGGACACCCCGGTCTTCGTGCTGCACCTCTATGCGCGCGCCATGCTCAACCGCGCCGCGCTGGAAGTGCTGGGCATCGGGCGCGACACGCCGAACCCGCCGGGCGGCGAGATCGAGCGCGACGCGCGCGGCAACCCCACCGGCATGCTGATCGCGAGACCCTCCGCGCTGATCCTCTACTCCACGCTGGCGCAGGGCCCCAAGCTGCCGCGCGAGGACCAGGTGAACTCCACCCGCCACTTCATGCGTGAGCTGAACCGGCTGGGCATCACCTCGGTGATCGATGCCGGCGGCGGCGGCCAGGCCTATCCGGAAGACTATGACGTGATCTCCGAGCTGGACGCCGCCGGCGCGATGACCGTGCGGGTCGCCTACAACCTCTTCGCCCAGAAGGCCGGCACCGAGCTGTCGGACTACGAGCGCTGGGTGGAGATGACCAGCCCCGGGGCCGGCTCGGACATGCTGCGCATGAACGGCGGCGGGGAGAACCTGGTCTGGTCCGCCGCGGATTTCGAGAACTTCCTGGAGCCGCGCCCGGACCTCTCGCCCACCATGGAGGCCGAGCTGGAGAAGATCGTCGAGCTGCTGGCCGAGCGGGAATGGCCCTTCCGCATCCACGCCACCTACGACGAATCCATCGACCGCTTCCTCACCGTGTTCGAGCGGGTGAACCAGCGCCAGCCCTTCAAGGCGCGCTTCATCATCGACCATGCCGAGACGATCACCCCGCGCAACATGGAGCGCATCGCGGCCCTGGGCGGCGGCATCGCCATCCAGCACCGCATGGCCTTCCAGGGAGAGTATTTCGTGGCCCGGTTCGGCGCGGAGGCCGCGCGCGCAACGCCGCCGGTGGCGCGGATGCTGGCCGAGGGCCTGCCGGTGGGCGCGGGCACCGACGCGACCCGTGTCGCCTCCTACGACCCCTGGGTGGCGCTGTGGTGGCTCACCACCGGGCGCAGCGTGGGCGGGCTCCAGCTCTCCGACCCGGAGAACCTGCTGGACCGCGAAACCGCGCTGCGGCTGTGGACGGAAGGGTCGGCCTGGTTCTCCGGCGAGGCGGAGAAGAAGGGCCGGCTGGCGCCCGGGCGCTTCGCAGACCTCGCCGTGCTCTCGGCCGATTACATGTCTGTGCCGGACGCGGAGATCCGCGCGATCTCCTCGGTGCTCACCATGGTGGGCGGACGCATCGTCCACGGTGGCGCGGAATTCGCCGATCTCGCCCCGCCGCTGCCGCCCGCAAGCCCGACCTGGGGCCCGGCGGCCGGCATCTCCTCGCCCGGGTCGCGCGCGCCGATGCGCCCCACCACCGCCATGGCGCGGGATTGTCACGATGCCTGCAACCACGGCTGCGGCCTGCACGGCCACAATCACGCCATCGCCTGGGCAACCCCGATCCCGGTGCGCCGGCTGAAGGAGTTCTGGGGCGCGCTCGGCTGCGGATGTTTCGCGGTTTGACCCATCGCTGCACCCCGGCGCGCTTCGGCGCGCCCGATCCCGCCCCCAATGCCGCGCCCCGTCGCGGAGAGAGGCCGACATGACCGACCCGACCTCCCCGGGCCCGCCGCCCGCCCCGCGCCCCGGGGCGGCACCCGCAGGCGCGGCACCCGCAGGCGCGGCAGCGACAGGCACGGGCGCTGCGGCACCCGCTTCGGCCTGGAGCCCGTTCCGCTACCGCGCCTTCACGCTGTTGTGGACGGCCACGCTCGTTTCGAATATCGGAACATGGATGAACGACGTCGGCTCCGGCTGGCTGATGACCGTGCTCAGCCCGTCTCCGGCGGTGGTGGCGCTGGTGCAGTCGGCCACCACGGCGCCGGTGTTCCTGTTCGCGCTGCTGGCGGGCGCCCTGGCGGACCGGATCGACCGGCGGCGCTACCTCGTCGCGGTGAACGCCATCGTGGCGGTGGTGATCGCGGTGCTGGCGCTGGTGACCTCCCTCGGCCTGATGACGCCGCTGCTGCTGCTGGTCTTCACCTTCGCCATCGGCACCGGGGCGGCCTTCGTCGCGCCGGCGTGGCAGGCGGTGGTGCCCGGGCTGGTGCCGCGCGGCGCGCTTCAGCCGGCCATCGCGCTCAACTCGATGGGCATCAACATCAGCCGCGCGATCGGGCCGGCGCTGGCCGGGGTGCTGATCACGGCCGTGGGCCTCTCCGCGCCCTTCATCGCCAACGCGGTGAGCACGGTGGTCATCGTGGTGGCGCTGCTCGCCTGGCGCCCGGCGCCGGAGCCGGCGCGCACCCTGCCGCCGGAGCCCATCCTCGGCGCCATGCTCACCGGCCTGCGCCACGCCGCGCGCAACCCGGCGCTGCGGGCGACCATGCTGCGCTCCTTCGGGTTCTTCACCTTCGCCAGCGCCTACTGGGCGCTGCTGCCGCTGGTGGCGCGCAGCCTGCCGGGCGGCGGGGCGGAACTCTACGGCGTGCTGCTGGCGGCCGTGGGGGCGGGCGCGGTGTCCGGGGCGCTGTCGCTGCCCTGGCTGCGGCGCAAGGTGGACAGCAACCTGCTGGCCGCGCTGGGCACCGGGGTGACGGCGCTGGGCATGGTGCTGCTGGGCCTCGCCGGGAACACCCCGGTGGCGCTGCTGGCGGCGGTGCTGGGCGGGCTGGGCTGGATCGCGGTGCTCACCAGCCTGAACGTCTCGGCCCAGACCGCCCTGCCGGACTGGGTGCGTGCGCGCGGCCTCGCGGTCACGCTGATGGTGTTCTTCGGCTGCATGTCGGCGGGTGCCGCGATCTGGGGACAGGTGGCGGCGGCGGGCTCCATCCGGATGGCGCTGCTCATCGCCGCGGCGGGAGCGCTCGTCGCCATCCCGCTCACCTGGCGGGCGAAGCTGGGGCAGGGCGAGGCGCTGGACCTCTCCCCGGCGCTGGGCTGGGCCGACCCGGTGATCGACCCGGAACTGGGCGAGAGCCATGACCGCGGCCCGGTGCTGGTGACCATCCGCTACGAGGTCCCGGCGGAGCTGACCGAGGGGTTCCTCGCCGCCATCGGCACCCTCTCGGGCGAGCGCTACCGCAACGGCGCGCATGACTGGGGCGTGTCGCAGGACGCGGCCGACCCGCGCATCTGGCTCGAATGGTTCTTCCTGCCAAGCTGGGTGGAGCACCTGCGCCACCACGCCCGCACCACCCGCGACGAACAGGAGGTGCATGCCTCGGTCCGCGCCTTCCATCGCGGCACGCAGGCGCCCGAGGTCCGCCATTACCTCGCGCCCGAGCGCCGCAAGGCCGGACGGCACCCGCACAGCCGGGCAGGCGCCGCCCCCGCGCCGTGAGGCGGCCCGCCCCGCCCGGGGAGGGCGCGGGAGGGGCGCGGACACCGCGGTAGCCGGGGATGCCGGGTGTGCCGCATATCCCCGGCCCGTCGCCCCCCACCCGGGCCTTCCGGACCTTCGGTCATGCCGGTGCGGGGGCAGAGCCGGTGGTGCGAACCTCCGGTCATCCCGTGGAGGGGGCGCACCGGAGATCCGCGGTTTCGCCGGCGTCGGGATGCTCCGGCACCGGGGACTCGTGGTCCTGCCGGTATGGGGCCACCCGGCGTCGGGGACCCGCGGTCTTGCCAGCGTGGGGCCGCTCCGGCACCGGGGGCTCGTGGTCCTGCCGGTGTAGGGCCACACGGCGTCGGGGACTCGCGGTCTTGCCGGAGTGGGGCCGCCCCGGTATCGGGGGCCCGCGGTTTCGCCGGTGTGAGGGCCGCCCCGGCATCGGGGAGCTGCAGTCATCCCGGCGCGCGGGCCGGGCCGGCCGTCCCGCCCCGTTGGCGGAGGCAGTGACGGGCGGGCGGCGGGGGCCGGCTTGCCGCCGGGGGCCCGTCGCGCCATGGTCCGGAAACGGCCGGGGGTGTTGGCCCAGGCGCCGGGTGGATGCCCCACGTCCCGCGGCATGGTGCGGCGGGGCCCCCTTTCGGGAGCGGAGAGATGAGCATGATCCTGTTGCTGGCCGGCCTTCTCGGCGTCATCGCCGGGTTGCGGACGATGATGGCGCCCACGGTGCTGGCCTGGGCGGCCTGGGCTGGCTGGCTGAGCCCGGAGGGCACATGGGCCGCCTTCATGGCCTCGCCCTGGGCCGTGGGCGTGCTCTCGCTGCTCGCGCTGGTGGAACTGGTGGTCGACCAGTTGCCCTCCACCGAGAGCCGCAAGGTGCCGGTGCAGTTCGGCGCGCGGCTGGTGTCCGGCGCCTTCTGCGGCGCGGTGCTGGGCACGCTGGCGGGCCAGCCGGTGGCCGGGCTGCTGGCCGGGCTGATCGGGGCAGGGCTGGGAACGCTGGGCGGCGCGGCCGCCCGGGCCCGGCTCGCGGCGGCCTTCGGGCGCGACATGCCGGCGGCCTTCATCGAGGACGCGGTCGCCATCCTCGGCGGGCTGCTCATCGTGGCGGCAGCGTGATGGAGCGCTTCGACGCCATCATCATCGGCACCGGGCAGGCCGCCCCGCCCCTCGCCGCCCGGCTGAGCGCCGAGGGCCAGCGCGTGGCGGTGATCGAGCGCAAGCTGGTCGGCGGAACCTGCGTGAATGCCGGCTGCACGCCCACCAAGGCGCTGGTGGCCTCGGCCCGGGTGGCGGAGGTGGCCCGGCGGGCAGGCGCCTACGGCGTGCGCACCGCGCCACCGGAGATCGACATGCCCGCCGTGACCGCGCGGCTTCAGGCCATCGCCGCCCGGTCCCGCACCGGTGTGGAGGCCTGGCTCGACGGCATGGCGGGGGTGACGCTGATCCGCGGCCATGCCCGGCTCGACGGGCCGAGGCAGGTGACCGTGGGCGCGCGCCGGCTTGCCGCGCCGCGGATCTTCCTCAACGTCGGCGCCCGCCCGGTGGTGCCGGACCTGCCGGGCCGCGACACGGTGCGCGTGCTCACCAGCACCGACATGCTGGCGCTGGACCGGGTGCCCGGGCACCTGCTGATCGTGGGCGGCAGCTACATCGGGCTCGAATTCGCCCAGGCGTTCCGCCGGCTGGGCGCCGAGGTCACGGTCATCGAGCGCGGCGCCGAACTGCTGGGCCGCGAGGACCCGGAGGTCTCCGCGGCCATCCGCGAGATCCTCGCGGCCGAGGGCATCGCGATCCGCACCGGCGCGGAGTGCATCTCGCTCGGCCCGGCCCCGGGCGGCGTCCGCGTGCGGCTGGACTGCCCGGCCGACGCGGCGCAGGAGATCACGGGCAGCGACCTGCTCCTCGCCGTGGGACGGGTGGCCAACACCGACGATCTCGGGCTGGAGACGGTGGGCCTCACGCCCGACGCGCGCGGCATCATCGCGGTGAACGAGCGGCTCGAAACCGGCGTGCCGGGCCTCTGGGCGCTGGGAGACTGCAACGGCCGGGGCGCCTTCACCCACACGTCGTGGAACGACCACGAGATCCTGGTGGCGAACCTGCTCGACGGCGCCGACCGCAAGGTGAGCGACCGCATCCCCGGCTACGGGCTGTTCATCGACCCGCCCCTCGGCCGGGTGGGGCTGACGGAAGCCGCCGCGCGCGCCGCCGGCCACGACATCCTCACCGCCTCGCGCCCGATGAGCCGGGTGGGCCGGGCGGTGGAGCAGGGCGAAACCATGGGCCTGATGAAGGTCGTGGTGGAGGCGGGCAGCGGCCGCATCCTCGGCGCGGCCATCCTCGGGCCGGGCGGCGACGAGGCCGTCCACGCGCTGATCGCGGCGATGACCGGCGGGCTCGACGCCCGCAGCCTGCAATGGGCGGTGCCGGTGCACCCGACGGTGGCCGAACTCATCCCGACCCTGATGGGCAGCCTGGCCCCGGTCTGAGCGGAACGGCCCGGCAACGATTGGCGCCGAAGGGCACCCAGGGTGACCGGCTTTTGCGGTGACCCGCCGACGCGTTGCACGGGCAGGGCGGAGCGGCCCGGCAAAGGCCGGGGCCGGCGCATGCCCACGGTTGTGGGTTTCCCCCGTCCGCCGATGTGCTGCCTGTCCGCGCGCGGAGCGGAGCGGAGCGGTCCGGTCCGGAGCGGCGCCGGTGGGCACCCACGATGGCGGGCTTCACGGTCCCCCGCGAGCGCACTGCCTGTCCCCGGGCTGAGCCGGGCGGCGAGCGATGTCCCATGGCTCTGCTCCGCGATCGTCAGCCGAAGCGAAACGGCCAGCGCCCCTCACGCCAGACTCTTGCACCCCCGGTCTCGCCGGTGACCGGCCGTACCGGGGCATCGGGAACGGCGCACCCCATCCCGGCCGGGCGATCCCGAGCGGGCCTCCCCGGAGCGCAAAATTCCGCTTGAACATCTGCCCGGCTGTCCATAAGAAGCGCCCTCAGAAGCGCGCTTGTCGCGCTCTGCGGAGAGGTGCCGGAGTGGTCGATCGGGGCGGTCTCGAAAACCGTTGACCTCGCAAGGGGTCCGAGGGTTCGAATCCCTCTCTCTCCGCCAATCCCGTCGATTTCCCTCCATGCTCCAATATTGCCGCCGATCACCGCATAGCCCATGCGGCATCGAAGCGCCGTTTACACGCCATTGCCCGGTACGTCCGTACCCAGGCCAGCAGCGCGGCATTTTTCGATCAGAGACGGTCGTTCCTATCAGCTCCGGGGAACGTCTGGTCTTGGTGGAAGCTGTCGATCAGGCTGGGCGGGGCGGCCGGTCGGCATTGTGCTTCACGTGGGGTGTTGGACCACTCCTGCCGTGGCCCCACAGCAGATACCGGATGGATCATTGTCGAAGGACTGCGATCGGGACGATCCGGAAAGGGGCCCTATGGAAGCCATCCGCGTCACGGCTGTCGTTCGTCCATCAAGCCGATCGCTGTGGGAACGCCCGGGCTCTCCGATAGCGGCGACAACCGGGTTATGGACGGATTGCAAACTTGGGAGATGTCGGGCCCGGGAGTCCCGGCCATGTTCCACCTCTCCGATCGCACGTCTCTTTGCGGCTACCGTCGCCGCCGGGCGATGCCCTGATCTGCTGTGCCTGGCCGACTTCGTGGAGGGGGAGAGTGGCAAGGGCGTTCACAGCCGGGCATTGTGTCGGCGCATCCTCCCGGAGGGCTTTGCCGAAGGCAGATTCGCCCTGGCCACCGGCACTCTCAAGGATCCGTCTCGGGACATTCACGTACGTGATCGTCTCCGGCATCGGAGACAGTCCGCTCGTGTCGCACCTTGCCGAAGGCTCCTTCGCGGTGCTGGTTCAGCGGCGCTGCCGCGCGCGGTCGTTCAGGATGATGGATATGAAGATCAGCAGGCCGGCCAGGGTCAGCGCGAAGCCGGCCCAGGCGGCCGAAAGCAGTCCGAATCCGGCCGTGATCACCACCCCGCCCAGCCAGGCGCCCAGGGCGTTGGCGACATTGAGGGCCGCGAGGTTCATGGCGCCGGTCAGGCTGGGCGCTTCAGGCGCGATACGGGTCAGACGGACCTGGATGCCGGGAATTGCGAACATGAGCGCAGCGCCCACGCCGAACAGGGCCGGGAATTGAACCCAGGGGGTGGCGCCTGCCAGAGCCAGCAGCGCGAGCGCGGCGAGGCCGGCCCCATACCCCGCGAGAATGGTATGGGACGGCCGGCGATCGGCAATCCGGCCGCCGACGATGTTGCCCGCGGTCATGCCGAGGCCGAAAAGGGCGAGCGCAACCGGGATGACGGACGCCGACAGGCCGGCCGCGTCGGTGACGAACGGTGCGATGAAGGTGTAGACCGCGAAGATGCTGGCGACGCCTGTTGCGGCGACCAGCAGGACTCCCCACAGGGCGGGCTTGCGCAAGGCCGACAGCTCCCGGGCAACCGAGGTGCCCTTGAGCGCCTCGGTCTTCGGCACCCCCTTGCGAAGGGCGAGAAACGCGAGCAGGCCGACCGCAGCGACGGCAAGATAGGTTTCACGCCACCCGAGGGTCTGGCCCATGAACGTCGCAAGCGGCGAACCGAAGATCGTCGCGACCGTGAGCCCGCTCATCACCATCGCGAAGGCCCTGCCGCCATTGCCCGGCCCCATGACATAGGCGGCGACCACCGCGCCGGCGCCAAAATAGGCGCCATGCGGCACGCCGGAAATGAAGCGGGCGATCATCAGCGACCCCAGGCTTCCCGCCGCGGCCGACAGCAGGTTGCCGAGGATGAAAAGCGCCACCAGGCCCAGCAGAACCACGCGCCGGTTGAGGCGCGCCGCGACAATCGTCACGAGAGGCGCGCCGACCACCACGCCCACCGCATAGGCCGTGATCGCGCTGGTGGCCTCGGGCACGGAAAGACCCAGGCTCGCCGAGTAGAGCTGGATGATGCCCATGCTGGCAAACTCGGAAGTGCCGATCGCGAAGGTGCCGAGCGCCAGCGCGAACAGCGTCAGCCTGACGTTCGGCTGCGCCGGGGCAGCGGGAGCCAGGGTCTCGGCCCCGGTGGACCGCGCGGGCGCGCAGGCTTGAGGAGCGGTCATGCGATGGTCCTTTCGATCAACTGTCGCGCGCAGCATGCCACCCGGGGGCCGGCGCGATCAGAGGGCGCCGGCTCACACGAACTGATCGCTGATTTCACAGATGAGGCGACATTCGATGCGCGTGCGGCTAAGGTCGCCGTCGATTTCGGAAGCCAGGGCACAGGTGCGACATGGACAATCGTGCAGGCGAGATGCTGGTATTCGTGCGCGTGGTGGAGGCGGGCAGCTTCTCCGAGGCCGCGCGGCTCCTGCTGATGACGCCATCCACGGTGTCGAAGCTGATCGCCCGGCTGGAAGCGCGGCTCGGCGTCCGCCTGATGGAGCGCTCGACACGCCGCCTTGCGCTGACCGCCGAAGGGCAGTTCTACTATGAACGCAGCCTCGCGCTGCTCGCTTCGCTCGACGAGACCGAGCAGCAAATCGCGCAAGGGCGGGCGGAGGCGGAAGGGATCATTCGCGTGACCGCCTCCGTCACGTTCGGGACGGCCGCGCTGGAGCCGATCCTGCCCGACTTCCTCCGGAACTATCCGGGAATAACGGTGGACCTGTCGCTGTCGGACGATGTCGTCGATCTCTATCTCGATCGCACCGACGTCGCGATCCGCGTCGGAAAGCTCCCGGATTCCAACCTCATGGCCCGCCGGATCGGCGAGACCCGCCGCCGCATCGTCGCCGCGCCGGCCTATCTCGCGCGCCACGGCACGCCGCGGGTGCCGGAGGATCTCGTCCATCACAACTGTCTCGGCTTCAACTTCCGCCGTGCGATGCCCGTCTGGCCGATGCGCCAGGGCGGCCGCATCGGCGAGCGCATGCTGAGCGGTTCGTTGCTCGTCAATAATGGCGAAACACTGCGGCGCATGGCGATCGCGGGCCTGGGCATCGTGCGGGCGGCCGACTATCATCTGCGCCAGCCGATCGCCCGCGGCGAGCTCGTCGAGATTCTTGCCGACAGCGACATCGGCGAGGCGGACGAGATCCACGCGCTGTTCCGGGGCGCGCAGTTTCTCCCCGCGCGCGTGCGGGCCTTCCTCGACTACACGGTGCCGCGCATGCAGCACTTCCTGGCCGAAGGCTGAAGGGCGGCGCGCGATATCAGTGGCGGCCATGTCCGAGAACTTCCATCCGCATGACGCGCACCCCGCCCTCGGCGAGGTCGGGCAGCCTGGCGAACCAGTCCTTCACGTAAGGCATCGCGTTGTGGGCCTCGAAATCTTCCACGCTCGCGAAAATCTCATAGAAGATGAAATGACCCGGCGCGGCCCGATCTTCCTGCAGGACGTAGACGAGGTTCTTCGGGTCGCTCCGGACCAGCGCGACCAGCGGCAGCGTGGCCGCGCGCAGCTCGGCTTCCTTGCCCGGCCTGGCCTGCACTTCGGCGATGATCGAATAGGCACCGGCGGGAATGTCGGCATAGCGGATGCCCGTGGCCTGCTGCGCCGCGGCCGGTGCACCGGCAGCCATCAGCGTGGCGGCAAGCGAGATGAGTCTGGTTCGCATGAGTGATCTCCTTCCGGGGGGAGGGGGGCGGAGCCCATGCTCCGCCCCGCCGTCACTGAGCGCCGTCGAGTGCCTGGCGGCGCTTTTCGAGCGCGTCGGCGAAGCGCTCTTTCACCGGCCCGAGCGCCTTGACGAACTCGAGCTGCTCGCCTTCGGGGCCCTTGCAGTAGATCAGCTCCCAGCCGTCCGATGGCGCCTCTGTCACCTTGTTGGTGTTCGCGCTCTGCGGCGCGGCCCGGCGCTCCGCCTCGGTGCGGACGCGGATGGTGCGATTGGCCCGCACCTGGTCCATGCCGCGCCGCGCGGATTCCGCCTCCAGGTCCGTGATGAACCTGTTGAAGTCGACATCGTCGCGCACGTGGAAGCAGATGTGCATCATGCGCGGGAACGCCGGGCTCATGTTCGCGAGCGGCGGCGCGAAGCTGTTGGGGCCGCCCATCGGCTCGGCGGCATTGCGATATTGCAGCAGCTCGATCACCACGTTGTCGAACTGGATGAAGCGGACATCCAGGCGCTGGTCGCCGTCGCGCAGGTTGGGCACGCCGATCGCCTGCGGATCGACATGCAGCTCGTCGGCCCGGATGTCCTGATCGGCAAGCAGCGTGTTGTGCACCAGGTCGCCCTGGAAGTCGCCGTGGCGGAACACTTCGGTGCCGCCCAGCACCTCGGTGTAGAATTCATAGGCGCGTTCCATGTTCTGCACGGTCAGCCCGAAATGCTGGACGCCCTGCAGCCGGGCCCCGAGCGGCCCGCTGTTGCGCGCGGCCGCCGACAGTCCGTCCGTCCCCGGCGAGGGGGCGGACTGCGCCCGCGCCGACCCCGCAATTGCGGCGCTGACCGCCATCGCGGCGCCGGCCCTCGACAATAGTTCGCGACGGCCAACTCCTGCCGCCCTGGTCGCTTCAAGCTCACGCATGATCTTTCTCCTGTCCGTTCGAGAGATGTCGATGTCGCGGAGCCCCCGAGGCCGAGGCAGCTTGCCCCGGCCGGGAGCTGGTGTTCGGGCCTTCGTGACTGTCAGTCCATGCCGGGAAGCGGTGCGTCTGGGTTGACCAGGCCGGCCGCCCGTAACGCGCGCCAGAAGTCGGCGGGGACCTGCTCTGCCAGCGCCGCGCTGTCCTCGGCGATCCGGCTCGGCCGGCTCGCGCCCGGGATCACCGCGGCGACGGCGGGATTGGCGAGGGAGAACTGCAGGCCGGCCGCCTTCATGCTGATCCCGTGACGATCGGCGATCGCCTTGATCGCGGCGACCTTGGCGAGGATCGAATGTGTGGCGGGCGCATATTCGAAGTTGGGACCGCCCACGAGAGCGCCCGAGCTGTAGGGGCCGCCGACGACGATCCCCAGCCCACGCTCCGCGACCCCGGGCATCACGCGCTGGAGCGCGCGATCATGGTCGAGCAGCGTATAGCGGCCGGCGAGCAGGAAGGCGTCCGGACGCGGCTCATCGAGCTCCAGCAGCAGCTCGATCGGCTCGACCCGGTTCACCCCGAGGCCCCAGGCCCTGATCACGCCTTCGTCCCGCATCCGGTCGAGCGCCCGGAAGGCGCCGCGCCGTGCACTCTCAAAGACGCTCAGCCAGTCGTCACCGTAGAAATCCTGCGCGACATCGTGGACGAAGGCGATGTCGATGTGATCGGTCCTGAGCCGCTTCAGACTGTCTTCGATCGAGCGATAGGTCGCGTCCTCGCTGTAGTCGTTGGCGACCTTGTTGGGGCGGCCATGGGCGAACACATCGCCCTTCTCGCCGTTGTCGCGCGGGCTCTCCTCGACCTCGTCGAGGATGACGCGGCCCACCTTGGTGCTGATGACATAGTCCTCGCGCGGTTTGCCGGCGAGCGCCTCGCCCATGCGGATCTCGGCCAGGCCAGCACCATAGAAGGGCGCATTGTCGAAGTAGCGGATGCCGTCGTTCCAGGCGGCTTCCACGGTTGCGAGCGCCTCTTCCTCGGGAATGTCACGAAACATGTTGCCGAGCGGTGCGGCGCCGAAGCCGAGCTTGCCGGGCAGAATATCCTGCAGTGTCATCAGATGGACCTTTCATTCTGAACTGTTCTCCGGACCCGCTGTCCGGCGTCGCCAACCGGAATACTCCCGGGCCGGCTCATCCAGTAGCCGGGCGGTGCTCCCAGAACCTTGGAGTCAAATTCACAGGTGGCCGGTCCGGCGTGGAAACCGGCCATCGCCTCGCCCGGTCGGCGCCCGGGCCGGCCGGTGCCGCGGTGGCCGGAACGGACGCCGCGCCGGGTGTGAGCGCGGCACTGGTGGCACTCGTTTTCGTCATCTCATGTCTCCGTTCGGGGCCGACAGGGCCTGCATCGCGCGTGAAACTTCCGGACGTCCGGCGTCACCGCTTCCGCGGCGGGCGCGGGCGTCAGAGGTCCGAAAGCGGTCGCCAGAGGTCGATCCCGCCCTCCCTGGCGAATTCATCGATCTCGCTGAGCTCCTCGGGGCTGAAAGCCGTGTTGTTCAACGCATCGAGGGACTCGTCCAGTTGCTCGACCGTGCGCGCCCCGATCAGGGCGCTGGTCACGCGCGGATCGCGCAGCACCCAGGCAATGGCCATCTGGGCAAGCGTCTGTCCCCGCCTCCGGGCGATTGCCGCGAGGCCGCGCACATTCGCCAGATTTTCCGGAGTCAGCGCTGCCGGATTGAACGGGCCCTGCGGGTCGAGAGAGCGCCCGGACGTCGCCTGGCCGTCGAGATAGCGATCCGTGAGCAAGCCCTGCGCCAGCGCCGAGAAGCCGATGCAGCCGACGCCCAGCTCTTCGAGCGTGTCCAGCAGCCCGTCCTCGATGTGCCGATTGAGCATCGAATAATTGGGCTGATGGATCAGGAGCGGAACGCCTTCCCGCTTCAGAAGCTCATGGGCCGTGCGCGTCCGTTCGGGGCTGAAGGATGAGACCCCGACATGAAGCGCCTTGCCCTGCCGCACGATCTGCGCAAGCGCGGCCATCGTCTCCTCCATCGGATCGTCAGGCCAGGGACGGTGGGCGTAGAAGATGTCGACATGATCGACGCCGAGCCGCCCGAGGGTCTGGTCAATGGACGCAATCAGATGCTTCATGGATGCGCCCCTTCCGTAGGGCCCCGGCCACATTTCGTAGCCGGCCTTCGAGGAGACCACGAGTTCGTGCCGCAGCAGGCCCGGGAAGTCCTCCCGCAGAATTCTGCCGAAAACATCCTCTGCATGTCCCGCCGGCGGACCGTACATGTTCGCAAGGTCGAAATGCGTGACCCCGCGATCGAACGCCCGGCGCACGATCGCCCGCCCGGCATCAAAGTCGTTCCCGGCTCCGAAATTCTGCCATGTGCCCAGCGAGATCGGCGGCAGCACCAGCCCGCTGTGCCCGCAGCGACGGTAAACGGCCGTCTCGTAACGGGTCTGATCCGGAAAATGGCTCATGATCTGGTCTCCTCCTCGGGCCGGTCACTGCGCGTCCCGCACCCAGTTTCCGTGGAAACCCGGCGGCACGATGTGGGGGAAGTGGATGCTTGCCTGCGGCGCGCCTTCGAAAGTGCGTGCGTCCAGGATGACGAGGTCGGTCGTTGCCGCGGCGGCGTCGATGACGAAGCCCATCAGCCATCCCTCGTCCTCCTCCGCCTGCTCGTGCGCGGGCAGGAAGACGAACTCGCAGGGATGGCGATCCGGTCCGAACTCATGCGTCTGCCGCGTGCCCTCGACGAGATCCTGCTTGAAGAGTGCGGTGCCGAGGAAGGGGTCGGTCAGCGCCATCGTGTACGCGTAGCGATAGGGCTGACCGAGGCGACGCTCGTCCGTGCGCGGAAACTCCTGGGCCGTGGCGTCGAGCGAGACGCGCCTGACAGTCCGTGCAATCGGATTGACGATCCAGCGTTCCAGGCCGCACTGCCGCGAGTCCGGCCCGCAGGTGCGCTTCCAGAACATCCGGTCATGCACCACGAGGTCGAGCACGACCCCGCCCTCCGGGGTGTCGAACGCGTTGACGGTGTGGAACACGTAGCACGGATCGACCGGACACCAGATGATGTCCTCCGCATCGCCCTCGCGCGGCAGCAGGCCGATGCGCGCCTTGTGTCCTTCATTCCAGCGGTAGGGAAAATTGTAGCCCGCGATCGCGGCGGTCAGCGAGAAGGTGACCGGGAGGTCGAGAACGATCGCGAACCGTTGCGTGAACGCGCAGTCGTGGATCATCGGGCCATGCCTGACCGGAATCCTGACCTCGCGGCGCACCCGACCCTCCGGTGTGATCACAAGGTAGCGAATCGAGCGCCACGTCGCCGCGTCGTAGCAGACCGCGATCATCTCACCGGTGAGCGGATCGACATGCGGATGCGCGGTCAGCCCGCCGCGAAGGGTACCGTCGAGATCGGTATAGGTGCGTGTTTCGAGCGTCTCGCCGAACAGCACCGGCCTGCCGCCCGCCTCGATCAGCCCGATGGCGTGATCGCCGAACCCCATGACGTTGGTGTTGACCGTGTCGAAGAGATGGCGCGGGCCCGGAGTCCGGTCTTCCCCGAGTGCACTGGCCACCCGGTCCGACCGGATCCAGCGGTTGCGGTACCACAGCGCCTTGCCCGCCTCGATCCGGATGCCGTGGATCATGCCGTCACCGGCAAACCAATGATATTTTTCGGGATTCGGCGCCATCGGGTTGGGCCCCATGCGCAGATAGCGGCCAGTCAGGCCGGCCGGGATCGTGCCGCTGACGGGGAGGTCCTCGATGGTCAGCTCTTCGCGCATCGGCGTGTGGAGGCCCGTGAGGTAGGGATGGGCGGCCGTCGCGGAGCCGATGTCAGTGGCGGTCGGAGACATGAGACGTCCCTTTCTCCTGAAGAAATGGAAAGCCGCCTGAACATGGCCCGCCTCTCCCGGTCGCCCGGCTACGGAGAGCGGCCCGGGCGGCCCCGGTCGCCCTCAACGCGCCTCCGGCGATACGCGGGGCGTGGCGATGGCCCGGGTGGACCGACTGCCGCTCGGCGGTCATCGTTCGTCTCCTTTCAGGAGAGGTGCCCGTTCCGCCGGGGACGCCGCCTTCCACAGCCGGATGGTGGCGATGGAAGCCTGGGTGTAGCCGGGGGGCACGGTGTCTCCCCCGAACGGCGCCTTGCTGGTGATGGTGTTGGTCGTCAGGAGACCGCCGACATAGGGCGCCTGCAGCCTGCCGAGCACGAGCTGGCACCGCACGGGAAAGAGGCCCGGCTCCGGGAAATCGATCCGCAGCGCCAGGCATTCGCCACGGCCCTGGAACGCCATGGTTCCGATCCGGATCTCGGCGAAGAAATTCTGCCGGGCGGGCTCGCTGGTCGGTCCGAAACAGCCCCGCAGCGTGGCGGCGCGCCGGGCCCTGGTCTCGACGACCCTTCCGTCCTCCGGGCGCGTGCGCAGGCTCCAGAACGAGAAGAAGCGCTCGGCATCGCTTGCGAACGGAGCGAAACCGGTCCTCCCGGCGCTGCACCAGCCCGGTTCGGCCGAATGCGCTTCGCGGATACTGCGCAGGATATGGATGTCCTCGCGCGTGCCGTCGGAGGCTGCATCGCCGGCAGGCGCCGCAACGCCGGCAAGCGCCAGAGCGAGGCCGAGCATCGGTGCGGTGAGAACCCGGCTCATCGGGGCAACCAGCCGATCGCGGGTGCCTGCAGACTGTGGATGTAGAGGCGGTCAGCGGTTTCGGTCGCGCCCGTGGTCGCCGCATAGGCGCCGCTCGGATCCTGCAGGTCGGCGGTGATGCGACCGGTCTCGTCGATGGCGAAGACATGGCCATGGGGCTTGCCCAGCGGCAGCCAGGCGCGCGGCAGCCTGAGCAGCATCGCCCTGAGGAAGGGCCGTCCGGCCAGGCTGTCGGCCGCCGCGGTGCGCGGCTTGAACAGGCCGACCCAGATGCGGCCGCCCTGTCCCCGCATCAGATTGTCCGGATAGCCCGGCAGGTTGTCGAGCAGTATCCGCGCCTGCGGCGACGCAGCGGCGATGTCGATATCGCTGGCGCGCCCCTCGATCTTCCAGATCCGGTAGCGGCCCGTCTCGGCGACGAAGAGGCTGTGCCCGTCCGCCGAAACGGCGATGCCGTTGGCGAAGGAGAAGCCATGCGCAACGATGCGCACCCTGCGTGTCGCGGGGTCGTAGGCGAGGACACGGCCGGTCGCCGACTGCTCGAGGATGTCGAGGATGCTGGCCTCCAGCGTGCCGCCGTGTTCGGCCGGAGCGAACCGTTGCGACGCATCGGTGAAATAGATCGTGCCATCGGGGGCCACGACCACACCATCGGCATAGCGGACCGGATCGCCGGGACCGGCATGATCGGCCAGGACCGTTGCCTGTCCGTCCGGTGCAATGCGCAGCAGGCCCCGTATCGCGTCGGCAGCGATCATCTGCCCCTCGGCATCGAAGGCGAAGCCCAGCACCCTGCCGCCCGTGTGCGCGAAGACCTGCTGTCTGCTGCCGTCGGGCTCCATGCGCAGGAAGCTGCCGCTGGTCATCGCGGCGTAGAGCTTGCCGTCCGGCCCGAGCGCGATGTGTTCCGGGCCGTGTTCCTGCCCCAGGTCGATCAGTCGCAGGCCGGAGAGGCGCGTGTTCGGCGCATGGGCGCCGACATAGCCCGCCGACGCAGAGGCGCGCCACGCCACGGGCCGCGCCGGAATGGGCCAGAAGCAGAGATAGACGGCGGCGGCGGCGAGCACGATCCCCGCAGCTCCGCCCGCAGCCCCGATTGTGTTTCGCAGCGCGGAGCGGCTCATCGGGCATCTCCGCGGGATCGGTGGTGATGGCGGCCCGGCATCTCAGCGCTCGCCGCAGGTCTGGAGCAGGCCGAGCAGCTCACCTTCATGGACCGGCTTGCGCAGAAATCCGATGGCACCGGCCGCCACCGACTGAGCGCGCAACGCCTCGTCGTCAAAGGCGGTGATGACGATGGCAGGGACGGCGAGGCCCGAGGCAGCCAGTTGCCGCAGCAACTGCATTCCGGAGATGCCGCCCAGTTTTACATCGGTTATCAGGCAATAGAGAGCGGATATATCGGAGAAATTCAGAAAATCTTCGGCAGAAGCGAATGCAAATGCAGAATATCCCGCCGATCGAAGGAAATACCCCATCGCCTCCAGAACGGAGGAATCGTCATCTATGCAGGCGATGGCTCGAAGAGGGGGCAAATCCCTGATTCCTTTTTCAGATTTACAGTCGAAGAATATTGCGGCCTGAGCCCACTTCTCAATTCCGACCTTGGGTGCTCAGGGCGTGCCTTGGTCGTTCGCCGGGCGGCGGCGGTCGCATCGGGATGTTACGAAAGGTCGAGCCCCGCTCGGCCATGGTCGAGGTGGATATGGCACCTCGGATGCATTAGCTTCACGGGGTTCGCAGCCTGCCATGGCGCCGGGAGCCCGGGCAAAAGGGCCCGGGCAGGGCACTGCCTGCCCCCTGCACCCCCTGGCCGATGGAGCGGGACGCAGGCGGGGTTCGAATTTGGGGGACATGTCGTGCTTGGCCATCCGCCGTCATTCTCGACAGACACCGACCGTGTGGCGCCCGCGCCCGACCCGGTGGGCGAGGCGCGGACTGCGCTGAGGTTCCTCGACGATATCGACCGCCTCACGCGCCTGGCGGAGGACTGGGTCGACCGCGATCCGGCATCCGTTGCGCAGAGCATCCTGGAGACGTTGCTCCCCATGCTCGATCTCGATTTCGTCGGGCTGCGTGTCCATGGTGACACGCGCATGTTGACGCGAACCGGCGAGGCGTTCGGCAGGGAGCACAGCCCGCAAAGCATCCTCGACGCGGTGGATGCCGCGCTGCGGCCCCCGTCGGGTCACGGCCCTGCGGCCGTGACGGTGGGTCAGGACAAGCTGTTCCTCCTGTCGACGCCGCTGGGCGCGGTCTCCAGCATGGGCGTGCTCGTTGCCGGCGCGCGGCGCGCGGGCTTCCCGGAACGGCCGGAGGTGCTGAGGTTGACCGCCGCGGCAGCCCAAGCAAGCCTCGCCCTTCGCGAGATGCGCGAGATGCGCGACCGTTGCCCCACCGCCGACAGGCGCGCCGGGACACCGATGGGCGATACGTTCGCGGAAGGCGAGGGGCGGCTCGACCTCACCATCGACGCGATCCCCGCGCTGGCCTGGTCGATGACGCCGGACGGGCTGCTGGAGTTCTGCAATCAGCCCATGCTGGAGTTCGTGGGCAAGACAGTCGAGGAGATCACGGGCCCCGGCTTCCGCTCGATCTTCCATCCGGACGATGTCCCGGGCGTCCTTGCCGCCTGGCGGGAGATCGCGGGCACGAGGCGTGGCCGCGAGATCGATGTCCGGATCCGGCGCGCGGACGGGGCGTATCGGTGGTTCATGCTGCGGCAGGATCCTCTGCTCGATCCCCATGGCACTGTCGTGAAATGCCACGGGGTCGGCTCGGATATCGAGTTGCGCAAGCGTGCCGAGCGCGCGCTGAAGGAGGCCGAAGCGGCGTCAAGGGCGAGCGCGCAGAAGCTGAACCTCATCATCAATTCGCTGCCCGTTCAGGTCTGGTCGGCGCGGGCGGACGGGACGGCCGATTTCGTCAATCAAGGCTGGGTCGACTATGCCGGCTGCCCCGCGGACAAGATCCTCGATCGGGGTTTTCTGGATTTCTGTCATCCCGACGACGCTAAGGGCCTCATGGAGGCCTGGACGCGGGACATCGGGCACTCGGACCGCATCTCGTACAAGGGCCGGATCTGCGGGCAGGACGGGCAGCCCCGATGGTTCTATTTCGCCGGGCGCAAGCGGATCGACGCGCATGGCGTGGCGCGCTGGTATGGAGTCAACGTCGATATCGACGACGTCCAGCGTGCCGAGGATGCGCTGCGCGAAAGCGAACACAGGCTCCGGCAGGTGATCGACGCGATTCCGGCCATGGCCTGGTCGGCGGCGGCGGACGGCATGCTGGAATTCTGGAACCGGACCCTCAGCGACTTCGTCGGCCTGCCCTTCGACCAGATCGTGGGGACGGGGTTCTACCGCATCTTCCACCCCGACGACGTGGAGCTCTTGCGGGACGCCTGGGAGTATACCCTGGCGACGAAGCAGCCGCGGGAGGTCGACGGGCGCATTCGCCGCGCCGATGGCGAATATCGCTGGTTCACCTTTCGCCAGAATCCGCTGCTCGATGAGCAGGGCAATGTCGTGCGGTGGTATGGCATCATCATCGACATAGAGGACCGCAAGCGCGCCGAGGACGCTCTGAGGGCAAGCCAGGCCGCGCTGCAGACCCGCGAGCATGAGTTGCATCAGATCATCTCCTCGGTCCCCGGCCTGGTCTGGTCCTCCGACGAGGACGGGCGTACCGAGTACTGGAGCCCGCAATATCTGGACTATGCGGGTGTGCGCCACGAGGACGTTCTCGGGCTCGGCTATCTCGACCACATTCACCCCGAGGATCGTCAGCTCGCGATCGACTTTTCCGCTGCCACGGTGACTTCGCGCCGCGCGGGCGAAATCGAGATCCGTCTGTGCCGGGCGGACGGGCAGTTTCGCTGGTTCCTGATCCGGGCGAGCCCGTTCTATGACGACGCCGGCAACATCACCCGGTGGTTCGGCGTCAATATCGACATCGAGGAGCGCAAGCGGGCCGAGGAAGACCTGCGGCAGAGCCGGTGCGATCTCGAACATGTCTCGCGGCTCACGACCATGGGCGAACTGGCGGTGTCGATCGCGCATGAGGTCAACCAGCCGTTGATGGCCATCGTCACCAACGCCAGCACCTGTCTGCGCTGGCTCGACCCGGCACAACAGGACCTCGCCCTGGCCCGCGAGGCCGTGGGGCGCATCGTGCGCGACGGGCATCGGGCGGGCGACATCGTCGCCAGCGTCCGGGCGCTTGCGCAGAAGTCGCCTCTGAAGATGCGCCGCATGGTCCTCGAGACCGCGATCCGGGAGGTGCTCGGCCTTCTGCGCGCCGAATTCCAGCATCGGGGCATCGTGCTCGTCACCGAGTTCGCGCCGGCCCCGACGGAAGTGATCGGCGACGGTACGCAGCTCCAGCAGGTCATTCTCAATCTGATCATGAACAGTGTCGAGGCGATGTCGGGTGCCGACAGCCCTCTTCGCCGCTTGACCATCCGGACGCTTGCAAGCGAAGATTTCGCGCAGTTCAGCGTTCTGGACACCGGAGGCGGCCTCAACCCCGATAACGTCGACCGCCTGTTCGAGGCATTCTTCACCACGAAACCCGAGGGGATCGGTATGGGTCTTTCGATCTGCCGCTCGATCGTCGAAGCCCATCGCGGGCGGATCTGGGCCAGCGACAACACGCCGACAGGAAGCGTCTTCAGCGTCGCCCTGCCCCTGGCGGGGACCACGAATGCACGCCCGGACTGAACAGCCGACCGTCGTCGTGATCGACGACGATGACGGCGTGTGCGAGGCGCTGTGCGGCCTGTTCCAGTCGGTCGGGCTGCGGACGACATGCCATGGGTCCGTGCAGGAGTTTGTGAGCGCGGAGCCGCCCGCGCGTCCCTCCTGCATCGTCCTGGACATCCGGCTCCCCGGCAGGAGCGGGCTCGAGTTCCAGGAATCGCTTGCGCGCAACGGGGCCCGGCGGCCCGTCGTGCTCATCAGCGCGCATGTCGACGTGCCAATGACCGTTCGCGCCATGAAGGCCGGCGCGGTGGATGTCCTCACCAAGCCGGTGCGCGAGCAGGATTTGCTGGAGGCGGTGCACAGGGCGGTCACGCTGGATGCGGACCTGATGACGCAAGCGGAGCGGAGCGCATCGCTGTGCACCAGGTATGCCACGCTCACGGAACGCGAGCGTCAGGTCATGGCGCTGGTCGCAACCGGGCTGCTGAACAAGCAGATCGCGGCCCGGATCGATGTCACCGAGGCGACCGTCAAGCTGCATCGCGGACACGTCATGCGAAAGATGGCGGCGGGCTCCCTGCCGGAACTGGTCCGGATGTCGGACATTCTGGGCGAGGCTGGCTCACACAAGACGTGAGCTCTCCTCTCCGCCTGCCGGGACAAGGCTGGCCCCGCTTCATGCCGATCGCCCTGCAGCCGCGCACTCGCCTGCGGAAGGTCGATGCCTGGCCTGAGGCAGGATCGGGCATTCCCGCGGCACACAATGCCACGCGCTCTGACCGGCGTGATGGGCTGGACCCCCCCTGAACCAGCATGGCTGCGCGATGATGGCCATGGAGCCACGTTCACGCGCCATGGGGCAGGGCGTGGCCGCGCTGTGGCGGGGGTCGTGCCGTTCGCTGGATGTCCAACGTCCCGGGAGGGCAGGGCGCCCCGGAGCCTGCGGCGGTGCCGCGTGCGGGACCGCCTTATACGGGATTGAGACGCGGCAGGGACCGAACGGTCCGGCCCGTGCGCAGGGCGGAGGCCCGCGCCCGCGCCAGCTCCCGGGCCAGCGTGTTCCATGCCGCGTCATCCTGCACGGGCGCCGCGCGGCCGTAGCGCGCCGCGCCGAGCGCGGCCAAGGCGGCGCCGATATCGGGCGCCGCGCGCGGGTCCGGCCCGGTGGTGCGCTGTGCCCAGCGGTCCAGCGCCGGGCGCAACCGGGCGTGATCGCGGCTGGCGATGACCCGGCGCAACCGGGCATAGGCGTGGGGCTCGGAGGCGCGCCGCCGCGCCCGGGCCTCGCCGAGCCGGCGGACCAGCACCGGCCTGCCGCGGCGGAACGCGAGGACCCCGGCGGCCACCGCGCCGAGCCCCGCCAGCCCGGCCAGCGCGATTGCCCGCCAGTCGCGCGGCCCGGCGGAGGCTCCGGCGGGCGGCCCGTCGACGGTGATGGCGAACCCCTCCAGCGTGGCGGTCTCCACCGCGCCCGACGTGAGGTTGTACCAGTCGAGCGTCACCGCGGGCGCCGCGCCGCTGCCGCCGCCCTCGGCGACCAGGGTCACGCTTTCGGTCCGGCTGCCGCCGAGCTCGCCGCGGTCATCGGTCTCGGCCACGGCCGGCGCGTCCGGATAGGCGGCGAGCCCCTCCACCGCGACAGGCGCGAGCAGGTGCGGCAGGAACATCGGCGACGTTCCCGTCACCGTGGCCTTGACCGTGCGGGTCACGCTGTCACCGGGTTTCATCGCGCCCGGTGTGCCCTCCACCGTCTGTTCGAGCGTGAGCGCACTGGCCGCGATGAACGGGTCGAGCCCCTCCGCGCCTTCGGGCAGCACACCGCGGAAGCCGATCGCCTGCGTGTGCAGCGTCGCCTTCACCGGCGCGTTGGTGTCGGGATCGGCGTAGGTGACGATCACCTCCTGCGGGGGGATCGAGAACGCCCCCGGCACCATCGGCGAGATCCGGTAGGTGCGGGTGATGCCGGACCAGGTCTCGCCGCCCACCCGGGCGCTCGTCGGGTTGGTGGAGCGTTCGGGCAGGCGCACCAGCAGGTTCGGCGCCTCCAGGCCGGGCCAGACCGGCGGTTCGGGGAAGTAGGTCGGCGCCAGCACTGTCAGGCGCAGGCTCAGGGGCTGCCCGGGGATCGCCTCGGTCTCCTCGAACGTGACCTGCATCACCGGGCCGCCCTGCGCGGCGGCGTCCTGCTGCGCTGTGGCCGGAAGGGCGGGGGCGAGAAGCAGCAGGAGCGCGGCGCGCCTCACCTTGCGTCCTCCGTCCTGCCCGCGCCCGCTTCTGCGCCCGCTTCTGCGCCTGCGCCTGCGCCTGCGCCTGCGCCTGCGCCTGCGCCTGTGCTCGCTTCTGTGTCTGCGCCTGCGTCGGGGCCCGAGGCCGAGTCCTTGTCCGCGTCCGAAGGCGCCGTGCCCCCCGGCGCGGTGCCCCCGGGCGCGGGGGCGGAGGCGCGCAGCGCCTCGATGGCGAAGCGCTGCCGCAGAAAGGCGCCCGTGCCGGTGTCGACCGTGTTCATCCACTGCTCCGCGGTCAGCAGACCGGCGGCGCCGGCCTCCGGGGCGTCCGTTTCCGTCTCCGCGCCGCGGTCCGCCTCATTGTCGAGAACGATGTCGTCGGCGCCAATGCCCGTGTCCTCGCCGGTGTCGGACTGTTCGCGCGCCTCCTCGATATAGTCGACGATCCGCTGCGCGACGGCGAGGTTCGCGGCCGCGCCGGGATAGTCCGGATCGCGATCGAGCGCGGTGCGGAAGGAGCGCACGCCGTCGCGGTAGGCGCGCGACCTGAGCTGCGCCATGCCCTGGAGGAAGGCCGCGGCGGCGGTCCCGACCCGGTCGAGCACCTCGACCGCCGCCGCGTACTGGCCGTCGCGGTAGAGCGCGTAGCCGCGGCGGAGGGGATCGGAGAAGAGCTCCGCCGCCCGCCCGAAATCCCGGCGCTGAAGCGCGAGGCTGCCCTGCTGGTCCGGTGTGAGGAACCAGTCGGCGATGCCCCCGGCCCGGGCCGCCCGGGGTGCGGGCAGCGCGAGCGAAGCGGCCAGCGCCAGCACCGCGGCCCAACGCAGCGTCCAGCCCCGGCGGAACCACAGGAGCGTGAGCAGCGCCGCCGGCCAGGCCAGCCAATGGCCGCGGTCCTGCCAGGGCTGATCGGTGTTCTCCAGCATCGCCCGGCGGTAGGCGGCGTTCAGCATCCCGTCGATCCGGCGGATGTCGGCGGCGTCCGGCGTCACCGCCACCACCTGCGCCGTGCCGAGCTGGTCGAGGCCGCGGTCGCGCGCGCCCTCGGGCAGCATCGCCAGCACCGCGACCGGCCGCGCGCTGCCGTCGAGCGCGGCGACATCCGCCGGGTCGAGCCGGTCGGTGACGAAGAGGATGGCGCCCGGCGCGTCCTCCCCGGCGAGCAGCGCCTCGGCGAGGGCCAGCGCTTCGGCGGCGCGGTCGCCCTCGCGCGGCATCACCTCCGGCGTCAGGCCCGCGAGGTAGGGGGTCATGACGCCCGGGTCCTCGGTCATCGGCACGACGCGGTGGGCGCTGCCGGCATAGGCGACCAGCGCGGTGCGGGCGCCGGCGCGCAGCGCGAGCAGGTCGCGGATCTTCTGCGTGCCGCGCTCGAGCCGCGAGGGAGAGACATCGGTGCCCTCCATGGAAGGGGCGACCCGCAGCGCCACGACGACCGGCGCGGACCGGGCGACGAACGGGTCCGGCATGCGCGACCAGGTGGGGCCGGCGGCACCCAGCGACAGGCAGGCGAGCGCCAGCGCGACGCCGTCGACCGGCAGGAGCCGGCGCGCCCCCCGCGCGCCCACGGTCAGCGCGGCGCGCAGGTGCGGAGCGATCCCGTCCCTCGGCACCGCGCGGCGCGCGCGGGTGCGCCGGGCCATCCACCACAGCCAGGCGATCAGGGGCAGGAGCAGCAGCCAGAACGGCCGGAGGAAGTGGAAGGCGCCGAGCGCCAGTTCGACCGGGCTCATCCCGCGGCCCTCCGCCGGGCGCCCAGCACCAGGACGGCGAGCGCCGCCGTTCCGACCAGCGCCGCAAGCGCCAGGGGGATCCAGGCGAGGGACTGCCGCGGGCGGTAGCTGAGCGTCTCGACCTCGCGGGGGGCGAGGTCGTCGATGCGCGCGTAGACGGCACGCAGCGCCGCCTCGTCGCCGGCGAAGAAGACGGCGCCCCCGGTCCGGGCCGCGATGTCCCTGAGGGTGGCGAGGTCGACCCGGTCCTCGCCGCGGGCATCCGGGTCGCCGACGCCGATGGAGAAGATCTCGACGCTTTCGCCCCTGGCGATCTCGGCGGCGTTGACCGGGCTCATGCGGCTGGCGGTGTCCGCGCCGTCGGAGAGCACGATCAGCAGGCGCTGCTCGATCGCGCTCGCCTCGAAGGTGCGGATGGCGAGGCCGATGGCATCGCCGAGCGCCGTGTGCGGGCCGGCCATGCCGACCTCGGTGCGCGCGAGCAGGTCGACGATGGTGCCGAGATCCTCGGTCAGCGGGGCCTGAACATAGGCCCTGGTGCCGAAGACGATCAGCGCCATCCGGTCGCCCTCGCGCCCCTCCACGAAGGTGCTGACCACCTCGCGCACGCCCGCGAGACGCTGCTTGGGCGCGCCGTCCGGGGTCCGGAAGTCGCGCGCGTCCATCGAGCCGGAGATGTCGATGGCGAGCACGACATCGCGCGCCGCCCGGGTGATCTCCACCGGCGCACCGACGCGCTCGGGCTGCGCCAGCGCCAGCACGGCCAGCGCCCAGGCGGCCAGCGCCGCGATCATCTGCAGCCGGGTGCGCGACAGCACCACGGCGCCGGGACCGGGCGCGACGCCCGACACGTCGACGATGCGGCGGAAGAACGGCAGGCGCAGCGCCGGCACCCGCTCGCGGTGCGGCGGCACCAGCCGGAGCATGAGGAGCGGCAGCGGCAGGAGCAGGAGTGCCCAGGGGGCTGCGAGCGAGATCATGCCTGCGCCTCCACCCGGTGTCGCCGCACCCAGCCCGCGGCGAGGTCGCCGAGGCCCGGCACGGGCGCCTGGCCGTCGCGATAGGGTGCCCGGGCGAGCGCGGCGCCGGGGCCGTCGACGAAGCCGGTGCCGCCGGTCGCGTCGAGGAAGGCGAGCCAGTCGGGCCCCGTGAGGCTCGCAACCCGGGTGCGCGGCCAGGCCGCGAGCGCGGTGCGGCGCAGGATCCCGGCGATCCTCGCGGGGTCGTCGCCGGCCGCGGCCAGCTCGGCCAGCGCCGCCCGGCGGTAGGCGTTCGCGCGCCGGTGCCGCCATGTTCGCCATGCGAGCCAGGCCAGCGCCAGCAGCACCAGCGCCAGCAGCGCGCCCCAGCCCCAGGTCTGCGGCGTCATCGCGACCGGCGGCGGCGCGGGCGGCTCCGCGAGCATGTCGAGCAGGTCGATCAGCGTCGTCGGCGCGTCCTCCCCGTTCATCGCGCGCCGAGCCCCATCAGGCGGCGCATCTGCGGCAGCGTCTCCTCGGCGGCCGAGAGCGGCAGCACCGGGACGCCGAGCCGCCGCTGCCAGTCGAGCACCGCCGCGAGCCGGCCGGTGGCCATGTCGCGCAGGCCCCGGTGCGCCGCGCGGTCGCCCGTGTCGATCTCCGCCTGCAATTCGCCGTCGGAGACGACGAGGCGCAGCCCCTCGGGAAGGGTCTCCCCGAACGGATCGCTGACGAGGCCGAGCACGAGATCGTTACCGCGCGCGAGGCCCGCGACCAGCCGCTCGGTCTCCGCGTCGATCACGTCGAAGTCGCTGAGGACGATCACCAGATGATTGCGCGGCGCGATCCGCGCCACCGCGCGCAGCACCTGCCTGAGCGGCATCGGGTCCGTCGCGGGCGCGTCGGCACGCAGGCACCCGTTCGCGTCGGCGAGCGCCATGAGAAACCGCTCGAGCGCCATCCGGCTGCGCTGCGGCCGGATCTCGGCGATCTGCGTGTCGCCGAAGACGATGCCGCCCAGCCGGTCGCCCTGATCGAGGATGCGGAAGGCGGCGAGGGCCGCGGCCTCCGCCGCGGTCACCGCCTTCATGTTCAGCCGCGATCCGAAGAACATAGACATGCGCTGATCGACGACGATCAGCGACGGCCGGTCGCGCTCCTCGGTCATCACCCGCACATGGGGCGTGCCGGTGCGCGCCGTCACCTTCCAGTCGATCGCGCGCACGTCGTCCCCGGGGAGGTAGCCGCGCAGCTCCTCGAAGTTGAGCCCGCGCCCGCGCAGCCGCGAGGCGTGCCGCCCGTTCAGCACCGAGCGCGCCGGCTGGCGCGGCAGGAAGCTCAGGGACCGTGCCCGCCCCTCGAGCGCACGCAGATGGCCGAGCGTGACATGCACCCGCGGGTCCGCGCCGCCCGCCGGTGTCGCCGGCGGCAGGGTGCCGGTGCGTGTCATCGCGGCCGTGTCGCGCATCCTCCCCTCCCTCAGGGCAGAGCCACCTGCCGGATCATCTCCGCGATGACCCGGTCAGGGGCGATGCCCTCGCCCTGGGCCTCGTAGGTGAGCTTCAGGCGGTGGCGGAACACCTCCGGCGCGATGGCGCGGATGTCCTCGGGGTCCAGGTAGTCGCGCCCCGCCAGCCAGGCATGGGTGCGCCCGCATCTGTCGAGCGCCAGCGAGGCGCGCGGGCTGGCGCCGATTTCGATCCAGCGCTTCAGGTCGTCGCCGAAGCCCGCGGGCGCGCGGGTGGCGTTGACCAGGTCCGCCATGTAGCGCTCCATCGCCCCGGCGACGTGGATGGCGCCGATCTCGCGGCGCGCCGCGAAGACGGCCTCCTGCGGGATCGGCGGCCGCGGCGCGGGCCTCGCGCCGTCATCCCGGGCCGCCTGCGTCGCCACCGCCGCGATCTCCTCGGCGCGGACGAGCCGGATCACCTCCACCTCGTCCCCGACCGGCGGATAGGTGATGAGCACATGCATCAGGAACCGGTCCATCTGCGCCTCGGGCAGGGGGTAGGTGCCCTCCTGCTCGATGGGGTTCTGCGTCGCCATCACCATGAAGAGCGGCTCCATCCGGTGGGTGGTGCCCGCCACCGTCACCTGCCGCTCCTCCATCGCCTCCAGCAGCGCGGCCTGCACCTTGGCCGGGGCGCGGTTGATCTCGTCGGCGAGCACGATGTTGGCGAAGATCGGACCGGGCTCGAAGCGGAAGTCGCCGCCGCCGTCCTTCTGGTAATAGACTTCCGTGCCGGTCACATCCGAGGGCAGCAGGTCCGGCGTGAACTGGATGCGGCTGAAGGCGCATTCCATGTTCTTCGCCAGCGCCTTGATCGCCCGGGTCTTGGCGAGGCCGGGCAGCCCCTCGACGAGCAGGTTGCCGTTGGCCAGCAGCCCGATCAGCAGGCGGTCGATCACGTCGCGCTGGCCGATGATTGCCTCGCCCATGCGCGCGCGCAGGGCCTCGATCCGGCCCCGTGCGCCCTCACCGGCCGCGATGGCCTCCGCTTCTGCCTGGCTCACGGCGTCTCTCCCTGTTCCGCCCCGGCCGCGCGCGCCCGGGCTGTGCCGGGCCGCGCGCGACAGGTGTCATCACGCCGGGGAACCCTCGGATCCGGGGCCCCGGGCGCCTGCGCGGGCGCGATCCGCTTTCGTGCGTTCCGCGCGCGCGGTCTGGTGGGGACCGGTCGCGCCGGCCAGGGCGCCGCTCCGATCGGGGCGGTGCCGGTCATGTCCTCCCGGGCTTCCATCCGCGCATCCCGGCGTGCACGCAGCGCGGGGCCGCAGACGGAGACCGTCCCGCTCCTGCGCCGCGGATGCGGAGCGGGGCCCGATCGCTCCGCGGGTGGAGCGTACCGCACCCTCGCGCGCCGCTGCGGACAGGATGCGCCCGGCTGCGCGGATCGGGCAGGAGCGGCGCTTGCGGACATGGCCCCTTGCGGGGCGCGCCCGACAGGCTCCGGCCGGCGAAGGCCACGGGCTGCCCGGGCCCCGCGCGCGCCTCCGCGCAACGCGCACGGGAGAGGATGACGATCTCCGTCCGTCACTCCTCGCCCGGCCAGACCCGGCCCCAGTCCCTGGCCATGTCGACGACCAGCCAGCCCCGTTCGTCGGCCTCGTCGAGGCCGCGGTCGAGAACCCCGATGCCGCCCTCGCGGTCATAGGCGAACTCGCGTCCGGCGTCGGTGTGGTGCACGATCAGGCCGAAACGGGGGCCGTCGCCGGCGGTGGTCCATTCCAGCATCTGGAAGTCGCCGTCCGAGTTGCCGGCGGCGAAGATCGGGCGCCGGCCGATATGGCGCATGATGCCGACGGGCTTGCCCTCCTTGTCGTCGATGAAGCTGATGCCGCCGTCCTTGGTGAGGGTCGGAGTGCCGTCTCCGGACAGGGCGTAGCTGGTGTTGCCCTGGCTGCCCACCACCTGCCACGGCGGAATGCCATAGGCATCCTCGGCGATGGCGCGGATGAAATCGATACCGCCGCCCGAAACGATCCAGGTGGTGAACTCCTCCTCGCGCAGGTAGCTCAGCAGCTCCAGCATCGGCTGGTAGATCATGCCGGCATAGGTCCGGCCGGTGGTCGGATGCGTCGCCGTCGTCAGCCAGGCATGCGCATTCGCCCCGAACGCCTCGGCGGTGATGGCGGCATGGCTCACGTTGATGATCTCGAGAAGGCCCTCGGTGCCCCTGGCCATGATGCCCTGCATGTCGCCGGCAGCGGCCGCCTTCAGCACGTCGGAAGTGAGGATCGACGCGTCGGCCCCTGCCTTCTGCTTCAGGACGTCGATGGCATAGAGCAGCTGGAAATACGCCGGCTGCTCGGCCCAGAGGGTGCCGTCGTTGTCGAAGACGGCGATCCGGTTCGCCTCGGGCACGTAGGTGTCTGCGTCAGGGTCGGTCACGCTGTCGACAAAGGCGATGATCGCGGCCTTGGCCCCGGTGTCGTTCCAGGAGGGCAGGGGGTCCGCCGACGCGATGACCGGAACGAGAAGGAATGCTGCGGCGAGGGAAATACGCACGGCGGCCTCGGATATCTGGATATCGGGGTGCCCCGTGGGGAAGCGTTCCCCACGGGGCCGTTCAGCTCAGCCCGTCACTGCGACATGCCCCCGAGCTGGCTCTCGAGCTGCTCCTGGATCTGGTCGACCGAGAAGCTCGCCGCCCGCTGCGAGGGGGGATAGTCCTCGAAGGTCGCGAAGAACTTCGCCACCTCCGCCTGCGCCGGAACCAGCAGGAAGGCGTGGTCGAGCACCCAGTCCCAGTAGGTGTTGGACGTGACGTCCGCCCGCTCGTAGGGGTCGGATCTCAGGTCGAAGATCTTCGGCACTCTGAGCTTGGTGAAGGGCTCGGCCCAGACCTGCAGTGTGCCCGTCGAGCGCTGCTCCAGGAAGGCGAACTTCCAGTTCTCGTAGCGCAGGCCGACAATCTGGCCGTCGTCGTTGAAGTAGAAGAACTCCTTGCGCGCGCTCGTGTCGCTGGCGCCGGTCAGGTACGGCAGCTGGTTGTAGCCGTCGAGGTGGACCTTGTAGTCCTTGCCGTCGATGGTGGTGCCGTCGAGCAGACGGTCCGCGATGTCCTCGTCACCGGCGGCGGCGAGCAGGGTGGGGAACCAGTCGAGCCCCGAGAACATGCCCGTCTTGACGGTGCCGGGCTCGATGTGTCCGGGCCAGCGGATCAGCGCGGGCACGCGGAAGGCGCCTTCCCAGTTGGTGTTCTTCTCGCTGCGGAACGGCGTGGTGCCGGCGTCGGGCCAGGAGTTCTGGTGCGGGCCGTTGTCGGTGGAATACATCACGATGGTGTTGTCGGCGATGCCCATCTCGTCGACGGCATCGAGGATCTGGCCGACGATCGCGTCATGCTCGATCATGCCGTCGGCATATTCGGTCAGCGCGGTCAGGCCGGGCGCGGAGCGGTTCTCCTCCTTCACATGGGTGCGGAAGTGCATCCGGGTGGTGTTCATCCAGACGAAGAACGGCGTGCCCTGGTCCACCTGGCGCCGCATGAAGTCGATGGCCGCAGCCGAGGTTTCCTCGTCCACGGTCTCCATGCGCTTCTTGGTCAGCGGGCCGGTGTCCTCGATCTGGCCGTCGGCGGAGGCGCGGATCACGCCCCGGGGGCCGAACTGCTCGCGGAAGGCCGGGTCCAGCGGGTAGTTGCGGTTCTCCGGCTCCTCCTCGGCGTTCAGGTGGTAGAGGTTGCCGAAGAATTCGTCGAAGCCGTGGTTGGTGGGCAGGAACTCGTCCTTGTCGCCGAGGTGGTTCTTGCCGAACTGGCCCGTGGCGTATCCGAGCTCCTTGAGCGCCGACGCGATGGTCACGTCATCGTCGCGCAGGCCGAGATCGGCGCCGGGCAGGCCGACCTTGGAAAGGCCGGTGCGCAGCGTCGACTGTCCGGTGATGAAGGTCGACCGCCCCGCCGTGCAGCTCTGCTCGGCGTAGTAATCGGTGAACTTGGTGCCTTCCGCCGCGATACGGTCGATGTTGGGCGTCTCGTAGCCCATGAGGCCGAAGCTGTAGGCGGAGACATTGGTCTGGCCGATGTCGTCACCCCAGATGACCAGGATGTTCGGCCGGGCGCCCGCCTCTGGGGGGGCCGGGGCGTCCTGGCCCCAGGCCGCTCCGGCGAACAGCAGTGAAGCTGTCACGACCGCGATGCGGCTGCGCTCTAGATGTACACTTCTCATGCGTGTCTTCTCCTTCGCTTACGAAATAAGCGTAGCCAATTATTAACAAAATTCGAGAATCGCGGCGAGCAACACAGGTCATGGCGTCCTGGCCTCGCGGACGGCGATTCTATTGAATCCTCCCCATCGCTCACGAGGCAAGAATAGCTTAGTATTTAGTAAATGCAATAAAAGTGGACAGAAATGAAGGTTTCATGCCGGTAGTCTCCATGACGTCGCTTCGATGTTGCATGGTTCTTTTGCTTGCATCACTCCTCGCGTAGCAGAAGCAAGTCTGTCGTGTCGAACTTGTCACTGTCGCGCAAAATAAATCAGGCCGAGTACGAAATTCTGCACCGGCGGGTCCGGACACGCCCGATGGTCAACCGGTTCTGCGCAGGATCGCTTTCGATATTTCCCGGTTCCCGGAAGCCGCGCACGAATCTCCCCCCGGGCCCGATCGCCCCGACCGCAGACACGCTCTTCGCCGCGGTTCCCGGTCTGTGGGAGGCGCGGGCCATGCGCCCCGACGGCCGTCCGTCCGGCACGCCCCGGACGAGAGCGCAGGGCAGCGCACCGTTGCCGTCCACATGCCCGGTGCGCCGGTCGTCGCCGCATCCCTGCGCGATCATCGGCGTTCTGCACCGACGGCTTTCCGGCGTCGGAGCGGCCGGGCTCTCTCCCGGGCGGCCGGCGGTCTGCGCGAGGAACATGCGCCCGGCTTCCCGCGCGCCGGCCCGGTCAGGCCGCGCGCGATGCGTGTCCGGCAGGCGGGCGGCCCCAGGCGGGGATTGCTCACGGTTCGGGGTCGGGTGTCTTCCTGCGCGGTGGCGTCCGGGCCGGATCGGCCCTGGGCACCTGCTTCGCCGGGTTCTGGCTGTCGAATTCCTCCGGCCTGTGGCCGGAGCCGTCATGCCGGCCCTGCGCGTTGCGGCGCTCGGGCACGGGGGTCTTGTCGGGGGTGCGTCGGGTCATCGGGGCCTCCCTGGGGTGAACGGGGGGGCGGCGGGCAAGGAGAGGGCCCGCCGCCGGGGGGTCAGGACACGCGGTCCCAGAAGCGCAGCGCGCCGCAGGTCTTCAGGAAGGCCTTCGCGTCGGCGGGGCTGGCGAGGGTGGGCATGCCGGCATCGCGCCCGGTCACGCCGGCGGCGTCGAACAGCGCGCCCGCCTCCTCCGACAGCCCGATGAATTTCGCATGGGCGAAGGCATCGGCGGCGAAGGTCTTCGCGGCATGCAGGCTGGCGAGCATCTCCGCGCCCTCCGCCGACACGATGACCGCCACGGCGTCGTAGAGCGCCGAGGGGCCGCCATCGATCTTCTGCTGCGCGGGCAGGGCGGTGCCATCGGAGAGGGTGACGCCGCCCACCCGGGGGGCGACCACCTCCAGCATGCCGCCGGCGGCGCTCACCGCGCTGGCCAGCGCGTCGACCAGCGCGGCGTCGGCCCCGTCGGTCACCAGCAGGCCCAGCTTGCGGCCCTCGAAGCGCTCGGGGCCGTTCCGGAGGATCGAGAGCTTGTCGGACAGCGGCAGGTCGACAGGCGCCTTCGCGGGTTTCGCGGCCTTCGGCATGTCGAGCCCCAGCCCGTCGGCCACGCGCTGCGCCAGGTCCGCATCGATGTTGGGCAGGTGCGAGACCACCCGGGCGCGGATCTCCTCCACCTCCACCTTGGACAGCTCGAACACCAGCGCGGAGGCGATATGCGCCTGCTCCACCGCCGTCTGGCTGCGGTAGAACTGCCGGGCCTGGCTGTAGTGATCGGCGAAGGCCTCGGGGCGGATGCGGCGCTTCTCGCCCTCCATCGGCTCGGCGAGCGAATGGAAACCCTGTTTCGGCGCCGCGCGCGGGCCGCCCTGCGCCCAGGAATTGGGCTCGTAATTCGCCCGCCCGGCGGGGCCGTGCATGGCCATGTGCCCGTCCTGCTGGAAGTGGTGGAACGGGCATTTCGGCGCGTTGATCGGGATATGGGTGAAGTTCGGCCCGCCCAGGCGCTTGGTCTGGGTGTCGAGGTAGGAGAAGTTCCGGCCCTGCAGCAGCGGGTCGTTGGTGAAGTCCACGCCGGGCACGATGTTCTGGGTGCAGAAGGCCACCTGCTCGGTTTCGGCGAAGAAATTGTCCACCACGCGGTCCAGCACCAGCCGGCCGATGATGCGCACCGGGCACTGCTCCTCGGGGATGAGCTTGGTGGCGTCCAGCACGTCGTATTCCAGGCTGTCGGCGAAGGCGTCGTCGAACACCTGCACGCCCAGTTCCCATTCCGGGAAGGCGCCGGACCGGATGGCCGTCCAGAGGTCGCGGCGGTGGAAATCCGGGTCCGCGCCCATGATCGTCACCGCCTCGTCCCATGTGACGGACTGCAGGCCCAGCTTCGGCTTCCAGTGGAACTTCACGAAGCTGCCCTCGCCCTTCGCGTTCACGAAGCGGAAGGTGTGCACCCCGAACCCCTCCATGAAGCGGAAGGAGCGGGGGATGGCGCGGTCCGACATGGTCCACATCACCATGTGCATCGCCTCGGGCATCAGCGAGACGAAGTCCCAGAAATTGTCATGCGCGGTCTGGGCCTGGGGGAAGCCGCGGTCCGGCGCGGCCTTCGCGGCGTGGATCAGGTCGGGGAATTTCATCGCGTCCTGGATGAAGAACACCGGGATGTTGTTGCCCACGATGTCCCAGTTTCCGTCCTGGGTGTAGAGCTTGACGGCGAAGCCGCGCACGTCGCGCGCGAGATCGGCGGAGCCCTTGTTGCCGGCCACCGTGGAGAAGCGCACGAAGGCGGGCACGCGGGTGCCCTTCTTCTGGAACAGGCTGGCGGAGGTGAGCTCGGGGATCGCCTCCGTCACCTCCAGGAAGCCGTGCGCGCCATAGCCGCGCGCGTGGACCACGCGTTCGGGGATGCGCTCATGGTCGAAGTGGAAGATCTTCTCGCGGAAGTGGAAATCCTCCATCAGCGTCGGGCCGCGCGGGCCGGCGGTGAGGCTGTTCTGGTCATCCGCGACGGGGGCGCCCTGGGCGGTGGTCAGGCGCGGGGTGTCGCCCGAAGGGGTCTGGTGCAGTTCGCCGCCGGTGCCGCGTGTCACCAGGTGGTCGGTGATCTCGTTGGATTTCTGGGTGTCGGCCGTGGGTCGGAACAGGGGGGTGTCGGTCATGTCGGCTCCTTGGGGGTCGGATGGTCCGCCGGGGCGCGCCCGGCGCCTGTCGGGGGTCAGCCCTCACGAACAGGCAGCGCGGGCATTTGTTCCCGGAATTTTGCCGTGGTGCCGAATGTCCGTCCCGTGCTCCGGAGCCTGCGCACTGGCGCCTGCGCCTCGGAAGGTGAGCCGTGGAGCCTGCGCTGCGGAACCAGTGCTGTGAAGCCTGCGCTGCGGAACCTGAACTCCGGAACCAGTGCCGCGGTGCTTGCGCTGCGGAACCTGAACTCCGGAACCAGTGCCGCGGTGCTTGCGCTGCGGAACCGGAACTCCGGAACCAGTGCTGTGGAGCCTGCGCTGCGGAACCGGAACTTCGGAGCCAGCGTCGTGGAACCTCAGCCCCGGAACCTGCGCTGAAGCGCGGTCTTGCACGCGGGTGTAGCACGGCTCCCGGCGCGGCGCGGAGCGCGCGTGGCGCCGTTGCGCATGCGGCACCGGGTGGGGAGGGTGCGGTGGCAGGCCCGGGCCGGGCGCAGGCAAGCGGGATCGCGATGGCAGGGAGACCCGCCGCGCACGGGCTGTCCGGGTGGCGGGGGGCAGCGGTTCCCCGGCGCTCCGCTTCGCGGGCGGGCTGCGGTGCGGCCTGGGGGCAGCCGCACGAGGAGGCGCGCGCGAGGACGGGCGCGGGCCGGTCAGATGGCGGATTCGTGCAGCTCTTCCATCACCAGCGTGCGGGCCCGGCTCACCCGGCTCTTCACCGTGCCGATGGCGCAGTTGCAGATGCGCGCGCTGTCCTCGTAGCTCTCGCCCATCACCACCACCAGCATGAGCATCTCGCGGTAGGGCTCCGGCACCCGGTCGATGGCGCGCATCAGTTCGCCGCCGCGCACCGACCATTCCTGCGTCGGCGCGGACACCGCGCGCGAGGACAGCGACACGCAAGCCTCCCGCCCCGGGCGCTCGCGCCGGCGCAGCTTGATCTCGTTGAGGAAAGTGTTGCGCATGATGGTGAACAGCCAGGCGCGCAGGTTTGTGTCGCGGGTGAATTTCTCCGCATGGGCGATGGCCTTCGCCAGCGTGTCCTGCACCAGGTCGTCGGCATCGTCCCAGCCTCCGGTCAGCGCGCGCGCATAGCCCCGGAGCTGCGGGATCAGCGCGACCACGTCATGCGAGATGTCGCTGGCCCGCGTGACGTCCGGATCCGGTCCAAGCATGCTCATCTCCCTCCCGCACGGCGCGTGGTACATGCCAACGACTCCTCCGGGGCCGGAGTTCCCTTGCCCCGCACGCTATTGCGCGTGGCAGGTTCACTCCTCGGCGGAGGGTTTCGCGGCGCGGCCGGCGGCGTGGGCCTCCAGCGCGGCGCGCAGCCGGTTCGCGAGGTCCAGGATGCCGGGCGGCGTGTCGCTCGCCTCCAGCGCCTGCCGGAGGTCCTCGACGCGCGCGGCCAGGTCGGGCACCGGGTCGGGACAGGGCGTTTCGTCATCCGCTGCGCTCATGCACCTGCTCCCGGTTTACGCGCACCCTTCCGGGTGCCGGGCCAGCTTACCGCAATCCGCGCAGGGGTGAACCGCGTGTGCGTTCAAAACATCGCACCGGGGCTCCGTGCCGCAGGGGCGCCGCTGCGCCACGCGCGGCCGGCGCCCGGGCAACCCCGCGTCGGACGCGGCGCTCCCGCGGCAGCGCTGCCTTCGCCGTATGGATCGGCAGGACCCGCCGTGCTCCGGCGTCTCTCGTGCGGCGCCGTCCGCGCCCCGGACACCGCAGACCCTGCCGCGCGCCGCCGTGACATCCCGCTGCGCCGGGCTCCCGGATGAAGGTGAGGGCGGTCACATGGTGCTCGGACCAGCCGTGCGCGCGACAGCTCTTGCGCCGCCGGCCCGGCAAGCCTGCGCGCCAGCCACTCCGCCCGGCCGGGAACATCTGCCGGCACGTCCCGGCCTGTGACGTGAAGGGCAGGGGCCCGCGCCCGGTGGGACGAACTGGCCTGCGGGGGAGCGGAGCCGCGGTCAGCTCCGCGAGCCCGAGTGCCGCCGGAGCCCGGTTCCGGGCGCCGGCAATCCTGCGCGCCGGCGCGTGGGCCGCTGCGGGGGATGCCGAAGCGGTGAAGCCGGCCGGACGGCCGGGCCCGGCCTGCCCGGCATCCGGGTGAGTCGGGAGCCTGGCGGGGCGGGCCGGAGCGCGGCGTGTCGGGCGGATGCCGTGCGCCGGGGAAGGTCCCCGGCGGGCGCGCCGGCCGCCGTCCACGTTGCTCGCCGCGCCGTTGAGGCAACGGGCCGCGCTCAAGCGCAGAAAGGCGGCCTTGGCGCCGAAATCGTCCGGCGTGCCCCAGCGGCCACCGGTTTACCCGGTCCGGCGAGGTCTCGCATCGCGATTCCGGGCCTGCGGCGCGGGCGCGGGGCGCCCATTCCCGGGCAGGAAGGCGTGCCGGTGGCCCGCCCGCCTCCGGTGCCGGCCCGGGGGGGGCGGGCGTCCGACGGAGAGGATTGCGCGGAGCGCACGGGTGCGCTCGCTCTGCCGAGCCTACCGAGCCTACCGAGCCTACCGAGCCTGCCGGGCGGGGGCGACAGCCGCGCTGTCGGGGCTCCAGCGGCGCGCGCGCCGGTGTGAGGAGATGACGGGCGGGGTCGGCGGTCCGCCTGCTGCGGGTCAGCCTGCGGCGCGGGCGGCGGGCCGGGCGTCGCCTGGCGCCTCGGCGAGGTCGGCGCGGATGAAGCCGGCGATGCGTTCGGCGATCATGAGGGTGGGCAGGTTGGTGTTCGCGCAGGGGATCTCGGGCATCAGCGACGCATCGGCGATGCGCAGCCCGGGCACGCCGCGCACCCGGCCGCGCGGATCGGTGACGGCTTCGGGGTCGTCCTCGGCGCCCATGCGGCAGGTGCCGGAGGGGTGCCAGGTGCCGCCCACGTTGCGGCGCACGAAGGCGGTGAGGGCGGCGTCGTCGGCCAGCAGGCGCGAAAGGCGCACACCCGGGGTGATCACCAGGCCCACCAGCGCCCCGCGCAGGGGCCCGGCGATGTCGATGAGCCCGGAGAGCAGCCCGCGTGCCAGCGCGTTCCGGGCGCCGGGGGCGGCGATGCGGGCCACCCTTGGGGTGTAGCTGGCCGGGAAGACGGTGCCGCGGGCGCCGTCCATCCCCGGGTCGCCGAGCACCGCGGCCCCGGCGCGCAGGGCGTCCTTCAGGCGGGTGAGGTCCCGCGGGTCCGAGAGCATGGCGAAATCCACCTCCGGCTCGGCCAGCAGGTCCGCGGAGGCGAGGCGCACCCGCCCGCGCGAGAAGGACTTGTTCACCCAGAAGAAGATGCTGCCCGTGCGCCGCCCCAGCGAGTGCCAGCCCGAGCGCGAGAGGATGGCGCCGTGCATGTCGCCCGGCGGTGTGCCGGGCAGGCCGGAGGAATAGCGCCAGACGCCCTGCTCGTGATGCTCTCCCTCGCCGCGCACCCGCATGGCGCGCGGCAGGGTGCAGGCCACGGCGATGGAGGGGTGTTCCATCAGGTTGCGGCCGACGCCCGGCAGCCTGGCGAGCGGCGCGACGGCGTGGCGCGAGAGCTCCTCCTCCGGCCCGATGCCGGAGCGCAGCATGAGCGCGGGCGTGTGCAGGGCGCCGGCGCTCAGCACGGTGAGCCGGGCGGAGAGGGTCAGGCCTCCCGCCGGCCCGCGCAGCTCCGCCCCGGTGACGCGGGCGCCCGAATGGGTGAGGCGCAGGGCCTGGTGGCCGGTGAGCACGCGCAGGTTCGGCCGGGCGCGCACCGCGGGGGTGAGCCAGGCGACGGAGGTGGGCTGGCGCTCGCCCGCGTCGCTCACCGCGGTCACGCCGCGGAAGGTGCCGTCCTGCCAGGGGCCGTTCTGGTCCGCGCGGTGGGGGGTGCCGCGGCGCGCGAGCACCGCCATCACCCGGGCCACGAAGGGCGAGAGCCGGTCGTCGCCGGGCCGGCGCAGCACCAGCGGGCCGGTGCGGCCGTGCAGGGGGCCGTCGCAGTCGCGGTCCGCCTCGATGGCGCGGAACACCGGCAGACAGTCCGCCCAGGACCAGCCGGTGGCGCCCATCTCCGCCCAGCGGTCGTAATCCGCCGGGGCGCCGCGGTTCGACATCAGCGCGTTGATCGCCGAGCCGCCGCCCAGCAGCCGGGCCTGTTCGTAGCGCCGGTGCGTGCCGAGCCGGGCCGTCAGCCGCGCCCAGGTGTTGCGCGGGTCGAGATAGGCGCGCCCCGGATAGCGGCTGCGGATCTCGGGCGGCAGGTTGGCGGCGGAGATGTCGCGCCCCGCCTCCACCAGCACCACGCGCAGGGCCGGGTCCTCCGACAGCCGCGCCGCCAGAACGCAGCCGGCGCTGCCGCCGCCGATCACCAGGATGTCCGCATCGGTGCCTCCGGCGATCGGCGTGGGGGCGGGAGACGGCGTGTCCGGGCCCGCGGGCTCCGGCGGGGTCATCGCGCGCCCTTGCGGGCCCGGGCGCGCAGGTTCAGCGCCATGAGCGCCAGCAGCAGGAAGGAGGTGGCGGTGAGCAGGGTGCTCAGCGCGGCGATGGTGGGGTCGATCTCGTCGCGCAGGGCGGTGAACATCTTCTTCGTCAGCGTCTGGTTCTCGCCGCCGGAGATGAAGATGGCCACCACCGTCTCGTCCAGCGCGGAGATGAAGGCGAAGAGCGTGCCGGAGACCACGCTGGGCCGGATCTGCGGCAGGGTGACGGAGAAGAAGGCGCGCAGCCGGTTCATGCCGAGGCTGCGGGCCACCATCTCCTGCACCGGGTCGAACTTGCGCAGTCCCACCAGCACGGAGGTGACCACGTAGGGCATGCCCAGCATCACGTTGGCCAGGATCAGCCCGGGGATGCTGGAGAGCAGCCCCACGTTGGCGAACACCAGGAACACCCCCACCGCGGTGATGACGATGGGCACCACCAGCGGCAGCAGGAGCAGCACCTGCAGCACGCCCGCCAGCCGCCGGCTCGCCATGTTGAGCGCATAGGCGGCCGCGGTGCCGATGAGCGTGGCGATGAGCGCGCTGCTCACCGCCACGGTGAGGCTCACCCGGGTGGCGCGCATCCAGGACGGGTCGGCGAGGTAGGAGTCGTACCAGCGCAGCGACCAGCCCGGCGGCGGGAAGGCGAGGAACCGCGCCGAGGAGAAGGACATCGGCGCCACGATCAGCACCGGGATCATCAGCCACAGCATGGCCAGGGCGACGAAGAGCATGAGCGCGAGGCGCGCGGGCGTGAGACGGCGCGGCATGGTTCACCTCGTTCCCATGATGCGGTCGAAGGGCAGCAGCAGGCTGGCGAGCCGGAACACCAGCACCACGCAGACCAGCAGCACGACGGAGATGGAGGAGGCCGCCCCCCATTCGTTGTAGAT
This sequence comes from Paroceanicella profunda, assembly GCF_005887635.2. Lineage (GTDB taxonomy): Bacteria > Pseudomonadota > Alphaproteobacteria > Rhodobacterales > Rhodobacteraceae > Paroceanicella > Paroceanicella profunda. The sequence continues at coordinate 106,667 of NZ_CP040818.1, read as the reverse complement.
CTCGATGTTGCGCGCCACCAGCATGGAGACCATGAAGGCCCGCCCGCCGCCCAGCAGCTCCGGCGTGATGTAGAAGCCCAGCGTGAGCACGAAGACCAGCACCGAGCCCGCGATGGCCCCGGGCACGGAGAGCGGCAGGAACACGGTGCGGAACACCATGCCCGGCCGCCCGCCCAGGCTGGCCCCGGCCATGGTGAGCTCGGGCGGGATCTTCTGCATAGCGGCGTAGAGCGGCAGCACCATGAAGGGCAGCAGGATGTGGATGGTGGCCATCACCGTTCCGAACTCGTTGTTCACCAGGGTGAGCGGCTGGTCGATCACGCCGGTGTTCACCAGCAGCGTGTTCACCAGCCCGCGCCGCTGCAGCAGGATGAGCCAGGCATAGGTGCGCACCAGCACGCTGGTCCAGAACGGCAGCAGCACCGCGGCGAGGATCAGCAGGGACCAGGCCCGCGGCACCGTGGCCGCGAGATAGGCGATCGGATAGCCGATCAGCAGCGCGGCGAGCGTGACGGTGAAGGCGATGCGGAAGGTCTGCAGGAAGGCGGTGGCGTAGATGCTGTCGGTCAGGAAGCGCGCGTAATGCGCCAGCGAGAGGCTTCCGTCCTGGTGGACGGACTGCCAGGCCAGCCAGCCGAGCGGCGCCAGCATCAGCCCCGCCACCACGAGAAGGGCCGGCGCCAGCAACATCAGCACGAGGCGCGTCTCGCGGCGGTCGTGCAGCTTCGACGGGTCGGGGGATGTCGCGGTCATGGCGCCGGCTCCGGTGTCAGGTGGGGTGAGGGCGGGAGAGGCGGCCCCCCCGGGGGCGGGGGGCCGGGGGCATCACTGCTGGATGAACTCGGCCCAGCGCTTGAGCACCTCCTCCCCCTCCGGCGAGGTCCACCAGTCGGTGGAGACCAGCACCTGGCGGGAGGCGTTCGCCGGCGCGCTCGGCATCTCGGCGGCCCGCTCCGGGCTGATCTTGCCGGTGTCGTAGGCGGCCGGGTTGCCGGGCCCGTAGTCGATGTAGGCCGGGAAGTTGGCCTGGATCTCCGGGTCCATCGCGGCGTTCACGAACTTCCACGCGGTGTCGAGGTTCGGCGCGTCCTTCAGGATGCACAGCGAGGTGAACTGCAGCATGCCCTGGTTGTAGGTGAAGGCCACCGGGGCGCCCTCCTTGGCGATGGAGGAGACACGGCCGTTCCAGGCCATCTCCATGTCCACCTCGCCATCGGCCAGCAGCTGGGCGGACTGGGCGCCGGAGCTCCACCACACGGTGATGTAGGGCTTGATCTCCTCCAGCTTGGCGAAGGCGCGGTCGATGTCGAGCGGGTACATGTCCTGCGGTTTCACCCCGTCGGCCATCAGGGCTGCCTCCAGCGTTGCGAGCGGGTGGTTGCGAAGCGCCCTCGGCCCGGGGAACTTCTCCACGTCCCAGAAATCCGCCCAGCTTTGCGGCGGGGTGTCGCCATAGGCCTGGGTGGAATAGGCGAGGACGGAGGAATAGAACTCGTAGGCCACCGAGTAATCCGTGCGATAGTCCGCCGGCATGGCGGCCAAGTTCGGCAGCTTCGCAAGGTCGAGCGGCTCGATCATGCCCTGCTGGCCGCCGCGCACGCAATCCTTCGTGGGGGTGTCGATCACGTCCCAGATCGGCTGTCCCGTGGCGGTCTGGGTCTTGATCACCGGCCAGGCATCGGGGCTGCTGTCCTGCTTCACGGTGATGCCGAGCTTCTCGGCCACCGGGTCGAGGATGGCCTTTGTCTGGGCCTCCTGATAGGCGCCGCCCTGGGACACGAACATCACCTCCTCCGCGGCCGCGGGCAGGGCGCACAGCGCGGCCAGAACCGGCAGAGAACAGTAGAGACCCCTGGAAATCCTTGTCATTCACCTTCTCCTGTTGTGTCGGGGGTGGCCCCCGGTTTTCTTGTGATCACGGCCGTCTCCGGCCGGTCGGCGCGGCGCCCGGGCGGGCAGCGCGCGTGCGTGCGCGGCCCGCTGCGTCAGCGGCCGAGGGCGTCGAGCAGCTGGTACCAGCCGGCCACCGCGCGCACCGCCGGGGCGCGCAGCGGGTAGAAGGGCACCGGGCGCAGCGGCAGGCTGCCCAGCAGCCCCGCGTCCGGCGTCTCGCCGCACAGCAGCCGCGCCGCCTCGCGGCCGATGTGGCTGGCCATCGCGACACCGGTGCCGTTGTAGCCCAGGCAATGGACCACGCGGTCCTCCGCCGGGCCCAGGTGGGGCAGGCTGTCGAGCGTCATCGCAACAAGGCCGGACCAGCGGTGCGTCACCGGGTGGCCCTCCAGCCCGGGGAACTGGCGCAGCATCGCCCGTTCCAGCGCGGCGAAGGCGGAGGCGCGGTCGGACGTGCCGAAGGCGCCGCGCCCGCCGTAGAGCAGCCGGCCGTCCGCGCGCCGGAACCAGCGCATCATCCGCCGGGTCTCGGTGTAGCTGCGCCCCTCGGGCAGGAGGTCCGCGGCCTGCGCTCCGGTGAGCGGCGCGGTGGCGATCATCGCCGAGCGGAAGGGGATCACCCCGCGGCGCACGGCGGCGGTGGCCGGCGTGAGATCGGAATAGCCGTTGGTGGCGATGAGCACCTGCTTCGCCCACAGGCTGCCGCGCGGGGTGATCACGCGCAGGCCCCCCCGCTCGCGTTCCAGCCGCAGGGCGGGGCTCTCCTCGAACAGTGGCACGCCCGCCGCCTGCACGCCGCGCGCGAGGCCGAAGGCGTAGTTCAGCGGGTGGATGATGCCGCCATGCCCGGTGAGCATGCTGCCGCAGAAATCCTGCGAGCCGGTTTCGCGCGCCGTCTCCTCCGGGCCCAGCAGGCGGACATGGCTGTCGCCCAGCACGTCGCGCAGCCAGTCCGCCTCGGCGCGCAGGGCGGCGAGGTGGCCGGGCGTGTGGGCGCAGCGCAGGGCGCCGGTGGGCCGGTAGTCCGCCCCTTCGATGGCGAGGCTCTCGACCGTCTCGCCCACGCCCTCCACCGCCGCCTGGCCGAGCGCATGCATGCGCCGGGCCGTCTCCAGCCCGAAGCGTTTCGCCATCTCGGAGAAGGCGATGCGGAACTTCGCCCCCACCACGCCGCCGTTGCGCCCGGAAGCGCCCCAGCCCACGCGGCTGGCCTCCAGCACCACGGGCGCCAGCCCAAAGCCCGCCAGCGCCCGCGCGGCGCACAGCCCGGTGTAGCCGCCGCCGATGATGGCGACATCGCAGGCCGTATCCGTCTCCAGCCGGCCGAAGACCGGCCGCGGCGCGGCCGTCTCCTGCCAGAGCGAGGCGATGTCGGGGAAGGGGGGCGCGTCGGGCATGGCGCTCAGGCGGCCCGGGCCGCGCGCTCGGCGGCGCGTTCGGCGTCCACCGCGTCGGCCAGCGCCTTCAGGGTGGTGAAGTGGAAGTCCGGGGTGGTGAGCGTCTCCGGCTCCGGCGAGCCGCCGAACCCCTCCTGGTCGGCGCGCCGCTCGATCCAGCAGGTGGTGTAGCCGAGGCGCTTCGCGATGCCGATGTCGTGGTACTGGCTCTGCGCCACGTGCAGGATCTCGGACTGCTTGTAGCCATGGGCGGACTGCCGGCCCCGGTTGAAGGCGAAGAAGCAGGGATCGGGCTTCGCCGTGCCGGTCTCGTCGCAGGTCACGCTGTCGTGGAACGGGTTGCCCAGCGTGTCGGAATAGGCGGAGAAGGCGGTGCGGTCGGCGTTGGTCATCGCCACCAGGCGGAACTGGCGGCGCAGCCGGGCGAGGGCCTCGGCGGAATCCGCGAAGGCCGGCCAGCGCAGGCAGGCGAGCTGGAAGGCGTCGGCCGTGGCCGCGTCGGCGGTGAAGCCGGTCTCGGAGGCGAGGTGCAGGTAGACGTCCTTCATCGCCTGCGAGGAGCGGCCGTAGTTCAGTTCCCGCCCGCGCAGGTAGGGCGCGAAGATCTCGTCATCGCTGGCGGCCGCGGCCTTCGGGCCGCCGAGGGTGCGCACGGCGGTGAGCACGCCGGTCTCGAAGTCGATCAGAGTGCCCACGACGTCGAAGGTCAGCACCTTGAAATCGGTCAGTTTCATCTTGGGAAGGTCCTCGGTGGTCATCATGAAGCGGGGGTCGTGTCAGGCGGATTCGGGCACGACGATCGTGTCCTCGGGGTGCAGGTTCAGGGTCAGGCGTTCGCCGGGGCCGGGCAGCAGGGCCCGGCCGGCATGGTTTCCGGGAAGGCGCAGGCTGATCTGCTCGCCGCTGTCCAGCCGCACGAACAGCCGGTAGGTCTCGCCCTGGTAGAGTGCGTGGACCAGCGTGGCGCTGAGCGTGTTCCCCCCCGGCGCATCGCCCGGCCGGGCCACGGTGAGCTTCTCCAGCTGCACGGCCAGGAACAGGCGCGCGCCGGCAGGCACCGGCCTCGCCGTGGCCAGCAGCGCCTCTCCCAGCCGGACCGCATCGGGGCCGGCGGGCAGGACGGGCAGCAGGGTCGCCTCGCCGATGAACCCGGCCACGAAACTGTCCGCCGGGTGGTCATGCAGGCGCTCGGGCGTGTCGAGCTGCACGATGCGCCCGGCCCGCATCACCGCGATGCGGTCGGACATGGTGAGTGCCTCGCGCTGGTCATGCGTGACGTAGATGATGGTGGCGGAGAGCTTCTCGTGCAGTTGCTTGAGCTCGATCTGCATGCTCTCGCGCAGCTGCTTGTCCAGCGCGGAGAGCGGCTCGTCCATCAGGATCAGCCGGGGCTCGAAGATCATCGCGCGGGCCAGCGCCACGCGTTGCTTCTGCCCACCGGAGAGCGCGTCCACCGACCGGTCCTCGTAGCCGGCGAGGTCGACCATCTCCAGCGCGGCGCGCAGCTTCGCCGGCCAGTCCGCCTTCGGCAGGCGCCGGGCGCGCAGCGGGAAGGTGATGTTCGCCCCCACGCTCATGTGCGGGAACAGCGCGTAGTTCTGGAACACGATGCCGATGTCGCGCTTGTGCGGCGGCTCGAATGTAATGTCGCGGGTGCCGAGCAGGATCTGCCCGGAGGAGGGCTGCACGAAGCCGCCCAGCAGGCCGAGGCAGGTGGTCTTGCCCGAGCCCGAGGGCCCGAGGATCGAGAGGAACTCGCCCGGCTCCACCTCCAGGCTCACGTCGTCAAGCGCGGTGAACAGCCCGTAGCGCTTGGTGGCATGGCGGATGGAGACACCGAGCCTGGCCTGGTCTTCCTTCGGATTTGCGCTGTTCGACATCCCGTTCCTTCGTCTCGCCGGCAGGCCGGCACAGGGGTTCCCTGCGCCGGACAGCCTGCCCGGCGGCGGGATCATCACCGTGTTTCGGAGAGCGCGCCGATTTCTTCTGCGCTGCTGGAGCGGGGCGGTGCGTGCCGGCCCCTTTCGTCAAACCTGCGGCGTTTTCCGCCGCCGGGCAATTGAAAAAAATTCGCGGACGTGGTTACATCATGTAATGCCAAACCTGCGCTCCGTCCTTCCCTCGCTGAATGCCCTCCATACATTCGAGGCGGTTGCCCGGCGCGGCAGCTTCGCCCGGGCCTCCGAGGAACTGAACGTCACCCCGCCGGCGGTGAGCCGGATGATCGCGCGGCTGGAGGAGTATCTCGGCGTGACGCTCTTCGTGCGCGAGCCCGGCGGCGTGCAGCTCAGCGCCGCGGGGGAGCTGCTGTTCGAGGCCACCGCCAGGGGCTTCGCCACCATCGAGAGCGCGCTCTCGGAGCTGCAGGACCGCAGGCGCGGGCTGGAGACGGTGGCGATCTCCGTCTCAACCGGTTTCACCACGCACTGGATGATGCCGCGCATGGCCTTGTTCAAGCAGCGGTTTCCGCGGGTGGAGCTGCGCTTCCAGCTCATCATGGGCGCCATTTCGGGCCCGGTGAGCGACGTGGATTTCGGCATGCGGTTCACCGAAGGGCCCGATGCCCAGCATGAGACCGCCTTCATCATGCCCGAGATCCTGGTGCCCGTGTGCAGCCCGCGGTACCCGCGCGCGGACCGCCGGGTGCCGCTGCCCTCCGGCAGCCCGCCCGGCCCGGTGCCGGGCGAGAACCGGATGGACTGGTCGCACCTGTTCTTCTCCGGCCCCGCCGCGGCGGAGGAGCCCTCGGCGCCGTTGATCTTCTCGGATTATGCCATCGTTCTGCAGGCGGCCATCCTGGGGCAGGGCATGGCGCTGGGCTGGCTGAACGTGGTGTCGCACTGGCTGTGCACGGGAGACCTGGTGCCGGCGGGCGAGCAGATCTCCGTCACCGGGCGGCGCTGCCAGTTCGTGAACCAGCGCAACCGGCCGCTGCGCCCGGTGGCCCGCGCGGTGCGGGACTGGATGACCCTGCAACTTCAGGCGGATGCCCGGCAGGCGGCGGAGAAATACCCCGGGCTTGGCCTCGCCGCCGCGCTGTCCTGAGGGGGGCTGCGGGCCGCCGAGCGAAGGGGCTTGCGCCGGTGCGGGGTGTGCGGCAGGGCAGTCCCGGCAGTCCCGGCAGTCCCGGCAGTCCCGGCAGTCCCGGCAGTCCCGGCAGTCCCGGCAGTCCCGGCAGTCCCGGCAGTCCCGGCAGATGGCCGGTTCACCGTCAGCCCTCGCAAGGCGTCGAGCCGCTGCGCGCGGCGCTGGACACCATCCGCCGTGGCGGTGGGACCCTGTCCGAGGAGCAGCCGGACCACGGCACCTGCTCCGCCGCCGCCCCGGTGCGCGAGCAGGGCGACGCCGTGGTGACCGCGCTCTCGGCCACCGGCCGCAGCGACCGGATGCGCGGAGACGCGCGGCGCCGGGTGCCTGACACGGCGGAGAGCGCCTCGCACCGGCATCCCGGCGATGCCGGGCCGGGGCGGGGCGCCTTGCAGACCAGGCCGAGCCGGCCGGCGCCTGATCCCACTTGCCCGGGGGGTGTTCGGCGGAGGCGGCGTTTTCCCTTGAGTCTCGCCCGAAACACGATTTCAACTGATGACGTATCTGTTTGAAATGTGAGGGTTCATGCGTCCGGAACACGTCGAGGTCACCCGTCCTGCCATCCGGCCCTGCGCGGGGCAGGCGTGAGCGTCGGAGCACGGCAGGGCGCCGTGGACCGGGCGGCGGCGCTGGTCGATGACGGGCGCTTCCTCGGGATCCTGCGCCGGCGCGTGGCCATCCCCACCGAAAGCCAGGAGCCCGCGCGCCTGCCGGAGCTGCGGCGCTACCTCGAGGCGGAGATCGCCCCCGCGCTGGGCGCGCTGGGCTTCACCTGCCGCATCCTGCCCAACCCGGTGCCCGGCGGCGGCCCCTTCCTGCTCGCGGACCGCATGGAGGGCGCAGGCCTGCCCACGCTGCTCACCTACGGTCACGGCGACGTGGTGCGCGGCATCCCGGAGCAGTGGCGCGCCGGGCTCGACCCCTGGCGCGTCACCGTGGAGGGCGAGCGCTGGTATGGCCGCGGCACCGCCGACAACAAGGGCCAGCACGCCATCGTCATCGAGGCGCTCGGCGCGGTGATCGCCGCGCGCGGGCGCCTGGGGTTCAACGCGAAGATGCTCATCGAGATGAGCGAGGAGATCGGCTCCGTCGGGCTCGACGCCCTGCTGGAGACGGAGGCCGGCGCGCTCTCCTGCGACCTGCTGCTCGCCTCCGACGGCCCGCGCCTGGAACGCGGCAAGGTGGACGTGAAGCTGGGCAACCGCGGCGCGGTGGCCTTCGACCTCACCGTCTCGCTGCGCGAGGGCAGCCGCCACTCCGGCCATTGGGGCGGCGTGCTGGAGGACCCCGGGGTGATCCTGGCGCAGGCGCTCGCCTCCATCGCCTCGCCGCGCGGGCAGATCCTCATCCCCGAATGGCTGCCGCGGGAAATCCCGCCGAAGGTGAAGGCGGCGCTTGCCGGCGTGACGGTGGACCCGTCGGACCCGAGCCTGAAGATGCCCGATGACTGGGGCGAGCCCGGGCTCTCCGTGGCCGAGAAGATGTATGGCTGGACCAGTTTCATCGTGCTGGCCTTTCTCACCGGCCGGCCGGAGAACCCGGTGAACGGCGTGCAGCCCGACGCTCGCGCCACCTGTCAGATCCGCCACACGGCGGACGTGGACGCGGAGGCCTTCCTGCCCGCGCTGCGCGCCCATCTCGACGCCCGCGGCTTCCACCAGGTGGAGATCACCGACCGGCGGGCGAACCGCTTCCCCGCCTGGCGCACGGACCCCGAAAACCCCTGGGTGGACTGGGTGATGGACAGCATCACCCGCACCATGGGTGCGCGGCCCACGCTGATGCCCAATTCCTCCGGCGGGCTGCCCAGCGAGATCTTCGCGCGCCACCTCGGCTGCCCGGTGATCTGGATCCCGCATTCCTACGGTGGCTGCCGCCAGCACGGGCCGGACGAGCACGTGCTGGTACCCATCCTGCGCGAGGGCCTGTCGATCATGACCGGCCTGTTCTGGGACGCAGGCGCCGGCGGCCCGGACGCCACGACATCAGGAGACATGGCATGAGCGTGAAGAAGTCTGCGGCGGAGCTGCTGGAGGGCATCCGCGCCTGGGTGGAGATCGAGAGCCATACCGCCGACGCGCCGGGCGTGAACGCGCTCGCCGACCGGATCAGCGCCGAATACGCCGCCATCGGCGCGGAGGTGGAGCGGGTGCCGGGCCGTGACGGGCTGGGCGACCATCTCGTGGTGCGCGCGCCCTGGGGCGGGGGGCAGAACGGCCCCGGCATCCTGATCCTGAGCCACATGGACACGGTTCACCCGCGCGGCACGCTGGCGCGCTTTCCCTTCCGGGCGGAGGGAGACATCGCCTACGGCCCGGGCATCTATGACATGAAGGGCGGCGCCTACCTCGCCCTGCAGGCGGTGGCGGAGCTGGCGGGGCCCGGCGCGCCGCTGCCGGTGACCCATCTCTTCGTCTCCGACGAGGAGATCGGCAGCCCCACCTCGCAGGAGCTGATCACCGGGCTGGCGCGGGGCGCGAAATACGTGCTGGTGACCGAGCCCGCGCGCGAGGGCGGCAAGATCGTCATCGCCCGCAAGGGGGTGATGCGCTACGAGATCCGCACCTTCGGGCGCGCCGCCCATTCCGGCGCCCGGCACGAGGACGGCCGCAGCGCCATCGCCGAAATCGCCCGGCTGGCGCTGCGCTTCCACGCGCTCACCGATTACGCCCGCGGCATCACCGCCAACGTGGGCATGATCTCGGGTGGCAGCGGCGTGAACGTGGTCGCCGCCGAGGCCTGGATGGCGGTGGACGTGCGCGTGCCCGACCTTGCCGCCCAGGCGGAGGTGGAGGCCTTCGTCGCCGCCCTCGCGCCGCAGGACCCGGACGTGGCCCTGGAGGTCTCCGGGGGCATCAACCGCCCCGCCTATGAGGCCACGCCGGAGATCGCGGCACTCTTCGACAGGGCGAAGGCGCTCGCGGCCGAGCTCGGCTTCACGCTCGAGGGGCTGAAGACCGGCGGCGGCAGCGACGGCAACTTCACCGCCACGCTGGCGCCCACGCTGGACGGGCTGGGGGTGGACGGGGAGGGCGGCCACACCGATCACGAGCAGCTCTACATCTCTTCGCTGGAGCCGCGCCGCGACCTGCTGCGCCGCCTGCTCGAAACCCTCGCCTGAGCCTGCTGCCAGAGGCCTCACTTCCCCGGATGCACTGCGGGACATTCAGGACTGCAAGCGCGTCTCGACCGGCCCGATCAATGCCTGTGCCCGCCCGCCGGTGAACCGCTGCCCCGGCCGGCTGGAGGAGGGCTTCGTCGAGCGGTCCTGCGCCGGGGCCTTCCTCCGGCCGGCGGGGGAGGGCACGGTCGACACCGCGCGACCGGCCCCGGCGCGGCCGGTGCATTCCGGCCCGATTGGCGGCGTGCGCGCCGCGCGGGGCGAGGCCGGGAGTGCTTGCCTTCGACAGGGGCGGTACGACCGCGAAAGCCCGCCGCATGGGGAGAAGCTCCGGCCACCCGCGCCTGCGCGGTCGACCGGGTGTACCGTTTCAAGCGCTGCAGCGACACGCCGTTCGCAGTGCCCAGGGCGGGTCTGGTCGAGATCGGCGCTGGAGGTGGCAGCATTGCCGGGGAGAGCGGTCCGGGCTTGCCTATCATCTGCCCGAACTGTGCTGCGGTGGCCCCGGCGCCCTCCCCCGCCGCGGACCCATGCGCCCCGGCGGGTGACGATTTCTTTCCGTTTCCCTGCTCCCCTGTCCTCCTGACAGACAGGGAGACCTCGATGACCCCCCAGATGATCGCGGACATCCAATCGAGCTGGCTCGCCGCGCTGGCGGCGCCCGGCGACATCACCGCCGTCTTCTACGATCGCCTGTTCGCCACCGCGCCGCAGGTTCGCCCCCTGTCCCGGAACAATCTCGCGCTGCAGCGGCTCAAGCTGGCCGATACCCTGGCCACGGTCGTCGAAGAGCTGGACAATTTCGAGAGACTGCGTGGCACGGTCGCCGACCTCGGGCGCCGCCACGTGAGATACGGCGCCCGGCCGGAGCATTACGCGGCGGTGGGGGAGGCGCTGATCTGGGCGCTCGAGCGGCATCTGGGCCCGGATTTCACGGACGACGCCCGCAACGCCTGGACCGAGGCGATCCGGCTTCTCGTCGGCATCATGATCGACGCGACCCGTGCCGCCCCGGCGCGCTGAGCCGACTGCCTGATGAACTCCGCCCGGCCGGCGCGCCACAGGCGGCCACCGGGCCCCACCCGGGCGGGCGCTGGCAAGGAGTCCGTGCACACACCCTCCCTCCGTCCACCAGGGGGAAGCAGCGACGCAACGGATCGCCCGGGTTCGGGGGCAGGTTCCGGGCACCGCAAGTGGCTCCCGATGCCCGGCTTTCATCGGCGGAAGGAAGCGGCGTCGGGGAGGTATTTCGCCCTCAAACCGGGGCACGGAGGACAGGTTCTCGCAACCAGCCGCAAGCAGGGGTTTCACGGTCGGCGGGTGCTTTGGCGGGGGTCCCGAGCAATCTTCCGAGCATCTCACGTATTTCAGGAACAGTTGGTGGAGGGAGTGTAACGAATACCGAACTCTCTCCGTTCTTCGCGGGTACAATTTTGATTGCTGGCACCTTTCCGCTTCGATAGCGTGTGAGCAGCCCAGAAATTGGGCGCGCACAGTTCGCGTGCGCGTAGGGCTGATCGGGAGCGCGACGTGGACAGGGACAAGGCGGAACTTCGCTGGGGGGTCGAACAGCGACTCGAGTTCATCGAGTTCCGCTTGTTCTGGGAGGGGCACGTCAATCGCATTGATGTGATGCAACAGTTCAGCGTCTCGGTGAACCAAGCCTCCTCGGACCTGAACCGCTACATCGCGCTGGCACCGGACAACATGGTCTACGACAAGAGCGCGCGCACCTATGTCCGTGGCACTGACTTCGACTGCAAGTTTCGCCCACCTGACGCAGCGCATTACCTTGCCCAGCTCGGCCTGGTTGCCGACGATGTGCTGGAGCGCGAAGATTGCTGGATCCCTGACCTGCCACCCTACGCATCCGCCCCGACGCCAGTTCGCGGCGTAGAGCCAGTGACACTTCGCTCGGTCGTCGGTGCCATCCGCCGGTCCGAGGCGATCGAGGTGAAGTACCAGTCCCTGTCCAGCCCCGAGCCGCGCTGGCGCTGGATCGCGCCTCACGCCATCGCGTTCGACGGGTTCCGCTGGCACACAAGGGCGTTCTGCCTGACCGATGACTGCTTCAAGGACTTCCTGCTCTCGCGGATGCTGGAGATCCGCGGATCGCGTGAGAGCGAAGCGTCAGCCGACGATGATCGCGACTGGCATTCCGAGGTCACGCTGGAGGTCGGGCCCCACCCCGCCCTGTCGGAAACTCAGGCAAAGGTCATCGCGCTCGACTACGGGATGCGCGGCGGCAAGGCGAAGATCAAGGTCCGACGTGCGCTGTTGTACTACGCGCTGAGGCGCCTCGGACTCGACACTGATCCTGGCGCGAGGAAGCCACAAGACCAGCAGATCATACTTCTCAACAGGGAGGTTATTCATGAAGATCATGGATAGACTGTCCCGCATCTTCGGCAGTCGCGACCAGGCGACGAGCGAAATAGAAAGCCATGTTCTTGGCCCTTTCGAGATCCGGCTGATCGCCGAGGGGAAACTTGAGCGGCTTGCCGATCTTGCGGCATCCTCCCGCCTCCACGCGGCCGACCCTAAGGGAGATACGCCGCTTCACCTTGCTGCGCGCATGGGCAATCTTGCCGTTTGCGATCTCTTCATTCGGTCGGGAGCTGACCCCGACGCACTGAACCACGACCGACAGACACCTGCTAATGTGGCATTTGCCGAAGGTCACGGTCTCGCCGCGCAGCTTCTGTCTTCGCTTGTTGCGGGGTCTCCGGAGACGGAAGCGGAGACGGTTGGCGAGCGCGAGGTCTCACTTGAGGTCGAGACTGTCGTTACCGGGCCCGATGCAGTTCCGGAGCACCGTTTTGCCGTGCTTCAGGAGACGGAGCCAGCCGATAGGACCGACGACCTAGATGACCTGCTGACTTTCGAAGCTGAGGCAGAACCAGGGGAATTCTTCGATCAGTACGCGGGCGATACGACATCGGGGACATTCGTAGCGCTCGTCAGTTCGTCACCCGTGGTTTCGGATGACGAGGACGGGGATTGGGATCTCGACCTTTCACCTGCGCCGATTGCCGGAGAAGGCATCGGCTCCAGCGCTGCGGTGACGGCCGATCACGGTGCAGAGAGTGACTTCCTGCAGGTCCGCAACCGCGGCCGACAATCAGTCAAACGAGCAATCGTCCAGACCGGCACGCGGATGTCGATCGACCCGGACCTTTGCTTCAACTGGGCAGAGGAAATTCTGGCCAAGGGACATTGCTCCCTCGACGATATTGACCGCCTCGTCGCCGATTGCGAAGGGAATGGTGATCTCGAGGAACTGCGCATCAATCTCCAGCGCAACCTGGAGGCAGCGGGCTTCGATCTCGATCAGGCGACGGGGCATGACGACGCTCTTTGGGACGCCGCTGTTGGATGTCACTGAGAACTGACCCAGCATTGTCATCGAGATTTGACCCGCCTGTCAGTATGTCGGTCGGTTCATGATGGGGTCAACATTGGCGTCTCCTTCCTCTTTTTTTTCGCGGTCTCGGAGCTGGCCTTGAAGCGATAACTGTCGTTTCCGGTTTCCAGGATGTGGCAGCGGTGTGTGAGGCGATCGAGGAGCGCCGTGGTCATCTTGGCGTCACCGAAGACGCTGGCCCATTCGCTGAAGCTTAGGTTCGTGGTGATCACGACGCTGGTGCGTTCGTAAAGTTTGCTGAGGAGGTGGAACAGCAAGGCGCCGCCCGAGGCGCTGAACGGCAGGTATCCGAGCTCGTCGAGGATCACCAATTCGGTTTTCACCAACGCCTCGGCGATTTTCCCGGCCCTTCCCAGCGCCTTTTCCTGTTCCAGCGCGTTCACCAGCTCGACTGTGGAGAAGAAGCGCACGCGTTTGCGGTGATGCTCAATCGCCTGGACTCCGAGGGCGGTCGCCACATGGCTTTTCCCGGTGCCGGGCCCGCCAATCAGGACCACGTTTTCGGCAGCATCGAGGAACTCGCATCGATGAAGCTGCCGAACGAGGGCCTCGTTGACCTCGCTGGCCGCGAAGTCGAAGCCTGACAGGTCCTTGTGGGCCGGGAAGCGCGCTGCCTTCATGTGATAAAAGATGGACCGCACTTCACGTTCGGCCATTTCAGCCTTCAGCAGCTGGGACAGGATCGGGATCGCCGCATCGAACGCAGGCGCGCCCTGTTCCATGAGGTCATGCACGGCTTGGGCCATGCCTGGCATCTTCAGACTGCGGAGCATGATGACGATGGCAGCTCCGGCGGGATCATGACGCATGGCGTTTGCCTCCGGATGTGCGCAGCCCATCGTAGCGTGCAACATTGGCCTCGGGCTCCTTGCTCAGCGTCAAGGCCGGAGGCGGCGTTACGTCTGGCAACTCGACTGAAGTGCCGTTCACCAGCCTGTGCAATAGGTTCAGCACGTGGGTCTTTGTCGGCACGCCGGCCTTCAACGCCATGTCCACCGCGCACAGGACCGCCTGTTCGTCGTGATGCAATACCAACGACAGGACGTCGACCATCTCCCGATCACCGCCGGGTCTGCGCAGCATCTGATCCTGCAGCTCACGAAAGCCCCTCGGCATCTCAACAAACGGGGCGCCGTTACGCAGCGCACCGGGCTTGCGCTGGATCACGGCCAGGTAATGCCGCCAGTCATAGATGACGCGGCCCGGTTGCCGATGCGACCTTTCAATGATGCGCTGGTGCTCGCAGACGACATGCCCTTCAGCAACGACAACCAGCCTTTCGGGGTAGATGTGCAGGCTGACTGGCCGGTTCGCAAAGCTGGCAGGCACGGAGTAGCGATTGCGATCAAACGTGACGAGGCAGGTTGGGGACACCCGCTTGCTTTGCTCGACATAACCGTCGAACGCGGTGGGCAACGGCATCAGCGAGGGCTTCTCCGCTTGCCAGACGTCTGCGATGCTGCCGGGCAAACCGCCATGTGCGGTTTCGGCCCACAGCGCCTTGCACCGTTCTTCCAGCCAGCAGTTCAGCGCATCGAGATCAGGGAAGGTGGGCATCACCTGCCACATCCTGCTGCGCGCATCGCGGACGTTCTTCTCGACCTGGCCCTTTTCCCATCCCGCCGCCGGATTGCAAAAGTCGGGTTCGAACACGTAGTGGCTGGTCATCGCCATGAAGCGCGCATTTACATCGCGCTTTTTGCCGACGCCCACGCGGTCCACCGCCGTGCGCATATTGTCGTAGATCCCGCGGCCCGGCACGCCTTCGAAGATTCTGAACGCATGCCAATGCGCGTCGAACAGCATCTCGTGTGTCTGCAGCAAATATGCCCTGACCAGGAACACGCGGCTGTGCGACAGCTTGATGTGTGCGACCTGCAGCTTGGTCCGTTCACCCCCGACGATCGCGTAGTCTTCGCTCCAATCGAATTGGAAGGCCTCGCCCGGCTTGAACACCAGAGGCACGAATGTCCCGCGATCCGTCGTGTTCTGCGCGCGCTGCCGGTCCGATTTCCAGGCTCGGACAAAGGCTGAGACCCGCTCGTAGGACCCATCGAACCCCAGCTGAACCAGATCCGCGTGCATCTGTTTCGCCGTCCGCCGCTCTTTGCGCGATTTGCGCTGTTCGGCCAGCAACCAGCCCGACAGCTTCTCCGCGTACGGGTCGAGCTTGCTCGGCCTCGATGGTGCCTTGAACTTGGGCTCGACGATCCCGGCACGCAGGTAACGCCTGATCGTATTTCGGGACAGTCCAGTCCGCCGCGAAATCTCGCGGATGGGCATCTTGTCCCGCAGTGCCCACCGTCGAATGACGCTCAAAAAATCCATGTCGATCACTCCAATGACCCCCGACAAATCTCGTCAGGGGGAGGGTTCCACATGGGTCAATTCTCAGTGACATTTCCTATCGCTGCTGGGTCAGTTCTCAGTGACATCCAACATCCAGGCGAAGACCAGTTCACAGGGCGTGCCGTCGATGGCCTGCGTGATCAGCGTAGTGTCGGCGAAGCGCACCTCGACCCGGCCAGTCAGGGCGGCCATCCCGGGGTCGGCGCCCTCGATGCGCCCGTCCGAGCGGATGGTCTCGATCCGGTCGAGGCCGTTGGAGTAGGTCACCTCGGCCGAGATGACGTTGCCGAGCGGCGAGCCATTCCGGGTGATCGCCCCGTTGAAATGCCCGAACCGCTGCAGCGCCAGCGAGGTGGGCGTGCCTGCGGCCGTGGCCGCCGCGACGCTTTCGCCTTGCGCCACCAGCCGTGCCGTAGCGGTCAGAAGCCCCGACCGCGCCATCTGCCACGACAGCTGGTCGCAGACGCAACCGGTGTACATGGCATAGCGCGGCACCTCGGGCATGGCCGTCTCAATGGCCATGCTTGGCAGCGTCCAGTTCCCCGACTGGAAGGTGTGGGTCTTGGGCGTCGTGCCGGTGGTCGTTGGCTGACCGAAGGCCGCCTTCAGCCAGAGGCCGAAGTTCTCGACGTCGATCGGCACCACGACATCGCCGTCGGCCGTGACCGCGTCCTTGATCGGGGCCAGCGGGTCGCGCCCCTGGCCGAGCAGTTCCGAGGCGATCAGAGGCTGTTCAGAGCCGAGCGTGGTGCTGGCGAAGGGCACCGTCCGGTAGCCCGAGGCGGGCGCAGTGCCATAGACGGTCTCGAACGCAAGCGCCATCTGCGCCCGCGCCCCATGGGCTCGTGCCATCGTAGTCTCCTGTCGTCTGGGGGGGCAGGCCAAAGGGTCGGCCGTGGAATAGTGCAGGATGACCGGGATCACCGCCGCCTTCAGGCTGGCGGCGCCCTCCACGGCCAGATCGACCGGGCGCGGTGCTTCCGCCTCGACCCAGTCGCAGAAGCCTCCCAGCGTGCGGTCGTCGGCAATCGCCGCGCCGATGCTGGCGCAGAGGGTGTCGAAGGCGGCGTCACGCGTGGCGCCCTGCACAACCGCCTCGATCTCGGCCCGGTGCTGGTAGTGGTAGCGCAGGGGCGAAAGAGTGACCTCGGGATCCCCCGGCTCGCCATCGCGCAGGATCAAGAGTCCAGCGGCCGGCACGCGCTCGGGCAATACATCACCGCGCAGGGCTGTGGCGGGCAGCGCCGAGAGCCGCACGTGCAGCGCGGCGAGGATGGTTTCGCGGGGGGTGGGCATGGAGGTGGCCCCGTTGGTTTTTTGCACAATGCCGCAATGGAGGCAGCGAACGGTCGATAGAATGCTCATTAACCAATTGCTGATAACTTGCATCCCGCGGTTCGTCGGGAGGTTCCATGCAGCACAATCTAAGGGAATTTCTCCGCCGCGGCGGCAGCGGCCAGTACGTGTTGGAACGGCGGAACGGGACCGTGTTCGGTTACCGTGCGGGCATTTCGATTAAGTCCGCGTTCCCCGGCTATGCCGACCTGCGGGACGACTTCACCGACCAACTTGACAGCGTGATCGCCGACAATACCCGGATGCTGCTGAATGCGCTGACGCCCCCAGACACAGTTCCTTGGGTGACCGAAGCCGACCTGCGTGATGTTTCGGACGCCAAGGAAGAGGCGCTGCGCCAGTGGGATGCGCGCTTGACGGCCATCTTCGAGGCATACGAAACCCTCCCGCAGCGCCTGCGCCCGTTGCGAGAAGCGATGGAAGAACGCCTGATTCGGGCCTTCGCGGGGCTCGTCAACCAGCTTCGGCAGCAGGATTTGGGGATCGAGCTGTACATCTGGCGCTCCCAAGACGACGCGAAGGTGCGCGACAGCCACGCAGACTACGACGATCAGGTGTTTCGTTGGGACGAGCCGCCCGCAGGCGGCCACCCGGGGCAGGCACACAACTGTCGGTGCTATGCGGAACCCGTCAGCCTCGGTGCACCGAGTGACGTCACGCTTGTTGACTATTTCCCCACTGAAGGCGGCTACCCCCTGCAGGATCTCGCAGAACACGAGGCTGCAGGCGGACACACCATCGCATTGCATGTCGGGAAGAGCGAAGAATTCCTGCTGCGAGCAGTGAGCGTCGACCAGTTTCAAAGCTGGCTGTTCAGCACCTTTCGTAAACGCCACGGATCGTTCTCTTCGCTTCAAGCCGCTCAAAGCCTGACCAATTCGAATCTGTCCCAAAACGCAGAGATCGTTAATCAGGTAGCGACCGGACAAAGGTCGGAGGCATTCATAACCAGTGAATTTGCGTCCGTGACAGGGATCGAGGCGTTCCGGACCGGGCCGAGAGAGTCAGCGCCTGTTGTAATTCGGCAGACATTCGGCGTCGCTACAGTTATTCAGCACGCACCGGACATGCCGAACGGCTTCATCATCATCACTTCTTATCCGAGGAACGACTGACGTGAAACCTCCAAAGGCCTTTTATGATTTCACTTCGCAGTTCCACCAGGATTTGCACCTCGTCTATCCGAACTGGGGGTCTGAAGCTCCCACGGCACGCCATGATATCTACGAGAGTTTCCGCCAAGGGTATGGCGACGAGGCGGTGCGCGAATTGAATGCATACTTCGAGGGACTGCTGTCCGACGAGCATGCCGACCTTGAAGATCTTTGGTTCAAAGATTCAAAGGCTGACTGGGTAATTTCCAGCGAAGGTATTCGGCGCCTTTTTAAGGATTTTCAGGTATGGGCATCGTCCGTACGATAGCTGCCGCCTCAAATCAAAGCCGCCCCTCCACCCAGTTCGCCACGATCAGCCCCGGCACAGCGTCATGCGCCCCCTCGGCATCCCGCGCGAGATCCAGCCGCTTCGGCAACTTGACTTGCGGCACCAGCAGGAAGATCGGGGCAGTCACGAGGCCCCGGCCGGTCTTCGACCGTGACGCCACTGCACGGCCCTTCGTGTTCAACCGCCCTTCGGCCACCAGAAGGCTCGGTCCCTGACGGCGATAGATGAACCGCAGGCGTAGGCCGGTGCGCCGTTCCCATTCGCCGGGCGTGATCCGACCGCCACGCAGGGATTTGCCTGCGGCGGGCGTGGGGATCGCGAGCCAGAAGCCGTTCTTGGAGCGGATCAGCGGGCCGGTGTCGTGCGCGCCCACAATGACCGGCGCATTGGACCAGACCACGGCCGCCGCATTCAGGCTGGGCGTGGCCTTGGGGAACTGCTCCGACCGGATGGTACGGGCGAGCCGGGGCCCGAGGCCCGCGCCGGTGATCTGCAGCCGCCAGGCGGCCTTCAGCCCGGTCCCGGCCTTGCGGATCGCCGCCGACACGGCACGCTCGCCCGCCGTGACCTCGGCCGCCATCATCGCGACGATGTCGGGATCGATGTCGAGCTTCAGTTTCATCGCGGTCACGCCGGGCGCAGGTCGACGGTCCAGACCAGCCGCTCGCGGTCGCGAACGGGCTCGCCCTGGATGAGGAAGGCGTCGTCCTCGATCTCGATGCGATCGCCGGGGCGCGGGGCTGCCACCTCGGCCACGCGCAGGTCGACGCGGGTGGTTTCGGACCAGAGCCGCGCGTCGCCGAAGGAGGTCGACGCATCCGCGCGCCGCGCGACGATACGCACAAGGACAGGCGCGCCGCCCTCGGCGATGTAGACCGCGTCCCGCCCGATGTTCGGATCGGCGAAGAGCGCGCCGACCGCGGCGGCAAAAGCGCTCATCAGAAGGCGCCGTTCAGCCGCACCCGGCCGACCACATCGCCCGCGCCACCCGCAACCACCTCGGTCGCCACGCCGATCAGCGTGTTCGAGGTGGTGACCTTGGTGGTCTGGCGCGCGGTGTTGTCCCAGTAGATGCGGTCGCCGACGGCCCAAGCCTGCGAGCCGATCTTCTTCAACTCGTAGACGCCGACGAGGGCGGCCTCGACCGCCTCGCCGAGTGCGGCGGTGCCGGCGGCCACGCCGAAGATGGAACCGACGAGCAGGCCATCGCCCGATGCGACGGCATAGGGCGCGGTCAAGGTGATGGTGTTGCCGGGCTGGACGTAGGTTTTCATGGGGAGGCCTCCTTCATGTGTGTCGACTGGCGGTGAGATGTTTTCGGATGCGGCCGGTCTTCAGGGCTGCGACATGGGCCACTGAGACGCCAAATGCGCCGGCAACCTCGCGGCGGGAGTAGCCCACCCTGAGGCAGTCGAGCATCCGCAGGCACTGGTGGTCGGTCATGCGCGACAGATGCGAACGGTCGCCGCAGGCCATCGTGCCGTGCATCCGCTTGTGCTCGATGTTCTCGCGCTGCGAGACATAGGCGAGGTTGTCGGCCCGATTGTTGGATTTGTCACCGTCGAGGTGGGCAACGACCAATCCTTCGGGGCGTGGGCCGATGAACGCGGTCGCGACGAGAATGTGCAGGGCGATCCGCTGCCGCTCGATGCCGCCGCTGCAAACAAGTGTGTGGTGGAGATAGCCCTCGTGGTCGCGCCATGGATGGAGCGGGCGCCAGTCCGCGCTATCCAGCCATGGCGAGTGCGCATCTTTCGGGGTTCTGCCCTTTCGATGCGCGCTCCACACATGACCGGCCGGTCCGACGAAGTAGCCAGCGAAGTCCGGGATCGGCACCGCCGCCCGTCGATCATCGACATCCATAGACGCCCGGCCTCACGCGCCGGGATTACGATAGAGGCCGCGCCAGTCGATGGCCTTGGCGCCGAAGTCGAGGCGGCACTTGATCTCGACGCCGTCGACATCGAAGCCGTTGCGGGTCTCGATGTAGGCACCCTGCTGGCCCTCAAGATAGGCGTACTCGATAGTGTCGATCTGGTTGGGCGAGGCCGCCAGATACCAGGAGGTGGCGCTGGCCGCATCGAGGCGCGGCTCGCTGATCGGCGACAGCGTGCGGATCGACTGCGGCACCACGCTGGAGGTCGCAGCAGGCACGAGGTTCTGAGCCACGAGCTGCTCGGCCTTCAGCTCCAGCGCGGCAGGCACTATCAGGAAGGCGGGGCGGATGTTCAGCACCGTCTTCTTGTCGAGGCCGGTCTGCAGCGCCATCGCCGCGCGGGCCGCTCCCACGCTGCTCACGTCGAGCGCAGCGCCGGTGCCGGCGAGGTTCTTGTGCGTGGTGTGGAACAGCGCCGTGCCGTCGGCCATCGCCGGGTTCGCGGTGATGATGCCCCAGACCACGTCGCTTTCCAGCTGGGCGATCGAGTTGCCATACATCGCCGGGATGCGCGTGAAGGCATCCAGATCGTCGTTGATCAGCACCTGCCGGGTGATCGCGACCACCCGGCCATAGGTCTTGACCTTGTAGCTCTCCTTGCTCTCGCCCAGCGTGCCGCGCTTGAACTCGCCGCTTTCGCCCACTTCCAGAAGCTGCGGCGCCTCGCCCAGCTGTACGCGGTGCATGGACTTGAAGTCGGTGGCCAGCACCTGGCGGCAGAAGAGCGCGAAGGTCCGGGGATAGGCGTCATAGGCCTGCCGGAGCGTCTTGTTTGTGACGGCCGACAGGATCTCGGGGAAGTCCGAGGTCGAATGCAGCGCCCGCGTCGCCACCTCGTCGCGCGACAGGCCCCGCGTGTTGACCCCGGCATTGCCGAGGCTTTCGCGGGCCAGTTCCAGCAGCGTCATGCCGCGGTACTGGCGCGCGGCATCTTCCAGAGGGAAGAGCGTCGGACTGTAGCGGTGCAGGAGCGCATTCGCCACCGCGTCGCGGCGGGTGATGCGTTCATCCCGGCCGCCGAGGGGGACGGAGACGTGCGGGAAAGTCCGGGTCTCGTCGGATTTCGCGGCGACCTGGTCGAGGATCAGGCGGCGGGACTCGTCGACACTGACGCCGCGCTTGACCAGATCCTCGGCGAAGCCGCGCTCAAGGTTCAGGCGGCCTGCCAGATCGTAGATGGTCGAGACGCGGTCACGCTCGGCCTCGCGGGCACGGGTCGCGATGGCCTCGGTATCGGGCGCAGGTGCCGGTTCTGGCATGCGCGTGGCCGTCGGTTCGGGGTTCGCCGGGGCCGCGGCAGGCTGCTGGCGGGTCTCGGTGCTGGCGGGGACATCCCCGGCCACGGTGGTCGTGTTCTCAGGCATGGATGCCTCCTTTTGCATGCGGGTGTCGACGATCTCGACGGGATAGCTGGCCTGATCCGCGGCGCGGACCTGCGCGCGGGGATCGGCGGGGACGGTCACGAAGCTGACCTCGAGCGGCGTCCAACGTTCGACGATGCGCTGCTCGACCTCGCCCTTCGCGGCGGGCTCCACCACCTTCACTCGCTCGATGGAATAACCGACCGACACGTTCCGGATGATGCCGTCGCTGATAAGGCCGAACATGCGGTCGGCGGCATGGTCCAGCCCTTCGCGCGGGAAACGGATGGTGGCCTTGCCCTCCTTGCCCTCGATCCAGGCGCGTTCGACCACGCCCACCTGCGAATGCGACGACCAGACCGAATGGCTGTCGAGCGCCGGGGCCCCCGCGTTGAGGCGCGTCAGGTCCACCGCCCTGTCGCTGACCTCAAGGATTTCATCGAAGGGCACGGAGGTGTCCCAGCCGGTCCACCGTCGCCGCCGGACAGCCGCGCCGGTGGTGAAGACCACGTCGACGGATCGGGCCTCGGAATTGACGGTCGCGGGCAGGATCGGCGCGCGCCGCAGTTGCATCGGAAGGGCGACCGGTGCCGCCATGATCGTGTCGGGCATGGCCCTATTCCTTCTCTGGTTCGGATGCGGGGGCGGCCGGGTCTTTGGCCAGATCGCCCGCCTGCGCGCTGCCGGTCTTGGTGACGCGGCGCGGATCGCTGTCGAGCACGAGGCCGAGGCCATCGAGCTTGGCATTGGTCGCGGCGATTTCCGCGAGGACCGCGTCCGGGTTGTGCCCCTGCCGCGCGATGGCCTGCGCCAGCGTCATGGTGCCGGTCCGGATCGCCAGCAGGTCGGCCATCGCGTCCTTGTAGGGATCGACGGCATCGAACTTCGGCGGCGACCATTCCACCGGGACGTCCGGCGACGGGATCTGCCCCGCCGCCCATGCGGCTTCCGTGAACCACCGCCAGCTAGGCGCGCAGAACATCGGGATGAACAGTTGCCACTGGACCGCGTCGATCATGCGGCGGAACTCCACGAGCCCCGCCCGGATCGAGGAATAGTTGACTTGGCTGAGATCGCCGGTGAGCAACTCGTAGGGCACCCGGAACCCCGCCGAGATCGTATGCAGACTGGCCCTCTTGTATTCGCCATAACCGCCAGTGGCGGCGGACTGGTTAAGCCGGATGTCCTTGCCGCCACGGGCATAGGCGATCAGCCCCGGTTCGAACTGCTCGACACGGTTGCCATCGGCATCGACCACGGAGGGCGCGATGCCCTGCTGCGCCTCGTCGTCGCCAAAGACGATGGCGGTGACGCAGGCCTCGGTCTTCTTGCGAACCAGTTCGGCGACTTCGTAATCGTCGAGATCGCGCAAGGACCGGATCACCGGCGCGCCCCATGGAACGCCGCGCGCCTGTGTCCTCTGCTTCTCGTAGACATGGGCGATCTCGGTCGCCGGGACCGGACGGCTCTGCAGGCCGTTCTGCAGAGCCCCGTACGCGTCGCCCGGGTGCTCGGCATGCAGCCAGTAGGCCCGGCGCTTGCCGACCGGGTCGAACTCGATCCCCTGCACCAGCCGCCCCGCGCCGATGGCGCCGGATTTGGTGGCGTCGAGGAAGTCGGCTTCCAGCACCTGCAATTGCAGCGGCACCGGCAGACCGTCGCTTGCGCGACGCAGGCGGCGGCGCACCAAGACCTCGCCCGCCTCCACCATCTCCCGGCAGATCAGCGTCTGCAGCCCGTAGAAGTCGAGCTGGCCGTCGGCGTCGCACTCCGCCGTCCAGAGCTCGAACAGCGCATCGACCTTGCGGTCCAGCTTGTCATCGCCACTCGCGGCGCGCGGCATGATCCCCGCGCCGATTATGTTGTTGACCAGCACCGCGACAGCTTTCGCCGCATGCGGGTTGTTGCGCACCAGATCACGCATCCGGTCGCGCAAGAGCGCCCCGGCCACGCCGATCTCGGTGTCGGCCGAGGATCCCGGCGCGCGCCAGCCGTCCGTCCGTCGCCCTTTCGCGGCCCCGTCATAGCCGCGCGTCAGGGTCTCGAAGGCCTGACGGGCCAACACGCGCCTGGCGGCGGCCCGAGGGGCGACGGAGGCAATGGCCCTGTCGAACCAGTTTGCCGACATCAGCGATCCCCGCGCGAAAAGCCTGCCAGCCCGGCCATGGGCAGCGGCCGTGTGGTGCCCGCGATGGCGCGTTCGATGGTGCGGATGCGCGCGAGCAGGTCCTCGGCCGAGCCATAGTCCACGGATTTGCCGTCATAGCTGACCCGGGTGGTACCGCTGGCATAGGCCCGGCGCAGCGCCGAGAGCTCGGTTTCTGTCCAGTCCGTCATCAAAACCATCCTCCACGCCGCCCGAGCCAGTCGGAGCGGCGCTTGCCCTGTGGGGCTTGTCCGGGCCGGTGAATTTGCCCGGCCGGATCGGTGTCACCGTAAGGCGCAGCCCCGAGCTGATCCTCGAGGTCGCGCCACTTTTCCTCAGGCCAGCGGTCCGCGCCTGCGATCCAGGCGGCGGCGCGGGCATAGACCCGGCAATCCAGCGCCTCGTTGCGTTCGCGCAGCTTCTGCCATTCCAGCCGGGCGAAGCCGCGCTTCGTGCGGACCGTCACCAGCTGCTCGGCCACGAACTGCTTCAGCCATTCGTTCTCGACCCAGTGCGGCAGGTGTACCGAGCCGGGCGGAAACGCCGCCCCGTCGGCCATCTCCTCCTCGGTCGGCCGCGCCAGCCGCAGGAAGCGGTAGGTCTCGGCCTTGAAGGTCGACACCGCCACGGTCCAGAGCCGGGCTCCGCGCCGCAGACGTTTCCCGCCCGCGGTCGCGTCGACGAAGGTCGGCCCCGACACCGGGCTCGAGCGGTTGAACCCCTCGACGCCCTTGACCGGCGACACCTGCGCGAAGCCTTGCGACCGCGACCAGGAATAGACCGCCGGGGCCTCGTAGCCGGTGTCGATGGCGAGCCGCGCGATCCTGAGATGCGCGCCGCGTTCATGCGGCCAGCTTCGATCCAGCAACGCGGTCAGCTCCGACCAGGCGTCATGCCGGTCCGGCCCGCCCTCGATGACGACGTGATCGACGAGCCAGCTTTCCAGCCCGCGACCCCAGGCCCAGACATCGATCTCGATCCTGTCCTTCTGCACGTCGGCCCCGGCGGTCAGAAACAGCCCGCCCGCTGGCACGGTGCCGGATATCCAGCGCTCGCGCCGGTCGTAGAGCCGCTGCCAGTCCGGGGCTTCCCCGGTCTCGACCCATGTCTCGCCGAGGATCGTGTTGCGGAACGCCTTGATCGCCTCGTCCGACCCCTGTGCCGCGTCCCATGCCCGCACGATCCGCTCCCAGCTCAGCCAGCCGATCGGCGAGTAGAGCGCCGAGAGGTGATATCCGACCGTGGTCGGATCGGCGGCCGTGGCGGTCGCCCGCCATTCGCCGCCCTCCAGCATCGCCGTCTTGTGATGTTCCGCGATTGCCGCGTCGCAGCCCTCGCAGTGATACTCCGCCGTCTCCGGGCGGCCCTTCTGCCAGCGCAGCCGATCGAACTTCAGCCATTGCATCGCGCCGCAATGCGGGCACGGCACGAAGAACCGGCGCTGGTCGGACGCCTCGTACTCCCGCTCGATGCGCGACAGCCCCCGGATGGTGGGAGTCGAAACCAGCAGCACCTTGCGCCGGTGGGCGAAGGTCAGCGACCGCGCCTCGGCCAGCGTGACCGGATCGCCTTCCTCGTCGGCCGAGGCCGGATAGGCGTCGACCTCGTCGAGGAAGATGTAACGCGCCGGGGTCGAGCGGAGCCCGACCGCCGAGTTCGCGCCGGTCATGATCAGGATGCCGCCCGCGAACTCCTTCGACAGCATCGTGTTGCCCGCGTCGCGGGATCGCGCGGGCTTCACCCGCTCCCGCAGCTCGGGGCTCTCGTCGATCAGCGGGTCGATCCGTTGGCGCGAGTTGCGCTTGGCCAGCTCCACCGTCGGCTGGACCGCCAGCATCGGGCCCGGTGCCTGGTGGATGGCGAACCCGATCCAGTTGTTGCCGGCCTCCGTCGCGCCAACCTGCGCGGCCTTCATGAACACGATCCGATGCGTGGGATCGCCCGGCGAAAGCCGGTCCATGATCTCGCGCATGTAGGGCGTGCGCACCGTGCGGTATCGCCCGGGCTCGGCCGAGGCGCGGCCCGAGAGCATCCTGTGCCGGTCCGCCCATTCCGAGACCGTCAGGTCCGGGTCGGGCCGCAGCCCGTTGCCCCAGGCGCGCAGGATCTCGCCCGCGCCGTCGAAGTCCGTCAGGCCATCGTCATCACCAGAAGTCGGACCGGACCTCGGCGAGTTCGTCGAGGTGGGCGCGTACATGTTTCTCCAGCACCTTCTGCATCGCGGCTGGCTCCACGGTGATCTGCTGGCCCGTAGCGTCGCGGCTCGAGGCCGAGAGCTCTGCCGCCATCAGCGCCGCCGCGCGCGCAGGCCAGGTCACCCAGGCGTCCCGTTCCTCCCGCGCCAGCCGGAACACCAGCGCCAGCGCGCGGGCCCGCTCGATCAACTCCCCCTTCAGCTTCTGGAGACGGATGCGCCGCTCCTGCGCCTTCAGCACCTCGTTCGCGGTCTTCGCCTGCAGGAACGTGGTGCCGCCGCCGACCGGCGGGACCGCCAGACCCTGCTCGCGCAGCGTGTCGCCAACAGCGGTTACCGCCGCCTCGGGGACGGGCTTAAGCTTCGGCGCGGGCGGCTTGCGGGTCTTGGAAGGGTCCGTCGTTTCCGCCCGTCTGGTGTCGCTGGCCGCCGCGTTGATGCTGCCGTCAGGATAGAGGACCAGGCGCTCGGCCGTCTTCGCCTTCTGGATCGCGCCCCGTGACAGCCCGACATGGGCGGCGTACTGGCGCTCGCTCATGCCCTGCATCGACAGCTCCGATTATCATTCAAGATCATGTGCTTATCGAATTGATAAGCGCGCCGGAGAGAGCGAACGTCACTCCAACGAAGCGATGCAACTCACCACGGAGCCACCACGATGACCAGCCGCCTGAACCCGATCACCACCCCGCGCCACGAACTCCGCGCCGAAAAGGCGCGCCGGAACAAGGAAGCCGCGCTCGCGGCCTTCATCGGCAAGAAGGCCGAGATCGACGAGATGCTCGCCCGCCTTCAGGCGCTCAGCGACGACCATTTCAACTGCGCCCCCGACGAGGCGGGCTGGGCGATGGTCGGCACCCTCGAACACTACGCCAGCCTCCTGAAGCGCATCACCGACAGCGCCTTCGGCGAGGGCGAGCACGCCCGCTGATCTCCGGCGACGCCGGAACTCCCGCCGCGCGCCCAGCGCGGCTCGGGGTCGTAGAAGGCGCCGCATGTCGCGGGCCCGAATACGGAGACGACCCCATGACCAAGCTTTCCGATACCCAAGCCATCATCCTCAACTCCGCCGCACGGCGTGAGGACCGCATCGCCCTGCCGCTGCCCGAAAGCCTGCGCGGCGGCGCAGCCGCCAAGGTGGTCGGCGCAATGCTCGCCAAGGGTTTCCTGCAGGAGGTCGACGCGGACATGCGCAAGGGCGAACCCGTCTGGCGCGAAACCGGCGATGGCCACGGCGTCACGCTGGTCGCCACCGACGCAGGGCTCGCCGCCATCGGCATCGAGACCGAAGACGCGGACACCGCGCCTGCGGGCGCGACGGACGCGCCGACCGAGCAGCCCGCGCCGGACACCCCCACCGAGACCGAGCCCGCGCCCAAGACGCGCACGCCGCGCGAGGGCACCAAGCAGGCCCCTCTGATCGCCATGCTGCGCACGCCGGACGGCGCGACCATCGAGGAGATCATGGCCGCAACGGGCTGGCAGTCGCACACGGTGCGCGGCGCGATGGCCGGGGCGCTGAAGAAGAAGCTCGGGCTCGAAGTGACCTCGGAGAAGGTCGAGGATCGGGGGCGGGTCTACCGCATCGCTTGATTGGACGCAGCTTCGCGGAAGCACGACACGTCAAGGGGTATGAATCATACCTCTTGACGAATCCTATCGTTGGCCTGCAAGATGGATGCATCAACCCTCTTGAATGGTGGCGCGCATGGTAGACTCGATCACGGTTAGACTGGATCCCAATCTGGCATCCCGTCTCGGCGAATTCTTGACTCAGAACCCTAGTCTATCGGCTGCATCCGTTGCCGCTCGTGCCTTGGACGAATTCCTGCCGAAGGCTCCCAAGGTCGTATCGACGAAACCCTCCAAGCCGGGCGGCGGACAGGACGAGTTCACTGGCCGCGAGGGGTATGAGTTTGGCATCTCGGCTGGCCGGGCACTTGCGAGCAAAATCGGCGACCTCGTCAGCCCTGTGGCAACAGAACTCAAACTACCTGACGGTCGGCGAGCTACGCTGCGCACGGCGAAGCGACGCAACACCCAATGGGGATGTCTCAACACTCTTCTCGAGCGGATCGATGTCGTTCTCTGTGCTTTCACCCCGGACGGAACGAACTTCGATGTCTGGGAAATTGACGCCAAGGTCTGGGCTCGCGAGGCCCGAAACGCATCTCCCGGGCACAAGCTGCACAACAAGCTGACGTTGCTGGGCAAGTCCGGCGTCGAGAAGTTCGGAAAACCCTTCGGCAGCTACTCCATCTAGTCGCCCCGCATCCGGATTGCCTCGAACACCCGCCGCAAGGCAAAGGAACGGGCGATCGAGACCACGGTGAAAATGGCGCCCATCTTCAGGTTCTGCGCCAGCGTCGTGTGCAGCCCGAAGACCGGGAAGATCAGGATCTGCGTGACGACCGCGACGCCGTAGCCGACGACCACGTTGGTGATGGACTCGACCAGTGACATGAGGCGCGACTGCTTCATGCCGCCACCTCATCCATCGGCCAGCAGCTGAGCCGCGAGAGTTCGCAGCGCATGCGCCGCAACCAGCGGGACCACGCCGTTGCCACAGAGGCGAAGCCGGTCCACCCGGTGGGCCAGCCCATCAGCGCCTCGACGAACAGCGGGTTCAAGGTCCGGCGCGGCTCGGAGGTATCGCTCCCAGCCATCGGCGTCACCAGGACCTGGCGGCCAAGCAGGCCGTTCACCGGCGTGTTCGCCAATGTCGTCGCCCCATCCTTGTGATCGCGGGCCGTCGGCGTCATCCACATCCCCGCCGCATGGGTCAGATCGGCTGTCTTGCGGTTGCCAGCGCTCGGCTTGTTGCCGTCGTTCGCCATCGGCGTCGGCCAGTCCCGCGCCATGCGGTCCAGACCCTTCTCGTCGCGCCGTTCGCCACCCCGGCTGCGGAAGCTGTCGATCTGCGGCGTCGGCCAGAGCGCGGCCGTCGTCGCCAGGTTCATGCCGTGCTGACCCGCTGCCTGCGACGGCGTCGGCTTCGTCTGCCGGTTCTCGTTGACGCTGGCCCTGGGCGTCGGCCAGAGCCGCAGGAGCTCCGTCCGGTTCCCGCCACTCGAGCGGGTGCCGGAGCAGGCGCGTGGGGTCGGCCAGCTCGTCCCCCTCGCGGATGGCGAGGATGAACAGCCGCTCACGCTTGTGGGGCGCACCGACTTCCGCCGCCGTGAAGAGGCCTGCCGCAAGGCGGTAGCCCATACCGACCAGTCCTGCGGCGACTTCGGGGAAGCCGAGGCGGAGATGATGGGCGACATTCTCGAGGAAGACGAACGGTGGCTCCACTTCGCCGATGATGCGGGCGACATGGGGCCAGAGGTGGCGCGGGTCGTCCGTACCCCGGCGCTTGCCCGCGACCGAGAACGGTTGGCACGGATAACCCGCAGTGACGATATCCACCGCGCCGCGCCACGGGCGGCCGTCAAAGGTGGCAACGTCGTCCCAGACAACAGCCTGATCCAGGGACGCGTCTTCCATCCGCGCCACGAGAGTGGCTGCGGCGTAGGTTTCCCGTTCGACATGGCCCACAGCACGATATCCGGGGAGGGCGATGGCGAGCCCGAGATCGAGACCGCCCGCGCCGGAGCAGAGGGAGAGGCCGAACAGACATGCGTCTCCGGCTCCGGAAGCGTCTCCGGAGGAAGGTAAAGCCAGGTCATGCATGTCACGCGGCGGAATTGCGCTTTCGCGCGGGTTCGGGGGCAGCGTCCGTGTCCGGCGTATCGGTGTCGTCGCCCAGCCGCTCGGTTCTCACCTGCGCGAAGGTCCGGCCGTCGCCGTCGAGGATCGCGTCCTTGCCGGTTTCGGCCTGCCAGCGCTCCACGGCGACATCGACATAGGCGGGGCTGATCTCCATCGCGAAGACGCGGCGGCCGTTGGCCTCGCCCGCCATGATCTGAGAGCCGGAGCCCGAGAACGGCTCGAAGCAGAGGCCGCCACGGACGACGTGCTGGCGCATCGGGATGCCGAAGGCGTCGAGCGGTTTCGGCGTCGGGTGGTCCGGGCGCTCGTCCTTGGCGAAGGACGGCATCTCCCAGGTCGAGGGCAGCGTCTGCTCGGCGACCTTCGGCGGACGGTTCGGGCGGCGCCAGCCCATGAAGCAGGGCTCGTGCTTCCACAGGTAATGCGACCGGGTCAGGACACCGCGATCCTTCACCCAGATGATCTGCTGATGGACGAAGGCGCCGGCCTTCTCCCAGCAGGCTTCGAGCATCGCCTGTCGGCGCGAAGCGTGCCAGCAGTACCAGGCGGCGTCCTCGGCGATGGCTTCCGCCACGGCTGCAGCGATGAACCCGTCGTAGAGTTCGGCCCCCTGCGAACTGTCGTCCCAGGTCGTGCCGTAGGACGCCGACCAGTCCTTGTTCCGGGTCGGGTGGTTCGAGCCGTCGTAGTCGACGAGATACGGCGGATCGGTCGCGAACAGGATCGCGCGCTCGCCATTCATCAGGCGGCGCACATCGGCAGCGCTGGTGCTGTCGCCACAGAGCAGCCGGTGGTCGCCGAGGATCCACAGATCGCCCGTGCGCGACGCCGGATTGCGTGGCGGTTCGGGGATGGTCACCGGCGGCACGGAGCCCCCGGCGCTACCCTCTTCACCGTCCCCCTCCGGCACGAAGGCCAGCAGCTTGTCGAGTTCGCCATCGGAAAACCCGACCAGCGACAGGTCGAAATCCTCGGCCAGCAGGTCGTTCAGTTCCGCCGACAGCAGCGCCTCGTCCCAGGTGCCGAGCTCCGTCAGCTTGTTGTCCGCGATCCGGTAGGCCCGGCGCTGCGCCTCGGTCAGGTGCCCCAGCACGATCACCGGCGCTACGTTCAGCCCCAGCTGCGTTGCGGCCAGCACGCGCCCATGCCCTGCAATCAGTTCGCCGTCCTCGCCGACGAGGCACGGCACGGTCCAGCCGAACTCGGCCATGCTGGCGGCGATCTTCGCGACCTGGTCCGCGCCATGCGCCTTCGCGTTCTTCGCGTAGGGCTGCAGGCGCGACAGCGGCCATGTCTCGATCGCGTCCGGGGCGAAGCTCAGCGTCATGGTGGGCAAGGTTCCTCGGTCGCGTGGATGCCGGTGGCTTCCGGACTCCGGATGCCGGGCCGGACTCCACACGGGGTCCAGCGGCGACCAGCGGTGTCCGGTCGGAAGGCCAGCGTTCATTGGGGTTTGCGTGGGGCGCGCGTGGCTCCGGCTTCCGGGTGGCTTCCCAAAAATCCGGCCCTGTCGCTGGCGATGTCCCGCGCTTCGCCCGCCAGCATACGAATATGGCCAGGAAGGAACCAAGATATCAAAGGCTTGGCAGTTCGGGCCCTGACTGGTCCCCTCGCTGGACCCCGGAAGCCGGCTACGCGGCCAGTGCCTGCGCGCTCCTCTCCCGAGTATGCCCTCATTGATAGCCTCGGAACGGCTGATTGTCTTGGCGTTCAGTGTCTCACATGAAAGTGTCTCGACCGCGAAGCGACCCTTGACCGGTCAACTTGGCCATTTCGCCCCGCAGCATTTCGAACCTTGCCGTTTCCTTGTAGTGCCTCGAGTTCCGCAATAGACATAGCGTGCTGACGCAGGCTGGAACAAAGGTTGTCAAGCGCGTATCCGCCCAACAAGACCGCAGGGCAAATACAGCCGAAAAATAGTGTGAACGAGCCAAACATGATTGTCCGAACTTCTTTTCGATGCACCACCTGCGGTCAAAACCATACCGTTCGGATCGGTCTTGGTCATGAGACCTATCAAACGCACACATTTCATTGCTCCGGATGCGGAGAGGAATTGACAGTGGGTATGCGTGTAGTCAGGCCCGAAGGAAGCCCCATCCCTCATTTTGTTGGGGAGCCAGTTGAAAACGTGGAACTTTCAGAGGAAGAAGCTGCTTCACCTGTTGTGAACGTCGATGCAAACTTCCTTGTACCCTTGGAAGAAAGGCATAGGGACGTCTCATTCCCTCGCATTGCGCAAATGCAAGAAATGATGAAAGTGGCTGAGGAGCATGGTTCACTAGTTGCTTTCAAGGACTTCCCCGATAAATGGCAGAACTCTCGCCCTTACCGGTCCGCAGATTTCTCTGGTGAGTGGCAACTTCTAAAGAAGGCTTGGAACCTGCATAGAAACGGCCACAGGAAAATTAGCGAAAGAAAGATCGCCGAAGGATCTGCGGAATTTTATGCCAACGACCCGCTCAACAACTTGAACGACTGGCTTTGGCGCTTCTGTCTATTTTTCAGTCAGCCCGCATTTGAAGACCCATTTCGCAAGGCGTTCAAAATCGCGCAGGACAATCGAGATAAGCCGGAGTTCAAGACCTTTTTCAAAGAGTACGAAGAAAACTTGGCACCTAATCGTGCGGAGCTGTATCTTTCAATTATTCGAGAGTTCTTTGTCGCATACGACGACTTCTCCCAAGTCATTTTCCGCGTCAAGAAAGGTCTTGATGTTGATGCCGCATCTACAGTGACCTCGGCTCAATTCGGCAAGACAAAGATGTTCTATGGAAACGCGTTCGAAACCTTCTCATCATTGGTTGATATTTTAGCCTACCTTAACAACGTGGCCTCTGGACGTCCTTTTGACCAATTTCAGTCTTTGACCCGGAAGAAGTACCTTGAACTCGATAAATCAAGTAGGTTTGGCCCCTTTGATGGAACGCCTGCGCTCGCGAATCTTTGTTCGGAGAGAGACAACCAGATTAGGAATGCGTCCCATCATGCCTCCATCAAGCTGATCACGCCAGAAAACAAGATTGTTTACCGCTCCGGGAAGGGCGGGTCCGGCCCGGAGCAGGAATTGGGCTACGCCGCATATCTCGCGAAGTGCTCGACACTCTTTCTGCAAATAATCAACCTACTCCGATTCGAGATCATGCTCTGTGAGGTTCATCAGAAGAAATTTCCGGCGTGACGGGGAGCCCACAACGAGTCTTGGCGAGGCGGCAATAAAACGATTTGATGCCGAAATTATTGCCTCGACTGTGTGACGCCGCGAGTTACGAACTCCATCGATCGCTTCTTTGGCACCTGCTTGCCGTTCAACCGCCACACGATAACCGCGATGCCGTATTGCCATCGCCGGTTAGCGGTTGCACGGCTGATGCCGAGTTGCCAGCAAATCGGCTTCCACGGCGTGCGGTTGGCACGCAGCCAAACGATCCGGGCGTCGTCGACCTCGAGCCAGCGCAACCACAGCAGCGCCTCTTCCGCCTGCGTGATGTCGCGGGGGCCGGGCCGAGGCTTGCGCATTCGGGGTTCCTGGCCGACCTGATCGGCGAAGCTGTGGAAATACTCGGGCCACGCATTGAAGAAGCCCTGCGGCTTCACCTCCGGCAACGACCGAAACACATCGGCGGCCGCGTCGAGCCGGTCCTCAACCCGTGTCGTCGTCCAGTCAGCCATGGCGCGCCTCCTCTTCCCGCTTGCCGTAGAGCCGTTCGCCGAGTTGGCGGACGAGTTCCCGTTCCGGCCAGGTCAGCCGGCCGTCGTCGAGGGCGACGGCCAGGAGACCCTGTTCGCGCCAGCTGTCGCGCTTGACCTCGTCGGGACCGCGACGCTGGCCGCCATAGCCCTTCGGCGTGAACCGCATGCCGTTCATTGCGCACCTCCGCAGGTCTCGATGGCCCAGAGCAGGATCGCGATGGCATCGGCTTCGTTGTCGTCGGCGGGCGAGAACCCGCGCGCACGGGCTGCAGCAATCATCGCCTCCTTCGGGGCGTTGCCCTTGCCGGTGGCATGGCGCTTGATCGTTCCAACCGGGACGCCCTCGTAGGGAATGCCGCGCAACTCCGCCCATGCGGTCAGTGTGGCCATCAGCCCGCCGTAGACGTGGGCCGCATCGGTGGCCGCGTGGCGACGGACCTCCTCGAACCAGATGGCAGCGATGGGACCGGACAGCCGGTCGATCTCCGCCAGCCAATTGGTGAAGCGGAGATAACGCATGCCACCGCCGTCGAAGCGACCTGGGCGGAAGGACGCCGTGCCCGAGGTGATCAGCCCATCGGCGGAGCGCAACGCCCAGCCCGTCATGGTGCCGAGATCGAGCGCAAGCATCACCCGACTGGAATGGAGAACGGGCGGCATGTCAGGAACCGCTGCATGACCGGTGGTGGCGGGTGTCAGGTCAGCCATGGGTGATCTCCTCTACTGGTTGGCTGCTCGATTGGAAGGACGACGGCGACGTGGTGCCTGACGGTGTCGGGTCGTCGTCGTCGGATCTTGGGGTGGTCAGGATTGGGCACCTGCAGGAACACCCGGCGCCGTATCGGGGGCCACACCCCTCGGGTGGCCCCCATACGAAGTATGGGGCTTGCTCTTCTTCCTCATTCGGGACCGGCAAGTGTCTGTTTCCATGGTGTTTTCTCCTGATTTTGATGACAGAGGGCATAACAGTGGTCTCTGTCATGGCTCATCCTCAAGCTGTTGGATGTCACTGAGAACTGACCCAGCAGCGATAGGAAATGTCACTGAGAATTGACCCATGTGGAACCCTCCCCCTGACGAGATTTGTCGGGGGTCATTGGAGTGATCGACATGGATTTTTTGAGCGTCATTCGACGGTGGGCACTGCGGGACAAGATGCCCATCCGCGAGATTTCGCGGCGGACTGGACTGTCCCGAAATACGATCAGGCGTTACCTGCGTGCCGGGATCGTCGAGCCCAAGTTCAAGGCACCATCGAGGCCGAGCAAGCTCGACCCGTACGCGGAGAAGCTGTCGGGCTGGTTGCTGGCCGAACAGCGCAAATCGCGCAAAGAGCGGCGGACGGCGAAACAGATGCACGCGGATCTGGTTCAGCTGGGGTTCGATGGGTCCTACGAGCGGGTCTCAGCCTTTGTCCGAGCCTGGAAATCGGACCGGCAGCGCGCGCAGAACACGACGGATCGCGGGACATTCGTGCCTCTGGTGTTCAAGCCGGGCGAGGCCTTCCAATTCGATTGGAGCGAAGACTACGCGATCGTCGGGGGTGAACGGACCAAGCTGCAGGTCGCACACATCAAGCTGTCGCACAGCCGCGTGTTCCTGGTCAGGGCATATTTGCTGCAGACACACGAGATGCTGTTCGACGCGCATTGGCATGCGTTCAGAATCTTCGAAGGCGTGCCGGGCCGCGGGATCTACGACAATATGCGCACGGCGGTGGACCGCGTGGGCGTCGGCAAAAAGCGCGATGTAAATGCGCGCTTCATGGCGATAACCAGCCACTACGTGTTCGAACCCGACTTTTGCAATCCGGCGGCGGGATGGGAAAAGGGCCAGGTCGAGAAGAACGTCCGCGATGCGCGCAGCAGGATGTGGCAGGTGATGCCCACCTTCCCTGATCTCGATGCGCTGAACTGCTGGCTGGAAGAACGGTGCAAGGCGCTGTGGGCCGAAACCGCACATGGCGGTTTGCCCGGCAGCATCGCAGACGTCTGGCAAGCGGAGAAGCCCTCGCTGATGCCGTTGCCCACCGCGTTCGACGGTTATGTCGAGCAAAGCAAGCGGGTGTCCCCAACCTGCCTCGTCACGTTTGATCGCAATCGCTACTCCGTGCCTGCCAGCTTTGCGAACCGGCCAGTCAGCCTGCACATCTACCCCGAAAGGCTGGTTGTCGTTGCTGAAGGGCATGTCGTCTGCGAGCACCAGCGCATCATTGAAAGGTCGCATCGGCAACCGGGCCGCGTCATCTATGACTGGCGGCATTACCTGGCCGTGATCCAGCGCAAGCCCGGTGCGCTGCGTAACGGCGCCCCGTTTGTTGAGATGCCGAGGGGCTTTCGTGAGCTGCAGGATCAGATGCTGCGCAGACCCGGCGGTGATCGGGAGATGGTCGACGTCCTGTCGTTGGTATTGCATCACGACGAACAGGCGGTCCTGTGCGCGGTGGACATGGCGTTGAAGGCCGGCGTGCCGACAAAGACCCACGTGCTGAACCTATTGCACAGGCTGGTGAACGGCACTTCAGTCGAGTTGCCAGACGTAACGCCGCCTCCGGCCTTGACGCTGAGCAAGGAGCCCGAGGCCAATGTTGCACGCTACGATGGGCTGCGCACATCCGGAGGCAAACGCCATGCGTCATGATCCCGCCGGAGCTGCCATCGTCATCATGCTCCGCAGTCTGAAGATGCCAGGCATGGCCCAAGCCGTGCATGACCTCATGGAACAGGGCGCGCCTGCGTTCGATGCGGCGATCCCGATCCTGTCCCAGCTGCTGAAGGCTGAAATGGCCGAACGTGAAGTGCGGTCCATCTTTTATCACATGAAGGCAGCGCGCTTCCCGGCCCACAAGGACCTGTCAGGCTTCGACTTCGCGGCCAGCGAGGTCAACGAGGCCCTCGTTCGGCAGCTTCATCGATGCGAGTTCCTCGATGCTGCCGAAAACGTGGTCCTGATTGGCGGGCCCGGCACCGGGAAAAGCCATGTGGCGACCGCCCTCGGAGTCCAGGCGATTGAGCATCACCGCAAACGCGTGCGCTTCTTCTCCACAGTCGAGCTGGTGAACGCGCTGGAACAGGAAAAGGCGCTGGGAAGGGCCGGGAAAATCGCCGAGGCGTTGGTGAAAACCGAATTGGTGATCCTCGACGAGCTCGGATACCTGCCGTTCAGCGCCTCGGGCGGCGCCTTGCTGTTCCACCTCCTCAGCAAACTTTACGAACGCACCAGCGTCGTGATCACCACGAACCTAAGCTTCAGCGAATGGGCCAGCGTCTTCGGTGACGCCAAGATGACCACGGCGCTCCTCGATCGCCTCACACACCGCTGCCACATCCTGGAAACCGGAAACGACAGTTATCGCTTCAAGGCCAGCTCCGAGACCGCGAAAAAAAAGAGGAAGGAGACGCCAATGTTGACCCCATCATGAACCGACCGACATACTGACAGGCGGGTCAAATCTCGATGACAATGCTGGGTCAGTTCTCAGTGACATCCAACATGCTTGCAGATTACAGGCTGGAGGATCCACGCGATACCGCCCAGTTCACCGGCATGCTTGTGACGCTGGGCGAGGCTCTCCGCCAGGCTCCGGACACGGTCGTTGCGGTCTACCGAATGCGACCCAACGCAAGCGGCTCTCGTCGTACTATCTCCGCGTCGGGCACTCTCGAAAAAGGCTTCTTGCAGGGTCCCACACGTCTGGCGAAAGGAGGAGTAAACTACCCGGGCGATGCCGCATTCAACATGAATGATCGGCCGACCATTCAACTCCACCGCTTCGACCTGTCTTACACCGATCAAGGGCCGATTGAGGCTAACTCAGCCCCGCTCCTTGCTACGCATATTCCTTCGCACCTGGCGAGGGAATGGCTAGTTCAACTACAAGCTGGACAGGTGGATGCCGATTGACCAACCGCCTCGCTGACCTGCTTGAACGGTTGGCTCGGCCGGATCAGGCTGGCACGTTCAGTGTAATCCCAGCTTCTTCTGAAGCAGCTTACTATGTTGGACGAGACAGCTCCGGTGGCGCGGCACTGCTGATCCGGACCGTGGGCGTCTCAAACCGTGTCCCTTTGCTCCTCGCAGGCATCGAGGCACGGTTCAGCGTCGCCTGCCGAATTGAGGAGCGTCACCGCGACGTACGTACTGAGAATCTCACGGTCGTCGCATGCAGGTCGCGGGACCGCTCGGTCGAGCAATACTTTATCACAACGATGGAATTCCTCGCCTCGACGCTCGGCGCGAATCCGACGGTGGCAGCAGTTGCAGAGTTGGTGGACCGCATTGTGGACCTCTTTCAGCGACTTGCCAAGCCGCCAAGGAAGCAGGTCGTCGGCTTGGTTGGCGAGTTGCTCGTAATCCGGGCTGCCGTTGATCCCGCCGCAGCCGTCCGCGCCTGGCGCGTCGACCAAGACGAGCGCTACGACTTTGCCGTGGGGGCTCTCCGTCTCGATGCGAAGGCCACCACCACAGACCGCCGAGCACATGAAGTTTCATTCGAGCAGGCTAATCCTCCACCGGACACGACGGGGACCCTAGCTTCGTTCATCGTTCAGCCGTCCGGAGGCGGCATCTCAATTTCAGAGCTTTTATCCGATATCGAGGCACGCATTCAGGTACACGACCTGATCCTCAAACTTCGCACCGTGGTGGCCGATACACTGGGACGCGACATGCAGTCGGCGCTCAGCTGGTCGTTCGACCTTCAGCGCGCAACCTCCTCGATGCGGATTTTCGACGTGAGTACGATCCCGGCCATTAGGGGCCCACTACCGGCAGGCGTGTCAGGGGTGCGGTTTCTCGTCGATCTCGCAGGTTGTCGCCAACTCTCCAGGGCGCGGATCGACACGCTAGTTTCTGCTGAACGGGCGCTGCTGCCTCCTTGAGGCCTCGAAACTCGCTACTTGGCAAGGCAGCCTGCCAAAGCCTGACGTTTTCGGTCCCTCATCGCCGTGACGTTGAATTCAAGAGTGATTAGACTTGAGTTCGATTTATGGTCCACTTTTCGAACGCCACCGGCATCGAAGTGCTCAGCCCGTTGTCTTTAAAATCATTCAATATCAGCCATATAGAGGCTAAACACCAGAATGCCTCAGTCATGAGGTCCGGAGAATATCGGCCTTGAGAGACCGCTTTCAGTCTCGGTTGCGTCTAGGCCGGTGCTCAGCCCCACCCGCATAACCCTCGAAAACAACGGAAAAATCCGGCCGCAGCCGGATCGGGAGAACGCTTTCGCAAGGGCAAGTGGCGGAGGGACAGGGATTCGAACCCTGGAGACGGTTCCCCGCCTACACACTTTCCAGGCGTGCGCCTTCGACCACTCGGCCACCCCTCCGCGATAGAGCGGTCTTATACAGGCCATGTCGGGATTCGCAAGGGCTCAAGAGCGCTTGCGCGCGATCGCCGGATCCGGGGCTCTGCAAGGCACTTCAGGCGGTTATGGCGTGGAGGTGTGACGGGTGTGCGGGACGCCCCGTTCGGGATCGGGCGGTGGCGGGCAGGGGGGGCGGCGGGACGGGCATCGAGGGGCAACGGACACTGCCGCGGAGGCGCGCGCCGGGTTGCAATGGTGCAAGTTGCACAGGCGCTCTCGCCTGGGTGGCGAACCCGGCCGGGGCGCAGGAATGCCATGGGCCCGCGGGTGCAGGAGCCGTGGCGCGGTGCCCGGTGATGGCCGGCCCGTCAGGCGATGGCGCCGTGTGTGACCTTTGCGCGCGGCGGGATCGCGGCGGTGTTGCGAGGGCGCGTTGAAGGGGGGCATCCGGCGTGTGCCCGGGCAGGGCGCGATGGGCGGGCCGGCGCGCTCATCGCCGTGTCCACCTCTCCGGCACGGCGATAAATCCGGTTAGGCGCGAAACACGTGCGCGTGATAGGCTGCTGCCCGGCGCCGGGCAGCATGCCTGCGCGGCCGTGCCACGCCGCGCAAGCGGGCGGGGGCCTCATGCGGGGGGCGCCGCGGCAATGCGCTGCCGGGCGGGCAGCCCGTTCCGCCGAACACGAACAGCGGTCGGCGCGCTGCGCGGGGCCGGAACGCGGGAGGGCTGGA
Source organism: Paroceanicella profunda (assembly GCF_005887635.2). Taxonomy (GTDB): domain Bacteria; phylum Pseudomonadota; class Alphaproteobacteria; order Rhodobacterales; family Rhodobacteraceae; genus Paroceanicella; species Paroceanicella profunda. The sequence continues at coordinate 67,516 of NZ_CP040818.1, read as the reverse complement.
GTGGTGCGCAAGGGAACACTCACCGGAGCCGTCCTGCTGGCCACGGGGCTGGCGGGGGGCGCGCAGGAGCTTCGCGCGGCCGAGGGCGGCGTGGGCTTCTACCTGCTCGGAACGCGGTCCGCACAGGCCGGCATCCTGCCGCCGCCGGGGACCTACCTGCAGAACGACGCGTATTTCTATTCCGGCTCGGCCAGCGCGGGGCAGGACCTGCCGCTGGGCGGTCGCGCGGTGGCCGACATCGACGCTACCGCCTTCATCGACCTCATCACCGCCCTGTGGGTGCTGCCGGAGACGGTGCTGGGCGGGAACCTCGCGGTCCTGGGCACCCTGCCGGTGGGCGCGCAGGACATCGACGCCGCGCTGGCGCTGCAGGGCGGCGGGCCGGGCGCCGCGGTCTCCGACAGCGTCTTCACCGTGGGGGACCCGGTTCTCGGGGCCTCGCTGGGCTGGCACGCGGGCAAGCTGCACTGGACGACCGGCGTGCTGGTGAACGTGCCGCTGGGGGACTACACGTCCGGCGACATCGCCAATGTCGCCTTTCACCGCTGGGGCCTGGACGTGGCCGGCGCGCTCACCTGGTTCGACCCGCAGAGCGGCTGGGACCTGTCGGCCAGCGCGGGCATGACCTTCAACGGCGAGAACCCGGACACGGATTACCGCACCGGCACCGAGCTTCACCTCGAAGGCGCGGTGACCAACCAGATCACCCCGGCCTTCTCCGCCGGGCTGGCGGGCTACTACTACGAGCAGGTGAGCGGCGACAGCGGCGCCGGGGCCACCCTGGGCAGCTTCAAGGGCCGGGTGGCGGCACTGGGCGTCACGGCGGCCTACAATTTCGCGGTCGGCTCCACGCCGGTTGCCGCGCGGCTGCGGGTCTACCGCGAGTTCGCCACCCGCAACCGGCTGGACGGCGTGGCCGGGTTCCTCACCCTCACCATCCCGATCGGCCTCTCCGCGCCGTGAAACTCCACGGGCCCGCGCGCCCCGCTCAGACGCCGGGTGCGACGGAGCACGGCAAGGCCGCGCGGCGGGACGCCGGACTCCACGCGTCCGGGTACGGGGCGCTGGGTCGGGCTACACCGCATGGGGCTTCGCGGCTTTAGACGGGGCCGGCTGTGGGACGCCGGATTTCGGAATGCGGGCACGCGGCACGGGGGCGCAGGGCCGGGTTACGTCCTGCGGGGCCTTGCGGCTTTCGACGGGGTCGCGCGGCGGGACGCAGAGTTCCGGCATACAGACGTGCAGCACGGGGCGCAGGACCGGATTTCGCCGCGCGGGGCCTCGCGGATTTCGACGGAGCCGGCTGTGGGACGCAGGGCTCCGGCCTGCGGACGCGCGGCACGGGGCGCAGGGTCGGGTCACGCTGCCCAGCGCCTTGCGGCCTTCGACGCAACCGCGGGGTGGGACGCTGGGCTCCGGGCGTGTGGACGTGCGGCACCGCGCGGAGCCGCGTGGCGTTCCACAGGGCGCCTGACGGGCCGTGGGGCGCTGGAAAGGCGGTGTGACGGGCCGTGGGGCGCGGGCACGGGCTCTTGACGGGGCCCGGGGGCCTCCCGGCGAGGGGGAGGGGCAGGGCGGCGCGGGGCGTTGTCGCGCGGTCAGTCGGCGAGCAGCACCGTGAGCCGGCGGTTCTGCCGCCCCTTCTTCTCCACCTTGCCGAGGGTGACGGGCCCGATCTCGCCGGTGCGCGCCACATGGGTGCCGCCGCAGGGCTGGAGGTCCACCGGCTGTTCGCCCGCCCCGATGCGCACCAGCCGCACCCGGCCGGCGCCCACGGGCGGTTGCACCGACATCGTCTTCACCAGTCCCGCGTTGGCGGCCAGTTCCGCATCGGTGATCCAGGTGTCGGACACCGGATGGTCCGCCGCGATCAGCGCGTTCAGGGCGTGCTCCAGCGCGTCCTTGTCCTCCGGCGCCTCCGGCATGTCGAAGTCCAGCCGCCCCTTCGTCTTGGCGATCGACCCGCCGGTGACCGGCAGCGGCACCACCACCGAGAGCAGGTGCAGCGCCGTGTGCACCCGCATCAGCCGGTGGCGCCGCGCCCAGTCGAGGCGCTGCAGGCCCGTGTCGCCGGGCGCGGGCAGGGCCGGGCCGCCGGGCGCGGGAACGAGGATGATCTCGCCATCGCCCGCTCCCTTCTCCGTGGTGGCGATGTCCCAGGTCCGCCCTGCGATGCTGAGCGTGCCGCTGTCTCCGGGCTGGCCGCCGCCGGTGGGGTAGAACAGCGCGGCGTCGAGCAGGATGCCGCCCTCGGGCGTGAGGCCGGTCACCGTGGCGGGGGCCTCGCGCAGGTAGGCGTCGGTGCGAAAGAGCGGGTCGGTCATCGGGAATCTCCGGTGTCGGCTGCGGTGTCGCCCGCGCCGCCCTCGGGCAGGTCGGGCGCGGAGGGTGGGGCGAAGGGGGCCGCCGCGCCGGTGTCCGCGGGCTGGCCGGGGGCCGGTGCGGGTTGCGGTCCCGCGCCGCCCGGCGTGGCCGGTGATCCGGGCGCGGAGGGGGATCCGGGCGCGCCGGGCGCGGTGCCCGGTGCGGGGTCCCCGCTCCGGAAACGCTCCAGCAGCGCGGCGATCTCCCCGGCGTTGCGCAGGGTCACGTCCGTCTGGTCGAAGGGGATGACGAAGCCCTCCGCGGCGAAGCGCTCGGCGATGGCGTGGTTCAGTTCGTTGGTGGCGTCCAGCGTGGTGGAGACGTCGCGCAGGTAGCCGCGCAGCTCGAATTCCAGCGCGCTGGCGCCAAAGCCCTTGAACAGCACGAAGGGCGCTGGCCGGCGCAGCAGCAGGTGCGAGGCATCCCCGATCTCCCCCAGCACCCGCGCCACGGCGCGCGTGTCGGTGCCGTAGGCCACGCCCACCGGGATGATCAGCCGCCCCGTGGTGCTGGAATGGGTGCGGTTGAGCACCGAGGTGGTGATGAGATCGGCATTCGGCACGATGACGATGGCGCGGTCGAAGGTCTGCACGGAGGTGGCGCGCACCGAGATGCGCTTCACCGTGCCCTCCCACTCGCCCACGCGGATCCAGTCGCCCTCCTTCACCGGGCGCTCGAGCAGCAGGATGAGGCCGGAGACGAAGTTCGACACCACGTTCTGCAGCCCGAAGCCCACGCCCACGGAGAGCGCGCCGGCCACGATGGCGAGGCTGGAGAGGTTCAGCCCCCCGGCCGCGACCGCCGCCACCGCGGCGATCACCAGCCCGAAGTAGCCGGCCATGGAGACGATGGCCTTCTGCCCGCCGCTGTCGAGCCGGGTCTGGGGCAGCACGGCGTTGCTCAGCACCCGCTGCACGAGCTGGGTGAGGAAGTAGCCCACCGCGAAGACCAGGATGCAGACCAGGAAATCCATCGGGCGGATGCGCGCGTCGCCGATGGCGATGCCGTCGTTGAGCAGGTACCAGATCTCGCCCAGCTCGCTCTCCCGCGCGCCCCAGATCAGCGCCAGCGCCGGCAGGCAGAGCACGATCAGCCCCACCGCGGCGAGGATCGGCAGCAGGCGCAGCGGCGAGTGTTCCTTGCGGGTGCCGTCCTCCTCGGTGAGGGCGGCCTCCACCCCGTCCTGCACCAGGGCGACGAGCACCAGAACGATGCCGATCAGCGCCCCGGTGCGCACCGTGGGGTAGAACAGGAAGCGCGAGGCGGCGAAGAAGCCGAACACCGCCAGCACCGGCGAGATCAGCGCCACCAGCCGCAGCAGTCGCGCCAGCAGCGAGGCGAGCAGGGTGCCGAGCGGTTCCCGCCCGCGGCCCTCGTCCTCGTCCTCCTCGTCCTCGTCCTCCTGCGGGGCGGCAGCGCCGGCGGGGGCGTAGACGGGGATGAGCGCGCGGCCGAGCCGGTAGAGTGCGACGGCGCCCACGCCCACCAGCACGATGTTGAGCATGGTGAGGGTGGAGAGCGAGAGGTTCAGCGAGGTTTCCCCGCCGATCGCCACGTGGTCGATGCCCGTCACCAGGCCGAGCACCAGCGTCATGCGCGCCGCCTTGCGGCCCGGGCGCTCGCCCATCGGCAGCAGCTGGCGGGCCGGCACGTCGGGGCCGAACAGCGCCTCCGACAGCCAGTAGGCGGTGACCAGGATCGCCGCGAACCCGCCGAGGTCGCGCACCAGCGCCTGGCTGAGGCCGGAGAGCAGCCCCGAGCGGTCCAGCGCGTAGAGCAGCAGCGAGGCCCCGGCGGCGGGCAGCAGCAAGGCGGCGAAGGTGAGCCCGGCGCCCACCCAGACATGCTCGCGCTGCCCGCGCGAGAAGGAGGGCGAGAGCCGGCGTTCGAACCAGCGCATCACCCGGCTGCGGATGCCCAGCAGCAGGGAAAGGCCGAGCGTGCCGCAGGAAATCGCCAGCCACAGCCCGTTCCCGGAGCCCATAAGCCCCTCATAGCCCTGGCGCAGGGCGGGCAGGGCGCCGTTCACCGCCTCGTCGAACGCGGCGTTCCAGCCGGCGGGGTCCAGCGGCGGGGCGTGCTGCGACAGCAGCTCGGCGGTGAAGCGGCGGTGCAGCTCCGCGTCGATGGAGGTGATCAGCGCCTCGGTCTGCCGCGCGACGGAGGAGGCGGCCTTCACGGGCACTTCCGCGGCGGTGATCGCGTCGTCGAGGTCCTTGCGGCGACGGACGATCTCGTCGGCCTCCTCCGCCCCCTCGGCGGGCGGCGGCCCCAGCGCATCGGCCTGGGCGCGCAGCGGGGCCAGCGCCTCCTCGGCCGTCACGCGCAGCGATTCCGCCTCGGCGCGCTGCTGCACGAGGTCGAGACGCAGGCGCTCCAGCGCGGGCGTGGTGCTCTCGGCGTTCTGCAGCGCGGTCTTGGCCCGGTCGGCGAGGGTTTCCCAGCGGTCGATGATCTTGCCGGTATCGGAGAGCGAATCCTGCGCAAGGGCCTGCGGTGCCGCCGGTCCGCCAAGGCCGGCGAGCAACAGCAGCAGGAGGAGAACATGGCGTATCAAGGGTCTGCCTCTGTCGGGGGGAGCGCGGCGGCCACTATCATGACGGGGCAGGGGGTACGCAAGCCCCCGGCCCGTCACGACCCGGGCATCCCCTGCCTGACGCGGCGGCATCCGGGCCCGCTGCCGCGACGGGGACGGCCATGGATCGATGGGGCTCGGACCGGCGGCTTCGGAGTGGCGGGCCCGGACCGGCGGGGCTCGGACCGGCGGGCCCGGAGCGGTCACCACAGGCCGGTGTCCTCGGAGCGATGGCCACGGGCCGGACCGGGCCTCGGGCAGGTGGGGGATGTCTCTCCCTCCGCGGTGCCCGGGAGCGCGCGCCCGACCCGTCTCTGCCCGGCCGCACCCCGGTGAAGGCCCGTGCAGCGGGCCTGCCGGCGCGCGCCGACGCTCCGGGGCCGCTGCCCCGGGGCCGCCCCGCCGGGACGCCCGGTGGGGCGCGGCGATGGCCCCGACGGTGCCGCCCCCCGCCCGGGCGCGGTGCGGTGTCAGGCCCGGTCTGCGGGCGGCAGGGTGATGGTGAGGGTGTGCTGCGCGCCGTCGAGCGGCACGAGCAGGGGCGCGTGCGCGGCCATCGGGCGGGCGTCGAGCGTGCTGCCGCAGGGGCTGCCGCGCAGGATGCGGATGGCGATCGCCGTTCCCTCGACGCGCAGGGTCACGCCGCACTCCGGCCAGGCGCGCGGCAGGCAGGGGGCCACGCGGACATGGTCGCCCTCGCGCGTGATGCCCAGGATGCCCTCCACCGCCGCGCGCTGCATCCAGGCGGCGGAGCCGGTGTACCATGTCCAGCCGCCGCGCCCGGTGTGGGGCGGTTCGGAGTAGATGTCGGCGGCCATCACGTAGGGTTCCGTGCGGTAGCGCGCGGCCTGCTCCGGGGTGCGGGCATGCGAGATGGGGTTGAGCAGGGCGAAGAGCTCCGCCGCGCGGTCTCCCTCCCCCAGGCCGGCCCAGGCGAGCACCGCCCAGGCGGCGGCATGGGTGTATTGCCCGCCGTTCTCGCGCAGGCCCGGCGGGTAGGCGGCGATGTAGCCCGGATCCGGCGCGCCGCCGTCGAAGGGCGGGGTGAACAGCAGCGCCAGCCCGGCCTCGCGCCGCACCAGCTGCGCGTCGAAAGAGACCATCGCCGCGGCGGCCCGCGCGGGGTCGGCCCGGCCGGAGAGCACGGCCCAGCTCTGGGCGATGGAATCGATCCGGCACGGCCCCGGGCCGTCGGCCCCGAGCCAGGTTCCGTCGTCGAACGTGGCGCGGCGATACCAGGCGCCGTCCCAGGCGCACTCCTCCACCGCGTCGCGCAGGGTGTCGGCGGCGGCGCGCCAGCGGCCGGCGCGGGCGGGCTCGCGCGCATCGGCCAGCGGCGCGAAGGCGTCCAGCGTGCGCAGCAGCAGCCAGCCGAGCCAGACGCTTTCCCCGCGCCCCCCGATCCCCACCCGGTTCATGCCGTCATTCCAGTCTCCCGCGCCCATCAGGGGCAGGCCCTGCGGGCCGAGCAGCGACAGGGCGCGGTCCAGCCCCAGCGCGCAATGCTCATAGACCGAGGCCTGCGCCGCGCTCACCCCGGGCAGGAAGAAGGCGTCCGCCTCCTCCGGCGCCACGGGTGGGCCCTCCAGGAAGGCCACCTGTTCGTCGAGCACCGCGCTGTCGCCCGAGGTGGCCACGTATTCGGCCACCGCGTGGCCCAGCCAGACGCAATCGTCCGAGATGCGGCTGCGCACCCCGCGCCCGGTGGCGGGCAGCCACCAGTGTTGCACATCGCCCTCCGGGAACTGCCGCCCGGCCGCGCGCAACAGGTGGGCGCGGGTGAGCGCGGGGCAGGCGAGGCTGAGCGCCATGCCGTCCTGCAACTGGTCGCGGAAGCCGTAGGCGCCGCTGGCCTGGTAGAAGCCGCTGCGCGCGGTGATCCGGCACGCGAGGGTCTGGTAGAGCAGCCAGCCGTTCACCATGATGTCGAAGGCCCTGTCCGGGGTGGTGACCTGCACGGCGCCGAGCAGGCGCTCCCAGTGCGCCTCCACCTCCGCGAGCAGCGTGTCGGGGTCGGTCGCGCGCAGCCGGGTGATGAGGGCCGCGGCGCTCTGCGCGTCCGGGCATTCGCCCAGCAGGTGGGTGAGGGTGACGGTCTCCCCCGGCGCCAGCACCACCGGTTGCAGCAGCGCGAGGCAGGGGTCGCGCCCGGCGCCGGTGTTGCCGGACAGGCCGAGGCCGGTGCCCAGCCCGCGCGGCTCCGCCACGCGGCCCCCGGGGCCGAGGATCTCGGTGCGATTGCCGGTCCAGCTGGTCTGCGCGCCGGCGAGATCGCTGAACATCACCCGCTGTGCGCCGCCCTCGGCCCAGGGATTGCGGGCGAAGAGCGCGCCGGTCTCCGGGTCCTGCCCGGTGTAGAGCATCGGGGCGGAGGCGGCGCGCGAGGTGCCCATCACCGGCTCGGCATAGGCGATCACGCTCAGCGTGCGGGCGGTGGCGCCGGGGTTGTGCAGCACCAGGCGCGAGATCCGCACCGGGTCCTCCAGCGGCACGAACTGCAGCAGCGCGCAGTTGAGCCCGCCGGCGTGATGTTCGAAGCGGCTGTAGCCGAAGCCGTGGCGGGCGGTGTAGCTGCCCGCGTCGCGCAGCACCGAGGCGGTGGGCGAGACGATGCGGCCCGTGGCCTCGTCGAGGATGTAGAACGCCTCGCCCGGCGGGTCGGCCACGGCGTCGTTGCTCCAGGCGGTGAGCTGGTTGTCGCGGCTGTTGCCGGACCAGACATAGCCGCTGCCGGTGGTCGAGACCTGGCAGCCGAAGCCGGGGTTCGCAAGCACGTTGATCCAGGGGGCCGGCGTGGCACTGCCCTCGTGAAGGCAGCACACGTATTCCCGCCCGTCGCGGGCGAACCCCCCGGTGCCGTTGAAGAATTCCAGCGCCTCGCCGGAGGGCGACGCCCCGGCAGGAGCGGCCGAAGGCCCGCCCTGCGACGCGCCCGCCCCGGCCGCGCCCACAGGAAGTGCCGGGGCGGATCCCGACAGGGAAGGGCTGGCCCCGGGCATGGTCGGATCCGGCGTAGACAAACCCGACATCGACAGACCTGGTGCGGGCAGGCCATGCACGGGCAGGCCATGCACGGGCAGGCCATGCACGGGCAGGCCATGCACGGACAGGCCATGCACGGACAGGCCAGACGCGGGCGGGCCAGACGCGGGCGGGCCAGACGCGGGCAGGCCAGACGCGGGCAGGCCAGACGCGGCCAAGCCAGGCACGGGCAAGCCGGGCACGGGCAGTCCAGGCGCGGGCAGGGCTTGCGGAGCACGGGTGGCAGCCGCCTGCGCCGGTGCGTTGGCAGGCTGCGGAAACGGGGCAGGCGCAGAGGGAGGCAGGGGGGACGGGGCCGGCGCGGTCGAACGGAGCGGTGACGGGCCGGGGGCGTCGGGAGGCAGCGCCGCCGGCACCGGAACGGTGGGAGCCTGCGTCGCCAGCGTGCCGGGCGGCTGCGGCGACGGGGCCTGCCCGGGCGCGACCGGCAGGGACGGCGCGGGGGGGCGGGGTCCGGACACAGGCGCAGGCGAAGCGGGAGTGTCCGAAGCCGCGAGGCCCGGGGTGGCGGACTGGATGGCGGCAGACCGGGCATCGGCCGTCCGGCCGGGTGCCGGGCGGGCGGAGGCTGCCCCGACGGACGCGGGCGAGGCGGACACAGCCGGGCCGGGGCCTGCCGCTGCGGAAGCTGACAGCACGGGGGCGGTCGGGTCAGCGCCGGCTGGCTGGCGCAGGAATGGCGCGGATCCGCCGGTGGCCGCCGGGACGGGGACTGCGCCGGCGGCTGGTGGGACAGGGACTGCACCGGTGGCCGCTGGGACGGGGGACGCGACGGCAGTTGCTGGGACGGGGACTGCGCCGGCGGCTGGTGGGACAGGGACCGCGCCGGTGGCCGGCGGGACGGGGGATGCGACGGCAGTTGGTGGGACGGGGACTGCGCCGGCGGCTGGTGGGACAGGGACCGCACCGGTAATCGCCGGGACGAGGGACGCGACGGCAGTTGCCGGGACGGGGACTGCACCGGTGGCCGCCGGGAGGGGGGACGCGTCGGCGGCCGCCGGGACGGGGGACGCGACGGCGATTGCCGGTTGCCCGGCTTCCGGCGCAGTCTTCAGGATGCGCGCGAGCTGGTCACGGATCGAGCCACGCCGGGCATAGAGCACCACCCGGGCCACGGCCAGCAGCAGCCGGACGGCCTCCGGCGGCGCGAGGTCGGCGCGCAGCACGCGCACGTCGCCGCCCGCGCTGCTCTGGCCGGCCGGGCCGGGCCCGGTCCGGGTGCGGGAATGGCTGCTGCGCACGGCGGCCTCGATGGCCAGCTGCAGGTCCTGCACGTAGCTGGGCGGGTGGTCGTTGAGGATCACCAGGTCCACGGCAAGCTGCTTGCCGCCCCAGTATTCATGGGCTTGCAGCAGGGTGCGGACCTGCTTCAGGTCGGCCGCGTCATCGATGCGCAGCAGCACGATCGGCCGGTCGCCGGACAGGGCCAGCGGCCAGAGGCCGGACTGCGGGCCGATCCCCTGTTGCAGGGCAAGGCCGGAGGCCCGGAAGCGCGCGTCATGATAGAGCAGCGGTGCCGCGAGGCGCTGGAAATCCGCCGCCTCGCGGTCGGTGATGCCGAGGTGGCGCAGCTGCACCTGCGCCTGGGTCCAGGCCAGGGTGCGGGCCCGGTCCACGGCGTTGCGGTCATGGTGGTGGTCGATGAGGGCGATCAGCTCCTCGCGACTGGCCGCGGCCACGGTCCAGAACATCAGGCGGGCGGAAGCGCCGGGGGCGATGCTCACCCGGTGGCGCAGCGCGAACACCGGGTCGAGCACGGTGCCGGTGCGCCCGGCCAGCGGGCCCGGCCCGGTCACCTGCGCGCGGCGTGCGCTCGGCCGGTCGCGGCCCAGGGCGGTGGCGCGGTCGGTGTCGAAGTGCGGCGGTTCCGTCGCGGTGCCGTGGATCACGGCGAAATGGGCGGCCCAGATGCCGGGCTCGCCCGGCCCGCGCGGGCGGCGCCAGGCGATCAGCGCGCCGAATTCCGGCAGGAAGGCGGTCTGCACGAACATGTGGGCGAAGGCCGGGTGGGCGGCCTCTGCCTCCGGCCGGGTGAGCGCCAGCTCGGCGTAGGAGGTGACGTCGATCTCGCGCGGCTTGCGGCTGGTGTTGAGCACCGTGAGGCAACGGATCTCCGCATCGGTCTCCGCCGAGACGATGATGTCGAGCTTGCAGCTCAGCCGGCCGGCGCGGCAGGAGTACCGTGCCCTGTCCTCGTGGAACTGCACTTCCGGGGCCCCGGCGCCAGCGGCGGCGGGGAAGCCGTCCTGGGCGAAGCCCGGCCCGAAGCCCGGCCCGAAGGAGGTGAGCGCCCCCGAGGCGCACTCGCGCAGGTGGAGGAAGCTGCCCTGGCCGTCGGTGGTGGCATCGGGCTGCCAGCGGGTGAGGGCCATGTCGCCCCAGCGGCTGTAGCCGCCGCCGGTGGCGGTGAGCATCACCGAATAGCGCCCGTTCGACATCAGCTGGGTTTCCGCGGGCCCGCTCGGCCCGCCGCTGAACCGGCGCACCCTCTGGCCGGCGGGGAGGCGGAGGATCCGGGCCGGGGTGGCCTCGTCGATGCGCGGCGGCACGCGCGAGATGTCGCGCGGCAGGCGCTCCTGCAGCAGCAGTTCGCTGGCGCGGATCATCGGCTCGGCGTGGAAGCGGCGGCGCATGCGCCCGCCCGAGAGCACGTTCGAGATGGCGGTGATGCTCATGCCCTGGTGATGGGCCATGTAGCTGTGCACCACGGCCACAGTCTCCCCCGGCAGGATGCGCGCGGGCGTGTAGTCCAGCGCCTCGTAGAAGCCGTGCCGGCCCAGCCCGCCGGCAATGGCGATGCGCTCGAAGTTGCGGCAGGCGGCGGCGGGGGCGAACATCGCGGCCAGGGCCGTGGCATAGGGCGCGATCACCAGGTCGCCCGCCAGCCCGCGCTTCAGGCCCAGCCCGGGCACGCCGAAGTTGGAATACTGGTAGGTGAAGGCGGTGTCGCGGGCGTTGAAGCCGGATTCCGAGATGCCCCAGGGCACGCCGAGCGCCGCGGCATAGGCCTGCTGGCGCGCCACCACCAGCTGGCAGGACCGGCCCATGTGGCTGCTCTCGGGTTCGATCATCACCAGGGGCGGCATCAGGTACTCGAACATCGAGCCGGACCAGGACATCAGCGCCTGCCCGCCGGGCAGGGGCGTTGCGGTGCGGCCCAGGCGGAACCAGTGGCGCAGCGGCAGGTCCTGCTTGGCCACGGCGAAGAGGCTGGCCAGCCGGGCCTCGGAGGCCAGCAGGTCGTAGCAGCCCCGGTCCAGCGTGCCCTCCACCGGCGCGTAGCCGATGGAGAGGAGCTTGCGCCTCGGGTCGAGCAGGAAGGTGAAATCCATCGCCATGGCCATCTCGCGGGCCTGGCGGCCGAGCGCGGCGAAGCGCGCGGCAAGGGCGCCGCGGGCCGCGTCCGCCAGCGCCGCATCGGCGCAATGCTCCGCAAGGCCGCGCTCCAGCGCGCCGATCCAGTGGGCCAGCGCGTCGGGGCTGTCCACGCCGTCCGGGCTGCGGGCGCCCGCCAGCGCCTGCGCCTTCCGCGCGAGGCGCAGGAGCGCCGCGAGCTCCGGCGCGGGGGCGGCCAGCCCGGCCCGCAGGCTGTCGAGCACCTCCCGCAGGGCGGGGTCGGCGGGGACGGGCTCGGCCAGCACCAGCGCCAGCGTGTCTCGCAGACCGGCGGCGGCGGGCGTGGCCGCGTCCTGCGCCCAGTCCTCGCAGGCATTGGCGAGCACGATGAGATGGCCGGCCAGGTTGCCGCTGTCGACGGTCGAGACATAGGGCGGGTCCAGCACCCGGCCGTCGGTCGTGTCATACCAGTTGTAGAAATGCCCGTGCAGGCGTGCCAGGCCCTGCATGCGCTCCAGCGTGGCGGCGAGCCGGGTCGCGGTGGCGCCGCGCCCGCTCCAGCCGAAGTCATGCGCCGCGACCGTGGAGAGCAGGTAGAGCCCCATGTTCGTGGGCGAGGTGCGGTGCGCGATGACCGGGTGCGGGTCCTCCTGGAAATTGTCCGGCGGCAGGAAACTGTCGGCCGCGGTCACGAAGGTTTCGAAGAAGCTCCAGGTGCGGCGGGCGATGAGCCGCAGTTCGGTGGTCTGCGCCGGCGTCAGCGCGGTTTCCCTCGCCGCCGGCTGGCGGTTGATGGCGCGCACGATGAGCGGGCTCGCGGCCCAGGCCAGCACGAAGGGCAGGATGAGCGGCAGTGCGGAGGGCATCAGAAGCCCGGCGCCGAGCGCCAGCGCCAGCGCCAGCGTGAGGCCGGGGGCGAGGTCGCGCAGGATGCGGCGCAGGCCCGGGCGCGTGCGGCCGGCGGCCGCGGCGGCCGTCGTCCACTCCAGCAGGTGCCGGTGCGAGACGCCGAGCCGCCAGAGCGTGCGCCCGATCGCGTCGGCCGCGCGCCAGGCGCGGTCCGGCAGCAGCGCGAGTTCCATGCCGCCCTGCAGGGCGGCCAGCCGGAAATCCCCGCGCATCAGCCGCAGATGGGTGCGCAGGTGCAGCCCGCGCCGGTGCGGCAGCGCCGACAGCACCGCGTGCAGCAGCGGCGGCATCGTCAGCACCGTGAGCACCAGCACGCAGGAGATGAGCGCGGCGGGCAGCGGCAGCAGCCAGCCCGCCGCCAACATCAGCAGGACCGCGGGCGGCACGAGCGAGCGGCGCAGGGTGTCGAGGATCTTGATGCGCCCGAGCGCGGGCAGCCCGCCGGAGGGCCCGAGCCAGGGCAGAAGCTGCCAGTCTCCGCAGCACCAGCGGTGCGCGCGCCGGGCGGCGAGGTCCTGCCGGTCCGGGAAGGCCTCGACCACCTCGACATCGGAGGCGAGCCCGGCGCGGGCGAAGATCCCCTCCAGCAGGTCGTGGCTCAGCAGCGTGTTCTCCGGAACCCGGCCGGCCATCACGCTCTCGTAGGCGTCCACGTCGTAGATGCCCTTGCCGGTGTAGGAGCCCTCGCCGAACAGGTCCTGGAAGATGTCCGACCCGGCCGCCGCGTAGGGGTCGATGCCGCCGGGCGCGGAGGTGGCGCGCAGGAAGGCCGAGCCGAGGTCGATCATCGGCAGGGCGGGCGAGACCCGGGGCTGCAGGATCGCGTGGCCCGCGGTCACCCGCCGCCGGGCCGTGTCCAGCACCGGGCGGTTCAGGGGATGTGCCATCTTGCCGATCAGCCGGGTGGCCGCGTCCCGCGGCATCCGCGTGTCGCTGTCGAGGGTGAGGACGTAGCGCACCCCTGCGGGCACGGGCGGCGCGCGGCCCTCCGCGTCCGAGTAGCCGGTGTCGGTGGCGCCGCGCAGCAGCCGGTTCAGCTCATGCAGCTTGCCGCGCTTGCGCTCCCAGCCCATCCAGACCCCCTCCGCGGCGTTGAACTGCCGCCGGCGGTGCAGGTGCAGGAAGCGCGGTCCGGCCGGGCCGGGGCCGCAGCGCAGGTTCAGCGCCGCGATCTCCGCGGTGAGTTGGGCGAGCAGGGGCGCGTCGCGGGGCATGTCGCGCTGCGGCGCGTCTGTGCCGTCGGTGAGCAGGGCGAAGGTGATGTCGCCCCCGGCGCCGGACAGGTGGTGGACCTCCAGCTCGGTGACCAGCGTGGCGAGGTCGGCGGCCGTGGTCAGCAGCGCGGGCACCACGACCAGGGTGCGCAGTTCCGCCGGCACGCCCTCCTCCAGCGCCAGCCCGGGCAGGGGGGTGGCGGGCACCGCCCGGGCGGCGATCCTGTCGACCAGCGGCTGGGCCACGGCACTGGCCGGGATCAGCGCCAGCAGGCCCCAGAGCACGAGCTGCGCCGCGGAGGCGCCGCCCGCGGCCAGCGCCCAGAGCGCGAGGGCGAGGACGGCGCAGGTGAGCCCGAGGATCGCCCCCACGTAGCCGCCCAGCCCCGGGCGCAGGCCGAAGCGCAGCAGCCCCGGCGCGCGGTAGCCGATGAGGGTCTCGAAGGCGGGGCGGCCCTCGGCCAGCAGGTGGCAGCCGGGGTCGCAGAGCCGCAGCGCCCGGGCACGGCGGGCCGGGTCCGGCTCCGGGTGGTCGATGAGGCGCGCGCGCGCCGCGGCGCCCCGGGCGATGGCGGTCTCCGCCACGCCGATCTCGTCCAGCCCGGTGCCGCGGGCGAGATCCTCGATGGCGCTGCGGTAGAGGTTGCGGCTGGCGAAATCCATCTCCGCGAAGCCGGGATGCCCGCGCAGGCGGGCCTCGACCAGGCTCACGGTCTCGAACAGGTCCGGCCAGTCCATCTCGGAGATGGTGCGCAGCCCGGTGATCACGTTGCGCACGCTCAGGTTCGAGGCGCCCTGCCGCTCCTGCGCATGCTGGACGACGCTGTCGAAGCTCGCGCCCTGGGCGCGCAGCTGGCCCTCCAGCCAGTCCACCGCCGGGGTGGTGCGGGGGTCGAAATCGCGCAGGCGCCGGACGAGCTCGGCAGCGAAGATCTCGGAGATCCGGCCGTCGTCATGGCGCAGCACCGCGTCGAGCAGGTGCGGGTGGCCGAGGCCGGCGCCGCCCTCCGCCGCGCCCGCGTTCAGCAGCCGGTCCGCCAGCCGGTCCGCCTGGGCGCGCCGGCTGCGGGCCTGCAGGATCTGGTCCGTGAGGCGGCGCAGGTTCTCCAGCAGCACGATCCGCAGGGTGATGGCCACGGCCCACAGCTCACCGATGGTGAGCGGCTGCACGGTCTGATAGGCGGTGAGGAAGCGGCGCAGCACCTCCGGGTCGACGTGGCTGTCGGTGTGGGCGACGAAGGCCCAGACCAGCTCGAATACCCGGGGGTAGCCGCGAAACGGCCCCGAGGCGAGCTTGGGCAGCAGCCGGTAGTAGCGCGGCGGCAGGTCGGTGCGGATCTCGACGATCTGCATCTCCACCTGGTGGTAATTGTCCAGCAGCCACTCGGCCGCCGGCACCACGGGGCGCCCCGCGGCCACCTCGTGCATGCAGGATTTCCAGGCGGCCAGCAGGGCGGCGGCGTTGTCGTCCAGCCGGCGATGCAGCCCGGTGACGCGCGCTGGGTGCTCCGCCACCTGCTGGGCCGCGGCGAGGCTGATCGCGTGCTGCTCCAGCCGTTCGATGCCGAACTTCTCGGCCCGGATCGCCGAGCGGTCGGACCAGAGGTGCCCGCCGGCCTGCGCGTCTCTCCGGGAGAGGGAGGGGAGGGCGCCCGCGACCGCCCGCCCGGCTGCGCGGCCCGCCAGGGTCCACGTCCTGCCCGAGGTCATGCGCGCGGGGCTCGGCGCGCCGCGCTCCGGCGCGCCGCGACACGCATCAGGATTTCTTCCCCGCCTTCGCGCTGGCCGCGGCCACGCTCTTGGCAAAGGGGATCGGCGCGACGGTCGCGCCCTTCACCTGCTTGGGCTTCTTGGATTCCTTGCCGCTGCGGTTCTGACCCTTGGCCATGTGCATTCTCCGGAGGAGGGACCGCGGCTGCGCGCCGTGTCCCCGAGGGGTGGCCCCTGAGGGGCCGACATCCCGCACCGCAGGGCGCACGCACCCCCGAGGAGCCATGGCCCGTGGGGTGTCATGCCGATCCGGCGCTGCGAGGGGGCGAAAACACGGAAGAGGGCGACGGCCCGGGACCCTGAACATGGGTGCGGTCGCGGACGGCGCTGCTTCTTACATCGGGATGCGCGCCGCGCCGCGCAAGGGGCGGGCAGGGTATATTCGCGTGGAGGGAAGGATCGGGGCGCGGGGCGTGCAATGGCGCCCGTCCATCGCCATGTCATGAGGGTCCGACTGCTCGTTCCTCCTCTCCCGGATGCCATGCAATCCCCCGTCCCGGCCACCGGGCACGCAGGAGCCAGCCCTTGCCCGTGATCGACATCCGCCACCGCACGACCTACCGCTATTCCCGGCCGGTGGGCTTCGGCCCGCACCACCTGATCCTGCGGCCGCGGGAGGGGCACGAGCTGCACATCCGCTCCTTCGCCCTCACCTGCGAGCCGGCCGGCGCGCTCCGCTGGGCCAGCGATGTCTTCGGCAACGCCATCGCCACGCTGCTGCCGGAGGGCCGCCATCTCGGCCTGATGATCGAGACCCGCGTCCGCGTGGTGTCGAACGCGACCGCATGGCCGGTGTTCGGCATCGATACCGCGGCGCTGCGCTACCCGTTCCGCTACGATGACGCGGCGCTGACCGACCTCGGCAGCCTGCTCCGCCCGGCTCATGCGGACCCGGAGGGCCGCCTGCTGGCCTGGAGCCGCGGCTTCGTGGCCGACACCCCGGGCGGCACGGACACGCTGTCGCTGCTGCGCGACCTCTGCGCGGGCGTGAGCGCCGCCGCGGCCTACCGCCGGCGGGAGGAGCACGGCACCCAGGCCCCGCTGGAGACGCTGCACCTCGGCACCGGCACCTGTCGCGACATGGCGACGCTGCTGGCGGAGGCCTGCCGCCAGCTCGGGCTGGGCGCGCGCCTCGTCTCGGGCTACCTGCTGCCCGACGCGCCGAGCGTTCCGCGCGACAGCGGCGTGCGCGGCACCGGCGCCACCCATGCCTGGGTGGAGGTCTTCCTGCCCGGGGCCGGCTGGATCGCCTTCGATCCCACCAACCACCGGGCCGGGCGGGGGCTGGGCGGGGCGCGGCTCGTTCCCGTCGCCGCCGTGCGCGAGATCCGCCACGCGGTGCCGGTGTCGGGCAGTTTCTTCGGATCCTCCGATGCGCTGGACGAGATGACGGTGGAGGTGGACGTGGTCGCGCTGGAGGACGAGGCGCCGGCCTGGGCCCTTCCGCCGCTCTGATTTCGCGGCACCCCTTGTAACGCGGCATTTCGTGATCACATGACTGGGGACGGCTGTCCGCCTTGCCGAGCGCGGCCGGTCCCGACATCAGGGCCGTCATGCGCGTTGTGCGACAGCCCTGGGCTTCCCTGCTTCTCACGAGCTTGCAGCCGCATCGCCATGGCCTTCGGGCCGGGGTGACGATCGGCGCCGCTGCAGCCCGCCTACAATCCCAAGGGGCCGACACATGCAGATCGATGACCTGACCAGACGCATCCCGTTGTTCAAGCCCGCTCAGCCGCGCACCAGCGCCGCCAACACCAGCGACATCGCGAGAGCGATCATCCTGGAGGAGACCACCGAGCGCGAGGACAAGACCCGCCGTCTGCGCGCGGCCCGGCTGGAATCTGAGCGCCAGAAGGCCGAGCTGGCAGCGGCCACGCCGGTGAAGGCGCCCGCGAAGCGCGCCACGGCCGCGACAGCGAAGGCCCGCAAGCCGGCAGCCGCGAAAGTCTCCGCCGCGGGCTGATCCGCTCCTGCGCGCAGGGCCGCGGCCGCAACGCTGCGCCCCGCCAGGTCGCGCGCGGGCCACCGGCCGCAGGCGCGTGCCGCCGGCGCGGGCCAACCCTTGCGACCGCCGGCGCGGAGCACGGGCGCGGGCAAGCCCTCGTGACTGCTGGCCTGGAGCATGGGCGCGGGCCAGCCCCAGTGACCGTCGTGGCTGCGCCTGACTGTCCATGGTGCGGTGCCCGCACAAACCCTGCTGATCCGCACGGTGCGCGGCGCCTGTTCGGGTCGGAGGGGGAGCGAGGTCGGCACGTCGCCCGCGGCGGCCCTGTTGCAGCACCGGGGACCTGCCGCCGCGCGGTGCGGTGAACGGCACGCGCAGGTGGTCAACGGTTCGTGCCACAGCCGCTCAGTGCGCTTCGCGGACGGGTTCCCGTGCAGGGCAGTCCGGAGACGCGAGGCCGGTGCTCCTCCCCCCGACGCGGGTTTGCGAGGCCCGGACCTTTCGCTGGTGCGCAGCGGCGTCATCGGGTTCCGATGGCACGGCGGGTGCCCCGTTCCTGAGCCCGCGACGCGCGCGTATTTCAGGGCATGGCGCACCGGATCCCTGCGGCGACGGCCGGGAACCCGGCCGGTCTGCCGGTGCGGCATCGGCTGCGAAGCCGGCCGGTTTGCCCGTGCGGCATCCGATACCGAACCCGGCCGGTCTGCCCGCCCGGGCGTTCCCGTCACCTCCGCGCCCCGCGCAGGGGATCCGACCTGCCGGTTGCGGGCCCGTGGCCGGCCATTTTCGTCACAGCGCGCCGGCGCGATCCGGCATCCTGCCTGTCCCGTTCCCGCCGCCCGCTGCGGAGGGCGCGGGCTGCCGGCCCGCGTCGCCACGCGAGGCGGGCGGCAGGGCACGCCGATGGAGCGACAGATGACAGCGATACAGACCCGCCTGGGCAATGATCCGCAATTCGAGCCCTTCCTGACCGCGTCGGTCGGCCTCGACCAGCGGGGCGGCACGGTTACCGTGATGTCGATGCTGGCCCGGCTGGGGGTCGACCCCTGGCGCGAGGCGGCGGCGTTGGCGGATCTTTCGATGTCCTCGGCCACCACCCGGCTGGCCGAGCGCCTCTCGGCGTTCCGCGACGTGCAGATCGGCGAGGCGGATCGCGCCGCCCTTTCGGCCCGGATCCTGCCGCTGCTGCCGCGCAACCCGCGCGCCGCCACGCCCGAGCCGCACGGTCAGCAGCCCGGTCAGCCGCTGAGCCTGGCCCGGCTGACGGCCATCGTTCCCGGATACTTCTGGATCGCCGCCGTGGGGCTGTGCGCGATCCTGCTGATGAACGGCTTCGGCAACTGAGCGCCTCGCACGGGCGATGCGTCCGGCCCGAAGGCCGGGCGGCTCCCGGGCGGGCCCCTCTCCGCCGCGCAACACGCGCTCTCCGCGGCCCTGACCCGGGCCTCGCCCTGCACGGTCGCGGGCAGCGGCCCCCACTCCGTCCGACAGTCGCGCGAAGCGCAGGCGCCCTGGCTTGCCCCGGACCCCGTCGCCCCAGGCACTCACCGCCAGGGCGCGCGCCGAGCTCGTCGGAGGGAGTGCTCACCGGCATGGGCAGTACGCCAAGCCCTTCGGGCAGCATGGGCATCGGTAGGGCCTGTGTGGGGCCCTTCGGAGAGGGTGCTCACCGTCAGGGAGCGCGCCGAACTCGTCGGAGTGAGTGCTCACCGGCATGGCAGTACGCCGGGCCCTTCGGGCAGCATGCGCATCGGCAGGGGCTGTGTGCGGGGGCCCTTCGGAGAGGGTGCTCACCGTCAGGGCGCGCGCCGGACTCGTCGGAGGGAGTGTTCACCGGCATGGGCAGTACGCCGGGCCCTTCGGGCAGCATGCGCATCGGCAGGGGCTGTGTGCCGGGCCCTTCGGAGGGGCTTCACATCGACAGGGCTGCACGCCGGACCCTGCGGACAGGGTGTGCACCGTCAGGGGCCGCACCGGGCGCTTCGGAGAGGGTGCTCACCGGCTGGGGGCGCCGGGCTCGTCGGGCAGGGCATTCCCGGCGGCGGTGATGCGCCGTTCGACGACCAGCGCGGTCGGCTGCGCGCCGCCGTGGGGCACCGCGCCCCGGACAGGGGGCGATGCCGGTCGCGCGGCGCGGGCTGGTCAGGCGGCTTCGAACACCGTGGGGAGGTCGCGCGCCGGGCGGTCCAGCCAGGCCGGGACGGGGAGGGACTTCGCGCGCAGGAACGCCGGGTTGAACAGCTTGGACTGGTAGCGGGTGCCGTAGTCGCACAGGATGGTGACGATGCGGTGTCCCGGGCCCATCTCCTTCGCCATGCGGATGGCGCCGGCCACGTTGATGCCCGAGGAGCCGCCGAGGCACAGGCCCTCCTCGGAGAGCAGGTCGAAGACCACCGGCAGCGCCTCCGCATCCGGCACGTTGAAGGGCATGTCCACGGTCAGCCCCTCCAGGTTCGCGGTGATGCGGCCCTGGCCGATGCCCTCGGTGATGGAGGAGCCCTCGGACTTCAGCTCGCCGTTGGCGTACCAGTTGTAGAGGGCGGCGCCGTCGGGGTCCGCGAGGCCGATCTTCACGTCCTTCGAGCGTTCGCGCAGGCCCATGGCCACGCCCGCCAGCGTGCCGCCGGAGCCCACGGCGCAGATGAACCCGTCCAGCTTGCCGTCGGTCTGCTCCCAGATCTCCGGCGCGGTGGTGTCGATATGGGCCTGGCGGTTGGCCACGTTGTCGAACTGGTTCGCCCAGATGGCGCCGTTCGGCTCGGTCTTCGCCAGCTCGGCGGCGAGGCGGGCGGAATATTTCACGTAGTTGTCGGGGTTGCGGTAGGGCACCGCGGGCACTTCCACCAGCTCCGCGCCGGCGAGCCGGATCATGTCCTTCTTCTCCTGGCTCTGGGTGTCGGGGATCACGATGACGGTGCGAAAGCCCATCGACGCCCCCACCAGCGCGAGGCCGATGCCGGTGTTGCCGGCGGTGCCTTCCACGATGGTGCCGCCGGGCCTGAGCGTGCCGCGCGCCACCGCGTCGGTGATGATGCCGAGCGCGGCGCGGTCCTTCACCGACTGGCCGGGGTTGAGGAACTCCGCCTTGCCGAGGATCTCGCAGCCGGTGAGTTCGGAAGCCTTGCGCAGCCGGATCAGCGGCGTGTGGCCGACAGCATGCGGGAGGTCTTTATACATGGACATTGTGTGATTTCCTGGGCGGTGAGGCGGTCGACTGGAAAATAGGCGCTCACCGCCCCGAGATCAAGCGCCCCAGGCCGCGCGCAGGGTTTCGCGCTGCGCCGCGAGCCAGAACAGCGACAGGACCAGCGGGCCGTTGGCGATCTCGCCGCTGCGCACCGCCGCAAGCGCGTCATCGAGCGGCAGGGTGAAGGCGCGGATGTCCTCCCCCTCGATCTCCAGACCGTGCACGCCGCCGGCGCCGCCCAGCTCCGCCTGCGCCACGAAGGAGGTGAGGAACTCCGCCGCCGCGCCGGGCGAGGGGTAATAGGCGGCCACGCGCTCCATGCGCCCCAGCTCCAGCCCGGCCTCCTCGCGCGCCTCGCGGCGGGCGGCCTCCTCCGCGCTCTCGGAGGAATCGCAGCGCCCGGCCACGGTCTCGATCGTCCAGGGCGCCTTGTCGCCGCGCGCCCAGGGCGCGGTACGGAACTGCTCGATGACGAGGACATGGTCCGTCCCGGGGTCCCAGGGCAGCACGGTCACCGCGTCGCCGGAGGTGAAGGCGGCGCGCAGCATCGGCGCGGAGAGGCTGCCGTCGAAGCGGCGGAAGCGCAGGGTGTGCTCCTCGATGGCGAAGTAGTTCGCGTAGGGCCGGGTGAGGGAGAGAAGCTCCACGTCCTCCCGGGTGAAGCCGCTGCGCAGGCGCTGAACCGGCGTCTCGGCGGCGGCGGAGACCCGGGCGCGGGCGCGGATCGACACCCCGTGCCACAAGGCGGCGGCGGCCGCGCCACGCTCCATGAAGGCCATGTATTCGCGCACGGATTCCAGGAACACCGGCTGGTCCTCCCGCGCCCAGGCCGCGAAGTCCCAGCGTGGCCCCAGCGGCAGGGTGTCACCGGGGTTCAGCCAGGCCAGCGCCTCCGTCTCACCGTCCCGGGTGAGCACGGGCACGGGGACGAGCGTGTAGCCGAAGCCGTCCTCGAAGAAGCTCAGCCGGGCCAGCACCTCCTCCCCCGCATCCTCCAGCAGCAACCCCTCGGCCAGCGCGCCGGGCGTGGGGCGCAGCACGGGATAGCCGGTGCCCTCCACCCGGCGGGCGAGGTGATCGCGGCAATGTGCAGGGCGCAGCCGCAGGCCGGCTGCTCCGGGGCCGGCGACGGTTTCGAGAACGCGCGGATCGCGCAGGGTTCCGTAGAGGAAGATCGGGCGAGACACGTGGGGAAATCCTGTCGTTCTGGAGAGGTGCGGACCCGCCGGGAGGGCGGAGGGCCGTGGGGCCCGAGGATCGGGACGGGGCATCTGAGCATGAAACGGCCGGCGGGCCAAGAGACCCGCCGGCGCGGGGCAGGGCCCGCTCCCACGCGCTGCCCGGGCGCCCGCGCCTGCGGCGCCGAGGGTCTGTCGCGGCGCCATCCATCGCGGCGGGGGCGCGCATCGGCCCCGGTACGCGGGGCCGGTGGGCCGTCGGTTCGGGCTTGGGATCAGGGGCGGTTCCCCGGGGGTCCGGCGCGCGCCGGGGAGGTCGCGATGCCGCGCCCGGGGCGTGGGGGCGCTTCCCGTCCTCCGCTCCCCGGTCCTGCGCCCCCCCCGTGGTATGGGCGCGGCGCCCCGGGGGCCTTCGGCGGGGCCGGCCGGGATGCCAGACTTCCGGCGTGCACACGGTGGCCGTGCGGGCACAGCGCGGCGCGCGGTGTCAGGTGCCGCGCAGGGCGGCATAGGCCTCGAGGGCGCGGGCCCGGCCCTCCTTCAGCCCGATCAGCGGCTGCTCCGGCGGGGGAGTGTCGGCAACGAGGCCCCAGGACCGCGGCACCGCGTCGAAATAGCTCAGCGCATCGCCATGCGGCCGGCCCGGCCCGTAGCCGGCGAGGAAGCGGTGGCGGTAATGCCCCTTCGGGTCGAACTTCTCCGCCTGCAGCGCCGGGTTGTAGACGCGGAAATAGGGGGCCGCATCGGGGCCGGAGCCGGCGGTCCACTGCCAGCCGAGGGCGTTGGAGGCCGGGTCCCAGTCCGTCAGGCACTCCGCGAACCAGGCGAGGCCGATGCGCCAGTCCGTCAGCAGGTGCTTGGTGAGGTAGGAGGCCACGATCATCCGGGCCCGGTTGTGCATGGTGCCGGTCACGAACATCTCGCGCATGGCGGCGTCGACCACCGGCTCCCCGGTGCGGCCGCGCCGCCAGGCCTCGGCCTCCGCGCTGTCCCCGCGCCAGGGGAAGGCGTCCCACTCGCGGCGCCAGTTGGCGGTGGCGAGATCGGGGACGTGGTGCATCAGGTGCCAGGCGAAGTCCCGCCAGGCCAGTTCGCGCAGGAAGGCCTCGGCGCCGGGCCGGCCCTCCTCCAGCGCCCGGGTGCCGGCATGCCAGATGCTGCGGGGGGAGATCTCGCCATAGGTGAGGTTCTCCGACAGGCGCGAGGTGGCGGCGCGGTCCATGCGGTCCCGGTCGGCGGCGTAGCCGTCCAGGCTGCCGCGCAGGAAGGCGGAGAGCCGGTCGCGCGCGGCCTGCTCGCCCACCGCCACATGCGCGGCCACCACCGCAGCACCCCGGTTCATCGCCGCGCCCAGCTCCCAGTCCTCCAGCCGGTCGCTGGCCGGCCAGCGGGCGGGCGCGCGCAGCTCGGGCACCGGCAGGGCGGGGTCCTGCCCGCGGCCGCGCACCGATTTCCAGAACGGGGTGAACACCCGGAACGGCCCGCCGCTGCCGGTGGCCACGGTCCAGGGCTCGAACAGCACGTGGCCGGGGTGGGAGACCGTCTCCATCCCCTCGCGGCGCAGCTCCGCCTTCACCTGCGTGTCGCGGGCCACGGAGGCGGGGTCATAGAGGCGGGTCCAGTGCAGGGCGCGCGCGCCGGTGTCCGCGGCAAGCCGGGAGAGCGCGGCGCGCGCCGGGCCGCGGCGCAGCACCAGCCGCATGCCGCGCGCGCCCAGGCTGCGGGCAAGCTCCTCCAGCCCGAGCCCGAGCCGCCAGAGCGCGGCGGCCCCGATGGCCTCGGTCTCCGGATCGAGCACGAAGACGGGGATCACCGGCCGTCCGCCGGCGGCGGCGGCGGTGAGGGCGGCATGGTCGGCCAGGCGCAGGTCGCGGCGGAACCACAGGAGGGCAGGGGCCGTGTCGGTCATCGGGCCTCGGTGAGGATGCGAAGCGGTGTCATGCCCCTGCATACGTGCGGGCGGGCGCGGCGGATCACCGGGCGGCATGTCCGGCGGCGGAGGGTCGCCGGGCGGCGGATCCCCGCCGGGCGGGGCGCGGGGCTGTGGATTCCCTCGTGGCGCATTTCCGGGCGGTGACCGATGCCGTGGGGGACAGCCCCGCGACCGCCGCTCACCCGGCGTTGCCGCAGGGCGCCGGCTCCCGCGCCACGACGCGGCCGCTGCCGAGCGCGGGGGCCAGGATGGCGGCGACGCCCATCAGGGCGAGGACCACGATCATCGCGCTGCGCAGCCCGAAGGAGTCTCCCAGAAAGCCCAGCAGCGGCGGGCCGACGAGGAAGGCCACGTAGCCGGCCGTTGCCACCACGCCCACCCGGGCCGCCGGGCTCTCGCCGGGCCGTGCGGTCTCGCCCGCCGCCGAGAGCGCCACGGGGAAGCCGAGCGAGGCGCCCAGTCCCCAGAGCGCCACCGCGGCCCCGACGACCACCGGCCCCTCGCCGAAGATCACCAGCGCGATGCCGAGCGCACCGGACACGGCGCTGCCCCGCGCCACTGCTGCCCGGCCGTAACGTGCGATCACCGGGCCGCCGAAGAAGCGCCCCACCGTCATCGCGCTGGCAAAGCCGGCGAAGACCAGCGAGCCGGCCGTGGCGCCGAAGCCGTGCCCGTCGACCATCAGGAGCGGTAGCCAGTCGTTCGCGGCGCCCTCGGCCAGGGCCATCGCCAGCACCACCACGCCGATGATGGCAAGGCGCGGGTCGCGCCAGCTGCGCGGCACCGGGCCGGCGCGGCTGCGCTCCAGCTCGGTGAGCACCACCCGGCGGCCGAGGCCGGGCGCGACCTGCCGCATCGCGAGAAGGAGCGGCGGAACCGAGAGCACGAACACCGCCATGAGGTGCCAGGGCACCGGGAAGGCGATGGCGGAGAGGGCGATGCCCGCCAGCGCGCCGACCACCGTGCCGAGGCTGAAGCAGCCATGCATCCCGGTCAGGAAGGGCCGGCCGATCCGCTGCTCCACGTCCGCGGCTTCCACGTTCATCGCCACGTCGAGCGCGCCCATGCCCAGCCCGCCGAAGGCCAGCCCGACGGAGACCAGCAGCGGCGAGGCCAGCGCCGCCCCCAGCGCCACCACCGCGATGCTGAGCGTGACCGAGGCCATGCCGGCGCCCACCACGGGCCGCGTTCCGAACTTCAGAACCAGCGGCGCGGAGGACAGGATGCCGATCATCGCCCCCAGCGACAGGCCGAAAATCACCAGCCCCATTTCGGCGGTGGAGGCGTCCAGCCGGTCACGGATCGCCGGCGTGCGGGTGATCCATGAGGAGAACTGCACCCCCGGCAGGAAGAACAGCACGTAAAGTGCAAGCCGGCGGCGTTGAATGGCGGAAAACATTGCGGCACCCTGATGAAGAGGTCGGCCCGCGCATCACGCTGCGGCGGGGCGTCAGTGATCATGTACATATGTACACCCTGCATGTAAACCGGTGTACGCCCGGCCTGTGAACCGGGCGTGACGGCGCGGGGCGGTGCAGCCGCGCGCGGCCAGTCCGGGGAGGCGAGACGCAGAGGTGACCGACCAGCCGCACCGGGGCCGCGACCCGGACCGCCGCGAACGCATCCTTCTCGCCACGCTCGACGTGATCGCGAGCCACGGGGTGGCCGGCACCACCCACCGGCGCGTGGCGGCGGCGGCCGGGGTGCCGCTCGGCTCGATGACCTATCATTTCGACGGCATGGAAGCCCTGCTGCTGGAGGCCTTCACCCGGCTCGCCACCGAGATGCACGCCGATTACGCCAGCCTGCTGGACGCGGCGCGCAGCCCGGCGGAGGCGGCGGAAGCGGTGGTGGAGGTGATCTCCGGCGGGCGGATCGCCACGCCGCGCAACATGCAGCTGGTCTGCGAGCTCTGGGCCTACACGGGCCGCATCCCGGTGCTGCGCACGGTGATGCAGGGCTGGCTGGGCCAGAGCCGCGCCGCGCTGGGCCGGCATTTCGACGCCCACACGGTTCATGCGCTCGACGCCCTGGTGGAGGGGCTGACGCTGCACAACATGGTGGACCCGCAGCCGCTCTCGCGCGCCGATGTCCGCGCCATCGTGGCCCGGCTCACGTCCTGACCGCCGGGGCCTCTCTGCACCGCCCCACCCCAGGCGCACCGCAGGCCGGCGCGCCGCGCGGTCCGGTCCCCGGGTTTGGTGCCGCCACGTCCGGCGCCGGGCGGCCTGACACTCGGAATGGCGCCGCTACGCCCGACGCTTCGCGCGGCCCGATACAAGGAATTACGCTGCCACACCCGGCGCAGGGGGGCGACGCGCGGATTGGCGTTGCCAGGTCCGGTCCGCTGCACGACTCGGTGCCAGAAATGGCGCTGCCACGCCCGGCGCGCGACGCGGCCCGACACCGGTAAGGGCGCGGCCACGCCGGGCACGCCGGGCGGTGGGCTCGCTGCACTGGCCACTGCCCCTGCGGCGCGGTGGGTGGCGAAGCTCTGGTCGGCCCCGCGGGGCGCCTCACGGGAGCAGCGGGGGGCATGGCGCTCGAGAGGGATGTCGCGGACATGGGGGGATGGCTGATGTCACGCAGCGTCGGGGACGTGGCCCGTGCGGAGGTCGTGCGCTGGCCGGCCCGGCGGCGCGGTCCCGGCGCCCGTCGCGGGGCCGGCGGCGGAGGGCACGGCGCATGAAAAACGCCGCCGGGGGAAGCCCCGGCGGCGTCTCTGTCAGGCGATATGTCCCGGCGGAGCCGGGCGCGCGCTGGCTCAGGCGGCGGCGCCGGAGCGGCCGGTGCGGCGCGGGCGGCGGCGGGCCGCTGCAACGCCGGCGGGCTTGCCGGACGGGGCGCGCGGGCCCTTCGCGGTGAGCGCACCCTCCTGCTGGGCGCGGCGGGCGGAGTGCGGCTTGGCCGGGTTCCCGCCGCCGCGACCCTTGCGGGCCGTCGTCGAAGGCGTGGACTTGAAGCCCTCGGGCGCGAGCTGCTGACGGGTCAGCTTCTCGATCGCGCGCAGCTTGTCGCCCTCATCCGGAGCGCAGAGCGTGATGGCGATGCCATCGAGCCCGTTGCGCCCGGTGCGGCCGATGCGGTGCACGTAGCTCTCCGCCTCGTCGGGCAGCTCGTAGTTCACCACATGGCTGATGCCCGGCACATCGATGCCGCGGGCCGCGATGTCGGTGGCCACGAGCACTTTGACCCGGCCGGAGCGGAAGGCGTCGAGCGCGCGCTGGCGGGCGTTCTGGGCCTTGTTGCCGTGGATGGCCTCGGCCGGAACGCCGTCCTTGCCCAGGTTCTCGGCCACCCGGTCCGCGCCGCGCTTGGTGCGGGCGAAGACGATGACGCGGGAGACATCGGTGCTGCCCACCAGCTCGGCCAGCCGGAAGCGCTTCTCGGCGTGCTGCATCACTTCCACGCTCTGGGTGATGGTGCCGGCGGTCTCCCCCTGCGGGGCGACGGCGATGCGGACAGGATCACGCAGGAACCCTTCGGCCAGCCCGGCGACATCGGTCGGCATGGTGGCCGAGAACAGCGCCGACTGGCGGCGCGGATGCAGGGCGGCGTGGATCTTCTTCACTTCGCGCACGAAGCCCATGTCGAGCATGCGGTCCGCCTCGTCGAGCACCGCGAAGCGGGTCTCGTCGAGCCGGATATGGCCTTCGCCGACCAGGTCGGTGAGGCGGCCCGGCGTGGCGACGAGCACGTCGACACCGCGCGCCATGCGCCGGATCTGCGAATTGCGCGAGACGCCGCCGAGCACGAGGGCGGTGGAGAGGCGGGCGCCGTCCGCGAACTTGCGGAAGGCTTCCTCGATCTGCACGGCGAGCTCGCGGGTCGGGGCGAGCACGAGGGCGCGGGTGGTCTTCGGCGAAGGCCGGCCCGGCATGTCGAGGATCTGGTGCAGGATGGGCAGCGCGAAGGCCGCAGTCTTGCCGGTGCCGGTCTGGGCGATGCCCAGGATGTCGCGGCCCTCGAGCTGCGGCGCGATCGCCTGCGCCTGGATGGGGGTGGGGGTGGTCATGCCGGCCCGGTCGAGAGCGGACAGGATGGACGGAGCCAGGCCGAAGGCCCGGAAGGTATCGTTGGTCAAAGCAGGTCCTTTGTCCGGAATGGCTGTGGCCATCCGGGTGCTGCCATCGCCAAGCGCATCTGGCAAAGACGGGGTAGGGGGGCGACGATACGTGATCACACGTCTTGCGCTGTCGCTGCCGCTGGTGTGGGGATCCGGCGCCGGCCGGATGCTTCCGGAACCCACGCCTGTCGCCCCGCCCGGCCCTGCCGGAGGAAACGACGCCACAGTGAAGTGCACCAGATAGACTGTCGGTCCGCCGGATGCAAGGGTCGATGGGTGCAGTGCAGCAGATTCGCGTTTTGCATCCGCCCGGTTCAGTGAGGCACGCCACCCCGCCCCCCGGCGCACGTCGCTCGGCCCGCCTGCGCGCACCGCCGGGCCCGCCGACGCGCGCGCCCGGACCCACGGGCGCGACGGGCCATGCCCTTGCGCCAGCGGGGAAACATCCTTCGCTGCAAGCGCGGAGGGCGACGCGCAGCCCTCCATCGCAGGCTCGGCTCCCGCCGCGCGCGGGCGGCAGGTGGCCCCGGCGGGGCCGCGCGGCAGGGCCGGCCGGCAGGGGGCCGCGACCCCGGAAGGAGGGATACGCCGGGCGATGCGCATCTCAACATGGGGTGCCGAACCCGACAGGCTCGGTCCGCCGGTGCCGGCGGGTGTGCATCGGCAGAGGTGGCGGGAAGGGGTGTGCTTCCCCGAGGGAGTAATGCGCGTGGGCGCGCGTCGGGGGACGCGCATTGCATCGCCGGGTGCCGGGCCCGACGGGCCCGGTCCGCCGGTGCCGACGGGCGCGCATCGGCAGGGGCGGCCGGGAGGGGGCCGCGACCCCGGGGGCGTGATACGCCGGCGATGCGCATCTCAACACGGAGTGCCGGGCCCGACAGACCGGTTCGCCGGTGTCGGCGGGCGTGCGTCGGCAGAGTGGAAGGGGTGTGCTTCCCCGGGGGGAGTGATGCGGGCGCGCGCGCCCGGGGCTATGGCATCGCAGCGCCGGTGCCGGCAGGCGCGCGTCGGCATGGGTGGCGAGGAGGGGACGCTACCCCGGGGGGAGTGATGCGCTGGGGCGATGCGCATCGCGGCACCTGGCCTCCGGCCTGGCAGACCGGTCCTCCGGGGCCGGCAGGCGTGCATCCGCAGGGGCCGGGGGCGCGCGCGTTGGCCGGTACCGGGCGCGCGCTTTGGCGGAGCCGGGCGGATCAGTCCTGGCTGGCGGGTTCCGGCGGGAGGGCGGCGAGGGCGGCGGCGACGCTGGCCTCAATCTCGGGCATCACCAGCCGGAACAGGCGGTTCACCTTCTTCTCCTGCCGGCCGGCGGGGCCGCGGGGGCTGTCGAGGTCGAGATCGTTGGTCACCAACCGTGTCGCGGGCAGCGCGGGGAACACCCGTGCCCAGGAGCGCTCCCAGAACTCGCGGCCCACGCCGCGGTTGCGGTGGGCGTAATGGGCGCGGATGCGGGCGTAGATCTCCGGGGTCAGCCCGGTGTAGGAGCGCTCGGAGATGCCCTCGCGCAGCAGCATCTCGTGGATCACGGTGTAGACGCCCTCGGTGACCCGCACCAGCGTGCGATGATCGAAGCGCGGCGCGAGGCTGGCGGCCACCCTCCGGCCGATGGCGATGTGCAGCGGCCCGGTGGAGATGTTGGCGCGCTCGGCAGGAGCGAAACCGGCCACCCGCTCCGCGGTGAGCCCGGGCGCATGGCCGGTCTCGGCCAGGATGCCGAGCAGGGTTTCCATGAAATCGGCCTCCACCCCGTTGCGGCGCACGGCGCGGCTGTAGGGGCGGAAGGTCTGGGTGCCCCAGTCGGTCACCTCCGGGCGGCGCAGCCGGTGGAATTCCATCGCGGTGCCCGCGCCGGAGATGGTGCCGGTCAGCACGCCCTCGGCGAACTCCGCGAAGGGCCGGTGCTCGCGGCCCATCTTCACCCGCTCCGCATAGGCGGAATTCAGGTACTCCGGCTGGTCGCGCAGGTACATCACTCCGTGCAGCCGGTAGCCGCGCGCGGTGAGGAAGTCCTGCACCAGCCGGTTGGGCCGGAAGTAGAGCGGGCTGCACAGAAATTCCGAGGAGAGCAGCAGCACCTCGTGATCGGTGTGCGCGATCTCCTCGTCGAAGGCCTCGATGAGCCCGTCGCCGGAGGAGAACAGCGGCTGCCCGGCGATCAGCCGCAGCAGGTCCACGTGCTGGGTGCGCGCGAGGCTGCGCCCGGCCTTGGGGTAGAGCACGCCGTCGCGCTGCAGGCGGTTCGCGTTCTGGGTAAGGAAGTTCTGCAGCGTGGTCGAGCCGGTCTTGTGCTGGCCTGCGTGCAGGATGCACAGCCGCTCCCGCGTGCCGGATTTCTTCCGTTGCCAGATATTGAACATCAGGGTCTCCGCGGCAGGCTGGGCGGGGGCGCGGCCCCGGCCATCGCGGCCGCATCTTGGATCAGGGTGCCGGGGATGCCGGCGGGCAGGGGGGCGGCGGAACCGCCCCCGCGGTCGCGCAGGGGCTCAGACGCCGAGGCACCAGCGCAGGATGCCCTTCTGGGCGTGCAGGCGGTTCTCCGCCTCGTCGAAGATCACCGAATGCGGGCCGTCCATCACGGCGCCGGTCGCCTCCTCCTCACGGTGGGCGGGCAGGCAGTGCATGAACAGCGCGTCGGGCCCGGCGAGGCTCATCAGCCGCTCGTCCACCCGGTAGGGGCGGAGCTGGTTGTGGCGTCGCTCGCGCGCGCTCTGCGGGTCATGCATCGAGATCCAGGTGTCGGTCACGATGAGGTCGGCGCCCTCCACGGCCTTCGCCGCGTCGCGCTCGATCTCCACCTTCACCCCGTGCGAGCGGGCCCAGTCGACGATCTCGCGCTCCGGGTCCAGCGTCGGCGGGCCGGTGAAGGTGAAGTCGAAGCCGAACTGGCCGGCCGCGTGCAGGAAGCTCGCGCAGACGTTGTTGCCGTCGCCCGCCCAGACCACCTTGCGCCCGGCGATGGGCCCGCGGTGCTCCTCATAGGTCATCACGTCGGCCATGATCTGGCAGGGATGGGTGCGGTTGGTGAGCCCGTTGATCACCGGGATCGTCGCATGCTCCGCCATCTCGAGGAGGGTGCTCTCCTCGAAGGTGCGGATCATGATCGCGTCCACGTAGCGCGAGAGCACGCGCGCCGTGTCGGCGATGGTCTCGCCATGGCCCAGCTGCATCTCCGAGCCGGAGAGCACCAGGGTCTCGCCGCCCATCTGGCGGATGCCCACGTCGAAGGAGATGCGCGTGCGCGTCGAGGGTTTCTCGAACACCAGCGCCACCGCGCGCCCGGCCAGGGGCTGCTCGGAATCCTTCGTGCCGCGCGGCAGGCCCGCGCGGGCGTTCTTCATCGCCTGCGCGTCCGCGAGGATCTCGCGCAGGGTCTGGGCTTCCACCTTGTGCAGGTCGAGGAAATGCCGGGTCATTGCGCCGCTGCCTCCATCGCCGTGGCGGCGGCGTCGAGCCGGGCGATACCCGCGTCGATCTCCGCCTCGGTGATGTTGAGCGGCGGCAGAAGGCGCACCACGTTGTCGCCGCCGGGCACGGTGATCACGTGCTCGGCGTAGCCGGCCTTCACCACCTCGCCGTTCGCCGGCACGCATTTGAGCGCCAGCATCAGGCCCTGGCCCCGCACCTCCGAGAAGATGGTGGGATGGCTGGCCACCAGCCCCTCCAGCCTCTGGCGCATGTGGCCCGAGGCGCGGCTCACGCCATCCATGAACCCCGGCGCGGTGACCTCGCCCAGCACGGCGAGGCCGATGGCGCAGCCCAGCGGGTTGCCGCCATAGGTCGAGCCATGGGTGCCCGCGGTCATGCCGGAGGCCGCATGCTCGGTGGCAAGGCAGGCGCCGAGCGGGAAGCCGCCGCCGATGCCCTTGGCCACGGTCATGATGTCCGGCGTAACACCCGACCATTCATGCGCGAAGAGCCGCCCCGTGCGCCCCATGCCGCACTGGATCTCGTCGAGGATCAGCAGCGCGCCGTTCTCGTCGCAGATCTCGCGCAGCGCCTTGAGGAAGGAGGCCTCCACCACCCGGATGCCGCCCTCGCCCTGGATGGGCTCGATCATGATGGCGGCCGTCTCCGGGCCCACCACGGCGCGCACCGCGTCGAGGTCGAGCGGCACCTGGTCGAAACCGGGCATGAGCGGGCCGAAGCCGCCCACCATCTTCTCGCCCTGCGTGGCGGCGATGGCACCGGTGGAGCGGCCGTGGAAGCAGCCCTGGAAGGTGACGATGCGGAAGCGCTCCGGGTGGCCGGCATGGCTCTGGAACTTCCGCGCCATCTTGATGGCACACTCGATCGCCTCGGTGCCCGAGTTGGTGAAGAACATCGTGTCCGCGAAGGTGTGTTCCACCAGCCCTGCGGCAAGCTCTTCCTGGTTCGGGATCCGGTAGAGGTTCGAGGTGTGCCAGACTCGTCGGGCCTGTTCCTCCAGCGCGCGGACGAGCACGGGGGCTGCATGGCCCAGGATGTTCACGGCAATGCCGGCTCCCAGGTCAAGGTAGCGCTCTCCGGTCTCGGTTTCCAGCCAGGGGCCCTCGCCTTTCACGAATGAAAGCGGTGCCCGCGCGTAGGTTGGCAGGACGGGCGTAATCACCTCGGTCGTCTCCTCTGCATCGGTCGCGTTCAAATGAAAACACCCCGCCGGCGACCGCGCGACGGGGGGCTCGCGGGACAAAACATGATGCACGGCGGGATGTCAATCAAGTGCCGTCCCGGCCCGGCCGGATGCGCCTGGCCCCGCCGCGGCCTCCCCCCGGCCGCCGCAGGCGGACCGCGGTGCCGGTGCAGCGCGCCTGGCAGGAGGGGGAGGAGGTCTTCGCGCGGGCACGGGCTTCGGCCGCAGGCCCTGTGGGGCCTGCATCCCGCGCCGGGCAGGCTAGCGCCGTGCTGCCCGGCGGCTGGAGACGGTCACGATCGGGTCGGGACGGCCCCAGCCGCCTTCGCGAGGGGCGGCGGCGAGGGGCCCGACGGCAGGCCCGTGCCGGACGCAGCGCGCGGGCAGCGACGGTCACGATCAGGTCGAGACGGCCCAAGGCGCCTTTACGAGGGCGGCGGTGAGGGGCCCGACGGCAGGTCCGCGCCGGACGCAGCGCGCGGGCAGCGAAGGTCACGATCGGGTCGGGACGGCCCCAGCCGCCTTCGCGAGGGGCGGCGGCGAGGGGCCCGACGGCAAGCCCGTGCCGGACACAGTGCGCGGGCAGCGAAGAGCTGCGCGCTGCGCGCCGGCAGATGCGGCCCGGTTCGGCGGGGTGCGATGCGCTGTCGGCGCCGCAGGGCAGACCCGGTGCACCCGAGGGCCCCCGGGCGCGGCAGCCGTCAGGGCGCCAGCGTCTCCGTATGGCCGTCGATGGCGAGGATCTGCCCGGAGATCCGCCGCGCCGCGGGCGAGGCGAGGTGCAGCACGGCGGCGGCCACGTCCTCCACGCTCACCCAGGTGCGCAGGGAGACGCCGCGCACGTAGAGCTCCCGGGTCTCCTCCTCCGAGCGGCCGCTGGCGGCGGCTTCCATCGCCACCACCCGGTCCATGCGCGGGCCCTCCACCGCGCCGGGGCAGATGGCGTTCACCCGCACGCCCGCGGGGCCCAGCTCCATCGCCAGCGTCTTGGTGAGCCCCACGATCGCCCATTTCGCCGCCGAATAGGGCGATCGCAGCGGGTAGCCCGCCAGCCCGGCGGTGGAGGAGGTGAGCACGATCAGCCCGCTGCCCTGGGCGCGCATCAGCCGCGCCGCCCAGCGGCAGGTGAGGAAGGCGCCGTGCAGGCTGGTGGCGATGCAGGCCTGCCAGGCGGCGTAATCCAGCGTCTCGATGCGCCCCGCGGGCCCGCCGGTGCCGGCATTGGCGCAGACCACGTCCACCCCGCCCCATTCCGCCTCCACCTCCGACAGGAAGGCCGCCATCCCGGCCTCGTCCGTCACGTCGGCGGTGCGGGCGATGGCTCCGGGCAGCTCCGCGGCGCACCGGGCCACCGCCTCCGGATCACTGTCGCAGATCGCCACCCGGTCGCCCCGCGCGGCAAAGGCCCGGGCCAGGCCGGCCCCGATGCCGCTGCCGCCGCCGGTGATCAGAACGCGCTCGCTCATGCCTGTCCTCCTTCGCCTTCCGCCCGATACCTAGCATCCGGAGCCGGGATCGCCATGGCCGTATTGCCCTGCCACGGGCCCCGGGCGCGCGCCACGTCCCGGCCCCGGGGCGCCGGACTGCCCCGTCGGGCTCTCCGACCGCGCTCCATGCCACCTTGCGCCTGCCGGGCCCGGGGCCGTTCCCGGCCCGCGCGACGGCCCGCCGGGTGGCCGCCCGTGTCAGCCGTCGCAGCCCGGCGCCGGGTCTTCGCCGGGCGGGCGACAGGTGGCTGACGGCCCGGCCGGGCTCTCCGCCCGCACGGCTGCGCGCCGGGCCGGCGGCCTCGCCGATTGGCCGCAAGGCTGCTCGGGTGCGGTGCCGTCCTCGCGCTCGGGGGAGGCGCCGGGCCCCGCCGGGAGGTCGCGGTTCCGGCCGCCGGGAGGGCTACGGAGGCGCAAAAACGACATCCGTCGCGTCGCCCGCGTGTCAGACAGCCGCGGGCGGAGCGGGTCTATGGCAGCCTTTCCTGCCGGAGCATGCCGATGTTCGTTCCCGTCACCCTTCCCGCGCTGTTCACCCCGGCCGAATGCGATGCGCTGACCGCGCTGGGCGAGGCGGCGGGCTATGATCAGGGCGGTCTCGTGGGGGGCGCGCTGCTGGAAAACATCCGCTCCGCGCGCATCGCCTGGCTGGATGACGCGGGCTCCGCCGACTGGGTGATGGAGCGCATCGTGGCGGCGGTGGCCGAGGTGAACCGCACGCATTTCGACTTCGTCCTCACCGATTTCGCCGAGCGCATGCAGCTTGCCTGGTACGGCGAGGCGCAGGGCGGGCATTTCGACTGGCACACCGACATCGGCGACGGCGCGCTGGCCCGCCGGCGCAAGCTCACCCTCGTGGTGCAGGTCTCCGCGCCGGAGGCCTATGAGGGCGGCGCGCTGGAGACGAACGCCGACGCCAATATCCGCAGCGCGGACACCGCGCGCGGCTCGGCCACATTCTTCCCCGCCTTCGTGCTGCACCGGGTCACGCCCGTCACCCGCGGCGCGCGCCACTCGCTCACCACCTGGGTGCACGGCCCGGCCTTCCGCTGAAGGCGCCGGGCGGTTCCTGCCCCCGAAGGCCGGTTTCGGGCCATGGCTGAGCCAGAGCCCGCCCCGAACCGTGTTCAACCCCGGGTCCATCCCGGGCTGTGCCGAACCCGGGGCCCGACCCGGGCCGTGCCGAACGCGGGCGCCGCCCCGAACCATGCCTGGCCACGAGCCCGTCCCGGGTCGTGTCTGGCCGCGGAGGCCGCCCCGGGCCGCGCTGACCCCGAGGCCCGTCCCGGGCTGTGTCTAGCTCGAGGTCCTTTCCGGGCCGTGCTCGACCCCGGGTCCGCATCGGGCCGGGTCGCGAGTGAGACCCGCGCCGTTTGGTCGTCCCGCAAGGCCCTTTCCGGGGGTTGGCTGCGCCTGAAGCGCGGCCGGCGGTTGCCAGAGGCGGCCGGCCCCCCCCGACCGGGCGACCGCATGAGATCGGCGCTGAGCCGGTGGACGTGGGAGGCCTGTGCGGGGCTATCGCCGGCGGGGCGGCCTGCAGCTGCGACTCGCCCCGCTCCGCCCGGCAGCCTGGTCCCCGGGGCGATCGCGCGCCTGAGCCGCGGGAGATGCGCGCGGATTTGCAAATCCCGCCCGAAACGGGATGATGCGCCGCGAACGGATGGCAGAGGGAGGACGGAACATGGCCACGGAGCCCTGGAAGACGATGCAAGGCGCCCCCGCGCCCGGGCAGGAGATCATCGCGCTCGATGCGCTGGAACAGGGGGTGCGGGTGCTGACGCTGGAGGAGTTCGGCGTGATCCTGCTGCGCGAGGGCGACAGCGTGCGCGCCTACTGGAACGCCTGCCCGCACCAGTACCTGCCGCTGGACTGGCGCGCGCCCTCCATCCTCTCGGCCGATGGCACGAAGCTGATGTGCTCGAACCACGCCGCGATCTTCGACGCGCGCACCGGCGCGCCGGCGGAGGGATCGATCCCGGTCTCCTGCGGGCTCTGGGCCATCCCGATTGCGGTGGAGGGCGGAAAGGTGGTCGCTGCGTGACCCTGCCGATCGACGCCGTCCTGCCCGAGCTCGTCGCGCGCGTGCAGGCGGAGGGGCAGGCGGTGCTGCAGGCCCCGCCCGGCGCCGGCAAGACCACGCGGGCGCCGCTGGCGCTGATGGAGGCGCTGCCCGAGGGCCGCATCCTGATGCTGGAGCCGCGCCGCGTGGCCGCGCGCGCCGCCGCCGAGCGCATGGCCGACACCCTGGGGGAAAGCCCGGGCGGCCGGGTGGGCTACCGCATCCGCGGCGAGGCCGCCGTCTCCGCCGCCACCCGGGTGGAGGTGGTCACCGAGGGCGTGCTCACCCGGATGCTGCAGTCGGAGCCGGACCTGCCGGGCGTGGCCTGCGTGATCTTCGATGAGTTCCACGAGCGCTCGCTGCAGGCCGATCTCGGCCTCGCGCTCTGCCTCGAATCCCGCGGCGCGCTGCGCGAGGACCTCGCGCTGGTGGTGATGTCGGCCACGCTGGAGGCCGGACCCGTGGCGGAGCTGATGGGCGCGGGCATCGTCACGGCCCGGGGGCGCAGCTTTCCGGTGGAGACCCGGCATCTCGACGCGCCCTGGGCGAAACCCGGCGCCCGCGGCCCGC
Organism: Paroceanicella profunda; assembly: GCF_005887635.2. Taxonomy (GTDB): domain Bacteria; phylum Pseudomonadota; class Alphaproteobacteria; order Rhodobacterales; family Rhodobacteraceae; genus Paroceanicella; species Paroceanicella profunda. The sequence continues at coordinate 31,272 of NZ_CP040818.1, read as the reverse complement.
GCTTCGAGGCGGCGCTGGCCGATCTCGTGGCGCGCGCGCTGGCGGAGACGGAGGGCGGCGTGCTGGTCTTCCTGCCCGGCGAAGGCGAGATCCGCCGGGTGGAGGCGGCCCTCTCCGGCCGGCTGCCCGCCGGGGTGGACCTGCAGCCGCTCTACGGCGCCCTGCCGCTCGCCCGCCAGCGCGCGGCCATCGCGCCGGGCCCGCCGGGCCGGCGCAAGCTGGTGCTCTCCACCGCCATCGCCGAGACCTCGCTCACCATTCCCGACATCCGCGTGGTGGTGGATGGCGGACGGTCCCGACGGGCGCGCTTCGACCCGGGCTCGGGCATGTCGCGCCTCGTCACCGAGCGGGTGACCCGCGCGGAGGCCGAGCAGCGCCGCGGCCGCGCGGGCCGCGTGGCGCCGGGGGTCTGCTACCGGTTCTGGACCCGGGGCGAGGAGGGCGCGCTCGCCGCCCATGCCCCCGCCGAGATCGAGGCCGCCGATCTCACCGGCCTGCGGCTGGAACTCGCGCTCTGGGGGGCCGCAGCGGCCGAGCTGCCCTTCCTCACTCCGCCGCCGGCGGAGGCGCTGGCGGAGGCCGGCACGCTGCTCGCGGCGCTGGGCGCGCTCGATGCGCGCGGCGGGGTCACCGCGCATGGCCGGGCACTGGCCGCGCTGCCGTTGCACCCGCGCCTGGGCCACATGCTGTTGCGCGGCGCGGCCCTCGGCGCGGGGGAGACGGCGGCCCGCATCGCGGCGCTCGTCTCAGAGCGTGACCCGCTGCGCGGCGCGGGCGCCGATCTCGACCTGCGCCTGCGCGCGCTGAACCGCCCCGGCGAGGCCGCCGCCGCGCGGCCGGCCCTTGAGCGCATCCGCGCCGAGGCCACGCGCCTCGCGCGCCACCCGGCTTTCCGCGCCGCGCGCGAGCCGGGGGAAGGCGCCGCTCCCACGCCCGCCGGCCTCGCCTCCCTCGCCTGGCCGGACCGCATCGGCCTGCGCCGGCGCGGGGACGATCCTCGCTACCTGCTCTCCGGCGGCAAGGGCGCGGTGCTGGACGCGGCCGACCCGCTCGCCTCCCGGCGCATGCTGGTGGCGCTGGACCTGGACGGAGACCAGCGCGAGGCGCGCATCCGCCTCGCCGCCGCCTTCTCCGAAGCCGAGGCGAAGGCGCTGCATCCGGACCTGCTGGCCGAGGCGGAGGTCTGCGAATGGTCGCGGCGCGAACGTGCCGTGGTGGCGCGCAGCCGCTCCCTGCTCGGCGCGTTGGTGCTGGAGGACCGGGTGTGGCGCGAGGTGCCCGCCGCCGCCATCGCCGCGGCGATGTGCGAGGGCATCCTGCGCGACCTCGGGCTGGAGGCGCTGAACTGGTCGAAGCCCGCGCGCCTGCTCACCGCGCGCGTGGAGTTCCTGCGCGGGCAGGGGGCGGACATGCCGGACATGAGCCCCGAGGGCCTGCGCGCCAGCATCCGCACCTGGCTGGAGCCGCACCTGGGCCGGGCGCGCAGCGCCGCCGACCTCGCGCGGATCGATCTCCTCGGCCCGCTCGACAGCCTGCTGGACTGGGAGCGCCGCCAGGCGCTGGACCGGCTCGCTCCGGCGCAGATCACCGCGCCCACCGGCACGACGCTGGCGGTGGACTGGTCCGGCGCGCATCCGTCCGTCTCGGTGCGGCTGCAGGAGATGTTCGGCCTCACCGAGCACCCGGTGATCGGGCCGAAGCGCCTGCCGCTGCAGCTCGAACTGCTCTCGCCCGCCGGGCGCCCGGTGCAGGTGACCGCCGATCTCCCCGGCTTCTGGGCCCGCTCCTATGCGGAGGTGCGCAAGGACATGCGCGGCCGCTACCCGCGCCACCCCTGGCCGGAGGACCCGACCGTGGCCGAACCCACCCGCCGCGCGAAGCCGCGCGGCACCTGACCCCTCTTCGCCGCGGCCGGGCGCCCCGGGTCCATAGGATCCCGGGGCCGGGACCCCCGCGCCCGGGGGCCCCCCGGTCCTCCTGGGACGATCCGCCGGAGCGGAGCGGGCTGCCCGCCGCGGGCATCTCCCGCCCACTGCGCAGCGCGCGCCCGGCAACCCGCAACGCACTCCGCGCGGCGGTCGGGAGACCCGCGTCGGGGGCTGCCCGCTCCTCGTGCGACGGTCCGCCAGCCCGAAGCGCGCTGCCCGCCATGGGCGTTCCCCGACCACTGCGCGGCGCGCCCGCCCGGAAGCCCGCAGTGCACTCCACGTGGAGATCGGGGGCACCCAGCGCCGGGGGGCTACCCGGTCATCCCGCGACGGCCCGTTGGCCCCGGGCGTGCTGCCCCGGGTGCGTCTCCCGGCAAACCACCGCGCGAGGGGGCCGCCGGCGCCCTGGATTTGCCGGGTGAAGGGGTGCCCGCGCCGGGGGGCGGCGGATGGACCCCCGCGGGGCGGGTTTCCCCGCCTGTTTCCGTGCATTGTTCGAAATTGCATGAAACAGGGTTAATTCCTTGGCAAGGTTCCTCGCGTCGGAATCGAAACACAGAATGCCGGACACACCTGGCACAGGGGATAGGAATGCAGATCCAGCACGAACCGAGCTTCCGCCAATCCGTCGACATCATGTTCAACCGCGCAGCCGCGCTCCTGCACCTGCCTGACGGGCTGGAGGAGAAGATCCGGGTGTGCAACTCCACCTACACCGTGCGCTTCGGCGTGCGCCTGCGCGGGCAGATCCACACCTTCACGGGCTACCGCGCCGTGCATTCCGAGCACATGGAGCCGGTGAAGGGCGGCATCCGCTACGCCCTCTCGGTGAACCAGGACGAGGTCGAGGCGCTCGCGGCCCTGATGACCTACAAATGCGCGCTGGTCGAGGCGCCTTACGGCGGCTCCAAGGGCGGCCTGTGCATCGACCCCCGCGCCTGGGAGGAGGACGAGCTGGAGCGAATCACCCGCCGCTTCGCCTACGAGCTCATCAAGCGCGACCTCATCAACCCCTCCCAGAACGTGCCCGCGCCGGACATGGGCACCGGCGAGCGCGAGATGGCCTGGATCGCCGACCAGTACCGCCGCATGGCCACCACCGACATCAACGCCCGCGCCTGCGTGACCGGCAAGCCGCTGAACGCCGGCGGCATCGCCGGGCGCACCGAGGCCACCGGGCGCGGCGTGCAATACGCCCTGCGCGAGATGTTCCGCCACAAGGAGGACGTGGCGGAGGCGCATCTCACCGGCAAGCTGGCCGGAAAGCGGGTGATCGTGCAGGGGCTCGGCAACGTGGGCTACCACGCCGCGAAGTTCCTCTCCGAGGAGGACGGCTGCCTGATCACCGGCATCATCGAGCGCGACGGCGCCATCCTGGACCCCACCGGCCTGCCGGTGGAGCGGGTGCGCGCCCATATCGCGGAGACCGGCGGCGTGCGCGGCTTCCCCGGCGCCACCTACGTGGCGGACGGCTCCACCGTGCTGTGCGAGGATTGCGACATCCTCATCCCCGCCGCCATGGAAGGGGTGATCAACCTCTCCAACGCGCATTCGATCAAGGCGCCGCTCATCGTGGAGGCCGCGAACGGCCCCACCACGGCCGGAGCGGACGAGGTGCTGCGCTCCAAGGGCACCATCATCCTGCCGGACATGTACGCGAACGCAGGCGGCGTCACGGTCTCCTATTTCGAATGGGTGAAGAACCTCAGCCACATCCGTTTCGGGCGCATGCAGCGGCGGCAGGAGGAGGCGCGCCACCAGCTTCTGGTCGACGAGCTGGAGCGCATCGGCGGGCAGATGAAGTTCGCCGGCGCGCTCTCCGAGGGGTTCAAGGAGAACTATCTCCACGGGGCCGGGGAACTGGAACTGGTGCGCTCGGGCCTCGATGACACGATGCGCGAGGCCTACCAGTCGATGCGCTCGGTCTGGCGCAGCCGCTCCGACGTGACCGACCTGCGCCTCGCGGCCTACGTGGTCTCCATCGACCGGGTGTCGCAGAGCTACCGCGCCCTGGGCCTCTGACACGGCCCGGCACCGGAGCGAACCGCCCGGGCCCGGTCCGGGCGCAGCGGGGAACCTTCGGTGCCCGGTTCCGCCGCAGGGCGGGGCGTGAGGGCGGCGGCAGGCAAAGCCTGTCCCGTCGCGCACGCGTACGGCCAGAGCCAGCCGGAGGCGCTTGTCCCCGATGCCGGGTCTCGTGCCCGCTCCGGGCGGGCGGAGGGTGGTTGCACCGGGCGTTGCCGGTGGCGGGTGAGCTGCGGGAGGATGACAGGCGCTGCGTGACCGGGCAGCGGCTTGCCGCGCCTCGGGTGTCAGTTCCCCGCGTCGGGGTTGACCGTCGCGGGATAGACGGAGGACTTCCAGTCATAGCCCGCCTCGGCCTCGCGGCGGCCGAGGGCGAAGAGGGCTGCCATGTACTGCGGGTCGAAGGGCGCGGTCTCGCGCTCGTCGAAACTCTCGGGCACATAGGCGAGGTGGAAGGCGAAACCGTCCTCCTTCGCCCGGGCCTGGATGCCGAAGAGATCGCCGGTGGTCTGCGACTTGATCAGCGTGCTCACCGCGCGCTGGGCGATGTCGAGCACCCCGAGCGGCAGCGGGTCATAGTCCGGCCGCAGGCTGGCATTGCGGATCAGCCAGAGCGCGCGGCCCTCCGGGGGCACGCCGAGCCGGTCCATGATCGGCCGGGTGTCGAAGCCCGGCGGCGTCACGAAGATCGACTGGGTGACCCCGCCGTCGACATGCAGTTCGCTGCCCGCCACGCCGTTCTGCGTGACGCGGAACAGCACCGGCGAGAAGGCGGCGGGAATCGCGGCGGAGGCCAGCATCACCCTGCAGATCAGCTCCGGCGCATCCTCGCGCCCGGAGCTGGCAATGGCGCCGATGTCCCAGATCACCGGGCGCTGGGCATCGAGATTGGTGGTGCCGATCAGCAGCACGCGCCCGCGCTGGTACTGCTGCGCGATCCGGGCGACGAACTCCGGCGTGATCTGCTCGCGCAGCAGCCGCAGCAGCGGCGTCGAATCGCCCAGGGAGGCGGCCCCGAACAGCGCCTTCAGCGGCGCGAACTCCACGATCTGGTCCAGCGAGATGCTGGTGTAGAGATGGGCGATCTGGTCGTCCTCCTCCGGCCCGAGGAAGGCGAAGGGGGCGATCAGCGCGCCGGTGGAGATGCCGGTGACCACGTCGAACTCCGGCCGGTCGCCTTGCGCGCTCCAGCCGGTGAGCAGGCCGGCGCCGTAGGCCCCGTCCGATCCGCCGCCCGAGAGGGCGAGGATGTCGAACTTCCCCGGGCGGACATGGCTCGCGCGCCGGCGGTTCACGATCATCTCGACCATGTCGCTTGCGCGGGGCGAGACCTCGTCGCCGAAGAAGCGGATGCGGTCATAGCCGGGCAGCGCGGCGATGGAATCCCGTTCGGGGGCCGGAATCGCCGGGGGCATCCGGGGCAGGCCGGAGCACGCCGCCAGGGCGGTCAGCCCGCCGAGCAGCGCACGGCGCGCGATCATGCGGGATCTGCCGGGTCCGCTGCATCCGCCGGGGCGGCGCGCGCGGCGATCTGCAGCGAGATCGCCTGCGCCATCACCTTCGCCTCCTGCGCGGAGACCGAGCCGCCCACGCCCAGCCGCCGCCCGAAGCGCCACCACAGGCCGGGCGCGAAGCCGCGCGGGGCCGGGCTCTTCAGCCGCAGCACGAAACCGTTCGCCGGGCGGAAGGCGAGGAACCCGCTCTCCACCGCGACGATCTCGCTCACCGGGCAGAGCAGGGTGCCCTCGGAGGTGGTGAGGGCCTCTTCCGTGAGCAGCACCGTGCTGCCGGTGGCGCGCCAGACCAGCAGGGTGAGCGCCAGCGTGCCCAGCCCGGCCAGCGCCAGGACGAGGGTCTTCCACGCGCCGCTGCCCGCCTGCTCCACCGCGAGCACCAGCAGGAACACGCCCAATGCGCCCAGAACGGCCGTGGCGATCACCCGGCGCGGCGCGGCGCAGCCCAGGCGGGCGATGGGGGAGGGGGCGGTCGTCATGGGGCGATCTCCAGCCAGGCGGGCAGGTCGGCGATGCTGTCGAACACGAGGTCGGCATGCGGGGCGAGATCCGCGGCGCCGGCCACGCCGGTGAGCACGGCGATGGCGAGCGTGCCGGCGGCGCGGGCGGCGACGAGGTCGTGCAGGCTGTCGCCGACCATCGCCACTTCCCGCGGCGCGAGCCCGGTGACGGCGAGGAACCCCTCCACCATGCCCGGCCCCGGCTTCGCGCCGTAGCCGCTGTCATAGCCGGCGATGTAGTCGAAGCCGGCGGCGGCGGCGCCCAGGTGGCTGCGCGCCGCGGTCTCGCCGTCATTGGTGGCGACGCCGGTGCGCAGCCCGGCGCGGCGCAGCCGGCCGGTGAAGGCGGCGAGATCGGTGACGGGAGACATCGCCACCCCGGTGGCCCGGCGGTTGAGCAGCTCTTCCAGCCGCTCCGCGTCCCAGCCCGGCAGGTGCGGCAGCAGGCAGGCGGCAATGTCGGCCGAGGTGCCGGCGATCACCGGGGAGGCCGGGGTGAAGCGCCCGCGCCCGGCATCGAAGCCCCCGGCGGCGCAGAGCGCGCCGGCCCGCGCGGCGTCATCTCCGGCCAGTTCCGCCACGACCCGGGCGAACACCGGTGCCCAGGAGGACTGGAAGTCGAACAGCGTGCCGTCCTTGTCGAACAGCAGCCCCTTGATCCGCTCGTGCATCGCGGCAATCCTCCGGGCGGCAGCGCGGCGCCTGGGCCGCGGGAAACGATGAGGCGAGGCCCATGCCGAAGGACCGCGCGCCGCGCGCAAACTATGCATATTTCCGGGAGATGACCACCCGCTGGCGCGACAATGATGTCTACGGCCACATGAACAATGTCGTCTACTACGAGTTCTTCGACGCGCTGGTGAATCTCTGGCTGATCGAGGAGGCGGCCCTGCCGGTGCCGGAGGCGGAGGTCATCGGGCTGGTGGTGGAGACGGGCTGTGTCTACCACGCCTCGCTGGGCTGGCCGCGCGGGCTGGTCGCGGGGCTGGGGATGGAGCGCGTCGGCTCCAGTTCGCTCACCTTCCGCATCGGGCTCTTCGCGCCGGACGAGGATCTCGCCGCCGCCGAGGGCCGCTTCACCCATGTCTACGTGGACCCGGCCACCCGCCGCCCCGTGCCCCTGCCGGACGGCTTGCGCGCCGCAGCGGAGGCGCTCCGCGCGGCCGTCTGAACCGGGGGCCGTGCCCGGCCCGGCCCCGCGCGGGCCGCTCCGAGCAGCAGGCCGCTGCCGCCCGGAGGGGCAGCCGCCGGATCCGACGGCTTCCCCCGGCTGCCGGCCGCGCCCGATGGCGGAGCGGTCAGGTGCGGCGCGCAGCGGGCCACCGCCGGACGCAGGATCCCGGTCCCTCAGTCCCCCGGGGCCTCCCGTGTCAGGCGCGCAGCAGCGTGGCGATCTCCTCCCAGCTCAGCGCCGCGTGGTGGGCCTGCGGCACTGGTGGCAGGATGGTGCGCAGCATCTCCGAGCCGCTGAAGTGGATGCGCCGCACCGAGGCCGCGAGGCGCGCGGCGCTCTCGATCTGCAGCGGGCTGTCGTCCACGAAGGCCACCGGCGCCGACATCCGCCGGGCGAGCGCGGCCAGCGCCGGCCCTTTCGGCCCGGCGTTGGCGAGCAGCGGATAGTCCATGCCCAGCCCGGCGAGATTGGCCACCCGGTCGGCCCGCGCCCGTGCGGGCACGTTGGTGAGCACCACCACCTGCATCTCGCGCGAGAGCGCGGCCAGCGCCTCGGCGGCGCCGGTCACGGCCAGTTGCTGCCGGGTCTCGCTGTCGATGAAGCCGTCGAGCAGTTCGCGCAGCTGGAAGGCGCCCGGGGCCTGCCCGGTCTGCGCATGGCGGATCGCGCCGTCCAGCCGGTACTCGGTGAGGCGCAGCACCCAGCCCTGCGCGGCAAGCCAGCGGGTGAGGTGCTCGGCGAAGTGGATCAGCACCTCGTCGGCGTCGACGATGAGCAGCGGCCGGTCGGCGTCCAGGCGCAGGTCGCGGATCTCGCTGTGCAATGCTGCGTCCAGGGTCATGCCGCGCTCACGTCCAGTTCGGCAGGTCGCCGCCGGGCAGGGCCTGGCGCGCGCGCATCGGCGCGTCGGTCTTCAGCCCGGCCGCGGCGCAGAAGGCGGTCACCTGCTCGTCCTCCATCAGCAGGAAGTCGAGCACGAAGCCCAGGAACACCGGGTCCTCCAGCCGCCCGGCCAGCTCCGAGGGGTCGGTGCCCGACCAGCCCAGGAAGGAGCCGGCCCTGTCCGGGTCCTCCAGCAGCCAGGAAAAGGCGGAGAGACCGATCTCCTCGGCCGAAGGCTGCTTGTGATGACGCATGGTGCGAACTCCGCTATACTCGGTTGCGTTGGATCATTCATTCGATCGAAAACGATTCTATCAGCCTCTGGTGCCGGTGCAAATTTCGCGCCACTGTCGGGGCAGGAGCCTTGAAGGGTTCTGTCCGGTCCCCGTGAGGCGAAAAAGGGTATTTCAGGTGGCCCGTTCGGGCCGCGGGACCATGTCCGGTATTCCTCGTGGGGGGAGGGGGTGGTCGCTTTCGGGGAGCACAGATGTCTGGACGGATTCTGGTAATCGATGACGTCGAAACCAACCGCGTCATCCTCAGGACCAAGCTTGCTTCGCAATATTACTCGGTCCTCCTTGCAGAGAGCGGATATCACGGGCTCGACCTTGCCACGCGCGAGGAACCCGATGTCATCCTGCTCGACGTGGTCATGCCCGATATCGACGGGTTCGAGGTCTGCCGGCGGCTGAAGGCGGACCCCTGCCTCGCCCATATCCCGGTGGTGATGATCACGGCGCTCAATTCGCCCGAGGAGCGGCTGCGCGGCCTGGAGGTGGGTGCGGACGACTTCCTCTCCCGGCCGCTGTGCGACCTTGCCCTGTTCGCCCGGGTGCGCAACCTCATGCGCTCCAAGCTGATGTTCGACGAACTGCGCCTGCGCGACCGCACCTGCGGCGGCTCCGGGCCGGGCACCACGCTGGCGGAGGGCGACGCGCTCATCGCCAGCGGCGGCAGCAGCGTGCTCTTCGTCTCCGACCCGCCGGAGGAGGCGCAGGACTGGGCCACCCGGATGGGCCGCCGCCTGGGCATCCGCACCATGAGCTGCGACGCGGGGCAGACGGCGCTCAACATCGTGCGCGAAGCCCCGCCGGACGCCATCGTGATCTCGCAGCAGGTGCGGGACGGGGTGGACGGGCGCCAGTTGCTCGCCGCGCTGCGCTCGCATCCCGACACGCGGCAATCGGCCATCCTCTTCGCGGTGCAGGGCGAGGATTTCGCGCTGGCCGCCCAGGTTCTGGACCTCGGCGCGAGCGATTATTTCCACACCCCGCCGGACCCGGCCGAGCTGGCCGCGCGCCTGCGCGCGCAGCTCCGCCGCAAGCTGATCTCCGACGGCCTGCGCTCCACCCTGCGCGACGGGCTGCGCCTTGCGATGGTCGACCCCCTCACCGGGCTGTTCAACCGGCGTTACGCCCTCCACCACCTCGAGCGCATCGTCGCGCGTGCCCGCGCCACCGGGCGCGGTTTCGCGACCATGATGCTCGATCTCGACAGCTTCAAGTCGGTGAACGACCGCTACGGCCACCCGGCCGGGGACGCCGTGTTGCGCCAGTTCGCCGACCGCCTGCGCGAGACCGTGCGCGGCGAGGATCTGGTGGCGCGGCTGGGCGGCGAGGAGTTCTTCGTCGCCATGCCCGATGTCGATGCGCGCATCGCCGCCCAGGTGGCCGAGCGCATGCGCGTGGCGGTGGAATCGGCGCCCTTCGTGGTCGACGGCGTGCCCGAGGGCCTCTCGGTGACGGTGAGCATCGGGGTGAGCGTCGGCCACCACCCGGAGCCGCTGGAGGTGGCGGAGCTGATCAACCGCGCCGACGCGGCGCTCTACGCCTCCAAGCACGGTGGCCGCAACATGGTCACCGTGGTCGCCAACGCGGCCTGAACGGACGCGCGCCGCCGGGGGGACGCACCGGCGGGCCCCGCGCGCTTGACAGGGCGGCGCCGGGTGTGGCCCGACAGGACGGTGCCCGGTGTGGGCCGACATGGCGGTGTCCGGTGCGGGCCGACAGGGCGGCGCCCGGTGTGGGTCGGCGGGGCGGTGCCCGGTGCGGGCCGACGGGCAGTGTCTGGTGTGGGCCGAAGGGGCGGGAGCCCTGCAAGCGCGCCCCGGCCATGGCCCGGAGCGGGTGCGCCCCTTCGGGGAGCCATAGTCGGGCCGGGCCCGGATGTCCGGCCCTGTCCGCAGGGTGGATCACCCCCGGCGCAGGACCTCGGCATAGACCTCCAGCGTGGCGGCCTGCATCGCGGCGATGGAGTAGCGTGCGCGCACCCGTTCGAGCCCCGCGGCGCCGATGCGGGCGCGTTCCTCGCCGCTGAGGGCCATGGCGTGGCGCAGGGCTCCGGCGAGGGCCGCGGCATCGCCGGGGGGCACGAGCCAGCCCGACACGCCGTCGGCCACCGTCTCGCGCGCGCCGCCGTGGTTCGCGGCGATCACCGGGCGGCTCATCGCCTGGGCCTCGACCACCGAGCGCCCGAAGGCCTCCGGCTCCAGCGAGGGGCAGACCACCACGGCGGAGAGCTTCAGTGCCGCGGGCATGTCGGTCACGCTGCCCACCAGGCTCACGTCATGCATCAGCCCCGCGGCCTGCGCCTGCGCCTCGATCTCGCGGCCGAAGGCGCCGTAGGGGTCTCCGCCGGCCAGCACGATGCGGAACGGCAGCCGGCCGCCCTGCGCGATCAGCGCCGCGGCCTCCACCAGCAGGCCCTGTCCCTTCCAGCGCGTCAGCCGGCCGGGCAGCAGCACGATGGGGCGGGGGTCCTCGGTCAGCTCCCAGTCCGCGGTGATGGCGGCAGTGCGCTGGGGGGTGACGAGCGCCTCGTCGAACACCTCGAGATCGGCGCCGCGGGGGATGACCACGATGTCCTCGCGCGCCACGCCGTGGCGCTCCATCACCCGCGCGGCGATGAATTCGGACACCGCGATCACCGGCCGGCCCTTCGCCATCACCGAGTTGTAGAGACGCTTGCCGGGAAAGCCCTCGGAATAGCTGCCGTGGTAGGTGGTGACGAAGGGGCACCCCTCCGCCCGGGCGGCGAACCATCCGGCCCAGGCCGGCCCGCGGCTGCGCGCGTGGACGATATCCACCTTCTCCGCGAGGATGATCTCGCGGATGGCGCGGATGAAATCAGGCAGTTTCAGCGGGTTCTTCGCGTCGAAGCCGGGCAGGCGGATCAACTCGCCCCCGGCGCGGCGCAGCGCCTGTTCCAGCCGCCCGCCGGCGGAGGCCACCAGCGCCCGTCCCCCGGCCGCGGTGATGGCGGAGGAGATCTCGATCGCGCCGCGCTCCACCCCGCCTTCGTTCAGGGCCGGCACCAGTTGCAGCACCGTGAAACCCGGTGCATGGTCGGGCCCGCCACGCGTGTGCTCCTGCTCCTGCCCCGATGAGGACTGTTCCATGACTGCTCCGCACTTCCATTCCACGACCGAAGGCCGTCGGATTGCCTATATCAGAACCATGCCGGAGGGGGATGGGGCAAATCTCCCGGGGATCGTGTTTCTGGGCGGCTTCCGCTCCGACATGGAGGGCACGAAGGCCCTCTGGCTGGAGGAACGGGCCCGGGCGGAGGGCCGCGCCTTCCTGCGCTTCGACTATTCCGGCCACGGGCAGAGCTCGGAGGATTTCCTCGACGGCTGCATCGGCGACTGGGCCTCGGACGCGGCGCAGGTGATCGCGGCGCAGGCCATGGGGCCGCAGATCCTCGTCGGTTCCTCCATGGGGGGCTGGATCTCGCTCCTGCTGGCGCGGGAGCGGCCGGAGCGGGTGGCCGGGCTGGTGGGCATCGCCGCCGCGCCGGATTTCACCGAGGACAGCATGTGGGAGGGCTTCTCCGACAAGCAGCGCGCCGAGATGGAGGCGACCGGCCGGGTGGCCCTGCCGTCGGACTATTCCGACGAGCCCTACATCATCACCGCGCGGCTGATCGAGGACGGGCGGCGCAACCTGGTGCTGCGCAGCCCGCTGAGGCTGCCGTTCCCCGTACGCCTGCTGCACGGTACGGATGACACGGACGTGCCCCTCACCGTGCCCATGCGCCTCATCAGCCATGCGCAGGCGCATGACATGCGCCTCACCGTGATGAAGGGCGCGGACCACCGCTTCTCCGCCGCGACGGACCTGCACCTGATCTGGTCCGCGGTGGCGGAGGTGACGGCCAGCCTGGGCTGAGCTCAGACCCCGAGGATCAGCGCCGCCAGCACCAGGGCCGCGCCGAGAAAGCCGGTGGAGATGGCGCCCAGGTTCACCGCCACGAGGCGACGCATCTCCACCTTCGCCTCGTCCGGGCTGAGGGCGCTGCGCTGCAGGGCGCGGGCGCGGACCACGCACCAGCCCAGCCCGCCGATTCCGGCGAGGGCCATCAGGATGCCGATGATGAGCAATGCGGTCACGTGCGGGCCTCCCCAGCTGGCTTCGGTGACGCCCGCATAGAGGTGCCCCGGGGGGCTGGCAAGCCCTTGCGGGCGAGCGGCGGTCTTTGTAGGGTCCGCGCTTCCCCTTTCCATGCAGGACGACACGGATGGACGAGATCATCGACGAGCACGAGGGTGCCCCCTCCCAGTACCGCGTCACGGCGGGCGAGCTGCGCCAGTTCATCGAGCGCTTCGAGCGGCTCGATGCGGAGAAGAAGGACATCGCCGAGCAGCAGAAGGAAGTGATGGGCGAGGCGAAGGCCCGCGGTTACGACACCAAGGTGCTGCGCAAGATCATTGCCCTGCGCAAGAAGGACCCCCAGGAGATTTCCGAGGAGGAGGCCGTGCTCGAGCTCTACAAGGAAGCGCTCGGCATGTGATCGCGCCTTCGGGCGTCCGCTCCCGGCGCGCCCGGGGGACGCCCGCCTCGCCGAGGGGGCCTTCCGGCCCCCGCAGCTCGACGGGCGTGGCGAAGGCCCCTCCGGGCCTCCGCCCTTGCGGCCCCCGGCGGACATCGTGTCCCCGTTGCGCCGCGTCGAGCGACAGGTCCGGCGCAGCTCGCCCCTTCCGCCCGGGCGACCAGCCCGGGCAGCGCCCGACCCTCCCCCGGGAGGGCGCGATGGCGATGCCGCACGCCGCACACCCCTCGTCCGGGGCTTTCGAGATAAAGCGCCCACCACGAGAGTGGCCGCGCCCACCCAGGGTCGGGCGCGTCCCTTCGTGCTCAGCGGAAGCGTTGCAAACATGGTCCTTGGGCGGCGGTGAGTTCTTCAAAGGCGCCGCAAGAAAGGGGCTTGTACCGGCGTTCGTCCGGAGGCATCCACGCTCCACGCTCCACGCTCCACGCTCCACGCTCCACGCTCCACGCTCCACGCTCCACGCTCCACGCTCCACGCTCCACGCTCCACGCTCCACGCTCCACGCTCCACGCTCCACGCTCCACGCTCCACGCTCCACGCTCCACGCTCCACGCTCCACGCTCCACGCTCCACGCTCCACGCTCCACGCTCCACGCTCCACGCTCCACGCTCCACGCTCCACGCTCCACGCTCCACGCTCCACGCTCCACGCTCCACGCTCCACGCTCCACGCTCCACGCTCCACGCTCCACGCTCCACGCTCCACGCTCCACGCTCCACGCTCCACGCTCCACGCTCCACGCTCCACGCTTCGGTGGCGCGTGGGGACAGGGCGGCACGGGGGTAAGAGCGGACCGCGGGGCGCCCGGCTCACGACCGGAGACTTGTGAGCGATGCACGGAGCGTGACGGTCTTCCCGGGCGCGGCACCGGCCAGTCCGCTGCCCGGGGCAGGGCCCGGGCCCGGGCGGGCCCGCGCCTCCCGCTCAGGCGCGCGCGGCGTGGAAGCGGCTGCGCAGGGCCTCACCCAGCATCATCGCGTCCGAGCCCATGATCACCAAGGGGATGCCCGAGCCGATGCGGGCACGGGCCTCTGCCGGCGTGCCGGCAAAAATGCCGGCGGCCACCGGGGAGGCGGCGATCGCCGCGGCGAGGCTGGAGATGGCGGCATCCAGTGCGTCCGCGCCCGGCTGCCCGGCGGCGGCGAGGGTCACCCCGAGGTCGCCGGGGCCGATGAAGGCGAGATCGATGCCCGGCAGGGAGAGGATGTCGGCCGCGTTCTCCACGGCCTCCACGGTCTCGAACTGCACGGCGAGCACGGTCTCGTCGTTGGCGCGGGCGATGTAGTCCGGGATGCCGGGGCCATAGCCCGCCGCCCGGCCGGGGCCGGCGCCGCGCCGGCCGAGGGCGGGGTAGCGCGCGGCGTCGATCACCGCGCGGGCCTCCGCCACGGTGGAGACCCGGGGCGCGAGGATGCCGGCCGCGCCTGCGTCCAGCGCTGCGGCGATCGCCTCCGGCGCATGGCCGGGCACGCGCACGAGCGCCGGGATGCCGTGGACCTGCGCCGCGCGCAGCATGTTCTCCAGCCGCTCGCCGGCGATCGGGCTGTGCTCGCCGTCGATGCACAGGAAATCCGGGCCCGAGGCGGCGAGGATCTCCACCGCCATCGGGCTGGGGATGGCGGCGAAGGCGCCGATCAGCGGCGTGCCGGCCGCCAGCGCCGGGCGCAGGGAGACACGGCTCATGCGAAGGCCTTCGTGGGGTTGAGGATGTTGTTGGGGTCGAGCGCCGCCTTCACCTGGTGCATGAGCGCGATCTCCTCGGGGCTCCGGCTGTAGCCGAGATAGGCGCGCTTGATCAGCCCCAGCCCGTGCTCGGCGGAGATGGTGCCGGCGAGGTCGCGCGTCATGCCGTAGACGAAGCCCTTGATTTCCTTGTCCGGCTGCTGCCGGCCGGCGGAGGGCACGTTCACCACCAGATGCAGGTTGCTGTCGCCGATATGGCCGTAGGAGAGGGTGATCGCGTCGGGGAACTTCGCCTTCAGGCCGGATTCGAGCGCCGCCACCGCCTCGGCCATGCGCTCCAGCGGGATGCCGATGTCGAAGGCGTTGATCGGGCCCATCAGGTTGGGATACTCGGCCACGCTCTCGCGTACCGCCCAGAGCGCGCGCTCGTCCTTGCCGGAGGCGGCGAGCACGGCATCGGCCACGTCGCCTTCCTCCATCGCCGCCCCGAGGCAGGTCTCCAGCATCTCGCGCGCCGCGGTTTCGGTGAAGGCGGAGGCCTCGACGATCACGTAGATGCCGTGCTCCTCGGCGAGGATCCGGCGCTGGTGGGTGCCGTCGGACATGAAGTGGTAGAAGCTCGGCCACATCACCTCGAAGGAGGTGAGGGCGGGCCCCAGCGCCTTGCGCGCCGCGGTGAGCAGGCGCAGGCCGGCGGGAAGGTCCGGGCAGCCGCAGAAGGCGGTGGCGGTGAAGGGCGGGCGCGGCTGCAGGCGCAGCACCGCGCGCGTCACCACGCCCAACAGGCCCTCGGAGCCGATGAAGAGCTGCTTGGTGTCCAGCCCCGCGTTGTTCTTGATCATCCGGTTCATCGCGTTCACCACCGTGCCGTCGGCCAGCACCACCTCGAGCCCGAGGATGTGCTCGCGCGCCATGCCGTAGCGGATCACCTGGTTGCCGCCGGCATTGGTGGCGATGGTGCCGCCCACGGTGCAGGAGCCGCGGGCGCCGAGATCGTAGCCCAGCATCAGCCCGGCCTCGGCGGCAGCGGCCTGGGCGGCCTGCAGGATCACGCCCGCCTCCACCGTCAAGGTGGCCATCTCCGGGTCCACCCCCTCGATGCGGTTCATCCGGTCGAGCGAGAGCGAGACGGCGGCGGCATCGGGATGCGCGCCGCCCGAGATGCCGGTGAGCCCGCCCTGCGGCGTGACCGGCGTGCCGGTGGCGTTGCAGATGGCGAGCGCCTTCGACACCTCCTCGGTGTTGCGCGGGCGCAGCAGGGCGAGCGGCAGCACCGGGGCGAGGCCCGACCAGTCATGCCGGTAGCGGGCGGGGATGGCGTCGCCCGTGCTCACCACATCGGGGCCGAGGGCTTCGAGAAGCTGGGAAAGAACGTCGGACATTGAAGATACCTCGGAGGGGGTCAGGCAGGCGCGATGGTGAAGCTGCAGTGCGCCGCGCCACAGGCGGCGCAGCCGGTCTCTGATACGACAACCGGGCCGCCGAGCACCATGGGGCCGATGGCCCCCAGCATGCCGCGGATCGGGGCGCAGACCGGGGCCGGCGCGGGGCCGTGCCCGGCGGGGAAGGGGGCGTTCGCCACGGTGAGGGTGAGGCCATCGGCGCTGCGCGCGAAGGACCAGACGCCCCAGCCCAGCTCGGGCGCGGTGGCGGCGATGACGCCGAGCAGCGCGTCGGCCTCCGCCGCGCCCATGTCGCGGTAGGCGGCGGCGGACTTGCCGCCCGCCTTCGTGATCGAGCGGGCCATCGCCTCCAGCACCGCCGGGCGGCTCTCCTCCGGAAGCTCGTGGAGGATGCCCATCAGCGCGTCGGGGCGGATCATCATGTAGCGGATTCCGCTGTCGAGATACTCGCCCCGCGCGGCGTCGAAGCTGAGCCGGTCGCGAAAGCTCATTGCCGCAGCCCCGCCTCGCGCAGGAGCGGCAGCACCTCCGAGAGGAAATACGGCAGCTCGTCGAGGAAGTTCACGAAGCTCACCGTGGTGCCGGCGAAACCCGCCTGCGACATGCGCACCATCTCGGCGGCGATATGCTCGGGCGTGCCCACCAGCGGGTAGGTGCCGGCGCCGCCCGCGAAGCGCTTCTGGTGGCGCGCGAAGGTCTCGGGGTCGTGCGAGGCGGCGTGCTTCATCTTCTGGCTGGTGTGGTAGTCGAGCGCGCCCTGGTCGGCCTCGCTGACCGCGTAGCGCTCGTAATAGGCCTCGGCCTCGTCCTGGCTGGGGCGGCAGACGACATGGGTGGTGGTGTAGGTGCCCACCGAACGCCCCGCCTCCGCGGCGCGGGCGGAGATGTCGGAGATGGTCTCCCGCCCGCCCTCGATGTCCACGAAGGTGGTGAAGAGATAATCCGCATGCGCCGCGGCAAAGGCCCGGCCCGGCGGCGAGAAGGCGGCGTTCAGCACCACCGGGCGCGGCGACTGGAGGGATTTCGGCGCCGTGGTGGCCCCCTTCACCGAGTAGAATTTCCCTTCGAAATCAAAGGGCTCCGGCGCGGTGTAGAGACGCTCGATGAGCGAGATCCACTCCGCCGCCTGCTCGTAGGGCGCGTCGGTGCGCTCGAGCCCGAACATGGCGAACTCGTCGGGGTTCCAGCCCGCCACGATGTTGAGCCCCGCGCGCCCGCCCGAGGCATGGTCGACGGTCGCCAGCGCCTTCGCGGCGAAGATCGGGTGGACCATCGGCACATGAACGGTGGAGAACAGCGCGATGTCGCGCGTCACCCCCGCCAGCGCGGCGGCGAAGGTGAAGGTCTCGAAGGAGTGCTGGCGCGAGTTGGTCTCGCCCTCGAAGCCCTTCCAGCGCGCGATGGGCAGGAAGAACTCGATGCCCGCCGCATCGGCCATCTGCACCACCTGCACGATCTCGGGCCAGCGGGCCGGCCAGCGCTCCGGCACCTTCGTGAGGGTGAGGCCGCCATCGGCATTCGCCGAGAAGATGCCGAGCTTGAAGCGGTTTGCGCCATGCATGGGATGGGTCATGACGGGTCTCCTCACATGTTCTCTGGCAGCCAGGTGGCCAGAGGCGGAAAGACGATGAGCAGCGCGATCAGCAGGAAGACGCAGAGCATGTAGGGCAGGGCGGCGCGGGCCACCTCCGTCAGGCTGGTGCCCGGCGGTGCGACGCCCTGCATCACGAAGAGCAGCAGGCCGAAGGGCGGGGTGGTGAAGGACACCTCCAGCATCAGCAGCATGATCAGCCCCCACCACACCATGTCGAAATGCAGGCTGGCGGCCAGCGGCACGAACACCGGCAGGGTGATGAGCATCATCGACACCTGGTCCATGAACATGCCCAGCACGAAGAGGATGAGCAGCATCACGAGGAGCATCTGCGTGGGGCCCATCTCCATGCCCGTGGCCCAGCGGACGAGGCCCGAGCTCGCGCCCGAGAAGGCGAGCAGCTGCGCGAAGGTGGAGGAGGCGGTGATGAGCAGGAAGGTCATGCCGGTGACGCGGGCGGCCTCCGTCACGGCCTTCTCGATCGCCTTCCAGTCCAGCGCGCGGAAGGCGAGGGCGAGGAAGCCCACCGCGAAGACGCCGAGCGCGCCGCTCTCCGTGGGCGTGGCGATGCCGGTGAGGATGGAGCCCACCACCGCGGCGATGATGATCGCCATCGGCATCACATCCCGCGTGAACACCCAGAGCCGGCGGGACAGCGGCATCGCCTCCACCTCGTAGAAAGGTGCTGCCTCGGGGTCGAGCTTCGTCTGGGCATAGATGAGCCCGGCATAGAACACCGCCAGCACCAGCCCGGGGATCAGCCCCGCCACCAGCAGCGCGCCGATGTCGATGCGCGCGAGCGAGCCCAGCAGCACCGCCAGCGTGGAGGGCGGGATGATCACCGCGAGCCCGCCGGAGCCCAGGATCGGCCCCAGCGCCATGTGCTTCTTGTAGCCGCGGTTCACCATTTCCGGCACCATGAGCGCGCCCAGCATGCCGGTGTTGGCGAGACTTGAGCCCGAAAGCGCGGCGAACACCGTGCCCGAGGTGACGGTGAGATAGGAGAGCCGGCCGGGCAGGCGGCCGATCAGCAGGTCGATCGCGTCCAGCACCCGGCGGGCGAGGCCGGAGTAGAAGAACAGCGAGCCCATCACCAGGAACAGCGGCACCGGGGCGAGTGAATAGGTGGAGACGGCGGTGGTGGCGTTCGACAGCATCTGGTCGATGCCGCGCGAGCCGCCCATGAACACGTAGACGCCGATCACGTTCACCGCGAAGAAGGCCAGTGCCACCGGCAGGCCGATGCCCATGGCAAACAGCAGGCCGCCGACGAGAATGGCGAGGGAGACGGTCCAGTCCAGCATCACAGGCCTCCCTTTTCCGCGGCCGCGCCGGCGAAGAAACTGTCGCCCCTGAGCGGGAAGGCGACGAACTGCAGCCCGCCCAGCAGGAAGCCCGCGGGCATGGAGGCGAAGAGCATCCACATCGGCATGTCGAAGGAGCGCACCTCGTAGGAGCCCTTGGCGATGGTGTCGGCCAGCGACAGGCCGGAACGGTATGCGAGATAGAAGCAGATCAGCGCCGAGATCGCGTGCAGCGCCAGCTCCCAGGCCGTTCTTGCCCGGGCCGGCAGGTAGGTGAGCACCAGTTCCACGCAGACATGGCCGCGCGTGCGCACCAGCCAGGGCAGGGCCAGGAAGGTGATGTGGAGCATCCCGTATTCCACCGTGTTCACCGCCCAGTTCGGCGGCGTGAGCCCGAGGTTCCGCGCGCCCACGTCATAGGTGACGATGAAGACGAGCGCCGCGGTGATCAGGATGGCGAGCAGGAAGAGGAAACGGGAGATCAGGTCTACGGCTGTGATCAGCATGGACATTCTTGCGCCCCGGCGCGGAGGGTGGTCAGGGCCCGGCGGCGCACCGCCGGGCTGGAGAGACAGCGGTGGGCAGGATCACTCGATCGGGGTGAAGAACAGCTCGCGCAGCTTGTCGTAATGCGTGGCATCGCGCGATTTCAGCCGGTCCCAGGAGGTGGCATAGGCCGCCTTGAGGTAGGTCTGGCGGGCCTCGCCCTCCAGCGAGATCACCTCGATGCCCTCGTCGCGCAACGCCTTGTCCTCGGACGCGGTGGCCTCGGCCATCGTGTCATAGGAGATCTGCTCGTAGTCCTCGCCGACCTCGTTGAGGATGGCCTTCGCCTCGTCCGACAGGCCGTTCCAGACGTCGAGGTTGAGCGAGATCAGCACGTCGGTCTGGAAGAAGCCCGGGTCCACCCGGTATTTCACGAACTTGTCCCAGTTGAAGTCGCGCATGCCCACGATGGTGTAGGCCGTGCCGTCCACGATGCCGCGCTCCAGCGAGGTGTAGACCTCGGTGGGGGACTGGGTGACGTTGATCGCGCCGAGGTTCTCCACGAAGGCGCGCTGCAGCGGCGCGGTGCGCACCCGGAACTCGGAGAGGTCCACGGTGCCTTCGGCCGTCATATTCGGCTTCTTGGTGAGGAACAGGTGGAAGCCGTTGCCGCCGTCCACATGCGCGATGATGTGGGCGTTCGCCTTCTCGGCGAAGATGTCGTTGATGTAGTCCAGCGCGCCGTTGGCCCGGTTTTCCATCGGCGTGTGGTTGGAGCCGGAGAAGGCCTCGCCCTCGGGCACCATGTTGAGATAGAGGCCCGCGGGCAGGTTGAAGATGTCCGCGACACCGTTCTGCTGCGCCTCGCCCAGCCGCAGCGGCGGAATCGCCTCCGGGCCGCCGATGATCTGGATCTGCACCACGCCCTTGCCGCGTTCGTTGACCATGTCCACGAAGGTCTGGAAGTGCTGGGCGTAGATCACCTGCGCGGGGGTGAAGGTGATGGCGCGCAGCGTCACCTCCTCCGCGTGGCCGGCGAAGGCGGACGCGGCGAGCGCGATGGCCGCAAGGCCGGAGCGCAATTTCGTCATGGCATTCATTGGCTTACCTCTCCTTGTTGGTCTGATTGTCAGGGGCGGTCTTCGGGGAAGGCCGCCTCGAAGAACTCGAAGGCGGAGTCGACGAATTCCGCCATCTCGGCGGCGGCGCGCCCGGCGTCGCCTGCGAGAAAGGCAGTGGCGAGCCTGCGCAGCCCGTCCAGCGCCACGCTGCGCGCCCGCGGGTCGACCAGCGTGGTGCGGCGCACCAGCGACACCTGGTCGTCGAAGCGCAGCAGGGTCTTGCGCAGCCGCCGGTTGGCGATGCGCGACACCCAGAGGCCACGGAAGGCGATGTTGGCCTCGGAGAATTCGATCACGCTGCGCGCCGCTTCGGCCCGGGCGAGGGCGGCGCGGAACGCCTCATTATCCTGCGGCCCGAGGCTGCGGGCCACCTGGGCTGCGGCGGGGGGCTCCAGCAGGCGGCGGATCTCGAAGATCTCCTCCACATCCTCGAGGGTGAGGCGCAGCACCGCCACGCCGCCGTCCTGGAACTCCACCAGCCCGTCGGAGGCGAGCCGCGACAGGGCCTCGCGCACCGGCGTGCGCGAGACGTCCAGCCGGCGGGCGAGATTCGCCTCCACCAGCCGCTCGCCGGGCTTGAAGGCGTGCTCGCGCATCAGCTCGCGCAGGCCGCGGTACACCTGGTCGGCGAGCGGCGGGGTGCGCTGGATGCGGTCGCTGTCGGTCATGCTCGGCCATCCCTGTCCTGATGCGTGGCTCGGGACACGGTGCACGGTATACCTTCATGTGTAAAATATTTTCGCCACCAACCGGCGCAATATGTCGCCTTGCCGGCATTTTGAGCAGTATCCGCCGCGCTTTCAGGCGGGGTAGGGGGAAAGGCGTGCATACTGCCCGGGAATCGGGCTCCAACTCGCGCCACCGCCCGGGGCATTCGGCCCCGGGCGGTGTGGATGCGTATCGGACATGTGCCTGCTCAGGCGGCGTCGGCGCGCAGGGTGCCGGAGGGGCGGTCGCCGGGGGCCTGCGCCTCGCCCTGGGTGATCAGCCGGGCGCTGCGCTGGTTGCGGGTGTGGATCCACAGCCAGTTCACCGCCACCGCCAGCCGGGTGCGCATGCCGATCAGGAAGAAGATATGCGCAATGCCCCAGATCCACCAGGCGATGGCGCCGCGCAGGCGGATGCGCCCGAAGTCGATCACCGCCTTGCGCTTGCCGATCTGGGCCAGGCTGCCCTGGTGGATGTAGCGAAAGCGCGGCGCGTCGCGGCCCGCCAGCCGGGCGCGGATGGTGGCGGCCACGTGGCGCCCGCCCTGTTTCGCCGCCGGGGCGATGCCGGGCACCGGCCGGCCGTCGGCGCGCGCCACCGAGACCGTATCGCCGATGGCGAAGATCTCCGGGTGGCCGGGCACGGTGAGGTCGGGCGCCACCTCCAGCCGGCCGGCGCGGTCCGCCGGGGCGCCCAGCCATTCCGCGGCAGGAGAGGCCCGCACCCCCGCCGCCCAGATCATCGTGCGCGCGGGCAGGGTCGTGCCGCCGAACACCACGTGGTCGCGGGTGCATTCGGTCACCGGCTGGCCGAGCGACACCTCCACCCCCAGCCGTTCCAGCTCCGCCTGCGCGTAGGCCGACAGGCTCTCGTGATAGCCGCCCAGCACCCGCGGCCCGGCCTCGATCAGCAGCACCCGGGCCTTGCGCGTGTCGATGCTGCGGAACTCCGGCGCCAGTGTCACATGCGCAAGCTCGGCGATGGTGCCGGCCATCTCCACCCCCGTCGGCCCGGCGCCCACCACCACGAAGGTGAGCAGGGCGTCGCGGCGGGCCGGGTCCGGCTCGCGCTCCGCCTGCTCGAAGGCAAGCAGGATGCGGCGGCGCAGAAGGGTGGCGTCCTCGATGGTTTTCAGGCCGGGGGCGGCGTCCTCCCACTCGTCATGGCCGAAATAGGCGTGGCGCGCGCCGGTGGCGAGCACGAGCGTGTCATAGGGCAGGCTGTCGCCGTCCGCGAGCAGCACCCGGCGCGAGGCGGTGTCCACCCCGTTCACGGTGCCGAGCAGCACGCGCACGTCCTCGCGCCCGCGCAGGATGCCGCGGATCGGCCAGGCCACTTCGGATGTGGCGAGCGAGGCCGTCGCCACCTGATAGAGCAGCGGCTGGAAGATGTGGTGATTGCGCTGGTCGACGAGCGTGATCTCCACATCCGCGCCCCTGAGGCGCTTCGCCGTCTCCAGCCCGCCGAAACCACCGCCGACGATCACCACGCGGTGCTTTCCGCCCGGCCCGGGGCGGGGCTGCAAGGGGCTGGCGGCGGATGGTGTCTGGATGGACATGGGGCTCTCCTTGTCGTCATCGGAAGCCGGAGGGGGGCTGCCCGTGCGGGCGGCATCCCCGGTCCGTCACACCGCGGAACCGGTGTCGCAGGCGGTGGAGCCGCCTGAGCGCGCGCTGCGCGCCGGTCGCGTTCCCCCTATGTCGGGCTGCGCGAAGCGGTTGGCAAGGTGGGGGAGCCCTGCTTTTTCCGCATGACGGGGCGCCGGCCGGCGCTTACGGTTCCGCCAACGGGCGCAAGCACTTTGGAGGCAGTTCTGCATGCCGTCGGATACCGGGCTCATCCTGCACGGCGCGCCCTGGAGCGTCTATGTGCGCATCGTGCGGCTGGTGCTGGCGGCGAAGGGTCTGGCCTGCCGGGTGGACCCGGTGGATGCCTTCGCGCCGGGCGGCCCGCCGGCGGAACACCTCTCGCGCCAGCCGTTCGGGCGCATCCCGGCGCTCAGCCATGGCGCCGTGGTGCTCTACGAGACCGCCGCCATCACCCGCTATCTCGACGAGGCCTTCCCCGGGCCGGCGCTGCAGCCCGACACCCCCCTGGCCCGGGCGCGGATGGCGCAGGCGATCGGCCTGGCCGACAGTTACGTCTACCCCTGCCTGGTGTGGCAGATCTACGTGCCGCGCAGCCGGCCGGCGCCGGATCTCGCCGTCATCGCCGCCGCGACGCCCCGGGCGGAGACCTGCCTTGACGCGCTCTGCGCCCTCATCGGCCCCGGCTTCGGCGCGGCGCGACCGGGGCTCGCGGACTTCCACCTCCTGCCGATGATCGACTATTTCCTGAAGACGCCGGAGGGCCGGCGGATGCTCCCCGCGCGCCCGGCGCTGGCGCAGTGGTGGGCGCGCATGGCGGGCCTGCCCGGGGTGGCGGAAATCCTGTCGGACGCAGGGTGAGGGGCGCGGGAAACCGGGGCGGCCGGGCGCGGTGACGTCACCGCGGAGCGGGACGCTGCACCGCCGCGCCGAACCTCTCCGCGACAGGCGCCGCGCCGTCGATTGTGTCCTGCGGAGGGGCCGCTGCCATGTCCCCCGCTCTGGCCGGCAGGGTGGGCTGGCCGGAGCCCGTACCGCTTTGCAGGCGCGGGCAAAAGCGCGATGCCCCGCCCGAAGCGAGGCATCGCGAGGGGGATCAGAAGTCCAGGTTTTCCACGCTCAGGGCGTTGTCCTGGATGAACTGGCGGCGGGGTTCGACCACGTCGCCCATCAGCTTGGTGAAGATCTCGTCCGCCTCGTCCATGTGCTCCACGCGCACCTGCAGCAGGGTGCGGGCTTCCGGGTCGAGCGTGGTTTCCCACAACTGGCCGGGGTTCATCTCGCCCAGGCCCTTGTAGCGCTGCAGGGAGAGGCCGCGCTCGCCTTCCGCCATCACCGCGTCGAGCAGTTCGGAGGGTGCGTTGAGCCGCAGTTCCTTGTCACGCCGCGCGAGGCGGGCGGTGGAGGAATAGACCTCCTGCAGCGCCGGGGTGAGGCTGGAGAGCCGCCGCGCTTCCGGAGAGCGCAGGACCGAGCCGTCCAGCGTGCGGACTTCCTCCACCCCGCGCACGGTGCGGAAGAAGCGCAGGCCGGCGTCCTGCGTGGGGCGTCCGGTCCAGCCCTTCTCCGCCTCGGAGGCGACGATGTCGAGCCGGGCGGCCACGCTGTCGGCCAGCGCCTGGGCGTCGCCCTCCAGCGCCGCGGTGCCGAGCGCGCCGGCGATGGCCGCCTGCTCCAGCACGAAGCGCGGGTAATGGGTGGGGAAGTTGGCCAGGGTGTTGCGCGTCACCCGGGCTTCCTCCACCACGCGGGCAAGGTCTGCGCCCATCAGCGAGGCGCCGGTGCCCAGATGCAGCACGGCATCGGTAAGCCCTTGTTCGATCAGGTAGGTTTCCAGCGCGGGCTGGTCCTTCAGGTAGACCTCGGACTTGCCGCGCGCCACCTTGTAGAGCGGCGGCTGGGCGATGTAGAGGTAGCCGCCCTCGATCAGCTCCGGCATCTGGCGGTAGAAGAAGGTGAGCAGCAGGGTGCGGATATGCGCCCCGTCCACGTCCGCGTCCGTCATGATGACGATCTTGTGGTAGCGCAGCTTGCCGATGTTGAACTCGTCGCGCCCGATGCCGGTGCCGAGCGCGGTGATCAGCGTGCCGATCTCCTGGCTCGAGAGCATGCGGTCGAAGCGGGCGCGCTCCACGTTCAGGATCTTGCCGCGCAGGGGCAGCACCGCCTGGTTGTGGCGCGAGCGGCCCTGCTTGGCCGAGCCGCCGGCGGAATCGCCCTCCACCAGGAAGAGCTCGGACTTGGAGGGGTCCTTCTCCTGGCAATCGGCGAGCTTGCCGGGCAGCGAGGCCACGTCCATCGCGGACTTGCGCCGGGTGAACTCGCGCGCCTTGCGCGCCGCCTCGCGCGCCAGCGCGGCTTCCACGATCTTGGTGACGACGATGCGCGCATCCGCCGGGTTCTCCTCGAACCACTCGGCGAGCTTCTCGTTCATCAGCCCCTCGACGGCGGGGCGCACCTCCGAGGAGACCAGCTTGTCCTTGGTCTGGGAGGAGAATTTCGGGTCCGGCACCTTCACGGAGAGCACGCAGGACAGGCCCTCGCGCGCGTCATCCCCCGCCAGGGTCACCTTCTCGCGCTTGGCGAGGCCGGAGGAGGCGACGTAGTTGTTGATGGTCCGGGTCAGCGCGCCGCGGAAGCCGGCGATATGGGTGCCGCCGTCACGCTGGGGGATGTTGTTGGTGAAGGGCAGCACGTTCTCGTGGTAGCCGTCGTTCCACCACATGGCCACTTCCACGCCGATGCCGTCCTTCTCGCCGGTCACGTAGATCGGCTCGGAGATCAGCGGGCTCTTGGAGCGGTCGAGGTATTTCACGAATTCGCGCACGCCGCCTTCATACATCATCTCGACGCTGATCGGCTCCACCGGGCGGTCATCGGTGATGGTGATGCGCACGCCGGAGTTCAGGAAGGCAAGCTCGCGCAGCCGGTGCTCCAGCGTCTTGAAGCTGTAGTCCAGGTTGGAGAAGGTCTCGGTGGAGGCGAGGAAGCGCACCTCGGTGCCCTTGCGGCCGTTCGCATCGCCCACCACGCGCAGGTGCTCCACGGTGAAGCCGCCCTCGAAGCGGGCGTAATGCTCCTTGCCGTCGCGCCAGATGCGCAGTTCCAGCCAGTCCGACAGGGCGTTGACCACGGAGACGCCCACGCCGTGCAGGCCGCCGGAGACCTTGTAGGAGTTCTGGTCGAATTTCCCGCCCGCGTGCAGCTGGGTCATGATGACCTCGGCCGCGGAGACGCCTTCTTCCTTGTGGATGTCGGTGGGGATGCCGCGGCCGTTGTCGGAAACCGACACGGAGCCGTCATCGTGAAGCCTTACGGAGACGGTATCGCACCAGCCCGCCAGGGCCTCGTCGATGCCGTTGTCGACCACCTCGTAGACCATGTGGTGCAGGCCTGAGCCGTCATCGGTATCCCCGATGTACATGCCGGGCCGCTTGCGCACGGCTTCCAGGCCCCGGAGGACCTTGATGGAGTCGGCACCATAGGCCGAATTCTGCTCGGTATCCGCCATTTTGTTGTCCTTCTTGGAAGTAGGCGCAATCTATCGTGGCGGGGGGGGAATGTCACGCGCACGGGGGGGGGGGAATCGGCCCGGAGACGGGTTTTTTCCCTCAATTCGGCAGGGTCAGTCCGCCATCGGGGGAAAGCGGCCAGAACGGGTTCATCGCCAGCTCCCAGACATGGCCGTCCGGGTCGGCGAAATAGCCGGAATAGCCGCCCCAGGCCACGGCGGCCGGGGGCTTGAGCGGGGTGGCGCCGGCCGCCATGGCCGCCTCCCAGGCCCGGTCCACCGCGGCGATGTCGGGGTGGTTCTGCGCGAGGGTCATCGCGCCGGTGCCCAATCTCGCATCGGGGCGTCCCTGGTCCGCGGCGAGGTCCGCCAGCCCGAAGAGCGCCAGCACGAGGCCGTTCATCTGGTAGAAGCGCACGCCCTCCTGGCTCTGCCCCGAGGGCACCCAGCCCAGCCGGCCGTAGAACGCCTCCGCCCGCGGGAGATCGGCCACGCCGAGCGTGACGAGTGTGATGCGTGCATCCATTCCTTCAATATCGGTACGCGCGCGCCCGCGGGCAAGGGCTGCAGGGCGCCCGGGGCGCCCCGCATGGCCCCTGTTCGCAAGAAATCGCCACGGGCGGACATGGGGAGTGCATCCCCGCGCGCCCGCGCGCGTGCTCCGGAAATGCCGGGAACCCGGACCGCCGCCATCGACGCGACGCAGCGTGCTGCACGGCCGGGCGCGACGTAAGGCCGGGCGCGGCGGAGGGCCGGGTGCGACGGCAGGCCGGGCATGACGGCAGGTCGGGCGCGATCGAAGGCCGACCGCGGCGGAAGGCCGGGCGCGACTGATGCCCGGCGGCCCGGGCTCAGAGGGTGGCCGGGGCGAGATGGGAGATGCCGTCCGTCTCGCTCACGCGCAGGGCCATCGCCCGGTCGCCCAGCGTGGAGAAAAGTTCCGGGCCGGTGCCGGTCATCCAGGCCTGGGCGCCGAGGGCCGCGATCTCGTCGTGGAGGGCCGCGCGCCGGGCGGCGTCGAGATGGGCGGCCACCTCGTCCAGCAGCAGGAGCGGCGGACCCTCGTCGGCCGCCAGCGCCCGCGCGTTGGCCAGCACCAGCGACACCAGCAGGGCCTTCTGCTCGCCGGTGGAGCACAGCCGGGCCTCCACGCCCTTCTCCGCGTAGAGTGCGGTGAGGTCGGTTCGGTGCGGGCCGATGAGGCTGCGCCCGGCGGCCATGTCGCGCGCGCGGCCGACGGCGAGGGCCTCGCGCAGGGCGGGTTCGCCGCCCGGCAGGGGCGCGTCCGGCTCCGCCAGCCCGAGCGTGGCGCGGGGGAAGGCGGTCTCCGCCCCGTCCTGCGCGGCGGAGAGCCGGCCGAGCGCGGAGAGCCGGTTCGCGGCGATCAGCGCCCCGGCGCGGGCCATCTGGGCCTCCAGCGCCTCGTACCAGCGCGCGTCGCGCACCTGGTCCTTCAGCAGCCGGTTGCGCTCGCGCATCGCCTTCTCGTAGGCGAGCGTCGCCTCGGCATGGGCGGGCAGGAAGCTCATGGTCACCCGGTCAAGGAAGCGGCGGCGCTCGGAGGCGCCCTCGGTCCACAGCCGGTCCATCGCCGGGGTGAGCCAGATCACGCGCAGCAGCCGGGCCAGGGCCACCTGCGGCTGGGGCTTGCCGTCGATCTCCACCTCCCGGCTGCCGCCCTGCGACCATGTGGCGAGGGCATGGGCATTGCCGGGCAGGGACAGCTCCGCGGTGACCTTCCAGCCGATGCCGGCGGCGCGGCGGGCCATGTCCTCCGCCGCCGCCCGACGCAGGCCGCGGCCGGGAGAGAGCATGGACACGGCTTCGAGGACATTGGTCTTGCCGGCGCCGTTCGGGCCGAACAGCGCCACCGGCCGACCATCGGTCTCGATCACGCTGCGCGGGTGCGAGCGGAACTGCGACAGGGTGAGGCGGGTGAGGGCGGTCATGGCGCAGGCCTTGTCTCCCGGGGCGGCCGGGGGCCGAAGGGCCGGTGCGGGGCCGGCGGGGCGGCCGGGGCGGAGCGGTCCGGGGGGCCGGGCCGGTCCATCATCGGGGGCGGGGCGCGCCTCAGACGCGCATCGGCATCACCACGTAGACGGCGCTCTCGTCGTCCCCCTCGCGCACCAGCGTGGGGTCGTTCATCGAGTTGAACATGAAGACGGCGTTCTCGCGGTCGATCTGGCTGGCGATTTCCTGCAGGTATTTCGCGTTGAACCCGATGTCGAGCGGCTCGTCGGCATAGGCGACGGCCAGCTCCTCGGTGGCCGCACCGCTGTCGGGGGCGTTCACGGAGAGGGTCAGCCGGTCCTCCTCCAGCGAGAGCTTCACGGCGCGGGACTTCTCGGAGGAGACGGTCGACACCCGGTCCACCGCCTGGGCGAACTCGGCGGCGTCCACCTCGAGCCGCTTGGTGTTGCCCTGCGGAATCACCCGTGTGTAGTCCGGGAAGGAGCCGTCGATCACCTTGGAGGTGAGCGAGACCTCCGGCGTGGCGAAGCGGATCTTCGTCTCGGAAACGGAGACGGTGATCTCCGCCTCGTCGTCATCGAGCAGCTTGCGCAGCTCACCCACGGTCTTGCGCGGCACGATCACGCCCGGCGCCGCCTCGGCGCCCGGGGGAACCTCGGCGTCGATGCGCGCGAGGCGGTGGCCGTCGGTGGCCACGCAGCGCAGGCGCCGGCCGCCGTCGGCCTCGGCCACATGCATGTAGACGCCGTTCAGGTAGTACCGGGTTTCCTCGGTGGAGATGGCGAATTTCGCCTTGTCGAACAGCCGCCGCAGCACCGGCGCCGGGCAGGTGAAGGTGCAGGAATACTCGGAGGAGGCCATCACCGGGAAGTCTTCCTTCGGCAGGGTGGCCAGCGAGAACTGGCTGCGCCCGGCGCGCACTTCCAGCCGGCCCGCGGTGCCGTCATCCTGCAGCTCGACCATCGCGCCG
Organism: Paroceanicella profunda; assembly: GCF_005887635.2. Taxonomy (GTDB): domain Bacteria; phylum Pseudomonadota; class Alphaproteobacteria; order Rhodobacterales; family Rhodobacteraceae; genus Paroceanicella; species Paroceanicella profunda. The sequence goes on along the minus strand of NZ_CP040818.1, from coordinate 2,084 downwards.
TCGGGCAGCTTGCGCACGATCTCGTGCAGCGTGTGGGCGCCCACGGTTGTGGCGCCGGCCCGTTCGACCACGGCGGGGGTGCGGTCGAGCACCTCGATGTCGAGATCCGTGGCGCGGAAGGCGATTTCCGCGCCCTCGGCCTCGATCAGGACGTTGGAGAGGATCGGAATGGTCGTCCGCCGCTCGACAACACCCTGAGCCCGGCCCATCGCCTTCAACAGTGCGCTGCGTTCAATGCTGACCTTCATCTGCCCCTCGCCTTCCGGTAATCACGTGGCTGCCGGACGCCCGGCAGGGCCTGCGACACTATCCGAACCGTGAGCAGGGTCAATCGCTTATAGCGTGCGGCACAGCATGCGCTGGCGGCGCGGCGGAACGGGGGAAAACGGTGCGCCCGCAGCGCCGCGGGGCGGCTGCCGCCGGCGATGCGCGATGGGTACAAGACGGCGCGCGCGGGCCGGCGTTTCATCCGCCAATGCCCGGGACGCCCGGGGGGGGTGTGTCAGGAGTGCGGGAGAGGGAGGCCGGTCGCTCAGGCTTCCAGCATGCGGCGCAGCAGCTCGATGTCCTCGGCGAGGCCGCTGTCGGTCTGGCGCAGTTCCTCGATCTTGCGCAGCGCGTGGATCACCGTGGTGTGATCGCGCCCGCCGAAGCGCCGGCCGATCTCGGGCAGCGACTTCGAGGTGAGCGACTTCGCGAGGAACATCGCGATCTGCCGCGGCCGGGCCACGGAGCGGGCGCGCCGGGCGGAGAGCAGGTCGTTGATCTTCAGGTTGTAGTGCTCGGCCACCTTGCGGATGATCTCGTCGATGGTGACCTTGCGGTCCGAGGCGCGCAGCGTGTCGGCCAGGCACTCCTGAACCATGTCGAGGTCGATGCGCCGCCCCACCAGCCCGGCGAAGGCGAAGAGCCGCGTGAGCGCGCCCTCCAGGATACGCACGTTGGAGGAGATGCGGTGCGCGAGGAACTCGATCACCCCGGAGGCGAGCTGCACATCCGGCTGGGCGGCGAAGTGCGTCTCGGCCTTGGACTGCAGGATGCCCAGGCGCAGCTCGTAGTCCGTGGGGTGCACGTCGACCACCAGGCCCCACTGCAGGCGCGAGCGGATGCGGTCCTCCAGCCCGTCGATCTCGCCGGGCGCGCGGTCGGCGGAGATCACCACCTGCTTGCGCTGCTCCACGAGGGCGTTGAACGTGTGGAAGAACTCCTCCTGGGTGGAGCCCTTGCCGGAGATGAACTGCACGTCGTCGACCATCAGCACGTCGACGGAGCGGAAGATCTGCTTGAAGCTCAGCGTGTCCTTGAAGCGCAGGGACTGCACGAACTTGTACATGAAGTGCTCGGCGGAGAGGTAGAGCACCTTCTTGCCGGGGAACTGGCGCTGATACTCCAGCGCGATGGCGTGCATGAGGTGGGTCTTGCCCAGGCCCACGCCGCCATAGAGGAACAGCGGGTTGAAGCTCACCGGGCCGCCCTCGGCCACGCGGCGCGCGGCGGCATGGGCGAGCTCGTTGGGCTTGCCCACCACGAAATTGTCGAAGTTGTAGCGCGGGTCGAGCGGCGAGCCGGGCAGCTCCGGCTCCGGCGCCGCGGCGGCGGCCGGCGGGGGGGCTGCCTGCTCCGGCGCGCGCGACAGGGCAGGGGCATGCCGCTGGACCGGGGTCGGCTGGGGCTGCGGGGCGGGCGCGCCATAGCCGTTGGAGAGCGCGGCCGGCACCGGGGCAGGGCGGGCGTTGCCGATGATGTCGAAGCTCAGCCGGTCGACGGGAACGCCCTCGGAGGTCATCAGTCCCACGATGATGTCGCGGTAGTTCCGCTCCACCCAGTTGCCGAAGAAGGTGGTGGGAACACCGAACTGCGCCACGCCGTTCTCGGCAGAGCGGAAGCGGAGCGGGGCGATCCAGGCCGTGAAGGCATCCCGGCCGATCGCAGCCTCGAGCGGACCGCAGATCCTGCTCCAGACGGTTGCCTCCTGCTCCATCATTCTCGCTGTCCCCTGCACGTCAACACCCCCGACCGAAGAAAATATCACTGTCCGGAGCGGCGCTCCGGGTCATCCGCTACGCGTTGGGAGGCGTCAACTC